>NZ_JBBEGB010000014.1:0-85833 GCF_037402035.1 Paenarthrobacter sp. CCNWLY172
TACCTTCTTTAAAGACGACACGGTCGTTGCAACTCCCAAAAATTCTGGGTGTTGCAACGACCGCTAGAACCGGCCCTTATGGTGACCGGCCGCCGTCGCTGTTGTCCGATGTGAGTCCAAGGATTCGTGAACTTTATTCACCCATACGTTCACCATGGCCTGTCAACGCGAGGGCCATCGTCAGGACTGCGCAGGTATTCTCCGCGTTCCTGCCCCTCCGAGCGTTCCCGTTGGGCTCGTTGCGCGCTCTCCTCCAACTGTTTGAGCTGTTCCTGTGGAGGCGTGGACGGGGATTCCCCGGAAGGCTGCTGCGCCGTGCCGCGTTGCGTCTTTCCTTCGGCGATTTTGTTCGTGAGCCGGTCCTCCGCCGCGTCAAGGGCTGCGCCCTCCCCTGCGGCGTTGGCGGGACCAACAGCATGGCATTGCGGCGGTGATGCTTCGGCGACAGCAAGTCCTTCCGCAAGCAGCCGGGCCGCAGCGTCACCGTCCCCTGCCGCGTCCCCCAATTTCTCGATGCTCAGGACAAGGTTGACCCGGACTTTGCACTCGTCATCACCTGGGCCGAGCCGCAAAGCCGTCTCGAACTCTTCCCGTGCAGCGGCGAAGTCACCGGCCAGCACCCGGGCGTCCCCGGAGGCGAACGACGCCTTGTGCGGCTCCACGAAGTTGGCTACATGGAGCCAGGAGGCAGCCCGGGCAACGTCATTTTCCTGACCGGCTGCGTAGGACTCCGCGGCTGCACCACCCAGGACGCCCACACCCAGGAGTTTCGCGGCAACTGCGAGCGCCAGCAGGGCCGCCGGCGCGGACCACAGCGCAAGGCGGAGTCGCCGTCGTCGTACGTCGTGGGTCATGGGGTACGCTCCTTTGCTGCTGCAGGCCGGAGGTTCAGGAGTGCGGCGGGGTGGCGCAGTGGTTCGTGCAATGCCAGCAGGAAGGCAGCCAGGGCGAGGAGCCAGTAGAGCTCAATGCGTCCGGGGGTGTCCGCGTCGCTGATAGTGAGGACACCTGGCTGGGCTTTTGCAAGCATGTCCGACGGCGGCTCTGTCCCGGTCCGGTGTGCGTAGGGGAGGCGGAGTTGCTCGGCGATAGCGCGGAGTTGGTCTTCGTCGATGCGTGAAACGGCGTCCTGCGTGGTGTCGGAGCTGCGGTCCTTGAGGTAGCCGGCGTCGGCATCCGGGGTTTCCTTCATGCGTCCTCCCTGAGGGGTGCCGTATCCAAGGACTGCTCCCCCGGCTACGTTGGCGGCGTCCATGGCAGCTGGCCGCTCGGCGCTGGTGTTCTCGCCATCGCCGGCGTAGAAGACCAGAGCGGGCCGGCCCGGGTGTTGCTCCTTGGCCGCGGCAAGCCGATCTTTGAGGAGCTGTGCCGCACCGGTGACGCTGCTTCCCTTGGCGTATCGGGCGTTTTGGGGTTGGAGCGTGGTCATGGCAGTCTGCAGCGCGGTGGCGTCGCGGGTGAGGGGCATTCGGACGGTGGCCTGGTTGTCGAACGTGATCAGGGAGAATTTGGCACCGGCGAGCTCCTTGGCTATCGCCATGACATCACGTTGGGCCCCCGTCAGGCGGGTAGTAGAGCCGTTGTAGTCTTCGGCTGCCATGCTGGTGCTGGTGTCCACCACGAAGAAGACGTCCATCTCCGCGGTGGCGGTGTTGGCCTGTCCACCGGGCCAACCCGGCCGGAGCGCGGCAAGGAGCAGAAGCACGACGGCGGCGCCCCGCAACGCTGCCGGCCTCGCGTTCCGTGTCAGGGCCAGCACGGTGAACATCAGCATGGCGGCGAAGGCCAGGACCAACAGGGGCCATGGAAAGACCGGTGCGAACGTCATGGTTCCAGCCTCCATCCGAGCACCAGCATGCCCGTTCCGGCAAGCAGGGCGATCCCGAGCGGCCAGGCGGGAGCATCGGCTACTACCGACTGAGGAGCTGCCCGGTAGCTGGTGGCTTCTGTTTCCTGCACTTTCCCCACAATGCCCGGCACGGCCTCAGCGCCGTCCACGGTGAAGTAGGCGCCCTGGGTACCCTCAGCGGCAGCCCTGAGTTGGGCACCGGGTTCATCAGGTTGGTTGCCGTAGTCCATGTCGCTGGGGTTCAGGGCATAGACCTTCACATTTTTGTCGACTGCCAGTGCTGCTGCTTCCTGCAGGCTGAAGATCGGCTCGCCGGAGAGGAAATTGTCAGTGGCCAACACCACGGACCGCGAGCGCTGGGCATCGGTGGCGCCTGCGTCATCGGGAAAGCTCTGCACGCAGGACGCCAGGCCGTCGCCGATCAGCGAGGAGCCTGCGCCGTTCCACGTGCCGTCGAAGAAGGATCCTGCCCCGCTGTCCAAGGCTTCCTTGGCTTCGGCGAGCTGTTCGGCGGCGTAGTCGTAGTCGTCCGTGAGGGGAAAGAGTTGCACGCTGCTGCTGTCGAAGATGACCATGCCGATCCTCTCGCCGTCGAATTCCTTGGCGAGTTCCTGGAACACGGTGGCTATGGCGGCATCGGTGCTGGTCATGGATCCGGACACGTCCAGGCAGAGCACGATGTCCCTGTTCCGGATTTCCGGTTGCTCCGTGGCGCGCAGGACGGGCCGGGCGGCAGCCGTAGCGGTGGCGGCGAGGAATACGACACCGAGCGCCACTGACACCATCAGCCGCAGCCGGTACCTGCGTAGTGCGTGCTGGTACTCCGGCAGGTCGGTCAGGCGGTCACCGTGCGCGACGGGCCGGGTCCGTGGAGGACGACGACGGCGGTACAGCCAGGCGCTGATGGCCACCGCTGCTGCGGCAAGGGGAAGGATCCACCAGTAGCTCAGTTCCATCCGATCACCACCTGTCGCGCAGCCTCTGCTGAGTGCCCCACGGGGTGGATTGGCACACGGGAGAATTCGTTGGGGTAGATGCCCGCGATTCCTTCAGCAAGTTCCTCGAGACCTTGGCGGCGGAGATCTTCCAGCGTCATGGACGTGACGGGTAGCCCCGTGGCTGCCCCGGCGAACTCCCGCACGAGGAAGCTAAGTCTTTGGTGGGCGTCGCGCACTGGTATCCGTCCGGCGTCGGCGTCTTCTGCTGTGGCGTTGATGGCCGCGAGGCACGCAGAACGCAGGGCGTCCAGGTCCTGCTGTGGCGGTCCTTGTCCGGCTGGTGGTCTCCGGCGAATGGGCCGGAAGATCCAGGCATACCAAGCACCCACCACCACCACTATCAGCAGGCCGGCCCAGAACCATTGCGGCTGATACTGCAGTGGCGCGTAGAAGCCGGCATCATCCTGCACGATTGCCACCTCCACCGGAACCCCTGGCAGTTGGCCCACCCGAACGGTGCTTCTCAAGGAGTGCAAAGACGGCAGGCAGGACGTCCGCACTGCCTGAGGTTTGTTCCTCGGCTATGCCCAATCGGCGGAAGATGGAGCTGCGACGTTCTCCGCGTTCCACCATGGCAGCTTCATAGGCTGCCTGGATCTTGCTGTCGGCGGCCAGCAGCGCGGGGATTCCCTGCCCGGTGCCCACATCCGTACTGTTCGTGGCACCTTTGTCTGCCACCGGTGTGAGGTTCGCGTCCCGCACTGTCAGCCACAGGACTTCGTGCCTGGCCCGAAGCCTGCGCATCAGCCCCTCAGTACGGGCATCGGGCATGAACTCGTCCGTCACGGCAACCACGAGCAGGCGTCCCTTCAGGTATCTCAGGACGTAGTCGAGTTGCTCCGAGAGGGAACTGGGCGGCCCGTCCAGGACGACGCCCGCATCGACCTCCTGCAGCAAGCGTTCCAGGTGCTCCTCGCCGCTGCGGGGAGGTACATACCGGGTTGTGGTCTCGTTCCCGTGCAGGAGGCCGACGTCGTCACCGTGGCGACACGCCAGATACCCCAGCACTCCGGCTGCCTGCACAGCGATGTCCTTCTTGGATTCACCAGACAAAGCCTGGGCAGCCATGGTCCGTCCGGTATCCACCAGCAACAGCACCGAGTGACGGCGAACCGCCACATACCGCTTGACCAGGGGCGATCCGTGCCGTGCGGTGGCTTTCCAATCAATATCCCTGACTTCATCTCCAGGAACGTAGGCCCGCAGTTCATCAAAGTCCAGGCTGCGGCCTGTGAAAACGGAGCCGTATTCACCATCGAGCAGGGTCAGTGTCCTCCGGTGGGCGAAGATGAACATCTTCGACTTAACCCGGCGAAGCAGGCTGGGCACGCGTAGTCCCCGCTACGGTGTCTGGACAGACGCCACGACGGCATCAATGACAGTTTCCACCGGGACGCCTTCAACCACAGCATCGAACCCGAGAATGATGCGGTGCCGCAGGATCCGGTGGGCGAGGTTTTTGACGTCCTCGGGAATGACGTGGTCTCGGCCGTTCAGCAAGGCCAGGGCCCTGGCTGCCTGGCTGAAGGCAATGCTGGCCCTGGGGCTGGCGCCGAACTCCACCAGGTTGGCGAGCTTGGGCTCCAGATATTGGGAAGCATTGCGGGTGACGTAGGCAAGGCCCACGATGTACCTGACGATCGCGGGGTCGATGTAGACCCGTCGCACGAGGTTCTGGACCTGGACAACAGCGTCCAGTGAGGCAGCAGCCGGCGGCTTCTGGTCGGCATCGAACACACCGGCGTCAATCCGGCGGATGACTTCGGCTTCCTCGGCCGGACTCGGGTAGTCCAGGACGTCCTTGAGCATGAAGCGGTCCATTTGGGCTTCGGGGAGCCGGTACGTCCCTTCCTGCTCGATCGGGTTCTGTGTAGCCAGCACCAGGAACGGCTGCGGCAAAGGGTAAGACTCGCCACCGATGGAGGTCTGCCGTTCCTGCATGGCCTCGAGCATGGCACTCTGGGTCTTCGCGCTGGATCTGTTGATCTCATCCAGGAGCACGATGTTGGCGTGGACCGGGCCCAGCTGCGTGATGAAGGTTCCTTTGGCAGCATCGAATATCTGCGTGCCTGCGATGTCACTGGGCAACAGGTCCGGAGTGCACTGGATCCGGCGGAACTCCGCACTGACCGATTCCGCGATGGCCTGGGCGGCCGTGGTCTTGGCAAGGCCCGGCACACTTTCAAGCAGCACGTGGCCGCCCGTCAACAAGCCGATGACCAACGTCTCGCGGAGCCTGGACTGGCCCACCACTTTGTTCTCGAAACTCCGGATGATGCTGCCCACGAGTTGTTGGGCACGGGCCATGTCCGGTGCGTCGATGCCGGCCGTGGCAGTAGTCTGTTGCACTCGTGGTCCCCTCGCTGGCGTCTGACGTCTCCCGGCAGGCGGCCGGCCAAAAATCCGGGCATCAGTGCTTCCGCCTGCATGGGCCACTCTATCGAAGCCTGACCTGTCCAGGGCCGCAATGGGGACCCCTCCCCATGCAGCCCTCCGAGGTCTATCCTTTTGCCATGCATCAGCTACCAGCCGCCTATCAGAAGTACCTCGCCGCCCAGGACCAGCACGTCATCGACGCCGTTCGGCCCGTCCTCCTGCAATCAGCCGCCGACGAACGCCACGGGGTCCGAATCACCTACAACCGGGGACCCACCGGCCACCAAGCCCACCTGGACGAGTCCATACCGTACGGCGAGATCATCGAGGACATCGACTGAGCGCCTGCTAACCCTTCATGGCCCCAGAAAGGGCAAAAGAGTTCCCCATGCCCCGGGACACCAACGCGTAGAGCAGCAGCACCGGGACCGAGTACAGGATGGAAAACGCTGCCAACTGGCCGTAAGCGACCGCTCCGTGCTGACCGAAGAAACTGAAGATGGACACCGCCGCCGGTTGCTTGCCCGGTGACAACAACAGGATGAAGGGAACAAAGAAGTTTCCCCACGCCTGGATGAAGACGAAGATGAACACCACGCCCAGCCCCTGCCTCATCACCGGCAGGACGATGGTACGCAACGCCGCCATGGCTGACGCCCCGTCCATCCAGGCCGCCTCCTCAAGTTCCAAAGGAACCGAGTCCATGAAGTTCTTGGTCATCCAGATCGCCATGGGCAAAGTAGTGGTCGCCATGAAGAAAATAGTGGCTGCCATGGAATCCAACAGGTGCAATTGGACGAACAACCCATACACGGGCACCATAATGGCCGTCACCGGCAGCGAGGTGCCGAACAGCACCGTGTACATGAACGGCTTGTTGAACCGGGACTGATATCTGGACAACGGATAAGCGGCCAACACAGCAGCAAGAAGGTTCACCACAGCCGTACCGGCAGACAACCACAAGCTGTTGGCCAACGGCTGAAACAGCAGCTCAGGAGTCAGCACCGCACTGAAGTTGGCGGTCGACGGCGCCGATGGCACCTTGGTCTGGTATCCGGCCTGGGGATCGACGGCGGCCAGCAGCAACCACAATAAAGGCGCCACAAAGCAGACACCGATCACGGCCAAGGCGATATCCGCACCCAACCTGGCCCTGGAACGGGCGGTGCCGCCCGTCGTCGTGCCTGGTGCCTTCTCCCGCGCTCGCAGTCCCTTGGTCGTCACGGGCGACGCTCCCTCAGGAGCCGAACGTAGAGCGCACCGAACACCATGCCCAGCAGGATCAGGACCGACGCCACCGCCGTTCCATAGCCGATGTCACCAAACTTGAACGCCTCTTGGTACGCCAGGACCGGCAAAGTGGTGCTGGTGTTGGCTGGACCGCCCGCTGTCATCACCCAGATGAGGGTGAAAACGGCCAGCGTCTGCAGCGTAATCAACATCAGGTTGGTGGTGATACTGCTCCGGATCAGAGGCAGGGTAATGAAAGTGAGCCTTTGCCACCCCCGGGCGCCGTCCATGAGCGCGGCCTCGGATATATCCCGGGGTACGTCCGCTAAAGCCGCCCGGTACACCAGCATGGAAAAAGCGGTGCCGCGCCAGGTGTTGGCCAGGATGATCGCCACAAGGGGGAACGAATACAGCCAGTCCACGCCGTCGACACCTACGATGCCGGCCAGTTGGTTCAGAGTTCCTTCCCGGTTGAAGTAGGCATAGGCGGCAAACGCAGCCACAATTTCCGGGAGGACCCAGGCCGCAACAACTGCCGTACCCACCACGGAGGAGACCACCTTCCGTGAACGCGTCATCAGCAGCGCAATCAGCAGGCCCAGCACATTTTGCCCCAACACCGCCGACGCCGCGACAAAGACTACGGTCAGCCAGGCCGACAGCGGAAACGAGTCATCGCTGAACATCCGGGCGTAGTTGTCGGCGCCCACCCACTGCGGGTCCTGCGCCGCTTTGCCCGTCAACGACGCATTGGTGAAGGACGCATAAAAGGACCAAGCCACCGGGGCCACGAGGAAAAGCAGGAGCAGCAGAATCGACGGAACTACCGGCAGGAGCCGCAGGACGCGGCGGATGGTCATTTCTCCAGGACCTTGTCCTCACCCACAAGCTTCCGGACGGTGGCATCGTATTCTGCCGCGGCATCCTCGGGGCTTTGCTTGCCCGTTATTACTGACTCCGTGGCCACTTGGACTGCAGTGGAAATCTTCGGATAGTCAGCAGTGGCGGGCCGGTAATGCGTTACGGCCACCAGGTCCGAGACATCCTTGACGAACGGGTTGGCTGCCAAATAATCCGCTTCCGCGGCGACATCGGTCCGGACGGCAATCTGCGAATTGTTGATGTCGTACGCCAACGCGTTCTTCTTGTTCAGAGCAGTGGTGAGGAACTGGAAGGCAAGGTCAGGGTTCTTGCTCTTCGCACCCACCGCAAGCGTCCAGCCGCCGGACATACTGACGCCTCCGGGCTCCTGGCCATTCCTGGTGGGGAACATCGCGACGCCCATGTCCTGCTCATATCCTGCCCACTCGTACGCCCCACCCTTTTGCCAGAACGACGGCGTGTAGGAACCTTCCACGGTGGCCGCCAGTTTGCCTTGCGGGAACCACTCGCCAAAGACTTTCTTCCAGACGTTGGCATCCAAGGCCTCGGCGGGGCTCACTGCGAGTTTTTCGTCGTAGAGGGTCTTCAAGAACGCCAGTGAGTCAGTAAATCCCTGGGACCCGACTACCCACTTCCTGGCGTTCTCGTCATACAAGGTGCTGTCTGTCCCGTAGAGGAGTTCATAGAAGCCCTGCATGACTGTGCCCTCGCCGGTCCCCTTGCCTGCGTACATGTTGAAGGCGATCACGTTGGGATCGGATGCCTTCACTGCGCGGGCCGTGGTCAGGATGTCATCCCAGGTCTTTGGCTGCCAGGGCAAGGAAACGCCCGCCTTTTGAAGGACTGTCTTGTTGTACCAAATGGCTCTGGTGTCCGTACCGAGCGGCACCGCATAAATACTGCCGTCATCTGCCCGGCCGGCCGCTTTGGCTGCTTCATTGAACAGGGACCAGTCGTCCCACTTCTCAAGGTAGCCATCAAGCTTAAGGAGGTACCCGGCGTCGACGTCCGAACGGACCTTGAAGGTGTCCTCGTAGAAGACATCCGGTGCCGTTTCCGCGGAACGCTGGGCCAGGGCAAGCTTGGTTCCGTAGTCGTCGTCGTTGGCCTGGATGGGCTGAAGCTCAACGGCAACCCCGGAGTTGGCTGCCTCGAACTCATTCTTGGCGTCCTGCATGACTGCGTCGAGGGCAGTAAAGGCATCCGTCTTCTGATAGACGATCTTCAGCGTCTTGTTCCCGGCCGCGTCAGGCGCAGGCGAACAGGAGCTGGCTGCCACAAAGACGGCGGTGGCTGAAGCGATGGCGGCAAACTTCCGCGCCACGTGTTTGATACCGGCTAACTTCATCGGGCGGCCCATGGTGCTCCAATCCGTCAAACGTCGTGCTGATTCAGCCTTCCAGAAGGAGCCGCTGGGCCCGCGGTGCCAGCATGTGCTCCAGGACGAGACATGCTGCACCGATGGCGCCCACGTCCTCGCCCACTCCCGTGCCTACAACTTCCAGGTCATGGATCATGCGGGCGGCATTGTTCCTGTCCAGCAGTTCCGGAACCCGCTCCAGGAAGTAGGGCGACATACGGCCCCAGAAGGGTCCACCGAAAACCACGCGCTCCACATCCAGGGTATTGGTCACTACGGACACGGCACGAGCCACAAGGGTGGCCGAATTGTCCAGAATGGCAATGGCTTTTTGGTTCCCGGCGTCGGCTTGGTCGCACAGCGCTGCAAAACGTTCCTGGACCTCGGGGCCGTCTGCCCCCTCACGGTGACCGTCCAGGACACCGGCTGCTTCGGCTTCGGCCACCAGGACCTGAGGGATGCAGGAGGACTTAACGCATCCGTGCAGTCCGCAATCGCACAAAGGTCCGGAAGGATCAACCACGATGTGGCCGATTTCGCCGGCGTTGCCGGAGGTTCCACGCACTACTTCATCGTTGAGCACGATTCCGCAACCGATGCCGGTACCCATGTACATAAAAACAAAGCTGCCGGCGCCGCTCGCGCCTCCGGCCCAGGTCTCAGCAACAGCTGCACTGGTGACGTCCTTGTCAACCAGGGTCTCCAGCCCGGTGGCTTCGCTCAGGGCCTCGCGGATACGCACCCGATTCCACCTGGTCAGCAGGGGCGGCTCCACTACAGAGCCTTCATCCAGGTCAATCGGTCCAGGGACGGCAACGCCAAGACCAGCGATCTTGGATGCGTCCACGCCCGATTCTTCGACCAGGACCTTGATTTGCGCGGCGATGCTGGTGATCACGCCGGCGGGGTCCCCGCCAGGGGTGGACATCCGGGAATGCCTGACGACGTCGCCCAACAGATCAAGGACCACGAAAGTGATGACGGCCGGGTCCAGATGGACACCGACGGCGTACATCCCAGCCGGGTTCAACCGAAGGATGGTCCGCGGCTTGCCCGGCCCCGATCCTTCCTTGCCGGCTTCGACGATCAGCTTTTGATCCAGCAGGCGCCGGGAAATATTGGAAATGGTTTGGGGGGAAAGTCCAACAATCTGTGCCAGCTCCACGCGGCTGAGTCCCTGCGCTGACCGCCGGATCGCCTCCAGAATGACGGTCAGATTGAAGTCCCCCATACGGGGTAGATTCGTTCCGCGCCTCGGTGTCGGCTGCCGGATCTCAGTCACTGATGCCCCTCGTCATTCGGAAAAACTTGGTCGGGTTTAGTCTCTGTCTGCATCGTACGATACCCACAGCCCCACAGGTACGAGCACACGCTGGCGACGAAGTCAGGGGTTGGTAACGATGCCACTGAATTGTATGTGACAGCTTCCTGCACCGGCCCTTGATGACGGTGACCTCAGGATTTGAGGCTGCGTGTCACCGTGAATTTGGGGTTGCGGCCTTCCTCCGACGTAGGTCCAATAAGCCGTTCCAGCGCACCCCGGTACTGCAAGTGACTGTTGTAGACGGTCCACAACTCCCCACCTGGCGCCAGCACACGTCCGGCGGCCTGGAACATCTTCAGCGCAGCGCCTGCATGGACACTTGCCCCTACATGAAACGGCGGGTTCAGCAGGATGAGGTCCGCGCTGCCGGGTGCAAGCGTGGACATCGCGTCATCATGAAGGACGGCCACCCGATCCCCCACACCATTGGCCGCCGCCGTACCCCGGGCCGAGGCAACAGCAGCAGCGGATTGGTCCGTTGCCACCACGTTCGCCTCCTCATGGCGCCGTGCATACATGGTGGCCAGGATCCCCGTGCCACATCCCAGGTCCACCACGCGGCGGGCAGCCGGCATCCGGTCCAGGAAGGTCAGCAGGTAACGCGTTCCAATATCCAGGCGGGCTCCGGAGAAGACTGCGCCATGAGCGCAGACCGTGATTCCCAACTCCTGCAATGGTTCCACAACGGGGAATGGTGGTGTGTCCGGAACCGGTTGGGGATCCCGGGCAATGAGCACCCTGGATTTCTGACGGGCGAGTTGCGGTTGGACAGAAGAGAAGTACTTCTCCAGGACTGAATTCATCCCGGTGGACATATGTTTGACACGGCCGCCTGCCAACATCACCGTATCCGGCGCCGCGAACCGCGCAACGGCTTCGGCGGTTTCCTCCAACTCAGCGAGCGACTTCGGCAATTGAACCAGTACCAGCCCTGCATTGCCGAGCAATTCCGGGCCTAAACCGTGCTGTGTGAAACGGCCCTCGAGACCTGCTGCAGCTGCGTTGCGCTCCAACGCGAGCCGCCCCGTGACAAGGTCTTGGTGAACACGGACATGCCCGACGCCGAGTCGCACCAGCGCACCCAGCGTCAGGGCACCGTAACGGTCGCCAATGACGACAACCCCGGTTTCCTGGCCTACCATTTCTGCCGCTGTTTCCAGCAAAATCCGGTCAGTGGCGTCGTAAGCCTGCAAATTCTCCGCTTCGACGTCCGGGAGCCTGCTCAAGGAGCCAAACAGGGTTTCCAGTTCCAATGCCGTCACGATGGAGGTTCTCACTTTCGTTGCGTTTTTGACTCGACTTTGTCAGTGCTTGGGAGGAACCTGAAAGTGCAGCACCTAAACACCTGGCTGTCCCGTCAGTTTGGTAGAACCATCACAGAGGCGGCCGGCACACGTCGCGGTGACAAGGGAGCCAGGCACCGGGACCATCCATCATCCGGCTCCCCCTCCCCTGCGAGAAGCCATGAGTGTCAATGTTGTCACGAACCTTGAAGTAAAGTCCCACAACTCTCCCGACGAAACGCGCCGCCCGGATAAGACCGTTCTGGACCTCGTCACCGTAGGAGAATACACAATCGGCCGTATGACCTTTGAGCCCGGTTGGACCTGGGCTGACTGCATCAAACCTGTGGTGGGCACCGACTCCTGCCAGTTGAGCCACGTGGGATTCTGCGTTTCCGGCAAGTTGGACGTTGAAACCGACGACGGCGGCCAGATCAGTATCTCTGCCGGCGACTCCTACACGATCCCGCCGGGCCACAATGCCCACGTTGTAGGCGACGAACCGTTCCAAGGTGTCGAGTTCGTCAGCGGCGCCGAGTTCGCCCGCCCCCCTGGATAAGGAGATCGGGTTTCAGTACATGCAAAAAGACCCCGCTCAAGTGAGCGGGGTCTTTTTCCGAAGTGGAGCTGAGGGGACTCGAACCCCTGACCCCCTGCATGCCATGCAGGTGCGCTACCAGCTGCGCCACAGCCCCGGATTTGTTGATTTTCCGGTGAAGTTTTTCTCTTCCCGTCGAAGCAACTCGTCAATACTAACCACAATCCATCGAGAAGCGAAATCGGCCAACCGTGAACTGCGTCACCCCCGGGCCGTGGCTTATCAATGAAACCCGGCAGCCGAGGCGCGCTGGACGAATCCACCGCGCCTCCCCCCAAACCGGCTGCCTGGGAGCGTGCTGTCATCCAGCTCCGCCCCCATGAAGTCTAAGATCGATACCTCCAGAAACCAAACCGTCCAGTCGGTTTATTTGACTGACCCGGCCGCGCCCGGTGATAGCGTTATGGGGTTCCGGAGGTGCCACTGCCAGCATCCCCTGACAGATCATCCGACCCCACCACATCGCTCGAAAGGTCAGCCACTACCGATGCAGCAACGTGCGCAGGACACCCGACTGGCAGTCATTGAAGGCGCAGCGCGCGTCTTCGCTGAGATTGGGTACGGAAACGCCAGCCTGGCTGACATCACCAAGCGCGCGGGCGTGACCAAGGGCGCCCTCTATTTCCATTTCACGTCCAAGCGGGAGCTTGCCCTGGCGGTCATCGACGAACAACACGCCTTGGTCCAGTCGGCGGGCTCGGAGATCGCCGGCTCCAACAACACTGCGCTGGAAAAAATCATCACCCTCTGCAGAATGTTCGGGCAGCAGTTGTTGGATGAACCGATAGTCCAAGGTGGTATCCGGCTCACCTTTGAAGCCTCCGCATTCCAAGCTGACGTTTCCGCCCCGTATCAGGACTGGATCAACACCACCCACCAGTTATTGGCTCAAGCCCAGACGGAGGGGGATGTCCGCGCCGATCTGGATGCCGCTGCCTTTGCCCGATACCTGATTGCATCCTTCACCGGAGTCCAGATGGTTTCCGAGGTTCTCACCGCGCGCGCCGACGTTATGGCCAGGATCGAACAAATGTGGGAATTCATGCTGCCAACCCTGACATCAGGCGCTAGCACCCAGCCGCAGGTTCCATGACCCGCTGATCACCCAACTGCGTGAGCCCGGTACAGCCAGCTGGATCAATTGACTCCGGGTACAAGAAAGGTCCTGCTTTCCTTGACGAAAGCAGGACCCTTGATGGTGGAGCTGAGGGGACTCGAACCCCTGACCCCCTGCATGCCATGCAGGTGCGCTACCAGCTGCGCCACAGCCCCATATTCTTGCTGCTTCACGTTCAGCATTTCAGCCATCCGCGCCGAAGCAACTCAAATATCTTAGAACAGCATTTCCGAAAATTCCAAATCGGGCATATTCGGTTGCCGTAGCTTCTAGTGCTCTGAGTCCTCCGCGGAAACAGCCTTGGCGGAGGCATCGTCACCGAGCTCCAGATCCACCACAGGGCAGTCCTTCCAGAGGCGCTCCAGTGCATAGAACACGCGATCTTCTGCGTGCTGGACGTGGATTACGATGTCCGCATAATCCAGCAAGACCCAACGGCCTTCGGAGCGGCCCTCACGACGCACGGGACGGAGATCCTGCTTGAGCAGTTCTTCCTCGATGCCATCGACGATTGCGTTAACCTGGCGCTCAGTGGGAGCAGACGCGATAAGGAAGATGTCAGTAAGCGCCAAGCGCTCGCTCACATCAAGCGCAACAATGTCTTCGGCGAGCTTATCGGCCGCTGCACGCGCTGCGTGACGGGCGAGGGTGATGGATTGTTCATGTGCAGACACGGGGACTCCTTGTTGTGGCCGGTGGCCTTGGTTTGGCGTTTGCCGGGATAAAGCGGAACTAGCCGCTGGTGATCATGATGATGCCGACGATGAGCGCAACCAGGCCCATGGCCAAAACACCGTATTGCAGGAGCCTGTTGCGCTGAGCCCGTGCCAGTCCTGCAGTATTGACGTCCAACGGATCAAGTCCGTAAGCCGTACTGGCAGAAACGGGCGGGCGCTGCGTCTCTTCGCTGCGCTCCACAGGTGCAGCAGGCTTCTTCCTGGCGGACCTGGCTACAGCTTCCGCCCGGGCAAGAACTCCTGCGCGGCCTCGGGATCCTGGCTTCTTGACCTGCGACGGGTCATCCAGAGTTGGACCTGCCGACGTGATCAACGGTACGAACGTGGTACTGGGACGCTTCATGACCGGACGCTCAACACCAGGAACCTTGACGAACTCCAAAGGAGTCACCATGGCCAGGTTGTTGGCCGTGGAAGGGCCTGACGTGGCCGCCGGAGACTTTGCCTGCTCGACCTTGCCCTGTTCGACCTTGCCCTGCTCAGCCTTGTTCTGCTCGGCAAGCTTCTGCTTGGCTGCAGCTCGTTTGTTCAACACCGCCGCACGTTCGGCAAGGGCAATCTGCTCCGCCAACACCGCTGGATCAACAGCCAACGGATCCTGCTCGGCGATGTGTTCCAGCTTGGACGTCTGGTTCTGAACCTGCGCCGCGATCAACTCACGGACTGCAAGGGCCTGCTCAACGGACATTCCGGACTCCGTGGCGGCATCCGGAGCTTTGTCCTTGGGCGTGGTCTTCTCTGCGGGAGTTTCGTTGCCGTCCCCGGCTGTGGCAACCTCGGGCTTTGCCATGCCGGGCTTGGTGGTCGCGGACTTCGTAGCGTCGGCGTTTCCGGCGTCATCAGTTGGAGCACCCGGCTTTGCAGCTTCCTGCGCGGAACCCGGCACTGGAACGATCGGGTTCATTGACGTGGCAACTTCGGCCTGGAGCTGCTGAAGCCGCAGCTGGCGCCGCGTGGGAGGCCCACCTCCGGAGAGCTGTTCTTCCTTGTCCGCGAGTTCCTTGATGGTCCGCAGGGCTGCACGGTCACGTGCCCGGACCTGAGAGGATCGCTCTTGCGCGGCGGTTCCTACAGCATCCACCGGACCATCAGCGGCACGGCGGTTACGGGCAGCGGGGCGGTCAGACCCAGCCGGACGGTCAGCGCCAGCAGCGGCACTTGTGGTGGGGGCCTTGGAAACCACGCCGGCTTTTGCCGGCACGTTTGGCTCCGCGGCAGGTTTCGGCTGCGCCGTCGGTTCCGCGGTGGCTTCTGGTTGCGCGTCCGGCTGCGCAGTGGCATCCGGCTGCGCGGCGGCTCCCGACTGTTCTTCCCGGGCGCGGCGAAGCTCACGCCTGCTGCGGATGGGTCGCTGTTCCTGGCTGCTCATTCAAAACTCATTCAGTACGTGCTTGGTCGTCTGATCCGGACAGTGCGGGCGTCAGCTCCCCTGCCACGGGCTGGGGCGCGTACAGACCATATTTTGCGATGTATTGCACCACTCCGTCCGGCACCAGGTACCAGACGGGATTGCCTGCGCCCACGCGGATCCGGCAATCCGTGGAGGAGATCGCCATAGCCGGAACTTCGAGCAAGCTGACGTCATCAGTCCGTCCGAGGTCGTTCAGTTCATGTCCGGGACGGGTCACCCCGACGAAGTGCGCCAACGACCACAACTCGTCCACATCTTTCCAGGACAGGATCTGGGCCAAGGCGTCCGCACCGGTGATGAAGAACAGGTCCGCGTCAGGACGCTGGGCCCGCAAATCACGCAGGGTGTCTATGGTGAACGTTGGGCCGGGACGGTCAACGTCAACCCGGCTGACAGTGAACCGTGGGTTGGATGCCGTGGCAATCACTGTCATCAGGTACCGGTGCTCCGGCTCGCTGACAAGTTTGTGCGACTTCTGCCACGGCTGTCCCGTCGGCACGAAAACCACTTCGTCGAGTCCGAACTTGGCTGCTACTTCACTGGCAGCCACAAGGTGGCCGTGATGGATTGGATCAAATGTTCCACCCATCACGCCCAGCCGAAGCCTGCGCCCCGACTCCCCACGTGGTGTTGCGGCAATAATGTTAGTGGCCCTGCCCGTGGGTGTGCTTGTTCGGGTGCTGGCGGTGCGGATCAGCGTGCTCTTCAACAGCCTCGTGGCGGTTGCCCAGGTTGGTGTAGGACAGGGTGACGAACAGGAGGACCAGCATCAGGGCAAACATCACGATGCCGAAGACCCACGGCTCTGCCCACAGGGGTGCGAGTTCCTCGTGGCCGCCGCCTTCAGTTTGGGCGGCAATGGACGTGGCGATCTGCTGAAACAGCATCTTCTCCCCTAGTTGGTTCTCAAATGTTTGCACGGCGGGGCATCCCGACGTTCCGGACTTCTGTTCTATGTTACAGCGTTGCTAGCTGCGGACTTGGCCTTCACCCTGGACGATCCACTTGGTGGTGGTCAACTCCGTGAGGCCCATGGGACCCCGTGCGTGCAGCTTTTGTGTCGAAATGCCCACCTCGGCGCCGAGGCCCAGTTCACCGCCGTCGGTAAAGCGCGTGGAGGCATTGACGATCACGGCAGCGGAATCAACCTCTGCGATGAACTTCTCGGCGTTGGCAAGGTTGTTGGTGAGGATCGCTTCAGTGTGTCCCGTGGTCCACGTGCGAATGTGGTTGACGGCCTCATCCAGGCTGTCCACCATGGCCACTGCAAGGTCCAGGTCCATGTATTCGGTGGCCCAATCGTCGTCGTCAGCGGGAACGCTTTCAACGTCCTTGCCCAAGGCAGCGGCGATCCTCTCGTCCACATGGAGCGTCACCCCTTGTGACCGCAATGCCTTGGCAACAGCAGGAAGCACCGTTGAGCCCGAGTGCACCAGCAGGGTCTCAACTGTGTTGCAGACGCTGGGACGCTGTGTTTTGGCATTGAGGAGGATCTCCACAGCCATTTCTTCATTCGCGGACTCGTCGATGAAGATGTGGACGTTGCCTTCGCCGGTCTCAATAACGGGTACGGCAGAGTTGGTGACCACCGTCTGGATGAGGTCCCGCCCGCCCCGCGGAATGAGGACGTCCACGCGCCCGCGAGCACGCATCAGCACGTTGGCACCTTCGCGGCCGTACTGGTCCACGGTCTGGACAGCATCGGCCGGCAGGCCCACCGAATCCAGTGCTTCCCGAAGGATCCGCACCAAAGCCTCATTGGTGTTCGCCGCAGCTGACCCGCCACGAAGAATCACGGCGTTGCCGCTCTTGAGGGCCAAGCCGGCGATATCAACGGTCACGTTCGGGCGGGCCTCATAAATGGCGGCCACAACGCCCATGGGTACGTTGACCTGGCGCAGGCGCAGGCCGTTGGGGAGCGTCTGTCCGCGGACTACGTTGCCTACGGGATCCGGCAGGCCTGCCAGATTCTCCAGGGCCGCAACCAAGCCATCGATCCGGGCAGGAGTCAGCGTGAGGCGGTCCAGGAGCGCTGCGGACGTGCCATTGGCGCGGCCTGCGGCAACGTCCTTGGCGTTGGCCTCCAAAACATGCTTCCGGTTCTCCACCAAGGCTGTTCCAATGGCACGGAGCGCACGATCCTTCCAGGCACGGTTCGCCTGGCCCATCCGGCGGGCAGCCTTGCGGGAACGGTCGGCAATGGCATGAACGGCGGCCTGGACATCCTCCGGGGAGAGCGGAGCGCCGCCTGCCACAGGGTTCTCCGGCGTTTGTCCGGCAACACCGGAAACGTCGGAGATCACAGGGGCATCAGGGGTCAGCGCTTCAGTCATGCTCCAAGTTTAGATGAGCGGGGCGTCCGCAGGAGCACCAGATCATCAACATGAACAACTTCGCGGTCGTAACCCCGGCCCATCGCCTGGCCGAGCTCCTGGGTAGTGCGGCCCAGCATGCGCGGAAGTTCCTCCGAAGAGTAGTTCACCAGCCCACGCGCCAGCACGGTTCCGTCATGGGCAACCATTTCCACGGGATCGCCGGCTTCGAAGTCACCGCTGACCTCCGAAATGCCCGCGGGAAGGAGTGACCTGTGCCGTTCGCGGACTGCTTTAACAGCGCCGTCGTCGAGCATTAAGCGTCCCTGAACCGTCGCCAGGTGCGCCAGCCACAGGAGGCGCACCGGCTTGCGGTTGCCATTGACGGAGAACCAAGTCCCCACGTCCTCCCCCGCCAAGGCGGCCGCGGCATTGGCCGTTGACGTCACCAAAGCGTGGATACCCGAGCCGGCAGCGATCGACGCCGCCTCGACCTTGGTCATCATTCCACCGGTTCCGACGCCGGCCTTACCGGCCTTGCCGATGGTGACGTCCTCAAGGTCCTGAGGACCCTGAACCAACGGAATACGCTTGGCACCCTGGGACGGCGGACCGTCATAGAGGGCATCGACGTCGGACAGCAGTACCAGCGCATCCGCGCGGACCAGGTGGGCTACCAAAGCGGCCAGCCGGTCGTTGTCACCGAAGCGGATCTCGTGCGTGGCCACGGTGTCGTTCTCGTTGACCACTGGCACCACGCCAAGGTTGAGCAGGCGGTCCAACGCCCTGAAAGCGTTGGTGTGCTGCGTGCGGCGCATGAGGTCATCCGCGGTCAGCAGCACTTGGCTGACGGTGACGCCGTGGGCACTGAATGCCTGTGTGTAGCGGGCCATCAGCAATCCTTGGCCTACACTGGCGGCAGCCTGTTGCGTTGCCAGGTCCTTGGGTCGCTTGGCCAGTCCCAAAGGTGCCAGGCCCGCAGCGATGGCCCCCGAAGAGACCAGAATGATCTCGGTGCCGGCGTTGCGCTTGTCCGCCAGGGCGTCCACCAGTCCCGCAAGGGATTTCTCGGAGATACCGCCCTTGATGCTGGTCAAGGAAGAGGACCCCACCTTGACCACAATCCGCTTGGCGGTGGCGAGGGCCTGGCGTTCAAGGCCTTCGGCCGTGGCCGGAACGTCGACGGTCCTAGTCGTCATCACCGGCGTCCAGGGTGCTCTCCCTCACGGTCTGTGCGCGGCGGCCGCTGACGGATTCGGTCCAGATGCCGGCCTTGCGTTCTGCTTCAAGCTCGGCACGGGCGGCGGCCTTGGCTTCGCGGCGCTCAATCTGCTCATCGCGCTTCTGCGAACGTGTAGGACGGTCGCCAATGTCCGCAACGCGGATGTCGGTACCGCGGGGGGTTGCCAGGAGTTCGGCGCCGGCCATCATGGTGGGCTCCCAGTCGAACACCACGCCGTCGTCTTCACCGATGACCACGGTGTCGCCAGGCTTGGCGCCAACCTTGAAGAGCTCAGTTTCCACGCCCAGCTTAGCCAGACGGTCGGCAAGATAGCCGATGGCTTCCTCGTTGGTGAAGTCGGTCTGCTTGACCCAGCGCACAGGCTTTTCGCCCAGAACGCGGAACAGCGGCTCGAGGTTCTTTTCTTCGCGGCGGATCTTGAAACCGGACTCGTTGACCGCACGGGGCCGCAGAACCGGCGGTGCAACCTTGGGGGGTGCGATTGCCACGGCATCGCGCGCTGCCTTGACGATCTCCGCCATGGCAAATCCGAGCTGGCGCAGGCCCTCGTGGCTGGTTGCCGAGACTTCGAACACGCGGTAACCCCGCGCTTCCAGGTCGGGACGAACGAACTCAGCCATGTCCTTGCCATCGGGCAGGTCAACCTTATTGAGGACAACCAGCTTGGGGCGCTCGTTCAGGGGAACAACTTCGCCGTCAACACCGGCGTAACTCATGTCAACCGCGTACTTCTCCAGCTCGGCCTCAATGATGGCGAGATCGGACAGGGGATCCCGGTCCGACTCCAGGGTTCCGCAGTCAAGGACGTGCACCAATGCCGCGCATCGTTCAACGTGCCGCAGGAAGTTGTGCCCGAGTCCCTTGCCTTCGCTGGCACCCTCGATCAAACCGGGGACATCGGCAATGGTGAAACGGACTTCTCCCGCCTGGACCACGCCCAGGTTGGGAATGAGCGTGGTGAACGGGTAATCGGCGATCTTCGGCCGGGCAGCAGACATGGCTGCGATCAGGCTGGACTTGCCGGCAGAGGGGAAGCCGACCAACGCGATGTCCGCAATGGACTTCAGTTCCAGGACGATGTCGCTGGATTCGCCTTCGATGCCCAACAGGGCAAAGCCCGGCGCTCGGCGCTTCTGGGAGGAAAGGGAAGCGTTGCCCAAGCCGCCTTGGCCGCCGGCAGCTGCGACGTATTCAGTACCCTCACCCACGAGGTCGGCCAGGACTTCGCCGTCCTTGGTCTTAACGACGGTGCCGTCCGGGACCGGAAGAACCAGGGTCTCGCCGTTCTTGCCACCGCGCCAGTCGCCCATGCCCGGGCCACCATTGGTGGCGTGGCGGTGGGGTGCATGGTGGTAGTCCAGCAGCGTGGTGGTCTGGGCGGACACCCGGAGGATGACATCCCCGCCATTGCCGCCGTTGCCGCCGTCGGGGCCACCGAGGGGCTTGAACTTCTCCCGCTTTACAGAGACACAGCCGTGGCCGCCGGTTCCGCCGGATACGTGCAGGACTACCCGGTCTACAAAGCTCGCCACGTGGATCTCCTCAGTTGCTGTCTTACTTACAGCGTTTGTTGCTGTTGCCAGCGCTGTTGCAAAACCAGTGCGCTAAAGCGCCCTAGTCGATTGTAATGCGGTTAAAAGAACGGTGGAGCGGGCCGTTTGGCCCGCTCCACCGGTTCAGAACTTGTTGTTACTCTGCAGCTGCAGCAGCAACGATGTTCACTACGCGACGTCCGCGGCGAGTACCAAACTCAACCGAGCCGGCCTGCAGGGCGAACAGGGTGTCGTCGCCACCGCGACCAACGCCTGCACCGGGGTGGAAGTGCGTGCCACGCTGGCGAACGATGATTTCGCCTGCGGAGACTACCTGACCACCGAAGCGCTTGACGCCCAGGTACTGTGCGTTGGAGTCACGACCGTTGCGAGTGGAACTCGCGCCTTTTTTGTGTGCCATGTGAAATGCCTGCCTCTAAATTTCTGGGGAAACTGAAAAACCTGAACAGCGGGTAACGAAAGTTACGCGATGCTGGTGATCTTGATCTTGGTCAGTTCCTGACGGTGACCCTGACGCTTCCGGTAGCCGGTCTTGTTCTTGAACTTCTGGATGACGATCTTCGGACCACGGAGGTCTTCGAGGATCTCAGCCGTCACCTTGACGTTGGCCAGTTCCGCAGCTGCGGAGGTGACCTTATCGCCGTCAACCAGGAGCAAGGCGGGCAGCTCAAGCGTGCTGCCGGCTCCACCGGGGACGCGGTTAAGCGTTACGTAGTCTCCAACGGAAACTTTTTCTTGGCGGCCGCCTGCGCGGACAATCGCGTACACCACTTGGGTACTCACTTCTCTCGACGTTTATAACTAAATTTGCGTGCGGAACCTGGAACCGAAATCAGGCTTGGTTCGCGCTGTGCCTCAACGCCGTGGACTTCTGATCGAAGTCCGCGAGTCATCCCTTGAACAATTCCAAGGGGCATAACCCAAGTGTTGGC
Organism: Paenarthrobacter sp. CCNWLY172; assembly: GCF_037402035.1. Classification (NCBI taxonomy): domain Bacteria; kingdom Bacillati; phylum Actinomycetota; class Actinomycetes; order Micrococcales; family Micrococcaceae; genus Paenarthrobacter; species Paenarthrobacter sp. CCNWLY172. The sequence continues at coordinate 21,209 of NZ_JBBEGB010000014.1, forward strand.
GTAAGCACCGAAGATCAAGATTACGCTAGTTTGACCCTCGGCTGCAAATGAGGCCGGGTCCGGAGGCTACCACGTGACTTGCATCACCAGTTGTAACGGACTCTCCCGGCACCGTGCCCATACAGCCTACAGGGTTTGGGGCGATTAACGTGATTTGACCCGCGACGCGCTGGGGCGGTTAGAAACCCGGAGATAAAAAGTCCGGGCAGGAACGGTCAGGCGAACAGCCGGGGAGCGTCGAAGAATGCAGTTTCGTAGCGGCAGGACTGGGCAAAAGCCTCCACCATTGATGCCCGCTCCCCCTCGGAAGCTGCCGCTGCAGCGGCGTCCGTGAAATTGATCGCATTCCTGGTGGCTGCAGCAAACTCTTCATCGGCGTAAGTCCTGAGCCAGTCCGCGTAGGGATGCGCCGCCGGGGATCCCGCCTCCACGAACGATGCATGGAGCCGCTGGCCCACCTCTGCGTAGAGCCAGTAGCACGGCAGGATGGCCGCCAGCACCACGGAGTAGCTGCCGGTGGCCGAGGACGCCAGCAGGTGGTCCACGTAGGACTTCGTGACGGGTCCGGTCACCGAGGATGCCTCTCGGGTGCTGAGCCAGTTCCTGTGCAGTTCCGATTCGACCTCAAGGCACTGCTGTGACGCTTTGGCCCAGAACAGTTGCTCCTCCTCCGTGGGGGCAAGGGCGCCCGCACGCGCCAGGACCCTGGAATACCCGTTGAGGTAGAGGGCATCCTGCGCGAGGTAGTAATTGAACGCAGCCTCCGGGAGGTCGCCCGATTGCAGGCCGTCAATAAAGCTGAGCTTGTAGATTGCCTCGAGCTCCGGAGCAGCTTCCTTCCACAGCGCCGCGGCGAATTGCCCCGGCCTCAGGACCTGATGGTGGTGGAAATGGTGGACCGGCCCGTTTCCCTGGCCTACGTCGAGGCTGTCCGAATGCAGCAGCGCCTGAAGCAACCACGGCTTGACTTCGCGCAGGGAAGCTTCCCAATCGCCGGTGCGGGCCTGGACCGTGGCCAGAGCCGACGACAACGAACAGCCCGTGCCGTGGCTGTTCTTCGTTTCCACGCGGGGTCCGGCTACCTCGATGACGTCCTGCCGCAGGAGGCCGCTGGTGTTAACCAGGGCATCCGGGCATTCCGCCCCTGCCAGGTGTCCGCCCTTCACCAGGACCGTGGTGCCGCACTCAGCAGCCAGTCGCTTGCCCTGGTTCAACGCCGAATCCCAGTCAGCAGCTTCAGGCTCCCCCAACAGCATGGCAAGCTCCGGGAGGTTCGGGGTAATAAGGTCCGCCAACGGCAGCAGAGCGCGCAGGGCCTGCTCGGCAGACCCCCGCAGGAGGCGGTCGCCGCTGGTGGCCACCATCACCGGGTCAAGGACCACGACGCCGGGACGCACCGACTCAAGCCAGCTGCGGACCTCATCGATCACCGCAGCGTCACCCAGCATGCCGATCTTGACGGCATCGATGGCGATGTCCGTGCTGATGGACTCCAACTGCTGTCGCAGGAACTCCACCGGAGGAACATGGACAGCACTGACGCCCAGCGTGTTTTGGGCCGTCAACGCGGTGATCGCCGCCATGCCGTAGCCGCCCTGCGCAGCAATGCTCTTCAGGTCAGCCTGGATACCGGCACCGCCGGAGGGGTCCGAGCCCGCGATACTCAGTACGCGGGGCGTTTCCCGGCCGCAAACAGCCAGAGGGTACACAGAAGAATACGACGATGACGTCATGGGGACATCCCTTCGCCGGTGCTAACCGGACAGGTTCAACGGGTCTGGATCTCAGCCGGGCCCTATGCCCGGCACCCCGTGTCAATCCCCAGCGTAGCCGGGAAGCAGCACGGCCCGGGAACTGCACTCCGCAGAAGACCGGTTATGACCGCTGTGAGCAGACAGCAAAGGGCCCCGCAGTACCCGCCTGTGGCGGTTACTGCGGGGCCCTTGCGGATCGGGTCCTAGAGCTCCGAAGCGGGAACACCAACCCCAAGGATGATGGGTTCCTCGGACGCTGCCTTCTTGGCAGGCTCCGCCGGTGCTTTGGCCTGGTGTGCAGTTCCACGCGCTGCGGTAGCAGTTACCTCGTGGTGCTCAACGCTGGTCTCGTTGGCTGCACCCTGGGCGCGGCTCGCACTGCGGTTGCGGCGCCCCCGGCGGGACTTCGACGCCGAAGCAGCTTCAGGGTCCTCGTCCACGGGCCCCGCCACGGCGGCTGCAGGTGCAGCGGCTGCCTTGGAAGGAACCACGGTTTCGGGCTTCGCCTCGGGTGCTGCGCCAAGGTGGGAGAACGCTTCGGCCAGGAGATCCAGGCTCATGGCAGGCTTGGCGGCAGGCGGTTCCTCGTGGTGTTCCCCGAAAGGCAAGGCCACTTCTTCGCCGCCGAATCGCAGAACCGGTGTGGACCGTGTGTCACGAACCGATGCTTCCCGGTCTGATTCGGGGTCGGAGTGCTCTCCAGCCTCCGGCTGTGATGCGGCAGGCGCCTGGTGCTGGCCGGCCGCCCGTGCCTGCTCTTCTGCACGGTGAACTTCGTCATCGTGGAGGTGGGCAGCGTGGGCGGCAGCAGCGATCGTCGCCAGCGCAGCGCGGGTTGCCTCTGCCTTGGCCTGCTTGGCAGGATCCTGCGGCTCGGAAGCCGCGGGAGGTGCGGCAGGGGCGGAAGCAGTGCTGTGGACCTGCGCGGGAGCCTCGGCGACAGCCTGTCCCCCGCCCTTGCCACGGCGGCGCTTGCGTTCTGTTCGGGCTGTGGGTTGCTGCGCCTCAGTGTGGGGGCGGTGGTGCTCGGCAGCCACAACGTTGGCGCGACGGTGCTCCACCGGTTCATCGTGGGTGACCACGCCGCGGCCTGCACAGTGCTCGCACTGCTCACCGAAGACCTCAAGGAGGCCGGTACCCATGCGCTTGCGGGTCATCTGGACAAGGCCCAGTGACGTCACTTCAGCCACTTGGTGCTTGGTGCGGTCGCGGCCAAGGCACTCAACCATACGGCGGAGGACGAGGTCGCGGTTGGACTCAAGGACCATGTCGATGAAGTCGATGACAATGATGCCGCCGATGTCACGCAGGCGAAGCTGGCGAACTACTTCCTCAGCAGCTTCGAGGTTGTTCTTGGTGACGGTTTCTTCAAGGTTTCCACCGCTGCCGGTGAACTTACCGGTATTGACGTCCACCACGGTCATGGCTTCGGTGCGGTCGATGACCAGCGAACCACCGGATGGGAGGAAGACCTTGCGTTCCAGTGCCTTGTGGATCTGCTCGTCAATGCGCCAGGCACCGAAGATGTCCTGGTCCTTGGTCCACTTCTCGAGGCGGCCCACAAGGTCGGGGGCAACGTAGGTTACGTAAGCCTCAATGGTGTCCCAGGCGTCGTCGCCGGAAACGATCAGTTTGGAGAAGTCTTCATTGAAGACGTCACGGACCACCTTGATGGTCAGGTCGGGTTCGCCGTAGAGCAGTTCCGGTGCCAGGACCTTGGTGGAGGAGGCCTGGCCTTCGATGCCTTCCCACTGGGCGCGCAGGCGGTTGATGTCATGCGTCAGTTCTTCTTCCGACGCACCTTCAGCAGCCGTGCGGACAATGACGCCGGCGTTTTCCGGCAAACGGTCCTTCAGGATGCGCTTGAGGCGGTTGCGTTCGACGTCGGGCAGCTTGCGTGAAATGCCGGTCATGGAACCACCGGGCACGTACACCAGGTAGCGGCCGGGCAGGGAGATCTGGCTTGTCAGGCGGGCACCCTTGTGGCCTACAGGGTCCTTGGTGACCTGGACCAGAACGGAATCGCCGGACTTCAGCGCATTCTCGATCCGGCGCGGCTGGCCTTCGAGGTTGACCGCGTCCCAGTTCACTTCACCGGCGTACAACACGGCGTTGCGGCCGCGTCCGATATCCACGAAGGCAGCTTCCATGGACGGCAGGACGTTCTGGACCTTGCCCAGGTAAACGTTGCCGATCAGGGAGTCCTGCTGGGTCTTGGAGACAAAATGCTCGGCAAGCACGCCGTCTTCCAGGACGCCGATCTGAATTCTGTCGTCGCGCTGGCGGACAATCATCTGGCGGTCCACTGATTCGCGGCGGGCCAGGAATTCGGCCTCGGTGATGACCTGGCGGCGGCGTCCGGTCTCGCGGGATTCACGGCGGCGCTGCTTCTTGGCCTCAAGCCTGGTGGAGCCCTTGACGCTGGTCACGCGATTCGAGGGAGCAGTTTCCGTGATGGGGCGGGGAGCGCGGACGCGGGTGACTGTGTTGGGCGGATCGTCGTCCGAGCCGCCGGTCAGTTCAAGGTCCTGGTCGCCACGGCGGCGACGACGACGGCGACGCGAGGTCACCCCTTCGTCGGAGGCTTCAGCAGCGGGAGTTTCCTCATCGTCAGACTCGGCGCCCTCTCCGGCTTCACTTTCTTCGCGTTCGGTCCCGCGGCGGCCACGGCGGCCACGGCTACGGCGGCGGCGACGACTGCCGGCATCTTCCAGCTCATCCTCGGCACCGGCTTCAGCTTCTTCCCCAGAATCCTCTTCCTTCTCCTCCACCGCGACAACGCGGGGAACAGTGGTGAGGTCCGGAGCCTGGAAGATCATGGACGTGATGGACACGGGCTCCAGGAAGAGCGAAGCAGAGCCTGCAGCGGCGGCTTCCTCCTCTTCGGGGGTTGCCTCAACAGGAGCCGCATCAACGGTATCTGCTTCAGCAGCAGGCGACGCCTGCGGGGAGGCGGCGTCCGGCGTCGTGGTTTCAACAGTGGTTTCCGCAGCAACAGGTGCTTCGTCGGCGGCAGGCGCCTCCGCTTCAACCTTGGGCTTGGCAGTACGACGACGGCGGACCGGCTTTTCGGGGGCAGGCCCGGCGACGGCTTCGGGCTGGGTCTCTACAGCGGCTTCCGGCGCGGCAGCGACGTCCTCACCCAAACCGGGCAGGGGCTCAGCGGGTTCTGCTTTCTTGCGTGAGCGGGTACGTCGTACCGGCGCAACGGGGGCCTCCGTTGCCTCAGGGGCCTCCGTCGATTCAACGACAGGCGCTGCTGCGGCCTGTGCCTCGGCGTCAGCTGCAACCTTGGGCGCAGCCTTGCGCCGGGTCCGGGTGGCTTTCTTTGGCGCTTCCGCAGTTTCCGCGGGAGCTGCCTCATCATTAACGGCTACAACCTGGTCATTATCCATATGTGGCAACACTCCTGCCCCAGCGACACCGCCACATCCGGCGCCCAGTGGGGCAAATATTGTCAAAACCCGCAGGCGTTGACAGAAGTCGGTAGTATGCTCTCCGGTTCGCACCATCATTGGGGTGCGGCAGCCCTGGAAAGCCGGCGCCCTTGTTCTGAAACCCGTTGTTCTGCTGCCACAACCAGGTGCCGTCCATTGTCATGGCGGGCCCACCAAGGATCACGTGATCCAGGCATGCCCAGCTCATACTGGCGGTCTTGGGAACAAAGTCACCGGACCGGATTCCGAATGTGGATCGGGCTCCGGCCATGTTCATTCTCTCACACCTGTTCACCTTCCCACGGTAGGCCGCTGTGTCGCAGCTCCGGGGAACAGGCGCCAACCGGAAGCTTGGGGGCACCGTCCAGCCTCCGGAGTTACAATCCTCCCAAGAGCCCATACCGGCGTGGCCGGACCGTACATTGAAAAGGACCAGATCCGCGATGCCGAGCACAGCCAGGGGAAACCTGGCCAACCAATCCACCAACTCCGTGGAGGATTTCTCCACACAGGCAGGTCCACACCAGGATCCACTCCCCCGGACTGTCCGTGACAAACCCTTTGCCTGGCTGCTGCTGGTCACCGGTGTGATCGGATGGGTGGCATCCGGAGCCTTGGTATTGGAGAAGCTTGAAGTACTCAAGGACCCCAACCACGTAACCGTCTGCGATGTGAATCCCTGGGTTTCCTGCGGGGCGGTCATGCAGACACCGCAGAGTTCCGTGTTCGGGTTCCCCAACATGTTCATCGGCATCGTGGCCTTCGCCGTCATCATCACCACGGCGATGGGTATCCTCGCGGGGGCCAAGTTCTCACGAGGCTACTGGCTGGGCCTTCAGGCAGGCGTTACCCTTGGCTTCGCGTTCGTTGTTTGGCTGTGGTCGCAGGCCCTCTACGCCATCCACGTGCTCTGCCCGTTCTGCATGGTGGTGTGGGCGGCCATGATCCCGTTGTTCGTGTGGGTAACCATCCGCAATGTCACCCACGGAGTCATCAAGGCGCCACCGGCCTTGGCAAAGCTGCTGGGCGAATCCGGCTGGATCATTGTGGCGCTCCTGTACGTTGCCGTCGCCGCTACCATCTTCTTCTCGTTCATTCACATCTTCGTGGGGTCCTCCGCTTAGGAAAACCTCCCGCGGGATGACAGAAAAGGCCAATGTTCGTGATGAACATTGGCCTTTTCCATAGTTTCGGTGATGCGTGACTAGCCCGCGAACCAGATCTTGATTTCGCGCTCAGCCGAGTCAACGGCATCCGAGCCGTGGACGAGGTTCTGCTGGACTGCCAGGCCCCAGTCGCGGCCGAAGTCACCACGAATGGTGCCCGGCGCTGCCGTGGTGGGATCAGTGGTTCCAGCCAGCGAACGGAAGCCCTCAATGACACGGTGGCCCTCGAAGACCGCCGCGATGACCGGTCCGCTCAGCATGAATTCAACCAGTGGCTCGTAGAACGGCTTGCCCACGTGCTCCTCATAGTGCTGCTCCAGCAGCTCGCGGGATGCGTTGACCTTCTTCAGTTCCGCCAGGGTGTAACCCTTGGCTTCGATCCGGGCGAGGATGGTTCCGCCCAGGTTGCGGGCGACGCCGTCGGGCTTGACCAGGACGAGGGTCCGTTCAATGCTCACAGTTGCTCCAATGTGGTTGGTCGGTGGTTTTCCCAGCCAGTTTACGGGGTTTGCGGGTCTGCTTCGTCACCGTGGGCAGCATCCCATTCGGCTTGTTCACGGTCCCGCTGGGCTACTTCACGGTCAATCCTCATGCCGGCCCTGATCCCGTACCACCAGCAGATGGCGAACAGGATGCCCACAATGAACATTGTTGGCTCTGCAAAGCCCGTCAGGATCAGCACCAGCTGCAGCGCCCAGCCAACGGCGATCCCCCAAGGCTTGGACAACACAGCGCAGGCGAGGACCAGCACAACACTCAGGGCGATGCCCACGCCCAGGATGATGCCGGGGGCCACCTCCCCGCGCCTCAACCCGAAGACCGCCAGCGTGCCGAAGAACGCGACGAAGGCTTCGAGGAGGAGCACGGTGGATGCGAACATCACTTTGGTGGAGCGGCGCTTCTTGGGCATGCCGGGGCGCCATTCACGCTGCGCCTTGGTCATTTTTGCCATGCTTAGGCACCGGCCTTTCCGAGCAGGATCCTGGCCTCGGCCACCACGGTGATGGAGCCGGTCACCAGGACGCCGCCTGCGAGGTCGTCGTTGGATTCCGCACGCTCCACGGCCCATTCAAGGGCGTCATCGAGCTTCTCCGCAATGTGGATGTTGTCCTCGCCGAAGCCAAGGTCGACGGCGAGTTCGGCCAGTTCCGCTGCGGGAACGGCACGCGCCGAGTTGGATTGCGTGAAGCAGAATTCTCCGGCAAGTCCACCGAGGGAATCCCTGAGGGTCTTCAGGATTTCCTCCGCGTCTTTCTCGCGCAGGACTCCTACCACGACTACGAGCTTGCTGAAACTGAAGGCCTCCTGGATGGCCTCAGCTGAGACGCGGATGCCATCCGGATTGTGCGCAGCGTCAACCACTACGGTAGGCGCCGTGCGGACAACCTCCAGCCGCCCTGGCGACGTCACGTTGCCGAACGCTTCCGTCAGCACCTCTGCATCGAGTTCCTTCTCTCCCCCGCCGAAGAAGGCTTCCAGTGCTGCAACGGCGACGGCAGCATTTTCAGCCTGGTGGGCCCCATGGAGCGGAAGCAGCAGGTCCTCATAGCGGCCGGCCAATCCCTGGATGGTGAGCACCTGGCCACCCACGGCCACTGCGCGGGACTCAACGCCAAATTCAACGCCCTCGAACCGGAACGGCACGTCCACTTCGCGGGCTTTCTCCAACAGGACCTGCGCGGCGTCCACCGGCTGGGCGGCGCTGACCAGGAACCCGCCGGGTTTGATGATGCCGGCCTTCTCATAAGCGATGTCCTCGGTGGTGTCGCCCAGGAGATCCGTGTGGTCCAAAGAGATCGGCGTGATGACCGAGACTTGACCGTCGCCCACGTTGGTGGCGTCGGTGATGCCACCCAACCCGACTTCGATCACGGCAACATCAACCGGCTGGTCCGCGAACACAGCAAAGCCCAGGATTGTGAGGCACTCAAAGTAGGTCAGCCGGGGCTGGTTGTCGGCCTCGAGCTCGCTGTCCACGATTTCCAGGTAGGGGCGGATTTCGTCCCAGATGCGCACGAACGTCGCGTCGGGCACAGGCTCGCCGTCGATGCTGATGCGCTCGGTGACCTTGGACAAGTGCGGGCTGGTATAGCGGCCCGTGCTCAGTCCGTGGGCACGGAGTCCGGCCTCGATCATGCGGGCCGTTGACGTTTTGCCGTTGGTACCGGTGATGTGAATGATCGGGTACGCCTTGTTCGGCTCCCCCAGTACATCCATGGCACGGAACAAGGGGGCCAGGCGCGGTTCCATCTTGTTTTCCGGAGCACGGCCCAGAAATTCGGCGTAGACGCTTTCTACTGAGAATTCGTCAGTCATGGTCAGGCTCCTGCCTTGGTGACCGTGACCTGCGGTTCGTCGACGCCGGCCAGCAGAACCTCCAGCTCAAGGGTCAGCGTTTCTGTCTTGACGAGCTCCGCATTGGCTTTCAGGGCGTCAACGACATCCTGTGCGGCCTCCACAGACGTCCGGATGCGGTCGCTCACGTTGAGTCCAGCGTCCTTGCGGGCTTGCTGGATGGCGCGGACCATGTCCCGGGCCAGCCCTTCTGCCGCAAGCTCCGGGGTGACCTCGGTGTTGAGGACCACAAAGCCACCGCCAGGAAGTACCGCTACTGCCGAACTGCCGCCATCGGCGGCTTCCGCAACCACAGTCTCCAGCGTGTACTCGTGCGGTTCGAGCTCGAGGCCACCGGCAACCACAACACCGGCATCATTGACAGACCAATCTCCGGACTTGGATCCCTTGATGGCCTGTTGGACGTTCTTTCCCAGGCGAGGTCCGGCAGCGCGGGCGTTGACCACCAGCTTCTGCTCGATGCCGAATTCCTCAGGCGAGGCAGTTGCCGCGTCCAGCAGGCGGACGGACCGGAGGTTCAGTTCATCGGCGACGACGGCGGCAAAGCCTTCCAGCGCGTCTGCTCCAGGTGCCACAACAGTCAGTTCCTGCAGCGGCAGGCGGACGCGCAGGTTGGCTCCCTTGCGCAAGCTGGAACCAGTGGAGCAGATCTGCTGCACACGGTCCATGGCCTCCACCAGCCCGGCGTTGGCAGGGAACAAGGACGCGTCCGGCCAGTCAGCCAGGTGTACGGAGCGGCCACCCGTTAGACCACGCCAGATCTCCTCGGAGACCAGCGGCAACAACGATGCCGAAACCCGGCACACGGCTTCCAACGCAGTGTAGAGCGCGTCAAAGGCGTCAACATTCTCGTCGAAGAAACGCTGGCGGCTGCGCCGGACGTACCAGTTGGTGAGCATGTCCAGGTAGCTGCGCAGTTGATCGCAGGCACCCGAGATGTCGTAGCTGTCCAGGCTTGACGTGATGTTCCGGACCAAGTCTCCGGTGTTGGCCAGGAGGTATTGGTCCAGCGTGTCGGCGTAGCCGTCGTAGCGCAGCTTCGCCTCGTAACCGGAACCCCCGTTCGATGCGTTGGTGTACAGCGTGAAGAAGCTGTAGACGTTCCACAGCGGCAGGATGACCTGACGGACGCCATCGCGGATACCTTGCTCGGTCACCACGAGGTTCCCACCGCGAAGGATGGGGCTGGACATGAGGAACCAGCGCATGGCGTCGGAACCGTCGCGGTCCAGGACCTCGGACACGTCCGGGTAGTTGCGCAGGCTCTTGGACATTTTCTGGCCGTCGGAGCCCAGTACGATGCCGTGGCTGATCACATTGCGGAATGCCGGGCGATCAAACAGAGCGGTGGACAGGATGTGCAGCATGTAGAACCAGCCGCGCGTCTGTCCGATGTACTCCACAATGAAGTCCGCCGGGTTGTGGGTGTCAAACCACTCTTCGTTTTGGAACGGGTAGTGCACCTGTCCGTACGGCATGGAGCCGGAGTCGAACCAGACGTCCAGGACGTCCTCGACGCGGCGCATGGTGGATTGACCTGTGGGGTCGTCCGGGTTGGGGCGGGTCAGTTCATCGATGAACGGACGGTGCAGGTCCACTTGGCCTTCGTTGTTGACCGGGAGGCGGCCGAAGTCGGCTTCCAGTTCCGCCAGCGAACCGTAGACGTCGGTGCGCGGGTACTCGAAATCATCCGACTGCCAAACGGGGATGGGTGAGCCCCAGTAGCGGTTGCGGCTGATGGACCAGTCGCGGGCGTTGTCCAGCCACTTGCCGAACTGGCCGTCCTTGACGTTGCCCGGGATCCAGTTGATCTCCTGGTTGAGCTCGGACATGCGGTCTTTGAACTTGGTGACCTCCACGTACCAGGATGACACTGCGCGGTAGATCAGGGGGTTCCGGCAACGCCAGCAGTGCGGGTAGCTGTGCTCGTAGCTGGCCTGGCGGACCAACCGGCCATCGGCGCGGAGCACCTGGGTGATGGGCTTGTTCGCGTCGAAAACCTGCAGGCCAACGATCGAGGCCAGCTCGCCATGGGCAAACAGCGGCAGGAACTTGGCGCCTTCATCCACGGAGAGGACCACAGGGATACCGGCGTCTTCACAGACCTTCTGGTCATCCTCACCATAGGCCGGAGCCTGGTGGACGATGCCCGTACCGTCGGTGGTGGTGACGTAGTCCGCCACCAGGAATCGCCAGGCATTCTGCGTCCCGTACTTCTCAGTATCCGCAAAGTCGTTCCACAGCGGCTCATACTCAAGGCCTGCCAACTCGGAGCCTGAGTGGGTGGAGACAACGGCGGCAGTTGCGGCAGCGACGCCGTCGGCACCGTCACCGTACCCCAGGTCCTTGGCGTAGGAGCCCACAAGGTCAGCAGCGAGCAGGAAGCTGCCGGTGACCGGCGCCTCAGCGGAGGCCGCCTTCACGCCGTTGGGTCCTGCGGGCAGGACGGCGTAGGAGATGTCAGGCCCGACGGCGAGCGCCAGGTTGGTGGGCAGCGTCCAGGGCGTGGTGGTCCAGGCAAGCGCCTGCACACCTTCAAGAGCCTTGGAGAGTTCGGACTCTCCTGCCTTGATGGGGAACGTCACGGTGACAGTCTGGTCCTGGCGGTTCTTGTAGACGTCGTCGTCCATGCGGAGTTCGTGGTTGGACAGCGGCGTCTCGTCCTTCCAGCAGTAAGGGAGGACGCGGTAACCGTTGTAAGTCAGGCCCTTCTCGTGCAGCTGCTTGAAAGCCCAGAGCACCGACTCCATGTACTCGACATTGAGGGTCTTGTAGTCGTTGTCGAAATCCACCCAGCGGGCCTGGCGGGTGACGTAGGCCTTCCACTCATTGGCGTACTTCATGACGGAGGCGCGGCAGGCGTCGTTGAATTTGTCGATGCCCATGGCTTCGATCTGGGTCTTGTCCGTCATACCCAGTTGCTTCATGGCTTCGAGCTCTGCGGGGAGCCCGTGGGTGTCCCAACCGAAGCGGCGTTCCACGCGCTTGCCGCGCTGGGTCTGGTAGCGGCCTACGAGGTCCTTGGCATAGCCGGTCAGCAGGTGGCCATAGTGGGGCAGGCCGTTGGCGAAAGGAGGGCCATCGTAGAAGACGAATTCGTTGCTTCCGGCTGTCCCACCGGGAAGGTCGCTGTCGCGCTGGTCGATGCTGGCTTGGAAGGTGCCATCTTCATCCCAGTATTTGAGGATGCGCTCTTCGATTTCCGGGAACTTCACGGAAGCGGACACGCCGTGCGTGCCGGACGAAGACGCTGAGGCCTTGGGGTAGTGGGTCATCTCATATCCTGTGATAGCTGGTTGACTGTCAGGATGCGAGGACGGCTTCTGTGCTGCCTGTCGGCTGCGCAGGTACCGCGGTACCACCTCACTTACCGGAACGGATATTCCGGCCTCTCATTACTGCTGTGACGGGCTTACCCGTCCGGTTCTACTGGGCGCCTGCCACCTTTGCAGGTGGTCAGAGCTGTTCTTCCGGAAGCTCACCGGTGATGGCCGGGTCAAAGCTGCTCCCCCAAGTCTAGCGGCAGCCTGGCGCCTCCCTCTACCCGGAGTTCATCCCATGGATGGAGTCCGGTGGCGCTGCTGGTACATAGACTCATCCCCATGATGCTTCCCGCTCCTGCACTTCAGGAAAGCCGCCCCCGGCAGTCCGCGTCCATCGCGTGGTCGGTACTGGGCCTGGTGGTGTCGCTGCCGGTAGCGGGGCTGTCGATTTTCCGTGCCATCCCTGCTGAATGGCCCCTCGTTGTGGTGCAGTTGCTGTCCTTCACACCCTGGATGGTGCTGCCCGCGGCGCTTGCGCTGGTGCTTGCTGTGGTGGGGCGGCGGCGGTGGGTCATCCTCACGACGGCGGCGCTGTTGGCGGTTCAACTCTTCTGGCTGTTCCCTTTGGACAGCGGAAAAGCGGAAGCACTGCCGGCTGGGACGGCCACGGCTTCGCTGAAGGTGATGAGCCTCAACTCCGAGTATGGCGAGGCGGACGCGGCGACCATTGTGAGGCTGGTCCGCGAGAACGGTGTCCAGTTGCTGACGATCCAGGAACACACCCAACGGCTTGAAGACGCCCTCCGCTCAGCGGGCCTGGAGCACGTGCTGCCGAATCTCCTCAGCCAACCCAATGACGACGCGTCCGGCGGCGCGGTGTACTCCGTGTTCCCGCTGGAGGCCGTGGGGCTGCTCCCTGACACCCCGTTCCGGATGGACGTGACCCGGGTACAGGTCACGGATGCCGGTGCTGGTTCCACGGCGGCGCTGAACCTCACCAACGTCCATACCCTTCCACCGGTTGATGAGCGGATCGGGCAGTGGCGCAGCGATCTGGACAAGCTGTCCCGGCAGGCTTCCCGGCCCGGGAACCATCTGTTGGTGGGCGACTACAACGCAACGTACGATCACGCCGAGTTCCGTTCGTTGCTCGATAACCCCTTGGGTGGTCAGCAAACGGGCACGAAGCTCGTTGACGTCGGCATTGCTTCCGGTGGGCGGTTCTCCCCGACGTGGCCCATGGAGGGACAGCCGCTGCCGGGCATTGTCATCGACCACATGGTCACCTCGCCCCGGATCAGCAGCAGCGGCTACGCGGTCCTCCACGTTCCGGGTACCGACCACGCCGCCATCCTGGCAACGCTCAGCATTCCGGCCGGTTAACTTTCCCTGCGGATCAGCTTGTGGTTGGCTGCCTGTGCCACAGGACGAACGACGATCTCGTCGAGGTTGATGTGATGCGGCAAGGAGACGGCGTACTTCACGACGTCCGCCACGTCCGCGGCCGTCAGGGGTTTCTCGACGCCGGCATACACCTTCGCGGCCGCGTCCTTGTCGCCCAGCCGGTTGAGGGCGAACTCCTCCGTTTGCACCAGTCCCGGAGCCACCTCGATGACCCGGATGTTGTTGCCCACCTCTTCCAGGCGCAAGGCGTTGGTCATGGCGTGCTGGGCAAACTTGGCGGCGTTGTAGCCGGCACCGCCCTCATACGCCGACAGGCCGGCAGTGGAGGTCAGGTTCAGGACCGTACCTTCGCCGTGGTCCCGCAACATGGGCAGGAACGCCCGGGTGATCTTCATGGTCCCCAACACGTTGACCTGGTACATCCATTCCCAATCCCCGGTGTCGGCGTTGGCGATGGTGTCCGCGCCACGTGCACCGCCGGCGATGTTGATGAGGGTGTCAGCACCTCCGGACGTGGTCACGGCCTCCAGCAAGGCGGCGACGTCGTCGTCGTTGGTGATGTCAGCAGGGAACGGCACAGCGCCGGTCTCAGCACCCAGGGCCTCGAGCCTGTCGGCCCTGCGCGCCACCGCGAATACCGTCCAACCCGAGGAAGCCAGGGCCCTCACGGTGGCTTCACCGATGCCGGTGCTTGCACCGGTCACCACGGCCGTCCTGTTTGTGCCGGAATTCTGTCCTGAGGGGGTGCTGTGCGCTGCCGAAGTCATGGCACCACCTTATCCGGGGGTGCGCAGTCATTCCCCGGCGGGCTGTAACGCCAGGCCATGAAACAATTGATCCATGGCTGAATCAACGCAGGGTACAGACACGCCCGCCACCAACCCCATCAACGTTCCCGACAAGCCGGCCCTTGAAGGCCTTGAGGCTGCCTTGACGCAGCGCTGGCTGGCTGAAGGAACCTATAAGTTCAACCCGGACACCACCCGGGAGCAGGTCTACTCGATCGACACTCCCCCGCCCACGGCATCCGGCTCGCTCCACGTGGGCCACATGTTCTCCTTTACCCAGACTGACGTCCAGGCCCGGTACATGCGAATGACCGGGAAAAACGTCTTCTACCCCATGGGCTGGGACGACAACGGCTTGCCCACCGAGCGCCGCGTCCAGAACTACTACGGTGTGCGTTGCGATCCGGCCATCCCCTATCAGGCCGACTACACGCCGCCCGCACAGCCGGCCAAGAACCAGCGCGACTTCGACGTCGTCTCGCGCCGGAACTTCATCGAACTGTGTGAGGAACTCGCCGTTGAGGACGAGAAGGTCTTCGAGAACCTGTTCCAGACCCTCGGCCTGTCCGTGGACTGGGACCTGACGTACCGCACCATTGACGACACTTCACGTGCGGTCTCCCAGCGCGCCTTCCTTACCAACCTCTCTGCCGGTGACGCCTACATGGCCGAAGCTCCCACGCTTTGGGATGTGACGTTCCGCACGGCTGTTGCACAGGCCGAACTTGAGGACCGCGAAGTTGCCGGCGCGTACTACCGCTACCCGTTCTTCACTGAAGACGGCGAAAAGATCTTCATCGAGACCACCCGCCCGGAACTGCTGGCTGCCTGCGCGGCCCTGGTGGCAAACCCCGACGACGAACGGTACCAGCCGCTGTTTGGCAAGACCGTGAAGTCCCCGCTGTTCGACGTCGAGCTTGAGGTCAAGGCCCACCCCCTCGCCAAGGCGGATAAGGGCTCCGGCATTGCCATGGTGTGTACTTTCGGCGACCTCACCGACGTCACCTGGTGGCGCGAACTGCAGTTGCCCACGCGTGCCATCATGGGCCGCGACGGCCGCATCATTGCCGACATCCCGGAATGGATCACCACCGAGGCAGGCAAGGAAGCCTACGCTGCGATCGCGGGCAAGACCGCTTTTTCCGCCAAGGAAGCCGTAGTTGAACTGCTCAAGGCAGCGGACCTGCTGGACGGCGAACCGAAGAAGATCACCCACCCGGTGAACTTCTTCGAAAAGGGCGACAAGCCCCTCGAGGTTGTCACGTCACGTCAGTGGTACATCCGCAACGGTGGCCGCGATGAGGAACGCCGCGAACGCCTGATCGGTCGAGGCCAGGAAATCACCTTCCACCCGGCCTTTATGCGCTCCCGCTACGAGAACTGGATCGCCGGCCTGAACGGTGACTGGCTGGTTTCCCGCCAGCGCTTCTTTGGCGTGCCCATCCCCGTCTGGTACCCGCTGGATGCCCAGGGCAACCCGGATTACGACAACCCCATCCTGCCCTCGGACGACATGCTGCCCGTGGATCCCGCTGCGGACGCTGCTCCCGGCTTCGACGAAGCGCAGCGTGACCAAGCCAATGGCTTCACAGGTGACGCCGACGTCCTGGATACCTGGGCCACGTCCTCTCTCACCCCGCAGATTGTGGGCGGCTGGAGCCGTGACGAGGACCTGTTCTCCAAGGTCTTCCCCTTCGACCTCCGTCCGCAGGGCCACGACATCATCCGCACCTGGCTGTTCTCGTCGGCTGTCCGCGCTGATGCCCTGCAGAAGAATGCCCCGTGGAAGCATGCGGCCATCTCCGGCTGGATCCTGGACCCGGACCGCAAGAAGATGTCCAAGTCCAAGGGCAACGTTGTGGTGCCCACGGATGTGCTCAACGAGTACGGTTCCGACGCCGTCCGTTACTGGGCGGCCTCGGCCAAGCTTGGCGCAGACACTGCCTACGAAATAGCGCAGATGAAGATCGGCCGTCGCCTGGCCATCAAGCTGCTGAACGCCTCCAAGTTCGTGCTCAACCTTGGTGCCACCGAGGACTCCGTGGTCTCCGGTGACCTCTCTGTGCTGACCAACCCGCTGGACCGTGCGCTGCTCGCGCAACTGTCCGACGTCGTTGCCCAGTCCACCAAGGCGTTTGAGAACTACGACTACGCCCGCGCACTCCAGATCACCGAATCCTTCTTCTGGCAGTTCACGGACGATTACGTAGAGCTCATCAAGGACCGCGCCTATGGTGCCGCCGGCGAGACTGAGCAGGCCTCGGTCCTTGCTGCGCTGGCGACAACGCTGGACTCGCTCCTGCGTCTCTTCGCACCGTTCCTGCCCTTCGCCACCGAAGAGGTCTGGGGCTGGTGGCGCGCAGGGTCCGTCCACCGTGCAGAGTGGCCCGCCGCCTTGGAAATCACCGACGGCGACACCACCATGCTTGGCACAGTGGGCATTGCTCTCAGCGGTATCCGCAAAGCGAAGTCCGAGGCAAAGGTCAAGCAGCGGACAGAGGTGGTCTCTGCCTCGATCACGGCCTCGGAGGTTCTGGTGGCCCAACTGAAGGCCGGCCTGGGCGACTTGAAGGCAGCCGCCAACGCACAGGAAATCACGCTCCAGTCCGGTGAAGGCGAACTGACCGTCAGCGACGTTGTCCTGGCGCCTGCCGAGGAGACGTCCGCGTCCCAGTCGTAGTCCCGGAAGTCACTGCGCCCATTGATTCAGGGCAAAGGGGAAGCCCCATCAGCGTTTTGCCGTTGGTGGGGCTTCGACTTTTCGGCTGTCTGGTGATGTCTTGACAGTCTGGCGGAATCCTAGGAATTTCAGGTCTTCCTACCTCATCACTGGTAGCCTGCTTCCAACTTTGCCAAAGGCTGCGTTGGCTGCAATCACTGAATCTTTGGTTTCCGTGTCCCTCTTCTTTCGAAGTGGGTAAGAACCATTGTTGTCCCGCTGAATGCAATGCACAAGACCCTTGGAAGAACTACAAACCTGTAGTTCTCCTACGCTCCGGGGGCTACCTGTGGCAGAGTATTGAGCATGCCGGAACTCCCCGAAGTGCACGGCCTGTGCATGTATCTGGACACCCAACTCAGTGGAGCCGTGCTCAACGAGGTCCGCATCAACTCCTTCTCCGCACTGAAGACTGCTGATCCTCCGTACAGCGTCCTGGAAGGCAGAACCGTTCAGGGTGTACAACGCCTCGGTAAGTTCGTGTGCGTTGATGTTGACGGCCTGTACTTTGTCTTCCATCTGGCCAAGGCCGGTTGGGTCCGCTACACCGAGCACCCTTCGTCTGCCGGACTGCGGATGGGCAAAAGCAACATCTCTGCAAGGCTCCTGCTGCACCGTCCTGCCGACGAAGCCCACATCGGCGTGGACCTCACGGAAGCCGGAACCAAGAAAAGCCTGGCCATCTATGTGGTGCGGGATCCCCAGGACGTGCCGGGAATCGCCACCTTGGGACCGGAGCCCCTCAGCCCCGACTTCGACCTTGCCGCGTTGGCGTCAATCCTTGGATCCAGTTCCCAACAGATCAAGGGCTTGCTTCGGAGCCAGGGCGTCATTGCCGGCATAGGAAACGCGTACAGTGACGAAATCCTGCACGCAGCAAAAATCTCTCCTTTCGCCAGTGCCAAGTCCTTGGACCAGGCCACAGTGGCGCGGCTCTACGAGGCCATGCAGGAGATCCTGGTGGGAGCTGTCAACGCAGCGGCAGGCAAGCCGTCCAGCGAACTCAAGGACACCAAACGCAGCAACTTCCGAGTGCACGCGCGGACCGGCCTTCCCTGTCCGGTATGCGGGGACGTAGTAAGGGAGGTGTCCTTTGCGGACACCTCCCTGCAATACTGTGCCACCTGCCAGACCAACGGAAAGATCCTTGCTGACCGACGGACATCCCGGTTCCTGAAGTAACCTGCTGGTTGAGGTTGGGAAGCCTCTTGGGTTCGGGAAACTAGTTGAATTCGGGGCTTTCGCTGCGGCTGCGCTTCAACTCGAAGAAGTGCGGGTAGCCGGCCAAGGTCACCGTGGCGTCCCAGATCTTACCGGCTTCTTCACCGCGGGGAATACGGGTCATTACGGGACCGAAGAAAGCAGTCCCATTGAAGGCAACTACGGGAGTTCCAACATCCTGGCCTACCAATGAGATCCCCGCCTCGTGGCTCGAGCGCAGTTGGGCATCGTACTCCTCCGAGTCAGCGAAGCGTGCCAGATCAGCCGGCAGGCCTACCTCGGCAAGGGCCTTCTGGATGACCGATGCCCGGTCCTTGTTGCCCTCGTGGTGGATCTGCTCTCCCATGGCGTCATACAGCGGCTTGACGTAGTTCGGGCCGTGAAGTTCCTGGGCGGCGATGATCACGCGGACAGGACCCCAGCTGTCATCCATCATTGCCCGGTAATCGGCAGGAAGGTCCCGGCCCTCGTTGAGGACGGAGAGGCTCATCACGTGCCATTCAGTCTGGATGCCACGTACCTCCTCAACCTCACCAATCCAGCGCGACGTGATCCAGGCAAACGGGCAAACAGGATCAAACCAAAAATCGGCTTTGTTGACGGTCTGTTCGGGCGTGGACTTTTCGGGCATAGGGAACTCCTCGGAAAAGGTGGGATACGTGTGGTGGCAAGCGGTCCAACGGAACCGCTCCTTGCCTAGGCCAACAGGTTGCTAGGCCGACTTATTCCGGCGCTTGGCCACCACGTCATGGGCAATCATGGTGGGCTGGGCTTTCTTCAAAACAACATCAGCTGTGATGACCACCGTGGCTATGTCGTCCCTGCTGGGGAGATCGAACATGACGGGCAGCAACACTTCTTCCATGATGGCCCGGAGTCCACGGGCACCAGTGCCGCGTTCGAGCGCTTGATCCGCGATGGAGTCCAGTGCGTCGTCTTCGAACTGCAAATCCACGCCGTCCAGCTGGAACATCTTCTGGTACTGCTTCACCAGCGCGTTCTTGGGGGTGGACAGAATCTGGATGAGGGCGGGCCGGTCCAGGTTGGAGACAGTGGTGATCACCGGGAGCCGCCCAATGAATTCCGGAATGAGGCCGAACTTCAGCAGGTCCTCCGGCATCACTTCACCGTAGCTGTCCACGTTGTCCCGGGCCTCGTTCAGGGGTGAACCAAAGCCGATGCCCTTACGCCCGGACCGTGAGCCAATAATGTCCTCAAGGCCCGCAAAAGCGCCGGCTACGATGAAGAGCACGTTGGTGGTGTCGATCTGGATGAATTCCTGGTGCGGATGTTTGCGGCCGCCCTGAGGGGGCACGGATGCCACGGTTCCCTCAAGAATCTTCAAGAGCGCCTGCTGCACACCTTCACCGGATACGTCACGGGTGATTGATGGATTCTCACTCTTACGCGAGATTTTATCGATCTCGTCAATGTAGATGATGCCTTGCTCGGCCTTCTTGACGTCATAGTCCGCGGCCTGGATGAGCTTAAGCAGGATGTTCTCCACATCCTCGCCCACGTAGCCGGCCTCCGTCAGTGCAGTCGCATCCGCTACGGCAAAGGGAACATTGAGTCGACGGGCCAAGGTCTGGGCGAGATAGGTCTTGCCACAGCCGGTGGGGCCGATCAGGAGGATGTTGGACTTTGCGATCTCCACGTCCTCGTGATGCGATCCCTCGCCGAGGCTGCCGGTCTTGGGTGCATGGCCGGCCTGGATCCGCTTGTAGTGGTTGTAGACAGCCACTGCCAGCGACCGCTTGGCCGGTTCCTGGCCAATGACGTATTCCTGCAGGAAGTCGAAAATCTCACGGGGCTTGGGCAGTTCGAAACTGCCGAGATCGGAAACTTCAGCGAGTTCCTCTTCAATGATCTCGTTGCACAGCTCGATGCATTCATCGCAGATGTAGACACCGGGCCCGGCTATCAGCTTCCGTACCTGCTTTTGGCTCTTTCCGCAGAAAGAACACTTCAGCAGATCCGTGCTCTCGCCAATCCGAGCCATGTGGGAATCCCTTCGTTGCATGCGGGTGATGCGGCTCCGCGCCGTACTCAAGTGTGCGGCCAAGCCGCGGTTGGCACCACCGTGACAAGATCCACTCTAGGTCACAATGAGCTGCTTGGGTGGAAACAGAACGCCGGTGCGGTCCATATTTCGTGAACCGCACCGGCGTCGAATTCCGTGTGCTACCGGGTGATTGCCTGCGGCTTGATCTTCCGGGAGTCAAGAACCTGATCGATCAGGCCGTAGCTCAAGGCATCAGCAGCCGTGAGGATCTTGTCACGCTCGATGTCGTTGTTCACCTGCTCGGACGTGCGGCCGGAGTGGTGTGCCAGCGTGTCCTCAAGCCAGGTACGCATGCGCATGACTTCCGCAGCCTGGATTTCGAGGTCCGAGGCCTGGCCACCCTGGCCACCGGAGAGAGCCGGCTGGTGGATCAGGACACGTGCGTTCGGGAGTGCCAGTCGCTTGCCCGGGGTACCGGCAGCGAGCAGGACTGCAGCTGCACTGGCAGCCTGGCCCAGGCATACCGTCTGGATTTCCGGACGGATGTACTGCATGGTGTCGTAGATGGCCGTCATGGCAGTGAACGAACCACCTGGCGAGTTGATGTACAAGGTGATGTCGCGGTCCGGGTCGGTTGACTCAAGGACCAGCAACTGGGCCATGATGTCATCGGCGGAGGCGTCGTCAACCTGGACACCGAGGAAGATGATGCGGTCCTCGAACAGCTTGGTGTACGGGTCCTGGCGCTTGAAGCCGTAAGGCGTGCGCTCCTCGAACTGGGGCAGGACGTAACGGCTGGACGGGAGATTACCGGCAGACCATCCGAAGTTGTAATTCATGTTCTTTACTCCTGGGGTTTCAGTGGTTCTTTGTGCCGGTTAGTTTTCGGAGTTCGGCTCTGCGCCCGACTGGTTGGCCGTTCCGCCACCACCGGCAACAGAACCGGCGTGCGCCGAGATCTTGTCGAAGAAGCCATATTCCAACGCCTCGGCGGCAGTGAACCACTTGTCGCGGTCATTGTCCTTGAGGATGGTCTCTACGGACTGACCGGTCTGCTCAGCCGTGAGTTCCGCCATGACCTTCTTCATGTGCAGGATCAGTTCAGCCTGGATCTTGATGTCCGAGGCCGTGCCGCCGATGCCGCCGGAAGGCTGGTGCATCAGGATGCGGGCGTTGGGCGTGGCGTAACGCTTGCCCTTGGTGCCGGACGACAGGAGGAACTGGCCCATCGAGGCAGCCAAACCCGTGGCGACGGTGACGACGTCGTTCGGAATGAACTGCATGGTGTCGTAGATGGCCATGCCGGCCGTCACGGACCCACCCGGGGAGTTGATGTACAAGTAGATGTCCTTCTCCGGGTCTTCGGCCGAGAGGAGGAGGAGCTGGGAGCAGATGGCATTGGCATTCTCGTCACGGACTTCAGAGCCGAGCCAGATAATGCGCTCTTTCAGCAGGCGGTTGTAGATGTAGTTGTCCTGGGCTGCGGGATCGACAGTTGCCATCCGGGGAGCCTCTGATTGCTGTGACATAAGTACTTACCTCTCGCTGGTGCCAGTGACCTCACTGAACTTCACTACTTGGACACTAACCGTTTTCCGCGGTGATTTGTTCGCCGGAATCGCGCTGTTCGCTGACGGCGCACGTCTGCGTTCAGCACCAATGTTCAGCCTTAAAAGCAAACCGGCCCCGGATCAGAAGATCCGGGGCCGGTTGAAGTCGTTGACTAGAACTTCACTGCTGCGGGGTCGTCGCTTGCTGCAGCGTCGGCCTCGTCGGTTGCCTCGACTGCGGCGGCCTCTTCGGCTGCTGCTTCACCGGCAGGACGAACGAAGTCGGTGAGGTCAACCTTGTTGCCCTCGGAGTCGACAACCTCTGCCTGGCCGAGCACAACTGCCAGCGCCTTGCGGCGTCGGACCTCGGAAACCATCATGGGGACCTGGCCGCTCTGATCAATGATCTGGGCGAACTGGTTGGGGTCCATGCCGTACTGGCTTGCGGTGGTGACGATGTAGTCGATCAGCTCGTTCTGGCTGACATCCACTTCTTCCTTGTCCGCGATGGCGTCAAGGATGATCTCGTTCTGGAACGCACGCTCGGTGTTGGCCTTGACCTCGGCGCGGTGTTCCTCGGTGTCGTGGTCACCTTCGCCGTGGGCGTTCTCCGGGTTGAAGTGCGCTTCGATCTGCTCTTCGACCACGGAATCCGGAACCGGAACCTCTACGAGCTCAACGAGCTTGTCCAGGACCTTGTCGCGTGCCTCAACGCCCTGCTCCACAACCTTGGAGTCGGAAGCCTGCTTGGCGAGGTCCTCACGGAGCTCGGCAAGGGTGTCGAACTCGGAGGCAAGCTGTGCAAAGTCATCGTTGGCCTCGGGGAGCTCGCGCTCCTTGACGGCCTTGACAACAACCTTCACCTGGGCAGACTCGCCGGCGTGGTCGCCGCCCACCAGCGTGGTGTCGAAGATTGCCTCTTCGTCGGCTGAAAGGCCGGTCACGGCTTCATCGAGGCCTTCGAGCATGGTGCCCGCGCCAACCTGGTAGGAAAGGCCTGCCGCGGAATCGATCTCTTTGCCGTCAATGGTGGCGGTGATGTCGATGGTCAGGAAGTCATCGTTCTTGGCGGGGCGCTCAACGGACTTCAGCGTGCCGAAACGGCCACGCAGTTCGTCAAGGGACTTCTCGACGTCAGCTTCGGAGGATTCAGCGGCAGCCACCTCGACCTTGATGCCGGCGTAGTCCGGCAGCTCGATCTCGGGGCGGACATCGATTTCCACCTGGAACTTGAGTTCACCATCGGTGGAGGTGGGGTCGGGAACCTCGGTGATTTCAACCTCGGGACGGCTCAGGGGGCGAACGCCCGTTTCCTGAACTGCAGCCTGGTACCAGCCATTGAGGCCATCGTTGATGGCCGTCTCCAGGACGTAGCCGCGGCCAACGCGCTGGTCGATCAGCTTGGTGGGAACTTTGCCCTTGCGGAATCCGGGAACCTGGATCTGCGAAGCAACGGTCTTGTACGCGGCATCGATGCTCGGCTTCAGTTCCTCAAAGGGAACCTCAACGTTGAGCTTGACCCGCGTTGCGGTGAGGTTCTCGACAGCGCTCTTCACAGTCTAAGTACTCCTGATTTTGTGGGTATGGGGTTCTGTCGCGTCCCTGAGGCGGACACAAACACAGAGTCGGGGTGACAGGATTTGAACCTGCGACTTCCTGCTCCCAAAGCAGGCGCTCTAGCCAAGCTGAGCTACACCCCGAACGCACAGGACAGTCTACGGGCAAGCGAGCCAGGAATGCACATTTGACACCGCCGCCGGAATTAGGTTTAGTTGTACCCGGCTTGAACAGCCACCGGGAAGATGTCCTGAAAGAAGGAGATCCGTCCTGGGGACGTAGCTTAATGGTAAAGCCTCAGTCTTCCAAACTGATTACGCGGGTTCGATTCCCGTCGTCCCCTCCAAGGGAAAACGCCCCGATCCTCGGATCGGGGCGTTTTTTGTTGCTGCTACACCTGGCAGCCCGGACACCAATACAGCTTGCGCGCACCGATTTCCGTCATGCCCACCGGCGTCCCGCAGGCCCGGCAGGGCATGCCGTCCCGCTTGTAGACAAAGTGGGCGTCGGCGTCGGGCGCTACGACACCGCCACCACTCCACAGCGCGGAAGGCGTCGTAACAATCCGTCCGTCACGAACACCGTCGGACATGGTGGCCACGGTGTCGTCCCACAGACGCCCTGCCGTTTCCTCGTCAAGGGAGCTGCCCGGCGTCCAGGGATCGACGGCTTGCCGGAACAGCACTTCCGCTCGATAAATATTGCCCACGCCGGCCAAGACGGACTGATCCATCAGCAACAGGGCCACCGCCGTTTTCCGGCGGCGCAGGCGGCGGATGAATTCCCCCCGGTCGCCGGGGTGGTTGTGCAACGGGTCCGGACCCAACCGTTCCATGACGACGGCAACTTCCGCCGCCGTAATGGCGGCACATGTCGTGGCGCCACGGAGGTCGGCCCAGCCATGGTCTGAAACGAGTCGGACACGGACGGCGCCCACCGGTGCAGGCGGGCCCGTGTACTCCGTTTCACCTAACGCCGCTTCGTCCTGTGCCGGCCCTGTTTCCCGCTCACCGATGCGTCGTGGCGCACCGATGCTGGAGGCACCCTTGAAGGAACTGTCCCCGCCGAAGTTCCACGCACCGTACAGGCCAAGATGGACGTGAAGGAAGAGATCGTGGTCGAACCTGAGGAACAACTGCTTCCCGTGGGCCCTCGACTCAACCATGGTGTGCCCGCTCAGCACCTGCGCGCCGTGGGTGAACCGACCCTGCGGGCTGGAAACGGCCAGGCGGCGGCCGCCAAAAACATCCTGGAATTGGCGGGCCAACCTATGGACCGAATGTCCTTCAGGCACTACTCGACGATTTCGCCGGTGGTTTCGTACACCGCGATTTTTCCGATCCGGCGGACATGGCGTTCATCGTTGCTGAACGGTTCCTCAAGGAAGGCTTCAATGAGCTCGGTAGCTTCTTCAACCGAGTGCTGGCGGCCTCCAACAGCGACGACGTTGGCGTCGTTGTGCTCCCGGGCCAGCTTTGCGGTGGAAAGGTTCCAGGCGAGCGCAGCGCGGACACCCCTGACCTTGTTGGCGGCAATTTGCTCACCATTTCCCGAACCACCCAAGACGATTCCCAGGGCGTGGATGCCGGCTTCCTGATCCGCCACGACAGCAACGCCGGCGTTGATGCAGAAAGAGGGGTAGTCGTCCAGGGCGTCGTACTCCTTGGGTCCGTGATCCACCACTTCATAGCCCTTGGCCGTGAGGTGGCTGACCAGGTGGGCACTCAGTTCCATGCCGGCATGGTCAGTAGCGATGTGGACGCGGGGTGTAGTCACAGGAAGTCCGTTCTTTCTGGCGCGCGGGGACGGCGTCTGGCCGGGGCGCGGCGGTGAGGGATGCGCTACCTAGGGTACCGCTACCGGGGTTGTTGGGACTGTCCATCATCCCGGGCCCGGTGGGCCGCCCGGTTGAGTATCCCCGCCAGCTTGTCAGCTGAGGCTTGGGAGCCGGCACTGAGAGCCACCCGTCCCCCGTTAAGTTTCCTTACGACGACGGCAGGCCCGCTGCTGACCAGCATTGCCGTGGCGTCATCGTGATGCCGCCAACCCCACCCCCCATAATCAGCCGCTTTGACGTCCGCCGGAGCCGCCCCGGCGATCTCGACGGCGGGGACGGTCAAGACGCGCACGATGCCACCGGCAAACACCTGCAGGCCGCCCCTGTCCGCCCGCACGCGGGCAAACAGGAAGCCGGCGCCTACCAAAGCAGCAACGGCCACCAAGGCGCCGAGCCAAGGGACGGCGACCGCAATCAAGGCCGCCGGAAAAACGGCGGAGACAATGATCATGATGAAAACCGAGCTCCGGGCATGCACCCACAGGCGAAGCGTGTCGCGGGCCAGGTCCGGGTCCGCGAGCAGGGACAGTTCCTCTTGGAGGGCAACGTCATCCTCGCGGGTCCAGCGCGGGTCCGGCTTGAAGGCGAACATCATCACGACGCCCAGGGCCACCGCGGCGCCACTGCCCATGGCCAGCACGATCGGGTCCACGTGGGACTCGCGCGCGTCCCCCAGCCCGGACTGTCCCACCAGTCCGGCTGCCACCACCGTGGTGATGAAAAGGCTCACTGTCAGTCCCAGGCCCATCATGACGCGCCTCATGACAACAGGCCTGGTGATGGGCACCGCCTGGAGGAATACCGCCCATCCGCAGAAGGTGATGAGGGCTGCGCCGCCGGTCACATAGGCGCCGAACGGCGCGAACGAGCTGCCGCCGTCGGCGTTCCACATCACGGCAACGGGGTTGGGGAGATCGTTGCGCAGCATTTGGGCGCACACCACGAATCCGACGGCGAGGAGCAAAGGAAAGGCAACCGCAAACCTCAGTGCGCGGAAGTCGAGAGTGTCCCGGAACGATCCCATAATCCAACGCTACTCCGTGGGGCGACACTGTGGTGTTCCCTCCTTGCCTTCGGGCCGTGGAGTGAAAGAATGGCTTCACACCAGCGTCCGGCCTCGAGTGGCCGGGCATCCCAAAATCTTCCGGAGGCACCACTTGCCAGGCCTGAACCTCACGCGCGACGAAGCCGCGATCCGCGCCCGACTGCTCAATGTCGAGTCGTACAACGTCACTCTGGACCTGACCAAAGGCCCTGAGGTCTTCGGTTCCACCACTGTGGTGAAGTTCTCCGCGACCCCGGGATCCACAACCTTCATTGATGCCATCACCCAGGCCGTCCACAGCGTGACCTTGAATGGAACCGATCTGGACCCCGCGGAAGTTTCGGACGGTATCCGTATCCACCTCCCGGACCTCGCCGCAGACAACGAGCTGGTGGTGGTCGCCGACGCTCCCTACATGAACACGGGCGAGGGACTGCACCGTTTCGTTGACCCCGTGGACGGCGAGGTGTACCTCTACACGCAGTTCGAGGTTCCGGACTCCCGGCGTATGTTCGCCGTCTTTGAGCAGCCCGACCTGAAAGCAACCTTCACTTTTAACGTCACAGCGCCGTCGCATTGGGATGTCATCTCCAACTCCCCCACGCCGGTTCCCGTTGAAGCTCCTGCCGGAGAAGACGGCGGCGCCCGGTCCGTGTGGGCATTCGCGCCTACTCCCCGCCTGTCCTCGTACGTCACTGCGTTGATCGCCGGACCGTATCAGTCGGTCCGTTCCGAAGTCACCAGCGCCGACGGGCGGGTTGTGCCGCTGGGAGTCTTTGCCCGCAAGTCGCTGATGCAGTACCTCGATGCGGACAACATCTTCACCCTGACCCGTCAAGGATTTGAGTTCTTCGAAGCACAGTTCGGCTGCCCCTACCCGTTTGAAAAGTACGATCAGTTGTTCGTCCCCGAGTTCAACGCCGGGGCCATGGAAAACGCCGGCGCCGTGACCATCCTGGAGGGCTACGTATTCCGTGGAAAGGTCACCGGCGCCCAGGTCGAACGGCGTGCCATCACCGTGCTGCACGAACTGGCCCACATGTGGTTCGGGGACCTGGTGACCATGCGGTGGTGGAACGATCTCTGGCTCAACGAGTCCTTCGCCGAATACATGTCGCACCTGGCCGCTGTGGAAAACACGGAATTCGACCGCGCCTGGACCACTTTCGCCTCGGTGGAAAAGTCCTGGGCGTACAAGCAGGACCAACTGCCCACCACCCACCCGATCTTCGCGGAAATCAACAACCTCGAAGACGTGGAGGTGAACTTCGATGGCATCACCTATGCCAAGGGGGCTTCCGTGCTCCGGCAGTTGGTGGCCTGGGTCGGTCCGGAGCAGTTCATGGCCGGCGTCCGCAGCTACTTCGCCAAGCACGCCTGGAAGAACACTGAGCTCACCGATCTCCTGGTGGAGCTTGAGGCGGCCAGCGGCCGCGATCTGGATGGGTGGGGCAAGCTCTGGCTTGAAACTTCAGGCGTCAACACCCTGGCTCCCGAGGTCAGCGTTGACGCTGACGGCATCATCACCGGATTCGCGATTCTGCAGACCGCGATCGACGAACAGCCAACCCTCCGTCCGCACCGCCTCGCGGTTGGCTTCTACTCGCTCTCCGGTGACGGCAAGCTGGAACGGTCCCACCGGGAGGAGCTTGATGTCGATGGCCCCCGCACGGAGGTCCCTGCCTTGATGGGCAAGGCACGTCCGGACCTCATCCTGCTCAATGACGACGACCTCGCCTACGCCAAGGTCCGCCTCGACCCGCACTCCCTTGCCACCGCCACGGCCCACCTGAAGGACTTCTCAGCCAGCCTGCCGCGCACCTTGGTATGGGGCTCGGCCTGGGATGCGGCGCGCGACGGCGAAACCCCCGCCCGTGGTTACGTGGACCTGGTCCTGGCCAACATTGCCCATGAAACGGATTCCTCGGTCATTCTGGTCCAACTTCGCCAGCTGGCCACCACCTTGACCTATTACGTGGCCGCCGAACACAAAGCCGAGGTCACCATCGCGGCCGCAGAAAA
The DNA here is from genome assembly GCF_037402035.1 of Paenarthrobacter sp. CCNWLY172. Taxonomy (NCBI): domain Bacteria; kingdom Bacillati; phylum Actinomycetota; class Actinomycetes; order Micrococcales; family Micrococcaceae; genus Paenarthrobacter; species Paenarthrobacter sp. CCNWLY172. Next base: position 49,332 of record NZ_JBBEGB010000014.1, read on the forward strand.
GCTGTGGGAGCTTGCATCCTCGGTGGAAGCGGGCTCGGATGCCCAGCTGCAGTTCGCCAAGTCCTTTGCCCAACTCGCGCGCGGCGGGCGCCAGCTGGACCGCATCCAGGCGCTGCTGGACGGAGCCGAAACCCTGGAAGGCCTCACGGTGGACCAGGACATGCGCTGGGAGCTCCTGACCGCACTGGTGGCCGGCGGGCGCCAAGGCCAGGAACGCATCGACGCCGAACTTGCCCGCGACAACACCTCCAACGGTCAAAATGCAGCCGCCCAAGCAAAGGCTGCCATCCCCACTGCTGAAGCCAAAGCTGCAGCGTGGGACGCGATCGTTGTCACCGGAGAACTCTCCAACGCGCTGCAGGCGTCAGCCGTGGCCGGGTTCATGCGGGTCCCCACCACTGACTTGCTGGAGCCCTACGCCGAAAAGTACTTTGACGCCGTGCCTGGAATCGTCAAGGAGCGCACTCACGCCCTGGCGCAGCAGATCGTGGTGGGACTCTACCCCGCGCAGCTTACGACGCAGGCAACGGTGGACCGTACGGACGAGTTCCTGGCGGCGCTTCCGGAGGACAGCGCGGCCCTTCGCCGGATGATGCTGGAGAACCGTGACGGCGTGGCCCGTGCTCTCCGCGCACGGGCTGCCGACGTCTAGGCCCGCACCTGACGAGGTCACTGCGGACAGTCGATGCCTGCTGGCTAGACTGTCCGCATGGGCCTCAACGAACACCATTACGCTCTGACAGTCCGCTGGACCGGAAACCTGGGTGAGGGCACGGCCGGCTACCGGGCCTATTCACGGGACCACGACGTGGAGATCCCGGGTCTGCCCACCCTTCAGGGCTCCGCTGATCCCACCTTCCATGGGGACCGTTCACGCTACAACCCGGAGCAGCTGCTGCTCGCTGCCCTCTCGCAGTGCCACATGCTGTCTTTTCTCCATGTGGCCGTCAAGCACGGGGTGGTGGTCACCGGCTACGAGGACAATGCCGAGGGCCTGATGAAGCTCAACCGGGACGGCAGCGGTCAATTCGAAAGCGTCACGCTCAAACCCCACGTCACCATAGCCGATGCCAGCCATTCCGAGTTGATGCCCCAACTGCACCATGAAGCCAACCAGGTCTGCTTCATCGCCCGCAGCGTCAACTTCCCGGTCCTCCACGAACCACGCACGACGCCGGCAGCGGCCTAGGTCTGTTGGGCCCGCCATAGTGCCACGAGACGTCGTTCGGTTTCGCGGCTGAGCCCGGCTTTGCGTTCCCTGTCCAATCCCCGGCTCCTTTCATCCTCGAGCGTGGCCGCCAACGTCTCCTGCCAGGGCCGCAGGACCATTCCGCGCTCACGTGCAGCTTTGTTGGACCGGGCCTGGAAGCCATCATGGTCCGCCGGCAACCACAAGGGAAGCGAGTCCGGTCCTGCCCAGTAGTCGACGCCGTGCTCAAGGAGCCACCCTTCGCCAGCCCGGACAACGTCCTGCACCGCTCCATCCCCGGTTCCGGTTCCAGCCGCCTGCCGGGACTCGGCCAGGTAGTCCTCAAAGCGCACGACGTCTCCCAGCGCGTTGTAGGTACCGGTCAGTCCTCCACCGGCGGATTGCAGGATCCAGGCGGCAAGATCCCGGACGTCAATGATCTGTGTTGCGGCATCCGGGATGTCAGGAACCAGCACCGGGTCAGTGTCAGCAGCGAATCGGGCGGGCCAGTATCCGTACCTGTCAGTGCCGTCCCCCGGGCCACTGATGAGACCCGCCCGCACGATGTGTGCCTTCTCCCCCACCACAGCCAGAGTCATCTGCTCAATAGCCGATTTGGATTCGCCGTAAGTCTCCGGGGTACCGGCCTGTCCCGCCGGCAGCGGCTCAAGCAGCTCCGCGCCCTCATCCGCGCCGGGTATCGAATGGTCTGCATAAACAGAGCAACTCGACACAAACGTCCAGTGCGCGGCGGCGGCTCCCAGCACGTCCAACGCCTCGCCCGCCTGCACGGGATCCCGCGATACCTCCACCACCGCGTCCCATCCGCCGTCGAGTTCAGCATAGGCCGCCGCGCCCAAGGCGCGGTCCCCCCTGACCCAGGTGGCGCCGTCGGGCGGGGTCATTGAGGTGCCACGGGCAAAGCAGGTGACGTCATGTCCGGCGGCAACAGCCTGCCGGGCGGTTTCTGCGGACAGGAAGGCGGTACCGCCAAGGACCAGGATGCGCATACCGTCACGCTACGGCGCTAGGGTTGTAGGTGGACAGAGTGTTCCGCGCCCGGCGAACACGGGCCGACGACAAGGAGAAATTCACCCTTGACCTCCATCCCCCTGGCAGAAATTGTCACTTTGGAACCCGAAAAGATCGACCTCGTTTCAATCCTCATCACCGTAGGCGTGGGCCTGGGTGTGTGGATCGTGGCGCGGTTCATCATCTTGCGCATCACCCGGCGGGTTTCCGCCGGAAGTTCCTTCTTCAAGAAAGCGCACTTCAAGTGGGTGCAACCAGCCATCCGCGCGCTCGACCACGAGCGCCGCTCACAGCGCGCCGAGACAATCGGCACCTTGCTGACGAGCCTGGTGAGCGTTGTGGTGGTGGTGATCGTGATCATCTACGTCCTCAAGTACATGAACGTGGACGTCGCGCCGCTGCTGACCAGCGTGGGCATCCTGGGTGTCGCCATCGGCTTTGGCGCCCAGCAACTGATCCGTGATTTCCTCGCCGGAATCTTCATCACCATCGAAGACCAATACGGAATCGGCGATGTCATTGTCACCAGCGAAGTGATTGGTACCGTTGAATCCGTGGGCCTGCGCATCACCCGGGTCCGCGCTGAAGACGGAGCCATCTGGTATCTGCGCAACGGCGAGATCCTCCGCGTGGGCAACCGCTCGCAGGGTGACTACGTCCCACTGGAAACACCGGACACCACCATTGAGCCCGGCGCTGCAGCAACTGCGCCCGTCACAGCAGGCGCACCCCGCGTCACCAAAGCCGAGGAGAAGTCCAATGAGTAGCACAGCAGGCGGGCAACCCCCGGCACCCCAAACAGGCCCCCGACGCCAGCTGATGCAGAATGATCCCTTCAGCCAGCCCGCCTACACGGACAGTTTTTACGCCGCAGTGGGCGGTCACGAGACATTCGTCAAGCTCATCGACGTCTTCTACGACGGCGTTGCCACGGATCCCTTGCTTCGGCCCATGTACCCGGAGGAGGACCTGGGGCCGGCCAAGAGGCGCTTCCTGATGTTCCTGGAACAATACTGGGGCGGCCCCACCACCTATGGCGAAGAACGCGGCCATCCCCGGCTCCGCATGCGCCACATGCCGTTCCGGGTAACCCCCGAGGCCAAGGACCGCTGGCTGTTCCACATGCGCACGGCGGTGGACTCCTTGGAGCTCTCCCCTCTGCATGAGGGAACGTTGTGGGACTACATGGAACGGGCTGCGCTGACCATGGTCAACAGTCCTTCGTCCGGAGCCTGACCTTTAGAAGCCGAGTCCCAGGCCTGCGCCTGTGCGCACCAGCACATGGCCGCGGGGGCCGCTCAAACGGAACCAGCGGCCATTGCGGAAGACCTTCTGCTCGGCGTCGCCCAGGAAGCCCAGAGCGAAAGCAGCGAAGGCCGCGCCGGCAGGAAGGTTGCCGGCGTCTGGAAGCTCACGACCCCATACTGCTGCCCTGGCGTTGTTGACCACCGCCGCACCCGCCAGAGCCGGAATGACACCGGCCACCTCGGCTATGCCGGCCTCGGCCGCCGACCTGAGGTCGGCGTCGAGTATTGATCCCTGCGCTTCCCACCCGGAGCGCGGCGCCCCAACGCCGGCCCAGGACTCGGAAACGGTCGACGGCGGAATGGGCAGCTCCACGTCGTCGGCACCCGAGCGGGCCAACCGGTCCATAACGGACGCAAGCGTCACCGTCACATCGGCATGGGCCGGCTCAGCCAGGGCCATGGTCCGCAGGCCGAGGATGGTGGGAGTGGACTCCCCCAGGATGCGCGGCCGCAGGACGCACACGTATGCGGCCAGGACACTGCCCGCGGCCTGGAGGCGGATGGCGCCGTCGTCGATGCTCTTTGCCCGCGTCACAAAGGTTTTCAAGTCAGCGAGGTCATGGGGATCGGCGAAGCGGAAGGACTGGGTCAAGACGTCTGTCACATCATCGACTCTACCGGCATGTCCCCGGTTGAGAGGGGTCGGGGCGGCGTCTAAAGTCGAACCATGACTGAGACGAATGCTGGCCTTGAAGTGGAAGCACCCGCAGAAGACCCCATGGATGTGCTGATCGGCCTGCTGGACCTTGGTGACTTTGACGGAGCCCGGACCAACGAGGACATCTTCCTGGGCCCATCGCAGAAACAGCCGAGGCACAGGGTCTTTGGAGGCCAGGTTTTGGCGCAGTCGATGATGGCAGGCATGCGAACAGTGGAACCGGACAGGGTGGCACACTCCATGCACGGCTACTTCCTGCGGCCGGGGGACGCCAACAAGCCCATCACTTTCGGTGTTGAGAGGTTGCGGGACGGGCGTTCGTTCTCCGCCCGGCGCGTTCACGCGTACCAGGACGGCGTGCCGATTCTCTCGATGATCGCGTCCTTCCAGGTGGAGGACACCGGCCTGGACCACCAGGCAACCATGCCCGAAGGCATCCCCGACCCGGAATCCCTGCCCAGCACTGCGGAGCTGTTGTCGCAGTACGACCACCCGATGGCGCGGCACATGTCATCGGAACGTCCGTTCGACGTCCGCCACATTGACCCGGCACTCTATGTTTCCCCGCCCACCCAGCACGTGGCAAGCAACGCCGTGTGGATGAAAACCATGGGACCGTTGCCCGATGATCCCAACCTGCACCGCGCGGCCTTGGCCTATGCCAGCGACTACACGCTGCTCGAGCCTATTCTTCGCGCACATGGCCTCGCATGGATGACGCCGGGAATGAGCGTCGCCAGCCTCGACCACGCCATGTGGTGGCACCGCCCGGTACGGGTGGACGAGTGGATGCTCTACGTCCAGGAGTCCCCCAGCGCCCAAGGCGCGCGCGGACTCGCCACGGGCCGCATCTTCAACCGTGACGGACTGCATGTTGCCACCGTGGCCCAAGAGGGTATGGTGCGGATCCCGTAGGCTTTCGAGGCGCCGTGTGACGGCGGGAAGTTAAAGCAGAAAGGCCGGTCCCTTGCGGGACCGGCCTTTCTGTGTGTACCTGGAATTCCTAGTCGCGGGTCAGGCGGCGGTGCGTGACGCGGTGCGGCTTGGCGGCATCGGGGCCAAGGCGCTCCACCTTGTTCTCTTCGTAGGAGTCGAAGTTTCCCTCGAACCAGTACCACTTGGACGGGTTCTCGTCGTCGCCTTCGTAGGCGAGAATGTGGGTCGCTACCCGGTCGAGGAACCAGCGATCGTGCGAAACAACCACTGCGCAACCAGGGAATTCGAGAAGAGCGTTTTCAAGGCTGCTCAGGGTTTCGACGTCGAGGTCGTTGGTAGGTTCGTCAAGCAGCAACAAGTTGCCACCTTGCTTGAGCGTCAAGGCAAGGTTGAGGCGGTTGCGCTCACCACCGGAGAGGACACCGGCCTTCTTCTGCTGGTCCGGGCCCTTGAAGCCGAACGCCGACACGTAGGCACGCGAAGGCATTTCGACCTGACCGACCTGGAGGAAGTCGTGGCCTTCCGAGACAACTTCCCAGAGGGATTTGTTCGGATCGATGCCGCCACGGGACTGGTCCACGTAGGAGATCTTCACGGACTCGCCGATCTTGAGCTCACCATCGTCCAAAGGCTCCATGCCGACGATCGTCTTGAACAGCGTGGACTTACCCACGCCGTTGGGTCCGATGACGCCAACGATGCCATTGCGGGGCAGCGAGAAGGAGAGGCCATCGATCAGGACGCGGTCGTCGAAGCCCTTCTTCAGGTTCTTGGCCTCGATGACCAGGGAACCCAGGCGCGGTCCCGGCGGGATCTGGATTTCTTCGAAGTCCAGCTTGCGCGTGCGGTCGGCCTCTGCAGCCATTTCTTCGTAGCGGGCAAGACGGGCCTTGGACTTGGTCTGGCGGCCCTTGGCGTTGGAGCGCACCCACTCAAGTTCTTCGGTAAGGCGCTTGGACAGCTTGGCGTCCTTTTTGCCCTGAACCTCCAAACGGGCCTTCTTCTTCTCCAGGTAGGTGGAGTAGTTGCCTTCGTATGGGTAGAGGTGGCCGCGGTCAACTTCTGCGATCCACTCTGCCACATGATCCAGGAAGTAACGGTCGTGGGTCACGGCAAGGACAGCACCGGGATACTGGGAGAGGTGCTGTTCGAGCCACAGCACGCTCTCGGCGTCCAAGTGGTTGGTGGGCTCATCGAGGAGCAGCAGGTCAGGCTTCTGGAGGAGCAGCTTGCACAGGGCCACGCGGCGGCGCTCACCACCGGAGAGGACAGTGACGTCGGAATCGGCCGGCGGGCAACGCAAGGCGTCCATAGCCTGTTCCAGCTGGGAATCGATATCCCAGGCATCGGCAGCGTCAATGGCTTCCTGCAACTTGCCCATTTCATCCAGGAGCGTCTCGTAATCAGCGTCCGGGTTGGCCATTTCTTCGGAGATCTCGTTGAAACGCTGGATCTTGCCGTAGATCTCGCCTACACCTTCCTGGACATTGCCCAGGACAGTCTTTTCCTCGTTCAGCGGCGGTTCCTGCAGGAGGATGCCCACGGTGTAGCCGGGGCTCAGGCGGGCCTCGCCGTTCGAAGGGGTGTCCAGTCCGGCCATGATCTTCAGGATGGTGGACTTACCAGCACCGTTCGGTCCCACGACGCCGATCTTCGCGCCAGGGTAGAACGACATGCTGACATCGTCCAGAATAAGTTTGTCGCCAACGGCTTTGCGAGCCTTGGTCATCGTGTAAATGAATTCCGCCATGCCCTTAAATCTAATGGCTCGGCCTGCTTAACTCACATTCGCGCCCCGAAGAGCCGCTAGCGGGCGTCTCCCACGAAGCATTTACCGGTAGCCAGCACGGGCAGTACGGTCACCAGGACACCACCGTCTCGGATTTGCCCCACGACGCAGCTCCCTCCGGTCAAAGCGGCTGCCTCCAGGGCATCGACGTCAAGGCCCGTGGGCGTACGGCTGACAGAGACTTCCACGTTGGCCTTCGGAATCCCGGCCGACACCAAGGCCGATCGGAGTGCTTCCTGGTCCGGCTTGGGGTTGCCGGCCACGAGGTTTTTCAACGTGGTTTCGACGGTTGCCGAGGTGGCGGCCACGGCAGGATCCACCGGAGCTGTGGCTTGGGCAGAGGTGGAGGGGGCCGGGACGGTCCCTGGTTGCGCCGTGGACCCCGTGCTTGAAGTGCAACCAGTCAGCGCAATTGTTACCGCTACCGACAGCGACAATGCTGCACCGCGGATTTTCGCTGCCCCCGTTGACTTGCCACCCGGCGTCGTTCCCCTGCTCATCACTTAGACATTGTGCCATTCACACGGGGGGCTCACCGGCAGGGTTCGGCTGAAGGGATTTTGGTAACCCGGCTGAGGAATGGCGCAAACCACCATGAGCGGAAGGCCCGTGATGCCGTTGCATCGAAGTTCTTGAAGCGAGGCGATAAAGGAACATCCCCCTTGGAAGCTTGTCCAAGGGGGATGCGGTGGTGCCCCAGGAGGGAATCGAACCCCCGACCGGCGGATTAGAAGGCCGCTGCTCTATCCCCTGAGCTACTGGGGCGCACTGACGCCGTCACCACCATGGGCGGCTGGCGCCACAAAGAGTTTACAGTGCCATCGGCGGGTAGCCCGCCATCTCATCACCAGCGGCCTCCATTCCTCCACAAGGGCCCGTTCGCCAGGGTTATGCACATAGGCCCCCGCGGCACTGCCTTCGACGGCTTCACTGGATGAAGCTGAAAGAGCCGGACAGGCACTCCCTACATCCAGAAGGACCACCAATGAATGACATCATCACCGTCCGGGGCTTCGTGGCCTCGGAGGTTAAGAGTTCAACAACCACACGGGGAACGGCTACAGCATCGTTCCGCCTGGGAACCACAGAGCGCCGCTATGACCGGGCGAGCAACACGTGGGTTGACGGCAACACCAATTGGTATACGGTGCAATCTTTCCGATACCTTGCCGGACACGTTGGGTGCAGCGTCAAAAAGGGGCAGCGTGTGCTGGTCATGGGAAAGCTCCGGTTGAGGCAATGGGAACATGAAGGCCGCGTCTACCATGTAGCGGAAATCGACGCCGAATCCGTGGGACACGACCTCATGTGGGGCTCCGCCAACTTCACCCGCATGAACGGCACCTCTGCTCCAGCGGACTCCGCCGCTGCAGACACTGTGCCCTCGGACGGGGCTCTGTCCAGCCCCGCCCCGGGTGGCCCCGGGAGCAGCGGCGAGTGGGACACTGAGGATGCCGAACAAGCTCCTCCGGAGGACGAGTCAGTAGCAGCCGGGATGGATGATCCCGATGGAACCGGGCCATTGATGGTGAACACCTCGACAGGAGAGCTGGTGGGTGCTGGCGCTTGAACCTTGAGCCTGGTGCCCGTAACCCGCCATTCCGGCCGCGACGGTGAGGCCTATTCTGGGTCCATGGCACAGCACGAGGATGCACTCAGGCTAGAGACGGCACCTGCGTCCTGGGCGGCAGTTGAGGAGCTGTTTGGGACCAAGGGCGAACCATCCCGGTGCTGGTGCCGGTGGTTCGTCCTTGCCGGCAAGGATTGGGACACCACGTCTCCGGATGATCGAAAGGAAATGCTGAAGTCAGCTTTCAGCAATGAACCGGCGCCGGGGGTCATGGCCTTCAGGAACGGTGATCCAGTGGGTTGGTGCGCTGTTGAGCCCCGGGCAACCTACGGACGGCTGAAACGGTCACCAGTCCTGAGGGCAGTACCATCGGCCACCACGGACGACACCGCGCTTTGGGCCATCAGCTGTTTCGTCGTGGCACCACGTCATCGCCGCACCGGGGTGTCGGCCGCGCTCCTGGCCGCCGCCGTAAGCCATGCGTTCACCCACGGCGCGGAAGTCGTGGAGGCCTATCCCGTCGACACAGGGCTCAGGACCAAGGCGACCTCAGCGGAGCTCTACCACGGCACTCTGTCGCTTTTCCTGGCTGCCGGATTCGGCCCGGTCTCCGAATCCGTGCCAGGCCGGCCCGTGGTGAGGCTGGCCAAGGGCCAGGCGGCGCCCTGAGGCCGTGCCTGATTCAGAGCGTGCCTGATCCAAAGCCTGCCTGATTCAAAGCGTGGCCTGTTATGCGGCAGTGCCGGAATCAAGGGAGGGTCAGGATCATCGGGCCGTCCGCCGTGATGGCAACCGTGTGCTCGCTGTGGGCTGCTCTACGTCCGTTCGCCGATCGCAGGGTCCATTCGTCCTCATCATGGTAGTAATCGTCCTTGCCTCCCAGAATCAACATGGGCTCGATGGCGATGACCAGGCCCTCCTCCAGCTTCATGCCCCGCCCCGGACGCCCGATGTTGGGAACGGGAGGTTCGGCATGCATGGTCCGGCCGATGCCATGTCCGCCGTGATCGGCCAACAGGCCGTAACCTGCGCGTTTGGCTTCACCACCTATGGCGTAGGCAAGATCCCCCATTTTGTTGCCCACGCGCGCTGCTTCTATTCCCCGCGCCAGTGCGGCATCCGTTGCATTTATGAGTTCCTGGTCCAAGGGATCGCCCTCCCCGACAATGAAGCTGATGGCGGCGTCTCCGCACCATCCCTCCAGGAAAGCACCGCAGTCAACGCTCAGCAGATCGCCGTCTTCAAGGGCATAGCCGTTAGGGATACCGTGCACCACGGCATCATTGACACTGGCGCAGATCACGCCGGGAAACGGCACGGACGCCCAGCGGGGATGATAGTCGAGGAAGGCGGGCCTGGCGCCGGCGTCGGACATCACTGCCGCCGCGACGTCGTCAAGCTCCTTCAGGGAAACTCCCACGGCAGCGTGCTTCTTGACGGCCTTCAAAGCATTGGCCACCACCCTGCCGGCCTCACGCATCAACGTAATCTGCTCGGGAGTTTTCAGCATTGACATCAAAGGTCCTCCGTTGCTGGGCGTGCCCTCAGGGGCTGGTTGTGCGGCCAACTGCGGCCACGTTGCCCACTCTACGACTCCCCGGCTATGCCTGGGAGGGTCTCCGGGCAATGGCAGGAGACCCTCCGCCATATATCGGTCCTACAGTGGACGCATGACCAAGGAACTGGTGGACTCGATCCGCTCCTCACTCCGCTCGTCCGGGGACGCTGAACGGGCGCTTGGTGCCCAGAAGTACATGAAGTCGGCCATGCCCTCACTCGGGGTCAGGGTTCCCGAGGTGCGGAGCATCGTCAAAGCAGCAGCAAGAGAGTTTCCTGTCTCATCCCCTGACGAGCTGCGGGAGGCGGTTCTCCTGTTGTGGCGCGATGCCGAGGCACGCGAAGAGCGGTACGCAGCCATTGACCTGACGGGCCAGCGGATGGTGAAGGAAGACCTGGACATGCTGCCCGTGTACGAGGAAATTATCCGGACAGGAGCCTGGTGGGACCTGGTGGATGGAGTTTCGCCCCGGATATGCGCACTGATGCTTGCGCATAAGCCGACGATGACCCCCTTGCTGCTTCGCTGGGCCGAGGACAACGACCTGTGGATCCGCCGGGCTGCAATTACTGCCCAGCTGGGGGCGAAGTCCATGACCGATTACGGCTTGCTGGCTGCAGTCATCGAACCCAATTTGCACAGCAGGGAGTTTTTCATCCGCAAGGCCATCGGCTGGGCGCTGCGCGAATACAGCAAATCAGATCCCGAATGGGTCCGGAATTTTGCCGCAGATAACGCGTCATCGCTGAGTCCCTTGTCCCTTCGTGAGGGGACACGGCTTTTGTCGTCGAGCTGATGCGGCTCAGATGATCGGACGGAGGCCTGGCTCGTCGTGTTTCCGGAACAGGCTCTTGGTTTTAGGGTCCACAAAGATCAGGTACACGGCGAAGAGCAAGGCAATGATGGCCGCTGCATTCCGCGCCAACGTCAAAGCCAGGCCCAGGTCTTCGCTCTGGAGGTACGGGAAGACGTCCAGCTGGTCCGAGATCGCGTAGACCATGAAGAAGGAGACCACGAAATAGACGGCCTTGACCTGCCAGTCATTGCGGATACCGGTCACGGCAAAGAGCGGAATCAGCCAGACCACGTACCAGGACTGGATCATCGGAGCCAGAATGACGATAGCTGCAAACGCCAGAGTGAGACGGCGCATCAGGCGGTCGTAGTCACCGCGGAAGACCTGCCAGGCGATGGCGCCCACCATGAGCACCTTGCCGGCGTCGTAAACCCACTTGGCCATGCCCCAGCCATCCAGTCCAAAGACATTGAAGATGGACGCCACGACCAAGCCGATCAGGCCGATGGGGGCGTACCAGATCCAAACACTGCCCGGAGCTGACAGGCCATTGATCCAGCCAAATCCGAAGCCATTAACCATGCTCATGGCATACAGCAATCCGAAGCTCAGCCCGGCGGTCAAGAACCAGAAGGCGAACTTCCGTGGCCAGGAAGCCCCCTTGCCGGCCCACAAGAGCCCAATAAAGGGAAGGAACACCACCGTAATGGGCTTAACGGAGATGGAGAGGGTGACCAGCACCAAGCCCAGGATCACGCGACGTGTTGCGCAGTAGTAGAGTCCCGCAAGGGCCAGCCCGATCATCAGGGCGTCGTTGTGGACACTGGCAATGAAGTTGGTGAGGAAGAGCGGATTTGCGGCTGTCAGCCACAGTGCCCGGTGCGGATTCACTCCGTGAAGTTCCGCCAGCTTGGGTACGTAGATGATGCAGAGGACGATTCCCACAAGGGCAACCAGCCGGAACAACATGATGCTTGCTTCAGGTTGGACATTGGTCACCCAGACGACGAACTGCTCGATCCACAGGAACAATTGCCCGTACGGCACCGGCGCTTCGGTCCACATCTTGTCCGCACCCAATTGGAAGTAATTGGGCAGCGCGGAAATCCCATTCTCGTAGGGATTGATGCCTTCGACCATCAGACGGCCCTGACCGATGTACGCGTAAACGTCCCTGCTGAAGAGGGGAACGGTGAACATCATGGGCAATCCCCACGCAGCCACGGCCTGAAGCGTTGCCTTCCGCGCCTCCAGCCCCCAGACCCGGACGCGTTGACCCAAGCGCAGCCAGGCCCGGACCAGCAGCATTCCACCGACGGCCAGCAGGACAATCGACAGGGCGACTCCAACACCTTCGGTGCGCATCCAGATGAAGAGTGGCAACCTCCGAAGTTCGGAGACCGGAGCCAGCCAGCCCACGCCCAGGGACCCGAAGACCATGAACATGGAGCCGATGAAACCGGCAATCAGCGGCGAACGGGCATTATCAACCTCGCTGGCCGCAGCATCTGCCGTCGGCGCTGCTGTCCCTGCCTTCTGGGCGGCGGGTACTGGCACCGTCATGTGGTCGTCATCCAATCGTTCGCCCGGTACATTCGGGAGAAATTCTGCGTCTTTGGGACTTTCCACGGCAGGAAGAAAAAGACACTGCCGCGCTCAAAAATCGTACCATCAGAGCACTTCGAAGCGGCTGAAGGATAGGCTGGGCGCGTGCCTATTACTAATGAACGCATCGTCTGGATCGACTGCGAAATGACCGGCCTGGACCTGAATAACGACGCCCTGATCGAGGTTGCGGCGCTGGTGACGGATTCCGAGCTCAACATCCTCGGCGACGGCGTCGACGTCGTCATCAAGCCGGACGATGCTGCCCTGGAACAAATGAATGATTTTGTGCGGGACATGCATACCCGGTCAAAGCTCCTCGACGAACTCCCCCATGGGAAGACCATGGCCGAGGCCGAAGCCGAGGTACTTGAATACATCGAGAAGTGGGTTCCGGACCCCCGTAAAGCGCCTTTGGGCGGCAACTCCGTGGGAACAGACCGCATGTTCCTGGCCAGGGACATGCCAAACATCGTGGAGCACCTCCACTACCGCGTGATCGATGTCAGCACCATCAAGGAACTCTCGCGGCGTTGGTTCCCGCGCGCCTACTTCCAGTCGCCTGCCAAGCACGGCGGGCACCGCGCCCTCGGCGACATCAAGGACTCCATCGACGAACTTCGCTACTACCGCCAGGCCGTCTTCGTGCCCGCGCCCGGACCGGACACGGCCACGGCACAGCGCATCTCCAGGGACGTCATGGCCACTGCGGAGACCTTGGGCTCCACAGAAACTGTGTGATCTGCACCATTTTTCAAGGTTTTTTCGCCAAAACCGGCAAAAGTGGACTTTGCACCCCTAAACAGCAGGTAAGCTATTTGTCGTTGCCTTGAAGGAAAGCCGGTCAAACGGTTCAGCCCCAAAAGGCACATGGTGGGCTTAGCTCAGTTGGCAGAGCGCCTGGTTGTGGTCCAGGAGGTCGCGGGTTCAACCCCCGTAGCTCACCCCACCGAGATTGGCTGCAGAGCCGGTTTCCACAAAGGCCGCACCGGTTATCCGGTGCGGCCTTTGCTTTTTAACCCTGAAGCGGACCTGCGCCGCTACGGACTCCAGCGATCAACAAAGGAAGAACTGACATGACCGTCCTGCCAGTCACCATTTGGGGCGAACCTGTTTTGCATCGCCGGGCCAGCGAAGTGGAGGTCTTCGACGACCAACTCCGCGTGCTGATCGCGGATATGTTCGAGACCAACGACGCCGCCAACGGGGTAGGGCTCGCAGCCCCTCAGATCGGTGTGGGCAAGCGCCTTTTCGTCTACAAGTACGCCAACGACGACGACGTTCCGGAACAGGGCGTGGTGGTCAACCCGGTACTCACCCTCTCCAAAGTCTCGGGAGCTCTCCCGGACCCTGACGAGCATGTTGAGGGTTGCTTGTCCTTCCCGGGAGAGTACTACCCGTTGCAGCGTGCTGAATGGACGCGCGTCCAGGGCTTCGACGGTGACGGCAACCCTGTGGACTTTGAAGCGACCGGCTGGTTTGCCCGGATTCTGCAGCACGAGTTCGACCACCTGGACGGCAAGCTGTACGTTAACCGGCTGGTGGACAGGTACGCAAAGAAGGCCCTCAAGCAAGCGAAGAAGCACGGCTGGGGCGTGCCCGGCCTGACGTGGATGCCCGGCGTCGATCCCGATCCTTTTGGACACTGAGCCATGACCCCGACCCCGCACACTGGACTCTTCGAATTCCTGGACATCAGCGGCGACGACGCGGAGGAGTGCACCGCCCTTCTCGCAACTCCGCCCGGCGAAGCGGTGCTGCGCGCCATGGCTGCCATGGACGAGCGGCTGGGTTCCTTTCCACTGGACAGCATTCAGGAAGACAACCCCGACGAATCGGTCTGGATCGAAGCACTGCTCCGCTTCTCCCCCACCGTCCACGCTTATCACCTGAAGCTCGGTATCAGTCCCGAAGTCTCTGCGGCATCGCTGGCTGACATGGGACTGCAGCTCAGGATCAACCGGCGGGTCCATGGCCGGTTCGGCCTCGATACCTGGGGCTGGATGACCTTGCACATGGCAGGGAACCTGTTCAGGCTGGGCCGCCTGCAGTTCCATCTGGTCCGCAGCCCGGAGGAAACCGCTCAAGCCGGTACCCCCGCGGCTGACGGTCACTGGGTACTCGGCGTCCACATTCCAGAAGATGGCGGGCTGTCCCCCGCCTCGGTGGATGCCAGCTTGTCCGAGGCCCGCCTGTTCTTCCCCCGATACTTCCCTGATAAGCCAGCAGCCGTTGCCACGTGCGATTCGTGGATGCTGGACCCCTATCTTGCGGACCACCTGCCTGAGAGCAACATTGCCTCGTTTGCCCGGCGCTTCACGCTGGACCGTTGTTCTGAAGCCCCTACCGACGCCGTGTATTTCACCTTCCGGCAGCGCGGGCTCCAGGACCTGGACAAGCTTCCCCGGGAGACGTCACTTCAGCGGGTGGTCTTGGAGAGAATCGACGACGGCGGCACCTGGCAGTTGGGGCACGGTCACCTCGAGCTGTAGATGGTCTGTTGCTCCGGACAGGAGGAGAGTACGCCCTTCATGGCGTCCTTTTCCGCCTGTGTTACCCAGAGCTTGTACGCGGCCTTCACGGAAATTTGCCGGGCGACGTAGTGGCAGCGGAAGTTCTTGTTGGCCGGCAGCCACGTCGCAGCGTCACCCGCCCCTTTTTTGACGTTCGCAGGACCGTCGGCCGCAATCAGGTTCAAAGGATCGTTGGCGAAAGTCTGCCGCTGCTGAACGGTCAGGTGTTGTGCCCCTTTTTGCCATGCGTCCGCCAAGGCAACCACATGGTCGATTTGGACGGCCGCACTTGTTTCCTGCCCCCGCCTGAAAACCACCTGTGCCCCGGTGTAGGGTTCGTTGAAACTGCCACCGGCCACCTTGCAGGAAGATCCTTCTGTGAACTCGACAGCGGAAAGGTCACGCCGGAGGATGTCGTTCCTGGTGTCGCACCCGTTACGGTCGGCATCGGCCCAGGCCTGTCCGAAGGCCGCCCGGTCATAGTCTGATTTGGGGGCCCTGCCCTTGACCGGCAGCCGGTCCAAGGCATCGGCGGCCTTCTCGGCAGTCACCGGGGCGGCGCCGCGCACGGGTTTCATCCAGAGGGGGTTGTAAACGGGCGCTTCGTTGGGTCCTGCTACCCACGGATCTGCTGCGGAGAATTGGCCCGCGGTGAAAAACCAGGAAAGCGCCGCCACGATGGTTGCGGCAGCCAAGGCGAGAATCGTCCATGCTTGCCGGGATCTGCGGCGGGCGCGTTTGTAGGCAGACCAGGTGATACTCAAGGGACTCCGTCCAGTGGGGGCAGGCATGTCCTACGAGCGTAGGACAAGGCCCCGACAGAAAGAGCCGGTATCCACAGTGTGTAGGAGAAGTCACACCGTGGGGGCGGATCTCCGGGTTTATTGCTCGCGCAGCACGCGTTGGAGGTCCTCGGTTGCCAGCGCGAGGAGTGCCCGCAGTTGCTCCACCCGTTGGTCCGGGACGTCGCCGGAGGCGTTGGCCGCAACAGCCTGATCCAGGAGTTTTTGGGCTTGTTTGTGATTGGCTCGGGCTACGTCCAGTGCGTGTTCCAGTGCTGTTTCGTGCTCCAAAGTTGATTCATTTTCCATGAACCCATTTTGGTCAGGTTTCCCGGCTGATACCAGTGATTCAGCCGGGAAACCCGCGAATACTTACGGCTACTAGGCGCCGGCCGTTTCCAGAACGGCGATGGGAGCCACGACGTCGCGGGCAGGGAACGACGGCGGGTTGACGCCGGCCATTTCCTCCATGACACGGACAACCTGGCATGAGTAACCGAACTCGTTGTCGTACCAAACGTAAAGTACGAGGTTCTTGTCATTGGAGATCGTTGCCAGGCCGTCGACGATGCCTGCACGGCGCGAGCCGACGAAGTCCGTTGAGACAACATCGGGAGAATCGATGTAGTCGATCTGCTTCCGAAGATCGGAGTGCAAGGACATTTCGCGAAGGAAGTCGTTGACTTCGTCCCGGGTGGTGCCCTTTTCCAGGTTCAGGTTGAGGATGGCCATGGAAACATCCGGCGTGGGAACGCGGATGGCATTGCCGGTCAACTTGCCCTGAAGTTCCGGCAGAGCCTTGGCCACGGCCTTGGCGGCACCGGTTTCGGTGATGACCATGTTCAGCGCAGCGGAACGTCCGCGGCGATCGCCCTTGTGGAAGTTGTCAATAAGGTTCTGGTCGTTCGTGAACGAGTGCACTGTTTCCACGTGGCCGTGGATGATGCCGAACTTGTCATTGATGGCCTTGAGCACCGGTGTAATGGCGTTGGTGGTGCAGGAAGCAGCAGTGACGATCTTGTCATCGTCCGAGATGTCCTTGTGGTTGATGCCGTGGACGATGTTCTTGAGGTC
The DNA here is from genome assembly GCF_037402035.1 of Paenarthrobacter sp. CCNWLY172. Taxonomy (NCBI): domain Bacteria; kingdom Bacillati; phylum Actinomycetota; class Actinomycetes; order Micrococcales; family Micrococcaceae; genus Paenarthrobacter; species Paenarthrobacter sp. CCNWLY172. The sequence goes on from NZ_JBBEGB010000014.1 coordinate 66,141, forward strand.
GCCCTTGCCCGGAGCTGTGAGCAGGACGCGGGCAGCACCCTTGCTTTGCAGGTGCTGGGAGAGGCCCTCAGCGTCGCGCCAGCGGCCCGTGTTGTCGACTACCAGGGCGTCCTTGATTCCGTAGGCGGTGTAGTCCACCGTGGCGGGGTTGTCCGAGTAGATGACCTGGACCTGCACGCCGTTGGCAGTGATGGTGTTGGCTTCCTCGTCAACGCGGATGGTGCCCTCGAAGGAGCCGTGCACGGAGTCGCGGCGCAGCAGGCTCGCGCGCTTCACAAGATCATTCTCGGCGCCCTTGCGCACTACGATCGCACGGAGTCGAAGGCCGTGTCCGCCGCCGGCCTTTTCGATGAGGATGCGGGCCAGGAGACGGCCGATCCGGCCGAAGCCGTAAAGCACGACGTCGGTGCTGGTCCGGTCGTCAGCGCCGCGCTTGCCCACGATCTCGGCAAGTTCAGCGCGCAAGTACTCGTCCAGGGAGGCGCCATTGCCTTCTGCCCGGAACTTTTCGGTCAGGCGCGCGATGTCAATGGCTGCTGCGCCGAGTTCCAGCTCCGACAGGGCGTTCAGCAAGGGTGCGGTCTCTTCGAGCAGGAGCTCGTGGTTGCTCATCCGGCGGGCAAATCGGTGCGCCTTGAGGATGTTCATGGTGGACTTGTTGATCAGGCTGCGGCCATGGATGCTGGTGACCACGTTGTTTTCCCGGTACAGCCGGCCGATCACCGGAATCATGGCCTCGGCGAGAGCCTCCCGGCCCATCCACTTATCAAGACAAGAATCTGACGTCTGGCTCACAGAACTACCTTCCTTGGGTCAACCACATACGTCCTCGTATGCAGATGGCAGCGGCCGCCCGGAGTAGTCCTGCGGCACATGCGCCGGCGGGCTTCGGTCCACCCACAGCGCCTTGAACGAGAGCAAAGAAAATCCGCCGGCTGCGAACGCAGTCCCGGCGGCAGAACATCTACGTTCAGTAACCATTCTAGGGCGGAAGGAGGGGGCGTAGGCCGCCCAGGGGCGTGAAATCACTCACACGGCGCGTTTACGCGAGTCATAAATGGATGGGTCGACCGATACGCCGGGTTCTGTCATCCCCTACCGTTACCGGAAAGGGAGTGGCGGCCATCCATCTACGAACGCCGTTGCCGACGCCCTCCAGCAGCCTACCCGGACACTCGGGCGAGCAGCCCTCAAACGTGTCCTGTCTGGCCTTGCTCCGGGTGGGGTTTACCTAGCCTCCCCGGTCACCCAGGGAGCTGGTGGTCTCTTACACCACCGTTTCACCCTTACCTGCTGCTCCGCGATGAAAAACATCACGCAGCGCAGGCGGTCTGTTCTCTGTGGCACTGGCCTGCGGGTTACCCCGAGTGGGCGTTACCCACCACCCTGCTCTACGGAGCCCGGACGTTCCTCGAGCCACTTTCGTGACGCGCGACCGCCTGGTCGACCCATCCGCCGTCCAGTCTACCGGCGTTGGGACCGGCCAAAGTCCGGCGGTAATATCGACGGGTGCTGATTCTGCTGCCGCCTTCCGAAGGCAAGACCCCTGCCCCCAAAGGTCCCGTCATCGAGTGGGAGTCGCTGAGCTTTCCGGAGCTGAATCCTTACCGGGCAAAAGTGCTCGAGGCTTTGGGCACAGTGAGCGCACACGAGGACGCACTTTCCCTCCTGGGCGTCGGCGCCTCGTTGCGGGACGACGTCGAACGTAATACCCGGCTCCGTACCGAACCGGCAGCCCCTGCGCACCAGGTGTATTCGGGCGTGCTTTACGACGCCCTGGGCTATAACAGCATGACGCCAATCCAGCGCCGTAAGGCCACTGAATCCATTCTGGTGGTGTCCGCCCTCTGGGGCGCCATCGGCTTTGACGACCATGTGCCTGCCTACCGGCTGTCCATGGGAACGGCACTGCCCGACGTCGGACGCCTCGCCTCGTTCTGGAAGCCGCAGCTTAACGCCGCCCTCGCCTCACGTGCCGACGGCGAACTCATGGTGGATTGCCGCTCCAGCACCTATGCCGCTGCTTGGGCTCCCCCAGCCGCGCAGACGGTCAACGTCAACGTCTTCAATGAAGCCAACGGCAAGCGCACAGTGGTGAGCCACTTCGCCAAGCACACCCGCGGAGAATTGGCGCGGCACTTGATCACCCGGCGTGGCAAGGCGCCGGCAACCCCGGATCAACTCCTGAAGGCTGCCGGCGAAGTCTGGACGGCAGAACTCGTTGAGGGCACTTCCCGCAAGCCCCACGCGCTCAACATCGTCCTGTCCAGCTGAGTTCGGGCCGGCTAGCTGAGGCCCTGTCAGTTCCAGTCTGCCGAACGGACCAAGATAACGCCTGAGTCCGGGCAGAACACGATGTCATCTTCCGCGGCGGCTTTGACTTCGGCGAGGTCTCCCGGGCTGAGCATCATGCCGGATCCCTCGGATTTGCCGTGGAACAGCCGGGCAGCGCCCACTCCCCTCTTGGCAATGGTCTTCTCGTATACGGCCAGGAGGCCGGCATCCAAAGCCTCCGCAAAAGCCGCGCGCTGGCCCCGCACCACCGTCTCTTCAGCGGCGATCTCTGCGATCGCCTCATCGAGTTCTGCCCGGATGCTGCCGAAGGATCCCTGGATGTCATCGACGATCACCTGCTGGGCAGCCTGGCGTTCGCGCAACGTATCCAAGCGTTCCAGGATCTCGAGCTCGACGTCTTCAAGGTCAGAGCGGCGCTTATTCAGTGAGGCAATGTCGCTTTGGAGCGCCACCAGATCCTTGGACAGGCCGGTGCCGCTGTTGAGCCGGGTCTCGTCACGCTCAATGCGGGTGGCCACCTGCTCCACGTCGGCTTCCGCCCGGCGAAGTTCGGCCTCGGCGTCATGGACGGCAACTTTGGCTGCCCCCAGTTCGCCGTTGGCCACGCTCAGCGCATCCGTGAGGTCCGTGATCCGGGGATCCGTCTCCAGGACTTTCCGACGGCCGGCCAGCGACTTCAGCTTGGCATCCAGTCCCTGCAGTTCAAGCAATTTCAGTTGTTCTGCCGGTGCTGCTTTCGCCACGCTTACCTCCGCTTATCGATGCCGGGCCTGGAGATCAGTTCCGGCCGGACCGGCCCCATCCTGTTGAGACCGTCCGTATCCTTCTAGACTCTAGTCCCCGCCGGGAGTGAGTATGAAGTCCCAGGGATCGCTGTTGGTGCTGCTGACACGGATCTCGACGTCGTAGCCTTGGTCTGCGAGCACGTTGCCCAGCGCTTCTGCGGCGGCAGGCAGCCACAGCCACTCGCTGGCAAAGTGTGAAACGTCGATCAAATATGGCCGGCCATTGCTTGCACCCTCACGGGCTTCGGAGGCCGGGTGGTGGCGCATGTCAGCGGTCACGTATACGTCGGCATGGCTGGCACGAACGGCGTCGAACAAGCTGTCGCCGGCGCCGCCGCAGACGGCAACCCGCCGCACCAGCCCGTCCTTGTCACCGGCCACGCGGACGCCGCCGGCCACTGCAGGCAGCATTTCAAAGACCCTCGCCGCGAAATCACCGAGCGTGATGAGTTCCGGAAGGTCACCCACGCGGCCGATGCCCTCTTCAGGCAAGCCGTTGGCAGCCGGAGTCAGCGGCTCCACGTTTTCCAGTCCAAAGGCGTCAGCCAGGACGTCCGAGACTCCCCCGACTGCGGAGTCGCCGTTGGTGTGGACGGTCAGAAGGCCCGTTCCGGCCTCGATCAACCGGTGGACCGCCAAGCCCTTGGCAGAGGTGGCGGCCACGGAGTTCACCCCTTTAAGGAGCAGTGGGTGGTGGGTGATCAGCAGTCCGGCGCCCCACTCAATGGCTTCGTCGATGACAGCCAACGTGGGGTCTACTGCGAAGAGGACCTTGGTCACGGGGACGTTGGGGCGTCCCACCACCAAGCCAACTTCGTCCCAGTCCTCGGCCAGTGACTCGGGCCAGAGTTCTTCAACAGCAAGCAACACCTGGCCAAGCGTGGGGTCTCCGCCGGCGTCAACTGTTTCGTCCTCTTCAACTGCTTGGTCATCATCGACCGAATCCGCATCAGAAATACCGGTGTTTACTGCTTCCATGCTCTTATTCTTCCCTACTTCTTCCCTTCCACGGCGGATGAGGCAGTTCCGCCACCCGCAGGCCTGCCGGGTGCCGTAATTCTCCCGTAAGGTGAAGCGGGAATCATCAAGCCCTCCGATCCATTGAAGAGAACATGAAAACTTTCGTACTTGGCGGTGGCTGCTTTTGGTGCCTGGACGCCGTTTACCAGAAAACCCGCGGTGTCAGCTCAGTTGTTTCGGGCTACACGGGCGGCCACGTCCGCAATCCCGACTACTACCAGGTCTGCTCAGGAACCACGGGCCATGCCGAAGTGGTGGCCGTAACCTTCGATGAAACCGTGGTCCCCGAAGAGGTCATTCTGGACATGTTCTTTGCCCTGCATGACCCCACCACGCTGAACCGGCAAGGCTATGACGTCGGTACCCAGTACAGGTCTTCGATGTTCTACACCACCACGGAAGAAAAAGTGCTGTTCGAGGAAGCCATCGAGCGTGCCCAGGCGCTCTGGTCGGATCCGATTGTGACGGAAGTCAGCCGCCTGCCTGAGTTCCACGAGGCCGAGGAAGTCCACCAGAATTACTACGCCAAATTCCCCTATCAGGGTTACTGCCAGGTGATTATTAACCCGAAGCTGGCCAAGGCCCGGAAATATTACTCTGCATGGCTTACTGCTTAGCGGTGTTTCGATCCGGCTGGTTAGGCTGACCTCAGCATTCCCTCTTCAGAGATAGGCGAAATTTTCATGGCTAGGATCTACGACGACGTCACGCAGCTGGTCGGCCGCACACCGCTGGTCCGCTTGAACCGGCTTACCGAAGGCCTTGACGCCACGGTTGCCGTCAAGCTTGAGTTCTACAACCCGGCCAACAGCGTCAAGGACCGCATCGGTGTGGCCATCATTGACGCTGCCGAGAAGTCCGGCGCTTTGAAGCCCGGCGGAACCATCGTCGAAGGCACCTCCGGCAACACCGGCATCGCACTGGCCCTGGTGGGCGCAGCCCGCGGCTACAAGGTCATCCTGACCATGCCGGAGACCATGTCCACCGAGCGCCGCGTCATGCTGCGCGCCTACGGTGCCGAAATCGTTCTCACGCCCGGATCCGAAGGCATGCGCGGCGCGGTGGAGAAGGCCCAGGAAATCGTCGCCAACACCGAGAACTCCATTTGGGCGCAGCAGTTCGCCAATGAGGCCAACCCGGCAATCCACCGCACCACCACTGCCGAGGAAGTCTGGGAAGACACCGACGGTGAAGTGGACATCTTTGTTGCAGGCGTGGGCACCGGCGGCACCATCACCGGCGTCGGGCAGGTCCTCAAGGAACGCAAGCCGGGCGTACAGATCGTGGCTATCGAACCCAAGGACTCCGCGATCCTGAACGGTGGCGCTCCGGGTCCCCACAAGATCCAGGGGATCGGCGCCAACTTTGTTCCCGAAATCCTGGACACCAACGTCTACGACGAAGTCCTGGACGCCACGCTGGAAGATTCCGTCCGTGTTGCCCGTGAACTCGGCGCCCGTGAAGGCATCCTCGGTGGCATCTCCTCCGGTGCCATCGTGTGGGGTGCCCTCGAACTGGCCAAGCGCCCCGAGAACGCCGGCAAGTTGATTGTCGCTGTTGTCTGCGACTTTGGAGAGCGTTACATCTCCACTGTGCTGTTCGACGACATCCGCGGCTGAGACAACGCCTGCAAACCTTCACTTCCTGTAGAAAGGTCTTTGTGAGCTTCTTCGCAAGGCTTAAGGAAGACCTCGACGCCGCCCGGTCACACGACCCGGCGGCTCGAGGCTCTTTCGAGAACTTTTTCGCATATTCCGGCCTGCACGCCATCTGGGCCCACCGAGTGACGCACCGGCTGTGGCAGAATCCGGCGCTCCGTTTTCCGGCGCGCCTGATCTCCCAGCTGGCAAGGTTCCTGACGGGCATCGAGATCCATCCTGGTGCCACCATTGGCCGCCGGTTCTTCATCGACCACGGGATGGGTGTAGTGATCGGAGAAACCGCCGAAATCGGCGAGGACGTGATGATCTATCACGGCGTAACACTTGGCGGCCGTTCGCTGGCCAAAGTCAAGCGGCACCCCACCATCGGCGACCGCGTCACCATCGGCGCAGGCGCAAAAGTCCTGGGTCCCATCACTATCGGTGCCGGCAGCGCAATCGGTGCCAACGCCGTGGTGGTCAAGGACGCACCACCGGAGTCCATCATCACGGGCATACCTGCCACTTGGCGGCACCGCGACGCGAGGTCCGAAACCAAGCCCGCCGTGGATCCCGCGGAGTACTACATCGAATACCGGATCTAGCCCGCCAGCCTTCTATAGAAATTCCAGAAGACAGCATCGAACGCACGGTCCGGAAGAATCCTTCGCATCGCCAGGACGCTCCAGGCTCCCCTGCCCACCGGGTAGCGGGTCCTGGGGCGTTTTGCCGTTGCGGCCCGAACGATGGCGTTGGCAACAACCCGTGCCGGGGTCGACAACACGTGGCCCTCTCCCGATGTGGACGCCAAAGCAGCAGCCACAACATGAGCCTGCTGCTGATAAGGCCCGTCGCCGGACGTAGACAGCAGGCTCTCCCCGGCAATGGTGCCCCATTCACTGTTGGTCCCTGACGGTTCGATGATTACGACGTCGATGCCGTGCGGCTTCAGTTCCAGGCGCAGGGCGTCGCTCATGCCTTCGACGGCGAATTTGGTTCCGTGGTACCAGGCGCCCAATGGTTCGTAGATTTTTCCGCCTATGGACGTGACATTGATGATCCTGCCGGAGCCGGCGGCACGCATCCCTGGGATCACGAGCTGGGTCATCCTGGCCAGGCCCATGACGTTGACGTCGAATTGACGCCTGCCCTCGGCCAACGGTACTTCCTCGAAGGATCCGTAGGAGCCATAACCTGCGTTGTTGACCAGCACATCGATGTGCCCGTGGGCCGCTTCCACCAGCGCCACCGCCGACGCCATGGATTCCTCCGAGGTGACATCCAAGGACATGACTGTAATGCCGTGGGGTTTCAGTGGCTCCATCTTCTCCACGCGGCGCGCGCCGGCGTAGACCGTGAATCCGGCCGCACTCAGGGCGATGGCTGTGTCAAAGCCAATTCCTGTGGAGGCCCCGGTGACCACCGCAATACGGGATGCCATGGCGGTTCTCCTTCTTTCGCGTACGGCAAAGGCCGGCCCTCCCCAGCTTAACGGGGATGGACCGGCCTTTGACGGGACGGTGATGCTAGTGGGTGTCGACCGCCGAGATCTCGGACTTGTCTTCGCCCCACAGTGTGTGGAACGTACCCTCGGTGTCCACACGGCCGTAGGTGTGTGCACCGAAGAGGTCGCGCTGGCCCTGGATCAGGGCAGCGGCAACGCGCTTGCGGCGCAGGCCGTCGTAGTATGCCAGCGAGGAGGAGAACACCGGTACCGGGATGCCCAACTGGACGGCGGTGGCCACGACGCGGCGCCACGCCGGGAGTGCCTCGGCGATGGCCTTGGTGAACGCCGGCGCGAACAGCAGGTTGGCGGGCTTCTCTTCCGCGGCATATGCCTTGGTGATGTCCTTGAGCAGTTCTGCACGGATGATGCAGCCTGCACGCCAGAGCGAAGCGATCTCATCCAGCTTGAGGTCCCAGCCGTACTCCTTGGCTGCTGAGGTCAGCATGTCCAGGCCCTGGGCATAGGAGACCAGCTTGGAGGCGTACAGTGCCTGGCGGACGTCCTCGACGAAGGTCTCGGGGATTTCCACGGAGGCTTCTTCGCCGGCGAGCAGTTCCTGGCCAAGCTTGCGCTGCTCGGTCTGGGAGGACAGTGCGCGGGCGAAAACGGACTCGGCGATGCCGGAGACCGGGGAGCCGAGTTCCAGGGCGGAGATGACCGTCCAGCGGCCCGTGCCCTTCTGGCCTGCGGCATCGACGACGACGTCCACGAACGGCTTGCCCGTCTTGGCGTCAACGTGCCCCAGGACTTCAGCGGAAATTTCGATCAGGAAGGAGGACAGATCGCCCTTGTTCCATTCTGCGAAGATCTTGGACTGCTCGGCGGGCTCGATGCCTGCACCGGAACGGAGGAGGTCGAATGCTTCACCGATGACCTGCATGTCGGCGTATTCAATGCCGTTGTGGACCATCTTGACGAAGTGGCCGGCACCGTCGGTGCCGATCCAGGCGCAGCAGGGTTCGCCGTCGACCTTGGCGGAAATCTTCTCCAGCAGCGGGCCGAGGGCGTCGTAGGACTCGCGGGAGCCGCCGGGCATGATGGATGGGCCGTTAAGGGCGCCTTCTTCGCCACCGGATACACCGACGCCGACAAAGTGGAGATCCTTCTTTGCCAGCGCGGCCTCGCGGCGGCGGGTGTCCTCGTAGTGCGAGTTGCCGGCGTCGATGATGATGTCACCGGCTTCAAGCAGCGGTTCGAGCTGTTCGATCACGTTGTCAACAGGAGCACCTGCCTTGACCATAATGAGGACGCGACGGGGCTTTTCGAGGGAATCGACGAGTTCCTGCAGCGTTTCCGTGCGGATGAAGTCGCCATCCGTGCCGTGCTTTTCGAGCAGGGCGTCAGTCTTTTCCACGGAGCGGTTGTGGAGAGCCACGGTGAAGCCGTTGCGGGCGAGGTTGCGGGCCAGGTTGGCGCCCATCACCGCAAGGCCGGTGACACCGATGTGTGCTGACATCAAAACTCCAATTCGTTCGTGTACAAACAGTCCTGCCGTGCCCCCCTGGGGGCACACAGGAAGCGATTTCAAAACCAGGGGCTGTAATAAACCATACGTATTAAAACCTAGGGCGGGAAAGCGGTGCCCACGTTATGGAAGCTCCCGCGTCATAAACAGTCTATGATGAGCGCCCGGATCCACCCGTGCATGCGACGCCGGGTCCTGCACGCACGAGACCCGTGCGCCACTATGCTTACCTCTATGTCGACCAGCCTCCACCACCGCGCCGTTGAGCATTTGGGAACCCGGATTGTGGGTGGCGCCCTGCCAACCGGACATGTGATGTTGGCGGAGCACTTGGAAGACGAACTCAAGGTGTCCCGCTCGGTAGTACGGGAAGCTGTGCGCGTCCTGCAGTCGCTGGGCCTCGTGGAGACCATCAAGCGGGTGGGCATTCGGGTCCTTCCTGCGCACCGGTGGAATCCTTTTGATCCCTTGGTGATTCGTTGGCGGCTGGCAGGCGAAGGGCGTGGCGCCCAGTTGCGGTCTCTCGCAGAGCTGCGTTCCGCCGTCGAGCCCGTTGCTGCAGAACTTGCCGCAGGCAATGCACCGGAAAGCCTCCGCCAAGAGCTGGTGGGTATTTCTTTGGCCATGAAGGAAGCCGGCGACGCCGGCGATATGGCCAGGTTCCTGGACCTTGACATCCGTTTCCACGCCCTGGTGCTGTCCGGCTCGGGCAACGAAATGTTCGCCAACCTCATTGGCCAGGTCACCGAGACACTCACCGGACGTACGGTGCACGGACTTATGCCTGAACACCCCCAGAAGCAGGCGTTGCAGTGGCACATGGACGTCGCCCACGCGATCGACGCCGGAGACGGTTCCCTGGCGCGGGACGCGGCGGCAAAGATCATGCGGCAGACCATAGCGGAGCTGGCACCCAGCTGGGATGACCAGCCCCGCGTCTTCGTGCCTGTGTCCAAAAACTAGCCGGCAGTTATCCGAAGTTCAGCAGGACCTTGCCGGATTCGGCGGAGTTCCTGGCTACCTCAAAGGCTTCCAATCCGTGGGCGAGGTCAAATTCGTGCGTCACCACGGGGTCCACGAACAGCGACCCATCGGCTAAAGCAGTAATAACGTCGTCTATTTCGTCATTGAAGCGGAACGAGCCGAGCAGTTCCAACTCGCGGGTGATGGCCAGGGAGATGAACACCGGTTGCGGTCCTGACGGCAGCAGGCCAACCATCACTACCTTGCCGCCGCGCGTGGCTCCCTTGATGGCCGAGGCCAGTCCGTAGTGGCTTCCCGAGGACTCAATTACGACGTCGGCATCCACTGCCGCTATGGCCTCCGCTTCATCGCCCTTGAGGACTTCATCCGCGCCAACAGCGCCGGCGATTTCCAGCGGCTTGTCATGCATGTCGACAGCGACGATCCTGGCCGCGCCGGCACGCTTGAGGACTGCGACGGCAAGGGCGCCGATCGGGCCACTGCCGATCACCAGGGCCGTCTTCCCCTTGACGTCGCCCGCGCGGGCCACTGCGTGCCATGCAACACTGGCCGGTTCGACGAGCGCAGCGGTGCGAAGGTCCAGGTTTTCCGGCAGCGGGCGGAGCATCCTGGAGGGCAGGTTGGCGTAGCGGCTGAACGCGCCGTCCGTATGCGGATGCCGGGCAGCACTGCCCAAGTACGTGCAGCCAGGGGAGAGGTTCGGCCGGTCTTCCGGATACCTGGCGTCGCCAGGGGCCGGCGTCGCTGGATGGACGGCCACCGGCGTTCCCACGCCAGGGCCGGAACCATCGGCAGCCTGCTGGACCACCACTCCCACAATCTCGTGCCCGAGGACCATGGGTTCTTTGAGGATCGACTCCCCTGCCGCACCATGCAACCAGTAATGAAGGTCTGAACCGCAGATCCCGCCGTAGGCAATCTCCACGATCGCTTCCCCGGTAGCCGCTGCGGTCAACGGGATGTCTTCGATCCGGAGATCGCCCTTTCCATGGGCAACCACAGCGGGCCCGAAAGCCGGAAGAGTGATGTTCATCAGACCACCACCGTCATTCCGCCGTCGACGAAGATCGTCTGGCCGTTGACGAAGTTGGACGCTTGGGAGGCAAGCCACACCACGGGTCCGGCAAGATCGGCCACCGTCCCCCACCGGTTGGCCGGTGTGCGGCCCAGTATCCAGGAGTTGAAGTCGGAATCATCCACCAGGTTCTGCGTCATTTCCGTGTGGATGTACCCCGGCGCGATGCCGTTGATCTGCAAACCGGACGCGGCCCACTCAGCAGTCATGGCGCGGGTCAGGTTCCGGAGGCCGCCCTTGGCAGCCACATACGGTGCGATGGTTGGCCGGGCAAGGTCCGTCTGGACCGAACAGATATTGATGATCTTCCCTTGTCCCCGGGGGATCATGTGCCGTGCGGCTTCCCTGCCTACCAGGAATGCACTGGTCAGGTCCGTGGTGATCACCCGGTCCCAGTCCTTGACGTCCAGGTCCAGCATGGGAACGCGGTGTTGGATCCCGGCGTTGTTCACCAGGATCTCCAGTGGGCCAACGTTCTCCTCCACCCAGGCAACTCCCGCAGCAGCGGACGCAGCGTCCGTAACGTCGAAGGCGCGGCTGTGCACCCGGGCCACCGGATAATCCACCGCCATGGCTTGATGGGCCGCTTCAAGCCGCTCCGGATTGATGCCATTGAGCACCACCGTAGCGCCGGCATCGGCCAGGCCCCTGGCCAACGCGTTACCAATCCCCCTGCTCGAACCAGTGACCAAGGCAACCCGCCCTGTCAGATCAAAAAGTCCACTCATCTTTTGTTCTTCATTCCTTCTGTGGTTGCGCCGGTTCAGTTGGTGTTCGCCGACGCTGCGTGCGCCCGGCTCAGGTTTGCGATGGTTTGGCGGACCACGGCGAGGTCCTGGTCGCCGAGGCCCTGGCGTTTGAGTTCTGCGTAGAGTTCAATCGCGGCTGCAGCCATGGGAACGGCGGAACCAACGGCTTCCGCGCTGGACACCACGAAACCAAGGTCCTTGTGCATGAACTTGGCCGGACCGGTAGGTGCGTAGTCCTGGGCGGCCAGTCGTGGACCAACGATGTCCAGAACCCGGCTTCCCGCCAGCCCGCCGGACAGGACGTCAAAGAGGGCTCCCACTTCCATACCGGACCGTTCGGCGAGTTCGGCGGCTTCGGCGAGCGCCGCCGTCGTGGTTCCGACAATCAGTTGGTTGCACGCCTTGGCGAGGGACCCTGCTCCCAGTGGTCCCATCCGACGAACGGTGGTCCCCATGGCGCCCAGCAGTGGTTGCAGCGTTTGGAAACCGGATTCGGTGGCTCCAACCATGATGGCCAGTGTCCCGTTTTGCGCACCGGCTGTGCCTCCACTGACCGGCGCGTCCATCACCACGGCGTTGCCACTGCTTGCCTCATGGACTGTCGTACCGAACTGCTGTACCGCTGTTGGCGAGACACTGCTCATAATCACGACGGCGGTGCCGGGCTTTGGCGGTTGGTTCCGCCATGAGTCAAGCAGGTCCTCGGCGGCGCCTTCAATGAACGGCAGGTCCGGGAGCATGAAGATGATGGCGTCCTCGTCACGGAGTTCCGCGACGCTTGCTGCGCGACGAACGCCGGTCAGCCTTTCAAAGGCCGCATCGGATCGGTTCCAGCCCGTGACGGACCAGCCGGCTTTGGCGATGTTGGCGGCCATGGGTGCGCCCATGAGTCCCAGGCCCACGAAGCCCACTCGTTGACTGATCATGGAAGGTAACACCTCACTTCTTTGTGGTCATCTTCAGGAATTCTGTTCAATATCCTAGCCGCCATTCAGTATGATGAACACCATGACGACTGATGAACTTACCATCGCCATCGCTGTGCCGCTCGAAGCAGAGCACGTAGAGCTGATCCGCGCTGTAGATCCCTCCGTAACAGTTCTCTACGAACCCGATCTGCTGCCCCCCGAGCGGTTTCCTGCCGATCACGCAGGCGATCCCGACTTCAAGCGCACGCCCGAGCAGGAGGAGCGCTACTGGTCCCTGCTGAACCGGGCGCAGGTTCTCTACGGCTTCCCCAATGAAAGCCCCGCCGGGCTGGCACGCATCGCTGCCAGCAACCCCCACCTGCAGTGGATCCACGCCATGGCCGCCGGCGCAGGCGGAGCAGTTAAAGCCTCAGGCCTGGACACCGAAACCCTGCAGAAGTTCCGCGTCACCACATCCGCAGGCGTCCACGCGCTGCCGCTGGCAGAGTTCTCCGCGTTCGGCATCCTCAACGGATTCAAGCGCAGCGCAGAGATGGCACAAGACCAAGCCGCCAAGTTCTGGCCCGGACTCCGCACCCCCACCAAATTGGCGAACGGCTCCAAGGTGGTCATTGCCGGGCTCGGTGAGATCGGCATGGAGACGGCACGCATCGCACGCGCCCTGGGCATGAAGGTCAGCGGAACCAAGCGCAACGTCGAAGCCATCGATGGGATTGACGAGGTCACCGGCAACGATGGACTTCCCGGACTGCTGGCAGGCGCCGACGCAGTGGTCAACACCCTCCCCGGCACTCCTTACACGGAGAAGCTGTTCAACAGGGACATTTTCGCTGCCATGAAACCCGGCACAGTCTTCGTCAATGTGGGCCGCGGAACAGTGGTGGACGAGGACGCATTGCTCGAAGCACTCGACAACGGTCAGGTCTCCTACGCTTGCCTTGATGTCTTCGCCGTGGAGCCGCTCCCCCAGGACAGCCCCCTGTGGAGCCATCCCCGGGTACTGGTGTCTCCGCACACCTCCGCCCTGAGCTCTGCGGAGAACCGCCTCATCGCCGAACGGTTCTGCAGCAACCTCCGCACGTTCCTGGCCGGCGGCGAACTGCCCCACCTGGTGGATCCCGTCCACTTCTACTAGGCCCCACAGCCACCCGCGGTGGCTGCCGGCTTCAGACATACGTTCCTGCAATGGGCACGGCCAAGGGCAACCATGGCCGTGCCTATTGTCGTACCGGCTGAGGTAGCATCGCCCCATGGCAGCCTCGGAGAGTCTTCAACGCTTCACCGTGCGCCTGTTTCCGGACTACGGGGACACGGCGCTCTGGCTTGACGGCCCCATCGACTACTCCCTCACGAGGCTGCCTGAAGGCCTGGTGCATGAGCTCCTGGACTGGGAACAGTTCTACTACGAGTCTCTGACACGCGATTTCACCTGGAAGTCAGCGGAGACTGCTGCCAGATACACCGCTGAAGGTCATCGCCTGGCCCAGCGAGTGGCGGACGAACTCGGCGACGGTTATGAAGTTGAGTTCTGGCCCTCTCAAGAAAATGCCCGGCCGCACCGGTTTTGCGGCACCAGGGCCCCCAACCCGCAGGTAGTTGCTGCCTTCGATGCCCTTGCAGCTGCGGCACACGCAGAAAAGGAGAGAATCGCGCGTTCTTTGGCCTACGCCCCACCCGGAACAGGCAACCTCTCCCCTGTCAGGCAGCATTTTCAGGCCGATGCAGGCAGAACAGGAATAGTTCGGCAAGCGCCAGTTCCCTACAAAACAGCGTGGCACCCTCCGTGTGGAGGGTGCCACGCTGTGTTTGTGGTGCCGGGATGCTACTTGGCGTCTTCGGTGCTGACGAGATCGCGGCCCGCCGTCTCCGGAGTGAAGAAGGTGGTGACGAAGGAGATGAGCGCCAGGACCAGGGAGTAGATGGCCAGCACCCACCACGAGTGGTTGGTGGCCGCCAGCATGAGCGCACCCAGCAGGGGTGCGAGTCCGCCGGCCAGGACGGCTGAGATTTCCCGGCTCATGGCCACACCGGTAAAGCGGTACTGGGAGCCGAACAGCTCCGGCAGCAGCGGGCACTGGGGGCCCAGCATCGACTGGACGCCGATGGCGATGCCCACGGACATGACAACCCACACCAGAGTGACGTTGCCCAGGGTGACCAGGTAGAAGGCAGGAACCGCAATGATGGCTTGGAACAGGGCCCCGTAGCGGTATACCGGAACGCGGCCGAACCTATCGGACAGCGCGCCGAACGTCACCACCAGGACCGCAGCGAACCCAGCGGCGATCAGCAAGCCCACCGGACCGATCGAGTTGTTTCCGGCAAAGACGCCTGCCGGCATGCTCATGAACGACACCAGCAAGGCCGAGTAGATCGATGAATTGCCGTTTTCGCCCATACGGAGCCCGATGCCCAGGAGCACATTCTTCTTGGAGTGCTTCCACAGCGCACTGATGGGGTTCTTGACCACATTCTTGTGCTTCTCCAACTCCTGGAAGGCAGGCGTTTCCTTGAGCTTGAGGCGAATGAAGATGGCCACCGCGATCAGGATGAAGCTGGCCAGGAAGGGCACCCGCCACAGCCAGCCCTGCAGGACCGCCTTGTCAGCCATGGCAATCAAAGCAAAGGTTCCCGCACCGAGGAGGGTACCCAGTTGGATGCCCACGAAAGGCAATGATGCGAAGAAACCACGACGACGGCGCGGAGCTACTTCGGAAATCAACGTAGTGGCGCCGGCCTGTTCTGCGCCTGCGCCAAGGCCCTGGATGATCCGCAAGGTCACCAGCAGGACAGCCCCGAGCATTCCGGCCTGCTCGAAGGTCGGAAGCAACCCAATGGCGAAGCTTGCCGTACCCATCAAGGCAATGGTCAGGATCAAGACCATCTTGCGGCCAAACCTGTCGCCGATGTAGCCAAAGATCAACCCGCCGAAGGGCCGCGCCGCGAATCCAACGCCATAGGTGGCGAAGGAGGCGATCAGAGCGCCCTCCGGGCCCAGGGCGGAAAAGAACAATGGGCCAAAGATCAGCGCGGAAGCCAATCCGTAAATGTAGAAATCGTAGTACTCCAAGGCTGAGCCTACGGAGCTGGCCAAGGTAGCCCTGCGCAGCTGTTCCGGCTCAACAACAGCATCGTCAGCATCAGCTGCGAGCCGTTCATTAGTACGAGTTATCACAAGCACTCCCTCAAAATCACCCCAGGCCCCCGTTGGCCCGGCGAGATAGTGATGGCATCACCGCCAAGATCACTATGATGAACAGCGTACAGCTTGTTGAACTCGCTGCCAAGGTTGTAATCAGATTTATTTATGGCGTCCCAGGGAGATAAGGGATTAGCCCATCGGGTTACCCAGTGATCGCGCCAACTCCTTGAGTTCCTTGACCATCAAGGCGCCCTGCTCCTCGGAGTAGGTGGCCTTCAGGGCAGTCACCGAAAGTCCCAAACTGGGACCGTGGGCTCCATGCGTAGGGACGGGCACAGCGAGGCAGACCACACCCACCGTCGACTCCTCATCTTCGAAGGCGAACCCCTGCTTCCGGATGGCAGCTATTTGGGACTTGAGTTCCTCTGCGGTGCGAAGTGAGTTGGCAGTCATGACCGGCAGTTCCATGCCGTCAGGGAACATCGATTCAATGTCGTGATCATGCAGTTGCGCCAGCAGGGCTTTGCCAACGCTGCAAAGGGAGACCGGCATCTTGTCGCCAATATTGGAGGTCAGCCTCACCGCAGGATGCCCCTCATAGCGGGCCAGGTAGATGACGTGGTCGCCGTCGAGCATGGCGATGCGCACCGTCTCACCCGAAAGGGTAGGCGCCTGCTCGCAGTATTTGTAGAACTCCTGGACCTCGTCGAGCCGGCTCAGGTAGGCGGCGCCCAGCTCCACCAGTTTCCGCCCCAAGGCAAAGTCCGCGCCCTGCCTGGTAATGAGGCGGGCTTCCTCAAGCGCCAGCAAGAGATTGGACGTGGACGATTTGGGGATGCCAAGTTCGCGGGAAAGATCACTCAGCGTCAGCCGACCCGACGGAGATCCTGCAAGCGCCTCAAGAACCGCTGCTGCGCGGGTCACGGCAGGGGCAGGCGACGAAGCACCCAGCCCCTCGGAACGGGTGGTGCGGGAATCGGCCATGATTCTCCTTCGTCAGAACTCTCTCATCGCGTTCATTCAGCTGAACACTTCCCATCATAGTGTGTCGCCCTGCTGCCACCATGAGGCAAGACCAACCGGTTCTTCGACACGTTCCTGCCGTTTGGCATGCTCAGCTTTCCAAACCGAAAAGTTCTCTGTATATTCATTTTCGAGCTCTCCACCGCGGCATCCCCCAATAGTCGCGGTGGAGAGCTCATCCATTTCCCGGGAAACCTAGGCCGCGGCCACTTCTTCGCCCCTGAGGCACCAACCTTCTCCGGCACCGTCCCGCATCAGCTCCCACGTAGCAATGCCGGACCGGAGATTGCTTCCCAAGCGAACCTGAACCTGCCAGATCTCCACATCAACGCGGCCTTGCCCCCTCGGCATTCGCCGTGACTGCTCCCACCATGGGACGCGCTCAAACCAACGCACAGGCTCGACCACGATCCGCCATTCCCGATTGCCCCTCACCACCACCGCGGGCGTGCCCTGCGTGCTGCTGCGGATATATACGTGCTCCATGGAGAAAAATCCTAGAAGCCGGCCCTGACATTAAAGGGTTGTGGAGAACGTAGCTTTCGCGCGAAAAAACCCCGCCACTGCCAGCCAAAGGCTTGGAGTGACGGGGTTTCCATCGGTGGGTCCTACCGGGATCGAACCGATGACATCCACGGTGTAAACGTGGCGCTCTACCAGCTGAGCTAAAGACCCATTGTGCGGTTTCGGTGCCTCAGCGCTTCAACCAACGAACAACGACTCTACATGATCAATCGGGAGAAACACCAATCGGCGGATTCGCGCTTGGAAGATCCGGCAAATCCCGTGCCAAATAGTCCAAGGCGCCGCTGACTCCGAGCTCGAGTTTCAGGGTGGCATAGCCGTCACCCCGGGTAGCTCCCCGATTGATGATGACTACCGGCTTTTCGGCCTTGGCAGCGTGGCGCACGAAGCGCAGCCCGCTCTGCACCGTCAGCGACGAGCCTGCTACGAGGAGTGCCTCCGCTTGATCAACCATGGCGTAGGCGCGCTCAACGCGGTCCTTGGGAACGTTTTCGCCGAAATAGACGAAGTCGGGCTTAAGTATCCCTCCGCACCTGGGACACACCGCCATGATGAACGAGGTGATGAGCTCCGGATCCTCAACCGTTGCATCAGCGTCCGGAGCCATTTCCACGAGCCCGGACTCCAGGGCGGCTTCAAGGAACCCTGGATTGATCTCCTCAAGGATCGCTGCAATGAGCCGCCTGCTGAATATATGGCGGTTCTCCAGACAGACCACCTGGTCAAAGCGCCCGTGCAAATCCACCACATTGACGCTGCCGGCGTCCTCGTGGAGCCTGTCGACGTTCTGAGTGATGAGGCCGGACAGGAGGCCCCTGCGCTCCATCAGCGCGACCGCGGCGTGTCCGGCGTTGGGGTCGGCATGCCTCAAGTGGGACCACCCAAGATGATTCCGGGCCCAATAGCGCCTGCGGTTGGCCTCGCTGCCGATGAACTCCTGGAAGGTCATGGGATTCCGGGGTGCAGAACCTGGCCCTCGATAATCCGGAATACCGGAGTCGGTGCTGAGCCCGGCGCCCGTCAGCACCGCCAGACGCTTTCCACCCATGGCCTCTACAGCCTTCCTGACTGACAGAAGCTCATCGGGATCAAGCTGCGCCGCCGGCGCAGGAGCCATGCTGGCAAAACCAGTCATTCCCACGCCGGGCCGGCCGGCACTCATGCTTGCTGCTGATCGAGCGCCGTGAGCGCGAGGCGGTATTCAGCCAAATCCCTCGCTTGTCCACGTGGATTGACGACGACGTACCGGATGATCCCCGTGGCGTCGATGATGAACGTTCCCCGCAGAGCCATACCACTGACGTCGTCGAAAACCCCATAGGACCTTGCCACCGCCCCATGGGGCCAAAAATCGGCCAGGAGGTCAAATCCATAGCTTTCCTGGTGGGCGTAAGCGCGCAGGGTGAATTTACTGTCCACGGAGACCGCAAGTACCACGGCGTTCGAATCCTCGAACGCCGAAATGTTGTCGCGAATCTCACAGAGTTCACCGGTGCAGATCCCGGAGAACGCGAAGGGGTAGAACACCACAACTACGTTGCGGCCCCGGTAATCCGACAGGCGGACAGGCTCGCCAAACTGGTTTACGAGCTCAAAGTCCGGCGCAGTTTGGCCCGGCTGCGGTACAACCGCAGGCGCCGGCGCCAGTCGGACATCGGTCACTTGTTCTTCTTCGGCACCAGTCGGGTGGCGCTCCAGTCTTTCGACACCCCGGCAGAGGTGGTGAGGTGCAACCCGGACGTGGGGGCCGCATCCTGGATATCAGCCGGAGAAACATAGTTGTCACGGCCTGACTTAGGGGTCATCACCCAGACAACTCCGCCTTCCTTCAGCGTGGTGAGCGAATCCATGAGGGCATCAACAAGATCGCCGTCGCCATCCCGCCACCAAAAGACAACGGCATCTACTACGTCGTGGTCGTCTTCATCCAACAGCTCAGAGCCCGTCACATCTTCAACGTCATCACGCAAGTCGAAGTCGACGTCGTCGTCGTAGCCGCGCTCCTGAATCAGATCCCCATCTTTGAAACCCATTCGTTCCGCCACATTTACCGATGTGGCGGCGTCGGCCTCGCTCACGTTTCCTCCTTTTGAAGTGACTTCCATTACTAACAGCCAACACCCTTTGGGCGTGTGCTTCAAGCCATTGTCCCTGCCACGGGCCACATTCCGCATTCCCCGGGGTGTTTCGGGGCTGTGACACTCACGTGCTTTCCGTCACGCAGGCCGGCGGGGTGTGACATACAACGCCCTTCAGGGCCCACGGCTACGCATCCCAGCGCAGTGAAAGCTAGAGTGGCCATGAGCGCTCTGGCTGCAGGGCGATCGCCCCGCAGAATTCTACTGGGCAGCCAAGCGCTCACAAGACCTGCCCGGCGCATCCGACCGGGCTGTTGAAACCGAAATGTCGCACACGACGCGTTCACGACGGGCAGTTACCCTGCCAGACCTGAGGCGCCGATGCATGCGCCTAAAGGAAGGTTGGACGTGGCTGCAGGAGAAGAGACCTCACACATCCTCAGCGGGTTGACTGCCCAGCTGCCTGATCGTGATCC
>NZ_JBBEGB010000015.1:0-76987 GCF_037402035.1 Paenarthrobacter sp. CCNWLY172
GTACCTTCTTTAAAGACGACACGGTCGTTGCAACTCCCAAAAATTCTGGGTGTTGCAACGACCGCTAGAACCGGCCCATGTGGTCGACCCGCCGTCGTGCTTTCTTCCGCTTGGCGTGTCAGACGCGGGCAGCGCGTCGACGCAGGGAAGTCAGGACCAAGCCTGCAATACAGAGCACGACGCCTGCCGAACCGATGGCCGCGAATCCAGCTGAAGGACCCACGGCGTCGATGAAAACGCCGGCCAAAGGGGCGCCCAGCGCAACGCCGGCCGTCAGGGCAGAGCCGTACCAGCCCATTGCTTCGCCGCGGCGTTCCTCTTCCACGAGGTCGGCGACCTTCTCCGACGACGCGGACAGGACGGGTGCGCATAACAGGCCCGGCAGGAGTGACAGGAAAGCCAAGGTCCAGGTGTCCTGGGCAAATCCCATGGGGATGGTCAGGGCGGCCATGCCCAGCAGCAGCAACATGGGCGAAATGGAGCGCTTCATGGAGCCGTAGATCAATCCGCCGACCACGGATGAGGCGCACCAGAAGAAGAACACGATGCCAATTTCATTCTCGTGCCCGCCACGTTCCAGCAACCCGACGATGCTCACATCCGAGCCGCTGAGCACCATACCTGAACCGGCCGCCACCGTGAAGAGGGCAGCCACGGATGCGGTGAACCACGTGAAATTCCTGGCCACACGGCTTCGGAGGGCTGCACTGCGCGACGTTGAGGACGCCATTTCCGATGCCGCTTCCTGGACATGGGCCGGCGCCGAGGCCACCATGGCCGCTTCAGCGGCAGCAAGATCCGCTGCGGCCCGGTCCGCGGACTCCTCCGGCGTGCAGGCCGCCTCGCTTCGTGTTGGCGGGTTGAACCACATGAGGAAGAGTCCAGCCACGGAGACCGAGATACCTACCGCAGTCAGACCTATCGCCGAGTGGCCGCTTGTGGCAACAATGGCGCCAACGGCCGGACCTATCATGAAGACGAGTTCAGTAGCGATGGAATCGAGGGCGAACGCAGACCGGCGCTGTTCCCCCTCCACCATGACGCCCAGTGACTGACGTACAACACTGAAGATCGGCAAGGTGAAGAGCCCGCCGACAAAGACCAACGGCAGAAGCCACTCATAAGATACGTGCGGGACGATCGACCAGATCACAGTCTCGGAGACCACCGAGGGGATCAGGGCCTTCCTCAGGCCCACCATATCCACCCTGCGGCCCCGCCACGGCGCGCCCAAGGCGATGCCAATGGTCATCACGGCCGCTGCTGCACCCGCGGCTGCGTAGCCCTGGCCCAAGGTCAGGACGATATGCAGGGTGAGGAGAACGCCGGCAGCAGAATGTGGAATACGGGCGATCATGCCCACCACCAGCAAGCGCCGGACAGGGCGGATGGACAGCATCTCCTTGTAGAGAGCGAAATTCACTGGCTAAATCCTCTTGTTCCCCCGGGGCAGACCGGGGAACCGGCTGCCGTTAGTGCAGCCCAGGCTCCTGCGCCGCACGCTGCAATTTCACTTCAATGGAGTCAACGCCTTCAGCGAAGGAATCCATCCGTGCCCACGCCTCATTGAGTTGCGCCACCAGAGTTTGCACGGCCACCGCGTCGAGGCCATCTTCAAGGAAGAGCACCACCCGCAACTCCGGACCCGAGCCACCGCCGGACACCGTCCGCCCGTCAGCCGTCAACGACGCAACGCCTGCGCCGGGCTGCGTCTCCAGCCGGCGCACGGTCCGGAAACCTGACACGGTTGAAGCGAGAGCAGACTCCAGTTGATCATCAAGGTATGACGGCGTCCAGTCCCGCTGTTGGGCGAGGGCCCACATGGCCGGGCGTCGGACCACGAACGTGAAGTCCGACCCTGGATCCAACACCAGCAACTGCGCACCCTCGGAGACCGCGGAAAGAGCCGCGCGGGCCGCGTAAACCGCCACGGGACGGGCTTCCCCATGCCAAGCCTCCAGCGCAGCCGCCGAAGTAAAGACAGGCATGGCTTTGCGACCATCAGGCGCCTTAAGTGTGACCAATGCCATATCCGCCTGCTTGTCAGCATGCAGCCCATCAACACCAACGGCTTCCTCTGCCAACTGCGCAACAACGGGAACAAACACCCGTGCAGTAGCCAGCGAGGCAACAACATCGGCCTCGGTTCCGGTGCCGTTGATCAACGCGGAAATTGCGGTGACGTAGCCGGCGTCGGCCGTTCCGTCGTCGTCCTCAAAGTTATGGATCCTGGCGTCGTCCCCACTAAGGCTCCTGCCTGCCCACGGTTGCCCGGCAGAGTCAGTCGCTCCCCCGGCCCCGGCCAGGGCGGCGGCAATGTGGCCCGGCAGGTGCCGGCTGCCTGCACCAAGGTGGCCTTGGTGACCATGCGGGTGTTGGGCGTCGTGGGGCATCAGCGACGACCGGCAACGTCCAGGGCTTCGGGCAGCGTGAAGGCACCGGCATAGAGGGCCTTGCCCACAATGGCACCCTCTACGCCCAGAGGCACGAGCTCACGCAGGACGCGGAGGTCCTCAAGGCTGGAAATGCCTCCCGAGGCGACAACAGGCTTTCCGGTCTTCTCCACCATCTGCCGCAGCAGTTCCACGTTGGGCCCCTGCAAGGTTCCGTCCTTGGTGACGTCCGTGACGACGTAGCGCGCACAGCCGGCATCCTCAAGACGGGCCAGGACTTCCCAAAGGTCGCCACCCTCCTTGGTCCAGCCCCGGCCGGCAAGGGTGGTACCCCGGACGTCAAGTCCGACGGCGATCTTGTCACCGAAGCGGTCAATGGCCCTGCGGGTCCACTCGGGGTTCTCGAGCGCTGCCGTGCCAAGATTCACCCGCGCGACACCCAGCCCCAAGGCGCGCTCCAACGATTCGTCATCGCGCAAGCCACCGGACAGCTCTACCTTGACGTCCAGCTGCTTCACTACCTCACTGATGAGGTCCGCGTTGTTGCCGCGACCGAAGGCGGCGTCGAGGTCCACCATATGAACCCATTCGGCACCGGCATTCTGCCAGTTCAGGGCTGCTTCCAGAGGCGTTCCGTAGCTGGTCTCCGAGCCGGCCTCTCCTTGGAGGAGGCGGACTGCCTGGCCGTCAACGATGTCGACGGCGGGCAGGAGTTCCAGAACAGGCTGGGCAGAGGTGGTCATGTGGGTCCTTGGAGTTCGAGGTTTGACGCGGGTTCTTGGTGACCGGCTCAGTTACCGGGCAGCGTCAGGAGGTAGGCGGCCAGCAGGGACAACCCTGCCAGCACGTAAAAAGAGATGGAAACCCAGCGGGGCTTCTTCTGCTGATGGAAGGAAATACCGCCGCCCACCAGCACGCCGGCAAGGCCCATGAGGACAACAGACCACATCTAGGCGGCACCGCTTCCGGAGGTTTCCGCTGCTGGAGCACGGGTCTTTTTCAGGCCGTCCACCCAGTTCCGCAACAGGCGCGCCCCGGCGTCCCCCGACTTTTCCGGGTGGAACTGGGTAGCGCAGAGCGGCCCATTTTCCACGGCGGCAATGAACCGTGCGCCATGCTCGGACCACGTCACCTGCGGCGGGGCCATGCGGGGCTGCACAACGTCGAAGTTCCATTCCTGCACACCGTACGAGTGCACAAAATAGAAACGCTCCTGCTCGACGCCGGCAAAAAGCTTGGATCCTTCCGGGACATCCACGGTGTTCCACCCCATGTGCGGGACGACGGGAGCAGGCAGGAGCTCCACCTTGCCAGGCCACTCGGCCATGCCCTCGGACTCGGTGCCGTGTTCCACACCGGCTTCAAACAGAACCTGCAGACCAACACAGATGGCCAGCACAGGCCGGCCGCCGGCGACCCGGCGTCCGATCATCCGGATGCCATCCACGGCCTTGAGTTCCTTCATGACGGTCTCGAAAGCACCGACCCCCGGAACCACCAGGCCATCGGCGTTAAGCACGTCTTCAGGCTTGGAGCTCAGCACTACATGGGCGCCGGCACGCTCCAGTGCCCTCACAGCCGAACGTACGTTGCCCGAACCGTAGTCGAGCACCGTGACGGTGGGCTTGCCTTCCGGGGACTCGGGCTTGACCGAAGCGATGGTGTCGGCGACTGCCCCGTCCTTCAGGACCTGACCGCTCACAATGCCCCCTTGGTGGAGGGGATGCCCTCGACCCTGGGATCGGATTCCACTGCAGCACGGAGTGCCCGGGCAAAGGCTTTGAACTGGGCTTCCACGATGTGGTGGGGATCGCGGCCGGCGAGAACGTTCATGTGCAGGCAAATCCCGGCGTGCAGGGTAATGGCCTCGAAAACGTGGCGGGTCAATGAACCAGTGAAGTGGCCACCAATCAAGTGGTACTCCTGGCCGGCCGGCTCTCCGCCGTGAACGAGGTACGGGCGGCCGGAAACGTCCACCACAGCGTGGGCAAGGGCCTCATCCAGAGGAACAGTGGCTTCGCCGAAGCGGCGGATGCCCGCCTTGTTGCCCAAAGCGGTCCGCAGCACCTCGCCAAAGGTGATGGCAACATCTTCAACGGTGTGGTGGGCGTCGATGTGGGTATCGCCGGTGGCCTTCACGGTCATGTCAATCAACGAGTGCTTGCACAGCGCCGTCAGCATGTGGTCGTAGAACGGAACCGAGGTGCTGATGTCCGAGACACCTGATCCGTCCAGGTTGATCTCCACCAGGACGGAGGATTCGCTGGTGGTGCGCTCCATGCGCGCGGTGCGGGCAGCGGACGGCGTGGCGCCGGTTTCGCTCATTGGGACGTCCTTATACACGAAGAGTGGGTTGGGTCTATGGACAAGTTTAGGCGGGCTGTGACGCCCCGCCGTCCAGCAGCGCTTCCAGCGCCTCGAGGAAGGCCGTGGTTTCCGGTTCGGTTCCAGCAGTGACCCTGAGGTGGCCGGGAATCCCGACATCGCGGATCAGCACGCCGGCGTCAAGCAGGCCCTGCCAGATCGTGTGAGGATCCTTGAGTCCGCCGAAGAAGACATAGTTGGAGTCCGACTCCGCAGGTTTCAAGCCCATGCGCAGGAGCTCGGTCACAATCCGGTCGCGCTGGACTTTAATGTCCTCAACGTCGGCCATGAGGGCCTCCCGGTGGTTGAGCGCAGCCAGGGCTGTTGCCTGGGTAACAGCCGACAGGTGGTACGGAAGCCGGACCAGCCGGATGGCATCCGTGACCTCGGGAGCAGCAGCCATATAGCCCAGTCGGGCACCGGCAAGGGCAAAGGCCTTGCTCATGGTGCGGGAAACGATCAGACGCTCGCGTCCCGGCAACAAGGTCAGGGCGCTCGGGGTATTGTCGTGTGCGAACTCGTGGTAAGCCTCGTCCACGATCACTATTGCCTGGCTGGCTTCGCCTGCCTCATAAACAGCCTCAACGACATCCAGCCCCAGACCTGTTCCCGTGGGATTGTTGGGTGAACACAGGAACACGATGTTGGCACCTGTCTCCCGGACCTGTGCAGCGGCGGAGGCAGCATCGAGGCCGTAGTCGTCAGCCCTGACTCCGCGGACGTATTCGGTATCCGTGCCGCTGGCCAGCAACGGGTACATGGAATAAGTGGGCGGGAATCCCAGTGCTTTCCGGCCGGGTCCGCCAAATGCTTGGAGGATCTGCTGCAGAACCTCATTGGAGCCATTGGCTGCCCAGATGTTGTCCGGGGAAAGATTGTGACCAAGGTAGTCGGCCAGCGACTGGCGAAGTTCCGTGAACTCCCGGTCCGGGTAGCGGTTGAGCCCCGTGGCCGCAGCAGCAACAGCTTCTGTGATGGCTGCCTGCACATCAGCCGGGACGCCATGGGTGTTTTCGTTGACGTTGAGCAAAATGGGGACGTCAAGCTGCGGAGCACCGTAAGGGCTCAGTCCACGCAGGTTGGTCCGGAGGGGTAGTCGGTTAAGTCGCTCAAGCTGGTCACTCACCACCACAGTTTAAGGGGCCGCCGGGACTGCCGACTAACTGTGACGCCGGGTGGCCGGCTCATGCGGGCATGCAACGTACTAATTTGCGGGCACGAACAGTTGCTGACCCGGCTGGATACGGCCGCCCCGGAGGTCATTGAGCTGGATGATCTCCGCAATCACGTCGCGGGGATCCCGCTCAGGAGCAGCGGCTCCGGCGATGCCCCACAGCGATTGTCCCGGCTGAACCGTAACAGTGACAGCGACGGGCGGTTGGAGTTGCGCCTGGGAATCCGAAGCCTTGGCCGGTGACGTGATAAATCCAGCCAGGCTCAGCAGCGCAGCCACCAGCAGCATTGCCGGGATGCCGAAGAAGACCATCCGTCCCCGTCGTGTCAGGCGCAGACGCGCAGGCGCCTGGGTGGTGCGGAAATCAGCGAACGTAGTGATTGCGGACATGAGCTGAGCCCTTCTGAGCTATTGCCGTGCGCCGGGTCCCGGTACATGGCTGCCAATTCTGTGTGTTCCCCTGCCCAACTCCGTCAGTTCGAACACTTCGTTCGAACAGCCGGCGTCAGCATCAGGTTTATAGAACACATATTCGAACCTTGCTATGACATTTTTAGCACTTATCAACGAACGGTGTCGAGACTCGCTAGAACAAATGTTTGATAAACGCCTGTGGCTGCCCTACGTTTGAGTGAAGAAACAGCACTGTTTCAGTGGAACAGGAGGGTCTGACATTTTTTGCAGACCCGACGACCCCGGGCTCACTCCGGGCGGAATGGAAAGGCATTGGCGAACATGGCAGCGAAAGCCACCGGCGGCGGGGCACCCCTGCGGAGCCAGCAGCCTCAAAAGAGTCCCAAGAGCCTGACTGTCCGTCAGAAGAAGATCCTGGAAACCATCCAGCGGTCCGTCAATGACAACGGTTATCCGCCCAGCATGCGCGAAATTGGAGACACCGTGGGCCTGGCAAGCCTGTCGAGCGTGACGCACCAACTCTCCCAGCTGGAGAAGCTTGGATATCTCCGCCGCGATCCCAAACGTCCCCGGGCCATGGAAGTCCTCATGCCGTTGACCCTCGATGGCGGACCCATTCCGGGAGTGGAAGCACCCACTACCCTCCGCAGCACGGGTGGCTTTGCCGTCACAGAGCTTGCCAGCGCCAGCGATACTGCCATGGTCCCGCTGGTTGGTCGGATCGCTGCCGGCGGCCCCATCCTTGCTGACCAGACCGTGGAGGACGTGCTTGCCCTGCCCCGGCAACTCGTAGGGCACGGCGAACTCTTCATGCTGAAGGTGGCCGGCGACTCAATGATCGATGCCGCGATCTGCGACGGCGACTGGGTAGTTGTCCGCCGGCAGAACGACGCCATCAACGGAGACATCGTGGCAGCACTGCTGGACGACGAAGCAACCGTGAAAACCTTCCGCCAGCGCGATGGGCACACCTGGCTTCTTCCGCAGAACACCCAGTACGAACCCATCCTCGGCGACCAGGCCACCATCATGGGCAAGGTCGTGTCGGTCCTGCGTTCCCTCTAGGAGGCTTTGGCCGGGCCCAGACGCTCCAGGACGCCCCGAACCACGGTTCTGTCCGTCGTCGCCCAGAACGGCGGCAGGGCTGCCCTGAGGAAGCCCCCATAGCGCTCTGTTGAGAGCCGGGAGTCCAGGACCGCCACAACCCCTTTGTCGCCGGTGGAACGGATGAGCCGGCCTGCCCCCTGGGCCAGACGAATGGCGGCGTGGGTCGCTGACACGGCCATGAATCCGTTTCCACCCGACTGTGCCACAGCACGAGAGCGGGCAGTCATCAACGGGTCATCCGGACGCGGGAACGGGATTCGGTCTATGACCACAAGGCGGCACGAACCACCGGGGACATCCACACCCTGCCACAGCGACATCGTGCCGAAGAGGCAGGTATCGGGCTCGTCGGCGAACTGCTTCACCAATGCGGCCATGGTGGATTCACCCTGACATAGAATACTGACGTCGAGGCGAAGCCTCATGGCATCGGCGGCTTCCTCAGCCGCCCGCCGCGACGAGAAAAGACACAGCGCTCCCCCACCGGAAGCGCGGATGAGGTCTTCCAACTCATCCAGGGCCTCGGGCGAAGTTCCACGGCCAGGCTTGGGCAAGTGCTTGGCCACGTAAAGCACACCCTGCTTGGGGTAATCGAAGGGCGAGCCAACATCGATCCCGGTCCAGCTTGGCGCTCCATCGCCAATCAGTCCAAGGCCACCTGCAGCCGGTTCGAAAGCCGAGCCGATGGCCAGGGTAGCTGAAGTCAGCACCACTGTGTGACCGGCAAAGAGACCTTCACGCAGGCGTCCCGCCACACTCAGGGGCGCAATGTTGATCAGGGCCGGAGCGGTCTCGTCGGGTTGCGAGTATCCCTGCTGGGGATCGAACGTACTGTTGCGGGAAAACCACACCACTTCCCGGTTCTCCTTGGCCGCGAGCATCCGCTCGCACAGCTCCAGAATGAGCATGAGCCGTGAACGCGCCAGCTGCCTGCCGCCGTCGACCGCGTTGGAAGAATCCGTCTTCGAATCCGACAATGCTGCGCGTGTGGCTTCCCTCAGTTGGTCCAAACAGTCGAGCTGTTCGTCATTGAGCCCACTGGGCAGAAGACCATTGGGCACGCCCGCTATGGCCATATCCAAACGATCGGCGGCCGCGTTGAGGGCATCCACCGTGATGGCCGTGTGCTTGCGCGCGCTCGACGCCGCCGCATGGACCATGGCCACGGACAACTGGCCTGACACCGCGCCCGTCACCCGGTCCTGCAGTTCATGGGCCTCATCCACTACCACGACGTCGTATTCGGGCAGCACAGCCAGCCCTTCGAAGGCGCTGACGGCCAGCATGGCATGGTTGGTGACAACGACGTCGGCTTCGCCTGCGCGGGACCGGGCCAACTCACTGAAGCACTCCTCGGCGAGGGGACACTTCTGCGCGCCGAGGCACTCCATGGACGTCACGGAGACTTGCCGCCAAGCCCGGTCCGTGACGCCGGGCATGAGTTCGTCACGGTCGCCGGTAGTGGTCTTTTCGGCCCATTCGCGAAGCCGGACCACTTCCTTGCCCAGCTGTGATTGCGGTCCCCCCATGGACGCCGCAAAGTGCGGGACACTGGTGTCCTCGCCCAGGGAGAA
Organism: Paenarthrobacter sp. CCNWLY172; assembly: GCF_037402035.1. Classification (NCBI taxonomy): domain Bacteria; kingdom Bacillati; phylum Actinomycetota; class Actinomycetes; order Micrococcales; family Micrococcaceae; genus Paenarthrobacter; species Paenarthrobacter sp. CCNWLY172. The sequence goes on from NZ_JBBEGB010000015.1 coordinate 9,027, forward strand.
CAGCTGACCCTCGGACGGTTCCTCACTGGGGAACCCGCCTTCGAGTTTTTGCCGGCAGACGTAGTTGGCCCTGCCCTTGACGAGCGCCACGTTGACGGGGCGTTCAAGGGCCGGGTTGATGGTCTCCAACAGCCGGGGAAGGTCGCGGCCAACAATCTGTGTTTGGAGTGCCAAGGTGGCGGTGGACACCAAAGTCGGTTTGTCGCTGTCCATCGAATGCGCGATCAACGGAATCAGATACGCCAAGGACTTACCCGTTCCGGTTCCAGCCTGGACCAGCAGGTGCTCCCCGGTCTCGATGGCCCTGGTGACATGCTTGGCCATCTCGTGCTGCCCGGTACGGCTTTGACCGCCCATGCCGGCAACAGCCCGGTCCAACAACTCGAGGGTGGTCTTCTCCCCCAACGACTCGACGGCGTCCGCCGCCACCTTCTCAACCATTGGTGACGAACGGCTCCAGTTCGGCTGCCAGTCCTTCGCGGACCATGACAACAACACGGGTCCCGTTTTCCTCGTGCTCGAGGGTGAGGATTTCCGAGTCGGAGCTGTGGAGCTTGCTGATCATTTCGCCGCGGTCGTAGGGAATGAGGAGCTCCAGGCGCACCCCCGGGCGGGGAATGGACCGGCTGATGTCTTCCAGCAGTTCGGCGATGCCTTGGCCAGTGCGTGTAGAAACAACCGCATGACGCGGTTCCTTCTGCTTCAGGCGCTCAACGACGAAGGGATCCGCGACATCAACCTTGTTCAGGACGATGATCTCTGGCACCTTGCGGGCATCCACCTCTGTGAAGACCTCCCGGACAGCAGCAATCTGGCCTTCGGGATCAGGATGCGAGGCGTCCACTACGTGCAGGATCAGGTCTGCGTCCGCCACTTCTTCCAAGGTGGAACGGAAGGCTTCAATCAGCTGGGTCGGCAACGAACGGACAAACCCCACAGTGTCCGCCAAGGTGTAGCCGATGCCATCCGGCGTTTGGGCTTTACGGACGGTGGGATCCAAGGTGGCGAACAGGGCGTTCTCCACCAGCACACCAGCGTCAGTGAGGCGGTTCAGGAGCGATGACTTGCCGGCGTTCGTGTATCCGGCGATTGCGACGGAAGGAACGGCATTACGACGGCGGTTGGCGCGCTTGGTCTCGCGCGCCGGCTTCATCGCGGCGATCTCACGGCGAAGCTTGGCCATGCGGGTGCGGATGCGACGACGGTCCAGTTCGATCTTGGTTTCACCAGGACCACGCGAACCCATGCCGGCACCAGCCCCACCCACCTGGCCACCGGCCTGGCGTGACATGGAGTCGCCCCAACCACGGAGGCGCGGGAGCAGGTACTCGAGCTGCGCAAGCTCAACCTGGGCTTTGCCTTCACGGCTCTTGGCGTGCTGGGCGAAGATGTCCAGGATCAGCGTGGTGCGGTCTACTACCTTGACCTTGACAATGTCCTCAAGGCCACGGCGTTGGGAAGGAGCCAACTCGGTATCCACCACTACGGTGTCCGCACCGGTGGCGGCAACGATGTCCTTGAGTTCCTGGGCCTTGCCCGACCCCAGGAAGGTCCCTGGGTCCGGCTTCGTTCGCCGCTGCACCAAACCGTCAAGGACTTCCGAACCGGCAGTCTCTGCCAGGGCAGCGAGCTCGCGGAGTGAATTTTCAGCGTCGGCCAGTGTCCCCTCGGTCCAGAGGCCGGCCAGGACAACGCGCTCAAGGCGCAGCTGCCGGTATTCAACCTCGGTGACGTCTTCGAGTTCCGTGGACAAGCCAGCCGTACGGCGCAGTGCACGACGCTCGGCCAGGTCTTCCTGGTCGCCGTCGTAGATGCTGTGTTCCTGGTCAAGTGTGGAAATGGCCTGTGCCTTGCCGAACACACCACCGGCATCGTCGTTATCGGATGCTTGCGCAGGTACGTCCTTGGAAAGAATCCGGTCGATGACGGCCTGGATTTGTTCAGGACTCATGTCCTGGGCGTCGGAATCGGATCCGGAGTGCTTCTGGGTGGTCATGGTCTCCTTAGACTGTTCGGCTATTCCAGAATAGTGCTGTTTGCTGTTCAATGGGGCGCTATTCGCGCTGGGCTGACGGGCATGGGCCAAAGAGGGCCTCCTGTGCTGAACGGCCGCCCGTGGAGTGGGCGGCGGTTGCTGTGATCTGGCGTGGTGGGATCCGCGTGGAGGTTCCTGGCTATCTGGAGATTGCACTGCCGGCTTACCTGGACCGCACAGGATGCTGACGGTTCAGAGAGCTGGGCTGGAGGGTGTGATCTTCAAGACATCCGTGACGGGGAACGCGGGTCAACGGATGTGCCGGTGGGACCTGCCTGGCGGAAAGTCCGGGGCTTGGCAGAACTGCCAGGGACCGGGCTGCATCGCGGGCGGTGCCGTGTGACGCCTGAGTGCTCAGGCGGGTGGCGGCTTTTTACTCGAAGATCAAGAACATGCGTTTCACACTATCATCCAATGTCAAGCCAGCTCTTCGGGCGGGCAGTTTCCCATGGCGCCGATAGCCAACTAATCTGGCAAATTATGGAGTCTGCACACTATTTCACCGCCCAACCGGCCGGACCATTCACCCGAAAGCCACTCACGGTGGAACTCGCTGGAGCCACACGCCACTTGCAGACCTCCTCCGGCATCTTCAGTCCCGACGGAGTGGACAAGGGCACTGCCATACTCTTCTCCGAAGTTCCGCCGCCTTCACCCCAGGGAAACTTGTTGGACATCGGCTGCGGCTGGGGTCCTATTGCCTTGACGCTGGGGCTGATGGCCCCCCACGCCAAGGTGCACGCCGTGGACGTCAATGAGCGGTGTGTCACGTTGACCAATGAGAACGCGGCTGCCCTGGGTCTGGACAACGTGACGGCGAGCCTGCCGCACGAGGTAGACCCCGCCGTCGAGTTCGACACCATCTGGTCCAACCCGCCTATCCGCATCGGCAAGGACGAGCTGCACACCCTGCTGCTGACGTGGCTGCCGCGCCTGGCCCCGGGAGGAAACGCCTGGTTGGTGGTTCAAAAGAACCTTGGCTCGGACTCCCTCCAGCGGTGGCTCGCCGGCGAGCTGGACAAGAGCTACACGGTGGGCCGGGAGAGCACGTCCAAGTCCTTCAGGATCATCCGGGTCAGGAAAGCGTCCCAGTAGCCACGATCACGGCCGGGCCGCTGAGCTCTACATGTTCGCGGCCACCTGCACCGGGGAAGAACTTAACACCAACGACGCCGCCCGGCACCTTAACGTGCCAATCGTTCGGCGCGGTGTTGCCGGCCCAATGCCGAATGGCGACGGCGGCCGCGCAGGCTCCTGTGCCGCATGATTGGGTCTCCCCCACTCCGCGCTCATGGACACGCATGGTGATGGTGCCGACGCCGTCTTCAACCAACGGTTCGGCCGGAACAACGAATTCAACGTTGGTCCCGTTGACAGGCTTGGGATCGACCACCGGGGCCTTGAACAATTGCGTGGCCGACAGCTCCTTGAGTTCGGCCAAAGCAACCACAGTGTGGGGGTTGCCCATGCTGACTGAGAGGCCCGGACGGGCTACTTCCAGGCCGTCTGCGCTGACCAATGCGTCCATTGCCTTGGTGGTGGCTTCCTTGGGGAAGATGAACTCCCATGGGCCCATGTCCACGGCATACCCGTTGGCCGTACGGACCACTTTCTTGACCCCGCCACGGGTGCCGATGGTCAGGGTTTCGCCCGGGCCAAGATCCACCAGTTTTTCCGCAATCAAGAAGTGCACGAAGACGCGGACGCCGTTACCGCACATCTCCGAGAGGGAACCATCGCCGTTGCGGTAATCCATGAACCATTCGGCGTCCGGGTCCTGCTCCAGAAGGTCCCGACCCTCCGGAAGGAACCGCGACGGGACAGCGCGGATAAGGCCGTCTCCACCAATGCCTACGTGGCGGTCGCATAATTGGGCAACCTGCTCCGGGGTGATCTCGTGGGCATCGCCGGGGTCGGCAATCAGGACGAAGTCGTTGCCCGTTCCATGGCCCTTGGAAAACGTCAGCCCAGCAAGGCTTGAGGCGGTCACGGTAGCACCGGCAGCTGTGGACTGCTGGGCGGGAACTGCAGGGGTTTCATCCATGCCACTAGGCTACCTTCCACGCTGGTTTGGCCAGAAATCAGGCCGGCCGGCTCGAAGCGGTGGCGACGGCCTTGGCCACGAGGTCGGTATCCTGCCAGTCAAGCCAGGTGATCCGGGGGTCAGCCCTGAACCAGGTGAGCTGACGCCTGGCGAACTGCCTGGTAGCCACGATGGTTTCCTCTGAAGCGGCAGCAACATCGGCTTGACGGTCCAGGACCCTCAGGAACTGCGCGTACCCCAAGGCACGGGACGCGGTCTTGCCCTCCCTAAGCCCCGCACCATCAAGCCGTTCAACCTCCTCAAGCAGACCAGCCTCCACCATCCGATGGACCCTCAGGGCCAACCGTTCCCTCAGCACCTCACGGTCCACTGACAGCCCGATCTGCACTGCCGGCTGAAAGTACTCGCGTTGCGGCATGAACGAACTGAAAGGCCGCCCGGTGAGCTGGTGCACTTCAAGGGCCCGGATCACCCGCCGCGCGTCACCTACACGGGCTGCCGACACGGGATCGACGTCCTCAAGGCGGGTTTGCAGCGGCGCGAGGCCGTGCGCGTCATACTCTTCTTCCAGGGCCTTACGGATGACTGGGTCGGTGCCGGGGAACTCCAGGACGTCCAGCGCGGCGCGGACGTACAGACCGGATCCCCCCACCAGGATAGGGCGTTTTCCCCGTGAACGGATTTCCCCAATGGCTCTACGGCAGTCCGCCTGGAAGTCCGCAACACTTGCCTCCTGGGTGACATCCATGGTGTCCAGCAAGTGATGGGGAACGCCCTTGCGCTCTTCCACGCTGATCTTGGCTGTTCCGATGTCCATCCCGCGATAGAACTGCAGGGCATCCGCGTTGATGACCTCACCGTTCAGGGCGAGGGCAAGGTTGACACCCAGGTCCGACTTGCCGGAACCAGTGGGGCCAACCACTGCAATGACGGGCAAGGAAGCGTCCTTGGTGTAGGTAGGCACAGGGTTCCTGGTCCGACGTCAGGCGCGGCGAGCCGGCAAGGACGGCATGCCCAGGGACACCCCGGCCTTGGTCGAGCCCGAACCCGGAGCAGGGACGCCGCAGGACTCAGCTTGGGAACGATCCCAGGCATCGCCGGCACGGGACCGGCGCAGCACATAGTCGCCAGCGGTGGCCGGATCCGCCACAAGGTGGAAAGCAGCAGCCTCCGTGATGGTGACCGTCACAAAGTCACCGGGACGGGGAGTATCTGCGCCGGACGGCACGGAGAAGTGCACCAGGCGCTGATCCTTGGACCGACCGGATAAGCGGTGGGTTTCCTCGGCTTTACGCCCTGACTGGGCCGTCACCAGCACTTCAACCGTCCTGCCCAGCTGTTTGGCGTTCTCCTCAGCGGCAATGCGGTCCTGGAGGGCTGTCAGCCTTTCGAAACGCTCCTGCACCACCGCTTTCGGAAGCTGGTCAGGCAACTCGGCGGCCGGCGTGCCGGGCCGTTTGGAGTATTGGAAGGTGAAGGCTGAGGCGAAACGGGACTTCTCCACGACATCCAGGGTCGCCTGGAAATCCTCTTCAGTTTCGCCTGGGAACCCGACAATAATGTCCGTGGTGATGGCTGCGTTGGGAATCCGATCGCGAACCTTGTCCAAAATTCCGAGGAACCGGCTGGATCGGTAGGAACGCCGCATGTCTTTGAGGATTTTGTCTGAGCCGGACTGCAAGGGCATGTGCAATTGCGGCATGATGTTGGGCGTCTCAGCCATGGCCTCGATGACGTCATCGGTAAAGGCTGCGGGGTGCGGGCTGGTGAAGCGGACGCGCTCCAAGCCCTCGATTTCACCGCACGCCCGAAGGAGTTTGGAGAAAGCCTGACGATCCCCGAACTCCACGCCGTACGAGTTGACGTTCTGGCCGAGGAGAGTCACTTCAACAGCGCCATCATCCACGAGGGCTTGGATCTCGGCGAGGATTTCTCCGGGGCGTCGGTCCTTTTCCTTGCCGCGGAGCGAAGGCACAATGCAGAACGTGCAGGTGTTGTTGCAGCCCACGGAGATGGAAACCCACCCCGCATAAACAGAATCCCGTTTAGTGGGAAGAGTTGACGGGAAGACATCCAAAGACTCGAGGATCTCAAGTTGTGCTTCATTGTTGTGCCGGGCACGGTCCAGCAGCGCCGGCAGGGCGCCAACATTATGGGTACCAAACACGGCGTCAACCCACGGCGCCTTCTTGACGATGGTTTCGCGGTCCTTCTGGGCCAGGCAGCCACCTACAGCTATCTGCATGCCGGGGTTCGCTGCCTTGACCTGCCGGAGTTGGCCGAGATTGCCGTAGAGCTTGTTGTCCGCATTCTCCCGAACAGCGCAGGTGTTGAAGACCACCACGTCAGCCAGTTCACCGTCCGCAGGCACGTAACCTGCGTCCTCCAGGAGTCCCGCCATGCGCTCTGAATCATGGACGTTCATCTGGCAGCCGAACGTGCGGACCTGATAGGTCCTGGGCTCAGCCGGAGGAGTGGCGGGAACTGTTGGGGAAGGAATGGTCAAACTCACTACTCAAGGGTACCGGCTTCTGCCAGCACCTCGCCGACGATCCTGAAGGCCATGGAGGGGGCGTAGCCCTTCCGTGCCAGCATCGACGCCAGACGCCGGGTGTACTTGTCCCGTTCCGCGCGATCAGCCAGATCGACGCCGGGACGCAGCTTGCGTTGAACAAGCTCACGGGCAGCCAACTCTTCATCCTGATCACTGAGCTGTGACAGGGCATCTTCGGCTGCGTCCAGCTCAATGCCCTTCTCCGTCAGTTCGCGACGAAGTGCGCCTTTGGCGAGCTTCTTGCTCTGCGAACGGCTGCGGACCCACATTCTCGCGAACTCAGCATCATCAATCAGCTGAACCTCTTCAAACCGGTCCAGGACGGCCTCGGCCACATCCTCGGGCACGTTGCGTTCCGCGAGCTTGCGGGACAGCTGGAGCCGGCTCCGCGGCGCCATCGTCAGCTGCCTCAGGACGATGGCACGCGCCACGGACTCGGGATCAGGCTCGGGATCGGCGGATACGGACGACTCCGGATCCGGCCCTCTCCTAACCGTCAACGGCCTTCAGCTTTGGGGAGTCTTCCTCCGGCTTGACGCCAACGCCAAGCTTTTCCTTGATCAGGCGCTCCAGCTCCTGGGCGAGCTCAGGGTTATCCCGGAGGAAACGCCGCGAGTTCTCCATGCCTTGGCCCAGCTGATCGCCATCATAGGTGAACCACGAGCCCGATTTCTTGATGATGCCGTGCTCGACACCCATATCAATGATGCCGCCCTCACGGGAGATGCCCTGGCCGTAAATAATGTCGAACTCAGCAATCTTGAAGGGCGGTGCCATCTTGTTCTTGACGATCTTGGCCTTGGTGCGGTTACCTACGGAGTCCGCACCTTCCTTCAAGGTCTGGATACGACGGACATCGATGCGCACCGAAGCGTAGAACTTCAGGGCCTTACCACCGGTGGTGGTTTCCGGGGAACCGAAGAAGACGCCGATCTTCTCACGCAGCTGGTTGATGAAGATGGCTGTGGTCTTGGTCTGGCTGAGCCTGCCGGTGATCTTACGCAGGGCCTGGCTCATCAGGCGGGCCTGCAGACCCACGTGGGAGTCGCCCATTTCGCCTTCGATTTCAGCACGGGGTACCAGCGCGGCCACGGAGTCGATGACGACGATGTCCAGGGAGCCGGAACCCACCAACATGTCCATGATCTCCAAAGCCTGCTCCCCGGTATCCGGCTGCGAGACCAAGAGTGCATCCGTATCCACTCCGAGCTTTGCCGCGTAGTCCGGGTCGAGAGCGTGCTCAGCGTCGATGAACGCCGCAATGCCGCCGGCGCGCTGGGCGCTGGCAACCGCATGCAGCGCAACGGTTGTCTTACCCGAGGATTCCGGTCCGTAGATTTCCACTACACGGCCACGGGGCAGCCCGCCAATGCCAAGGGCGATGTCCAAGGCAATGGAGCCGGTAGGGATGACCTCGATGGGAGCCCGGGTGTCATCACCCAGGCGCATGATGGATCCTTTGCCGAACTGCTTGTCGATCTGGGCAAGCGCTGCTTCAAGCGCCTTTTCACGATCCGGGGTTGCCGCCATGGTTCACACCTCTGATGCTTTCTCGCTGTGGAGTGGCCCTAAGAGCCGCTTTCCTGTCATGTCAGACGCTATTACGACGTGCTGACATTTTTATGAGCCGAATCCGGCTATGTGGACAACCGAGCAATCCGGATGCTCGGAAATGCGGCCTTCGGGATCAATTTTCCTCTCACAGGAGCATATCCCCATCCGAACAGATATTCGAACAATGGACCGGCGTGTCTGCTGTCGAGGCAGCGGCGCGGACCTCAGCTGGAGGCCGGTTTAATGTCCCGCCCCAGCCTGCGTTCGGCCGGAACATCCTGGACTTCGCATACAGCCAACCACACCTCGCGGGGATGGTATCCGGAGGCCAGTGCCTCAACGGCAGTCCGCCCGCCCACGCCTGCGAGTACCAAGGAGCCGGCGAGGACACGGGAATAGCCTGCCCCGAACTCATCGTCCATCAATCGCCAAAAGTCACTTGCCCTCACGGATAGAGTCTCTCACGGAGCCGGACTCTAGAATGGTTGCCATGAGCAATCCTCTCCAGAGCACGCCCGGTCAGGCCGTGCCAGGCGACGCCGTAGACGACGCCCTCCAGCAGGTGGAACACCAGCTGAGCCTGCTCTGGCGCCGTGCCCGGTCAATCTCCCATCAGTTGTCGCGCCAGGTCCACCCGGACATGGAACCGGCCGCCTACGGGCTGCTGACCGTCATCCGGAGGGAAGGTCCGATCAGGCTGACCGACCTCGCCACGTGCATAGGCGTTGGCAAGCCCTCCGTGAGCCGGCAGATCGCCTTCCTGGAGAGCATTGGCCTGGTCTACAAGGAAGCGGACCCGCAGGACGGAAGGGCACAATCCATACGCCTGACGGACAAGGGCGAGGACAAGATGCACCAGGTCCAGGATGCCCGGCGGCAGGTATTCCGCGAACGCCTGGGCGAATGGCCGCTTGAAGACGTCCAGACCCTGGCCGACTACATGGGCCGGCTCAATGCGATCTACGGCGACGGCGTCCTCAAGGACGTGACCCTGCGGGAACCGGACAGTGCTGCCGACCCCACCAAGCCAGCCGACGCCTGATCCGCCAGGCGCCTCAGGCCATACCAACGAAGACCAAAAGAAGGTCCCCAGCCGATGGCTGGGGACCTTCTCCCACTTCTGGTGGAACGGTTACCGGGCTCCGGAGAGCATTCCCTGCGGGAAGTCGTCCGTGAGGTCCAGATCGCGACCGTAACGCTGGGAGAATTCCTGCGGAACGGTGTCCGGCACGGCCACACCCTCAGCAACGGCCACACGGTCGCTGACTTCGCGGAGCATGTGGGACAACGGAACATCCAGGGCTGTGCAAATGGAGGACAGGAGCTCGGAAGAAGCCTCCTTCTGGCCGCGTTCAACTTCACTCAAGTAACCAAGTGAGACGCGGGCGCTGTGCGAAACCTCGCGGAGGGTACGGCCCTGACGCTGGCGGACATCGCGCAGTACATCACCGATCTCGTGGCGTAGTACAACCATTTTGCGCTCCTTCTGTTCGCTCTGTGTCTGATCAGCCAAGCCCACATCCTTCCAGCGGACAACGCCGTTTACGGATACGGGCTGCTTTACCATCTGTATCGCCTTGCTCCCTCAGTCATCCGGTTCGCTGGTGGGCGGACCGGGTTGGTTTCTACATCCTAGGCGCCCCGGCTCTTCCGAAGCGACTCAATGACACAACTATTGGCAATCAGTTTTTGTTCCCGGCTACTTTACGAACGGTAACCATCCCCTTCCAGCGCGGCAAGCAGACGCGCCAGGGCCGCCTCGCAGGCCTGCTCGCGAATCGACCGGCGGTCCCCCGCGAAGCTGAATTCGAAGGCTTTGGTTCCGGCATCGTCAGCGATTCCAACGAACACTGTTCCTACGGCTTTGCCATCATGGGGATCAGGTCCGGCCACTCCGGTAGTGGATACTCCAATGCTGGCACCGCAAGAGCGCCGCGCACCCTCGGCCATGGCTTCCGCAACAGCACCGTCAACGGACCCGACGTCGGCAAGCAGCTGTTCCGGAACGCCCAGGACGCCGGCCTTGACGGAATTTTGGTACGCAACAACTCCGCCCTGAAGCATCCCCGAAGCGCCAGGAGTATTTGCCAGGGTGGCCGCTACCATTCCAGCAGTCAGCGACTCGGCCGTGGCGACCGTTTGGTTCTTTGCGATCGCTGCGGCGACCACCGCCGTCGACGTCTCTGCCGCGGCGGTGCCGGCGTTCCCGGACGTCATGCCCTACGCCCCGCCGCCCGCAGCTTGAGGGCTTGGATGACGTATTCGACGCCGGTCCACAGGGTGATGGCAAGTGCCAGCATCATGACCCAGAAGGCAACGTCGCCCAGCCATGGAGCGATCGCTTTGAGGGGAAGGATGTAAAGGAAGATGGCGACGGTTTGTACCACCGTCTTCAGCTTTCCGCCCCTGGAAGCCGGCATGACGCCGTACCGGATCACGACGAACCGAAGGGCCGTAATCCCCCACTCGCGGACGAGGATGAGGATGGTGACCCACCACGGCAGTTCCCCCAGGATGGACAGGAGCACCAGCGCGGAGCCGATCAGCAATTTGTCGGCAATGGGATCGGCGATCTTGCCGAAATTGGTGATGAGGCCGCGCGCCCTGGCGATGTCGCCGTCGAGCTTGTCCGTGTAGATGGCGACCGCGAAGGCCACCACCGCTGCCCAGCGCCACAGGCCGTACTCGCCGTTGTCGGCGAGCAGGAACCACACAAAAAACGGAACCAGGACGATCCGAAGCATGGTGAGGATGTTGGGCAGGTTCCAGACATCGGAATTGCTGGACGTCGCGTTATCACCCTCGGCTGTAGTCACCCCTCTAGGCTACCGTCTTTGGGCTGGCGCCTTTGAAGCTAGCGCCCCGTCAACGACCAGGCGTCCTCGCCGCCTTCGTCGTCGTCATCTGGGCCGTCAGCGCCGTCGTGGTACTCAATGGCCTGCGTCCGGTTGTCCAGGTCTGCCTGCACGAGGTCCTCCGCATAACCGCCGACGGCGATGTTCGAGTTCGCGTTGTCGCTCAGGGCCGCCGTGTGGGCGTCGGGTGCAGCGGGTGATTCCTGGCCCTTCATCGCTGCCAGGACGGCCGCGAGGTCGTCCGGCTTGACCAGGACATCGCGGGCCTTCGAGCCTTCCGAGGGACCCACCACTCCGCGGGATTCGAGGAGGTCCATAAGCCGCCCGGCCTTGGCGAAGCCCACCCGGAGCTTGCGCTGCAACATCGACGTGGAGCCGAATTGGGTGGTCACCACCAACTCGGTGGCCTGCAACAAGACCTCGAGGTCGTCTCCAATGTCGTCGTCGATCTGCTTCTTGGGGGCTTCGGCAGCAACGTCGTCGCGGTAAACAGCCTGGAGCTGTCCCTTGACGTGCTCCACAACCTTGTGGATCTCGGATTCCGTCACCCAGGCACCCTGGACACGCATTGCCTTCGATGCACCCATCGGCAGGAAAAGCGCGTCACCCTGGCCAATAAGCTTCTCCGCCCCAGGCTGGTCCAGCACAACACGGGAGTCCGTCACGGATGAGGTTGCGAAGGCCATGCGGGACGGCACGTTCGCCTTGATCAGGCCAGTAACGACATCCACGGACGGGCGTTGGGTGGCCAGGACCAGGTGGATACCGGCAGCACGGGCGAGCTGGGTGATGCGGACGATCGAGTCTTCGACGTCGCGCGGGGCCACCATCATGAGGTCGGCGAGTTCATCCACGATCACCAGAAGGTAAGGGTAGGGCTTGATGATCCGTTTGGAGTCCACGGGCGGCACCACTTTGCCGGCACGGACAGCCTTGTTGAAGTCGTCGATGTGTTTGTAACCGTAGTTGGCGAGGTCGTCGTAGCGGGCGTCCATCTCCCGGACCACCCATTGCAGGGCCTCCGCGGCCTTTTTGGGATTGGTGATGATGGGCGTGATGAGGTGCGGGACGCCTTCGTACGCGGTGAGCTCCACGCGCTTGGGGTCCACCATGACCATGCGGACTTCATCCGGGGTGGCACGCATGAGGATGGAGGTGATCATGGAGTTCACGAAGCTCGACTTACCGGCACCAGTGGCCCCAGCCACCAGCAGGTGGGGCATCTTTGCCAGGTTGGCCACCACGTAGCCGCCCTCGACGTCCTTGCCAACACCCATGACCATGGGGTGGTCTGTCCGGCGGGCGTTCTGGCTCCGCAGAACGTCGCCCAGCGAAACCGTTTCGCGGTCCGTGTTGGGAATCTCGATACCGATGGCCGATTTGCCGGGGATGGGGCTCAGGATGCGGACATCGCTCGATGCGACCGCGTAGGAAATATTCTTCGACAGCGCGGTAACGCGCTCCACCTTGGTACCGGGAGACAGCTCGATCTCGTAGCGCGTCACGGTGGGACCACGGCTGAAGCCAGTCACGGCTGCGTCCACGTTGAATTGTGTCAAGGTGTCCGTCAAGGCGGCGACGACGGCGTCATTGGCCTCTGTGCGCTCCTTCGGAATGGAGCCCGGCGTCAGGTAGTCGGAGGCCGGCAGGGTGTAGGTGACGTCCCCGGCGAGGGACAATTGCTCCGTGCGTTGTGGAATCGGCGTTTGCGGCAGCGGCGCACCGGCAGGCTTCGCGGGGACCTGGGCAACGGTGGGCGCTGGCACGGTCATGGCAGGACTGATGACCGGAATGGCTTCGGTGGGGTTGTCAATGCCGGGCGCAGCCCCCAAGCCCTGGGCTGCCTTGATCTTCCCGACGGCGATCTCCGCCTGGGTTGGGCGGCGCACCCCCGGCGGAACGCGCGGTTCCGGCGAGGCGGGAGCGTCGTCGTCGACTATTGCATGTTCGAAAGCTTCGTCCCCGACGTAGCCCTCCAGGCCTGCCTCGGGCTCCTCATCCTTGCCGAAGAAGCGCATGCGCTTCTTCTTGGGCTTGGCCGGTGCGTCGTTTTCGTAGAGGTAGCTGCGGTCGTGGGCGTCCTTGCCGGAACCGTCCATGAGGTCCACACCCATAAGGTGCTCATAGGCACCCCGGATGCGGGAGGGAATGGCGCCGAACGGGGTTGCAGTGACGATCAGGAAAGAGACGAAGGCCAACAAGCTGTAGAGGACCACCGGTACTGCACCGTGGATTGCGGCCAGGGGGGCGGCGGCGAGGAATCCCAGCATGCCGCCTGCCCTGCGCAGGCCATCGAACCCATCGGCCACGGTGGGCAGGCCGCCAATGACGTGGGCCAAACCCGATCCGGCCAGGGTCATGATCATAAAGCCAATGCCCACACGGTTGTTGCCGCGGCCGTCCTGGGGTTTCCGGAACAACCGGAAGGCACAAACAAAAAGCATGAAAGGCAGGATCAGGGTCATCCAGCCAAACGTCCCGTTGACCACGCTGTAGACGACGTCCGGGAGCCACCCCGTCAGGCCCCACCAGGCGAAAGTGGCAATCGCGATGCCCAACACCAGGTTGAAAAGGGCTGCGCCGTCACGGCGATCCGCGGGATCGAGGTCGCTGACGTCGTACCCAATGCGGCGGACGCCGGCACCGACCACATGGCCGATCCCCTGCCAAAAACCTGAAAGCATACGCAGGGGCAGCGGAGCCTGGGGCTCGACGGCGGCCGCCTGCTTGGTGCGGGCAGTGCTTCCACGCCCGCTCTTGCCTGCGGCGGCGCTGGTTTTGGATGTGGCTGCGCTCCGGCCTGTGCCGCCGGATTTACTGCTGGAGCTGCCTCGTGGCGTGGAGGTAGTACGGGTCGCCATAACTGCCACGGTACCCCAAGGGGGCCTGAAATCCGCGGATTTCAGGCCCCCTTGGGTGTGCATGTTGCCGTGGGGCTATGCCTCAAGGACCACCGGAATGATCATGGGACGGCGGCGGAGCTTGCGGTTGACCCACGTGCCGATGATCCTGCGCACAACCTGCTGCAGCTGATGGTTGGTATGGTCTGCGTGATTAAGCACAGCGTCTTCCAGCGCGGCGTTGATCTTGGGGATGATCTCGTCGAAGACCGAATCATCCTCAGCAACACCACGGGCATGGATTTCCGGTCCCGACACGATCTTGCCGGTAGTGCGGTTGATGACCGTGATGATGGAAATGAAGCCCTCGTCCCCGAGGATGCGACGGTCCTTCAAGTCGGCGTCGGTGATCTCACCCACGCTGGAACCGTCCACGTAGACGAATCCGACCTCTACTTGGCCAACGATGTTTGCTTTGTGGTCCTTCAGGTCGATCACTGTGCCGTTGTCGCTCAGGATGATGCCCTCGGACGGAACACCGGATTCCCGCGCGATGTTGCCATTGGCAATAAGGTGACGGGTTTCGCCGTGCACAGGCATGGCGTTGAGCGGCTCAAGGATGTTGTAGCAGTACAGGAGCTCCCCTGCCGCTGCGTGCCCGGAGACGTGGACCTTCGCAGTGCCCTTATGGATTACGTCCGCGCCGAGTTTGAGGAGTCCGTTGATGATGCGGAACACGGCATTCTCGTTGCCGGGAATCAGGCTGGAGGCCAGAATGACGGTGTCGCCGGGTCCAACCACTACGCGGTGGTCGCCGTTGGCCATCCGGGACAGGGCAGCCATCGGCTCGCCCTGGGAACCAGTGGACATCAGGACCACGCGGTCATCGGGCATGTTGTCGATGTTCTTGATGTCCACCAAAATTCCAGCCGGCACATCGAGATACCCCAGTTTGGCGGCGATGGCCATGTTGCGCACCATGGAGCGTCCAACGAAAGCGACCTTGCGGCCATGCTTCTCTGCGGCATCAAGGACCTGCTGGACACGGTGAACATGGGACGAGAACGACGCGACGATGAGGCGCTTCTTTGCTTGGCCGAACAGGCGGTCCAAAGTGGGACCAATTTCCTTTTCGGCCGTGGTGAACCCAGGGACGTCCGCGTTGGTGGAGTCGGCCATGAACAGGTCCACGCCCTCTTCGCCCAACCGGGCGAAGTGACGGAGGTCGGTGATGCGGCCATCCAGCGGCAACTGGTCCATCTTGAAGTCGCCGGTGTGCAGGACCGTGCCACCCTCGGTCCGGATGAAAACGGCCAGGGCATCAGGGATGGAGTGGTTCACGGCAATGAACTCGCACTCGAACGGGCCGAATTGCTCCACTTGGCCCTCGGTGACGGTGAGGGTGTACGGCTTGATCCGGTGTTCCTGGAGCTTTGCTTCCACCAGGGCCAGGGTGAGCTGGGACCCGATCAGTGGAATATCGGCCTTAAGGCGCAACAGGTAGGGAACCGCACCGATGTGGTCCTCGTGACCGTGCGTCAGCACGACGCCAACTACGTCCTGCAGCCTGTCTTCGATGTAGGAGAAATCGGGCAGGATGAGGTCTACGCCGGGCTGGGTCTCTTCAGGGAAGAGCACGCCACAGTCAACGACCAGCAGCTTGCCGTCGATTTCGAAGACGGCCATGTTGCGGCCGATCTCTCCCAGGCCACCGAGCGGAACAATCCGCAGCGTGCCTTTCGGCAGTTTCGGCGGCGTAACCAGTCCGGGAAGGGCGGTTTGGGTCATATTGTGCTTCTTTCCGGCGGAACCGGCCTAGACGTTGAAGTCCATACCGGCTTCCGCCAAATCCCCGCGGATGATGTCGATCTCGGCTGCGTCCGGCTCCACGAGGGGCAAACGGACAACCGAGTTGGGCAGGACTCCCTGCCACTTGAGAATCTGCTTGGCGGCTACTGCGCCTTGGACCCGCGTCATGGTTGCGCGAATGACGGGTTCCAGTTCAAAGTTGATGGCCCTCGCAGTGGCGAGGTCGCTGGCGTTAACAGCGTCGATCAGCTCGCGGAAGCGACGCGTGGCCACGTGGGTGGTGACGCCCACCAGGCCGACGGCGCCGAGCGCCATCCACTGGAGGGTCAATCCGTCATCACCGGAATAGAAAACCAGGTCAGTCTCAGCCATGACCCGGGTAGCGGCGGCAAAATCTGCCTTGGCGTCCTTGACCGCCACGATGTTCTGGTGCTTGGCCAGGCCGATCATGGTCTCAGGAGCAATCGCAATGGAGGAGCGGCCTGGGATGTCGTAGAGCATGACGGGCAGATCCGTTGACGAGGCAATGGTCTCGAAGTGCGCCCGGACGCCTGCCTGGCTGGGCTTGTTGTAGTAGGGCGTGACGATCAGGAGACCATCCACGCCAACCTCGGCAGCCCGCTGGGAAAGGTGCACCGAGTGTGCGGTGTCGTTGGTGCCGGTTCCGGCAATGATGGCAGCCTTGCCGCCGACGGCTTCTTTGACCGCCCGGAACATACCAAGGTTTTCGTCGTCCGTGAGGGTTGAGGTCTCTCCGGTGGTGCCGGTAACAACGAGCCCATCGCAACCATCCTGGACAAGCTTCTCTGCCAGTACAGCGGCTTGGTCGTAGTCCACCTTGCCGTCCTCGGTGAACGGGGTGACCATCGCGGTCAGGAGGGTACCAAGGGCGGGAGTGTGGGCGCGCAAGTCAGACATAAGAAAAACGTTACCCTGTCGCGGGCTTGTTACAAGAATGGGTTCCGCGTGATGGTCCTCATGCCCCAGTTGAGGATCTGTAGGCGCCAAGACGGGACCAGTCCAACGACACCATGGCGACTTCCGTCCCGGTGCCCGCCACCCGGACCAGGGCAGCACCGTCGGGACCCCACGCTCCACTGAGACCGCAGGAGGGGCCCAAGGGCGTTTCTCCTCCAAGGTTCGCCAATAATCCAAACATCCGGTGGTCCATGGAACGGGCGCCCAAATGCAGTCCGAGCCTGAGTTCCTCGCCCCGCGTGTACAGCGCAGACACTGCATACACATCGGCCTCCGCTTCCGCCGCGGCACCGGCGTGGGCAGGATGCGCGGCGTCAGCACAGACCGCAAAGGCAACCCGCCATCCGTCGACATCAAGCACCGCCGGACCGCTTCCAGGGACAAAAAGCTCCCGCTCCGGCCCATGCAGACGAGTTTTGAAGACAGGTTTCACCGATCCGTCACAGCCGACGATAAGCGAGGCCAACCTGGGCGTCTGATCCGCCTCCCGCCAGCCTGCCCCGACGACGGCCACCGTCCTGGTGCGGGCACAGACATCCTGGAGGGGGTGGAGCCGCGGGTCGCTTTCGGTTAACCACGGCGAAGGCTGACTGCCCGGCGAAGGCTGTCCTGCTCCGGCGGGGACTTTGAATGCAGTGAGTTCATACCCGGTCAAGGAGAGTTCAGGAAAAAGCACCAAACGTGCGCCACGGTTGCAAGCCTCCGCCACCAGCCTCACATGGGCCGCTACGTTTGCCTCCACGGCCGCTCCCCCGACACCTGGCAGCAGCGCTTCATATTGAACAACGGCCGCGCGAAGCACTGCCGGGTCATGCGGTTCTTCCCCTGGGTGAGGCCTTGCTTCAACGAACCCGGCCCCTGCGGGCGCGGTAACGCCAAACGGGCTCTCCACGGACGTGACATCCAGGGGACGGGCCGGCCTTTGGGTGGGGACTTGCGGGGGCGTCGGAGTCACCAGCCCATCCTATTCCGGAGGCAACCTCGGGATGTTGGAGGACAGGCCGGGGCGTGGAGCCATGGGGCCCTCTCACTCCAGTCAGACCGCGACTGGCTAGGCCGGCCCAGGCGTCCGCGCAGGTTGATCCGAGCAATAGTGCGCCACGGCCCGCTCCTTGAGGTGTTCAGCCCAGGTGACCAGGCGCTGGGAAGCGCGAACGTACTCGAACAGTTCCAACGGCGTCAGGGAATCCAGGTCCGCCTCGGATAGCCGCCGGGCAAGTTCAGCTCCTGGCGGCTGCTCGGCCAGCACTGTTCCTTCGCGGCGCCACTGGGTGTCCTCAGGGGGTTCGCCCGCCACGAGTTGCCTGAAGAGGAAGTCGACGACGCCGGGGCTCATTGCTTTCATGGGTCCGGCGAGACCTTCGGGTGGCGTGGGGACATCGTTCATCCTGCCATGTTATTCGAACATATATTCGAACACAAGACCTGGCTCTGCCGTCGGCCCGGCTCACAGTTGGCTGTGAGACGATCGCAGCATGACTTCGCAAGAGACTGCGCCCCCGCGGAAAGCGCGCGACGGCGGCCAGGTCTCCTCCCGGCTCACTGGGATCGACGCTGCCAGGGGTGCAGCGTTGCTTGGCATGATGTCCACGCACCTCCTACCGACGTTCGGGCCCTCCCCGGCGTGGGAGCCGACCTTCGTGGGATTGGTATTTTCGGGGCGGTCTGCTGCACTCTTCGCTGTCCTTGCCGGCATTGGATTGGCGCTGAGTACGGGCCGGCAGGAACCTCGCACAGGCAACGATCTCCGGGCCGCGAGAGGCGGGGTCGCCATGCGAGCCTTGGTCATTGCGGTGGTCGGCCTCACTTTGGGAGGGCTGGACGTCAATGTCGCCGTCATCCTGGTGCATTACGCCGTGCTTTTCCTGTGCGTCCTGCCATTCCTTGGCCTTCGGGTCAAGGCACTGTGTATCTGGGCGGCGGGCTGGGTGCTGTTGTCTCCGCTGCTGGCTTACCTGGTCCGGCCCTTGCTGTTGGACGCCGCACCTCCCCTGCAACTGGGTCACAACCCCAACGGCGAGGACCTGGGGACGCCGGCACGCCTCCTCGCAGACCTCTTCTTCACTGGTTACTACCCGGTGTTCCAGTGGATCTCATATCTGTTGATCGGACTGGTGCTCGGCAGGTTGGCGCTCACGACCGCGAAGGTGCAGTTCCTGCTCCTAATCGGCGGAACCACTGTGGCTGCTGCGGCAAAGCTGGGAGGGTTCCTTGCCCTGGAAGCATGGGGCGGCCGGGCCGCGCTGGAGGCACTTCCCGGCACCCGCGGGTACCCGCTGGAAAGCATGCTCCAGGTTAATCTGACCGGGCTGGAGCAGACCGGTTCGTGGTGGTGGTTGGCCACAGCAGCCCCCCATGCAGGGACCACGCTGGACCTGCTGCACACCAGCGGAACGGCTGCCGCAGTGGTGGGTTTCTTCCTGCTGCTGGGTACCGTGGCCGACCGTATCAAGGTCAATATCCTGATAGTGCTCAGCGGGCCCGGAGCCATGACGCTCAGCCTCTATTCGGCCCATGTATGGGTGGTTTCGGGGTTCACCAACCAGCCACTGCCCGCAGGGTGGACAGAAGAGGGCATGTACTGGACCCAGGCACTGTGTGCAGTGGCAATCGGCGTGTGTTTCGCCTTGCTCCGGCGCCGCGGACCGCTGGAGTGGGTTGCCCATACGGCGTCGAAGCTGGGCAGCTACCGTCCCGCAGCGGTGGGCTGAGAGCGGAACAGCTTCACGGCGTCGCGCATTGATGCCCTGGCGCGCTTGCGGTCCCCCGAGGCGTCATAGGCGCAACTCAGCCGGAACCAGGAACGCCAATCCTCCGGCGCCGCCTCGGCCTCGGCCCGGTACTTCTCGAACTCCGCATCCGCGGCCGCCCGGACAATCCGCCCGCCGGGCGTTCGGGGCAGGGTGTCCTCGGGCAAACCGCCTTCGGCTTCCAGGACCTTGGCCATCTGCTCGGTGCGGGCGCCAAACAGGAGCTCCCGGATGAGCGCCCACGCTCCGACGATGGGCAGGACCAGATAGGCCGCTCCAATGCCCTTCGCTACCAGGTTCGGGTCACCGAGGAGGAGGAACGAGCGTTGGACGGACACCACCAGGTAGAGCACCAACAGCAGGGTGATGGCGCCGACCCAGATCTTGGTGCGGTTCTTCTTCAAGGAAGTCCAGAAATTGCCCATGGACCTAGAGCCCCAGGTCCAGGTAGCCGTCCAGGCCCACCGTGAGGCCGGGGTGCGTTGAGACTTTACGCAATCCCAGCAGGACACCAGGCATAAAGGAAGCCCGGTCGAAGGAGTCATGGCGCAACGTCAACTGCTCACCCGGACCGCCGAAAAGGACCTCCTGGTGGGCTACCAAACCGCGGAGCCGCACACTATGGACGCGGACACCCTCCACGTCACAGCCCCTGGCTCCGTCCAACGACGTTTCAGTGGCGTCCGGGCTTGCTGGTACTCCGGCTGCCTGCCGTGCATCAGCGATCAGCTGCGCCGTACGCACCGCCGTGCCGGATGGTGCGTCCACCTTGTTCGGGTGGTGCAGCTCGATGATCTCGACGGACTCAAAATACTGTGAGGCTTTGGCCGCGAAAGCGGAGGCCAGCACGGACCCCAGGGCAAAGTTCGGGGCGATCAGGACGCCGGTGTCCGGCTTCTGCTCCAGCAATGCACGGAGGGACTCCAGCCTGTCGGCATTCCAACCAGTGGTACCGACAACAGCATGGATGCCATGCTCTACGGCAAACCGGACGTTGGTCTCTGTGGTGTCCGGGACCGTGAGGTCAACAACGTACTGTGCGCCGGCGTCGAGCAGGGTTCCCAGGGAATCGCCGCGACCCAGGGCGGCTACAAGCTTCATGTCATCGGCTGCTTCCACAGCTTTCACGGCTTCAATTCCCATGCGCCCGTGGGCGCCCAGCACTGCAACAGCAAGTTGTTCGGTCATGCCGTTAACCCTACCGCCGGGCCGGGGCCCGGCAGGAACCGTGACTCAGGCCTACTCCCCCGCGCCAACCCACTCGACGGTGCCGTCGGTGAAGAACTGTTCCTTCCAAATGGGAACCTGCGCTTTGACCCTGTCCACCAGCTCGGAACAGACGGCAAACGCCTGTCCCCGGTGGGCCGCCGCGACGGCACAGACAAGGGCCGGGTCACCGATCTCCAGCATCCCGATGCGGTGCGCTGCCCAGATGCGGACGGGTTGGTCGGCTTCGCCTGAATGCTCAGCCACCAATTGGGCCACGACGTCGGACATGACCTGGTGCGCCGTGGGATGGGCGCTGTAACTGAGCCGGTCCACAGCCTTGCCGGAATCGTGGTTCCGGACCACGCCGCTGAAGCTGACCACAGCCCCGGCGGTGTCCGATTCGACCGCCGCGATGGCTTGGTCCACCGAGATGGGTTCCGCGCTGAGGACAGCGCTGACTACTTCGAAATCTGTTTCAGTGCCCATGGCTACCTTCCATTTGTTCGCACAAGTGCCCGATCACTGGGTCCAGGACAGCCAATCCATCCATAACGCCTTTCGGGGATCCCGGCAGATTGATGATGAACGTCGTTCCCGCAGCTCCGGCGTGGCCGCGGCTCAGCATGGCCATGGGCGTCTTCGCGGCGCCTGCGCGCCGGATTGCTTCCATGATGCCGGGAATTTCGCGGTCCAAGAGCGGCAAGGTCATCTCCGGCGTCTTGTCATCCGGGCTCAGGCCCGTTCCGCCGCTGGTGATGACGACCGCGGGGTCCTGGGTCAGGAGCGCCCTGAGGGCAGCCCCCACTGGCTCCCCGTCCGGCACCACCATAGTGGGGAACGTCTCAAAGCCGTGCTCATTGAGCCAATCGAGGATGATGGGCCCCGTCTCATCGGCGTAGATTCCGGCAGCAGCCCGGGTGGAGGCAATCACGACTCCGGCCTTCCGCAGGCTGTTCGGCTCGCAAGCACTCATTCGCCGGCCTCCTGGACCGGTTCCCCTGAGACGTCCCAGTCGCCGCTCTTGCCGCCAGTCTTGGCCAGCACGCGGATGTCGGTCAGCACGGCGTGCTTGTCCACGGCCTTGATCATGTCGTAGACACTCAGTGCCGCTACCGATGCCGCCGTCAGGGCTTCCATTTCAACGCCGGTCACGCCCTTGGTCTTGACGGTTGCCAGGATGTCCACCGAGCCGGCGCCCAAATGGAAATCCACGGTGACCTTGGAAATAGGCAGCGGATGGCACAACGGGATCAGCTCCGGCGTCTTCTTTGCCGCCATGATGCCTGCTACCCGCGCCACGGCGAGCGCGTCGCCTTTGGGCAGCTCACCGGCACCCAAGAGGGCCATCACGTCCGGGGTTGTCCGGACGGTTGCCGTGGCGGTGGCTTCGCGTGTGGTCACTGCCTTCGCGGAGACATCCACCATCTGCGCAGTGCCGTCGTGCCGTAGGTGCGTCAGGCCGCCGCCGTGTTCTGTTGTCCCGGGAGTTTCATTCACAGCATCCATACTTCCACTTCGGCTCCTGCGGTGAGTTCCGTGACGTTGCCTGGGATCTGGACCAACGCGTTGGCACGGGCAAGGGCGTGCACCAGGTGTGAGCCGGCGCCGCCTTCCATACGGAGCATGCCGTCCCCGGCCACCGAGCCACGCCGGACCTGGTGTTTGCCCTCGGGAGAGGTCAGGGGTTCGGCAAGGCGTACCGTCCGTACGGGTCGTGGAGCCGGAGTTCCCATAACCTCCGACAGGGCGGGCCGGAGGAACATCTCAAAGGAGACGAGGCAGCTGACAGGGTTGCCGGGAAATCCGAGGAAGGGAATGCCGTTGAAGGTTCCCAGGCCCTGCGGCCCGCCCGGCTGCATTGCAACGGGGAGGAAATCAACGGGCTGGCCGGCCATCGCCTGGCGCACCACCTCGTAGGCGCCCTTGCTTACTCCCCCAGTGGTGACAATGACATCCACGGGACGGTCCGATTCCCGGGTGTGATGGTGAAGGACGGCCAGGAGGTGTGCAGGGTCGTCGTCCGAGATGCCCGTACGAACAACGTCCAGGTTTGCCTGGCGCATGGACGCTTCAAGCAGCGTTCCGTTGGAGTCGAAGATCTTGCCGGGCGTGAGTTCTTCCCCTGGTTCCACTACCTCGTCTCCCGTGGTGACCAGGAGGACACGCAGAGGTTCAGGGACCTCAACTGTTGACAGGCCCATGGCTGCCAGCAGGCCAAGCTGGGCCGGTCCCAGCAGGGTGCCTGCTGCCAGGGCCAGGGCTCCCCTGTGGATGTCGCTGCCGCTGTTCCGCACATAAGCACCGGGAGCCACCGCGGGAAGGTTGACGACGGCATCAATGGTGGTGGGGTCTGGAAAGGTACTGGGGCTCGCTTTCTCGATGGGTACGACGGCGTCGGCGCCCTCTGGAATCATGGCTCCGGTCATGATGGGGGCGGCGTAGCCGGCCTTCAGCGCTGTTGGTGTCGCACCTGCCGGGACGGGAGCTGCCACCCGGAGCTGCCCGCCGTCGTCGGGAATGTCATGTGACCGGACGGCAAAGCCGTCCATCTGGGAGTTGGCGAACGGCGGCAGCGAGAGCGGCGCATGGACATCGACGGCGAGCGGCTTTCCCAGTGCGTCGAGCAACGGCACGCGGTGGTTTCCCTTGGTGGTGGCAGTGCCGGCCAGCAGTTCCACCACTGCCTGGCGATGGGTTGCAACTGATCTGGGCACGGACAACCTCCTGTTGTGACACACTGGCTTCCGGAATTTCTCCGGACGTACCCAGACTAGGGCCTTAGCCCACCTTGACGCTGATGGTGTGATAGCCCGTGGCGCCATCCGGAGCCACGGGTGCCTTTTCCTCGGTCTGCGGCTGGCCGGTGGTATCGGTGGCCCGGACCTGCACTTCGTAATCCCCGGGGGTGAGATCGAGGCCCAGTTGCCATTGATACCAGGTGTCCGTGGAAATCCCGCTCGCAAGAGTGGCCTGCTTCCAGGGTCCGCGGTTGACGCGGAGCTCAACGCGGCTGATGCCCCGGTGCTGGGCCCAGGCCACACCTCCGAACTGCACTGTGCCCGGCTGGACCGTCCTGCCGCTGCGGGGAACGTCGATGCGTGACTGCGTCTTGATGGGTCCGTGGTCGCTCCAGCCCCTGGGGGTCCAGTACGCGGTGTCGTCGGCGAAGCGGGTGACTTTCAGTTCGGTGAGCCATTTGGTGGCGGAGACAAATCCGTACAGCCCTGGCACGATCATCCGCACCGGGAAGCCGTGTTCCAGCGGGAGCGGTTCGCCGTTCATGCCGACGGCCAACAGGGCGTCGCGGTCGTCGGTGAGGGCCTCCAAAGGTGTGCTGGCCGTCCACCCGTCGTTGCTGGTGGACAGCACCATGTCTGCGCCGGCTTTGGGACCGGCCATGGCAAGGAGTTCGCGGATGGGCCAGCCCAGCCAGAGCGCATTGCCTATGAGGTCGCCGCCGACGTTGTTGGATACGCAGGCGATGGTGACATGCCGTTCGATCATGGGTTTGGCGAGGAGCGTGGCAAAGTCGATCTCGATCTCCCGGTCCACCAATCCGGTGACCTTCAGCCTCCACGCCGGCGGGTCGAGGGCCGGTACCGTCAGTGCCGTATCGATTCTGTAGAAATCGGAGTTGGGGGTCACCAGGGGGCTGATGCCGTCCACGGGAAGCGAGGCGCCGGCGGGTACTGCCTGCGGTGGGATCACGGGTTCCGGGAGCGTCATGGAACTGCGGAAACCTGACGCCATGGCCGTGGCCCGGGTGAGGACCGCAGTGACGGTTCCGGCCACGACGGCGGCGAGGGAGGTGCCAGCGAGGGCGTTGAGGAAACTCCGCCGTGCCAGGGGTGCGGGATCATGCCCTTGAAGTTCCTGATTCGCTGCCTCGGGTGCCCACGTGACGAGCCGCCGGATGAGGGTGCGCAACAGCAGCATCGTGACGACCGCAGCGACGATCGGGGCCAAGGCCGCCTGCGGGCTTGCTTGGGCACGCGTGACGACGGCGGTCAGTCCAGCTGCTCCGGCCACCCCGGCCATCGCCAGTCCCCAGCCGGCGCGGCGATGCTCCAGAACGCCGGCCAGCGCGGCCAACAATCCCGCGACGAGACCGATGGATGCAATCAACACGATCTTGTCCGCCGTGCCGAACAACTGCACGGCCAGGTCCTTCACTCCGGGGGGCACTGCATCAATCACAGCTCCGCCCAGGGCCGTGACAGGGGAAACCAACGGGCTCAGCAGGCCTGCGGTCAGTTCACCGGCCGCAATCCCCGCACCGCCCGACGCTACACCTGCCGCGGCAGGCCACAGACGGAGGCTGAGCCGGCCGTGTGACTGGGTGGAGGCGCGGGTTTCCGGCCTGTCCACACTTTTGTGCGTGCTCATGCTGCGCCTCCTGGTCGTTCGTCGGCCGAAATCCCGGACGTGGCCGGGACGGATCCCGCCGGAAGGGACAGCGCAAACCGGCAGCCGCCGTCGACGTTTTCCACAGTGACTGATCCGCCGTGGGCCTTGACGATGCCGGCCACCATGCTCAGTCCGATGCCCGCGCCACTGTATCTGCCCTGCAGTCCCTCAGTGGTGCCCCGGGCGGGGTCTTTCTGCCAGCCCGTCTCGAACAGATGCGGTAGGTCCTCGTTGCGGATGCCACCACACTGGTCCTGCACTGCGACCACTGCATTTCCGCCGTGGTGCCCCAGCCCGTCGCGTCCGACGCTGACGTGGACCTCAGTGTCCGGCCGGCTGTAGATAATGGCGTTGAGGAGGATGTTCCGCACGGCCCGGGCGAGGCTGGGGCCATCGGCGACGGCCATGCACTCACGGTCGCCGCCGCCGTCGAGCGTGATGCCGCGTTGAGCGGCCAAAGGCGCGAGATCGGACAACGCATCACTGACAAGATCGTAAAGGTCCAGTGGTTCAGCACGGAGACGGAGAGTGCCGGACTGGATCTTGGACAACTCCAGGAGATCATTGACCATGGCGGTCATCTGCTCCGTCTGTCCGATGATCTTCCGGTAATAGCCCGGCACATCGGACGCCATACCGTCTTCAAGTGCCTCGGTCATGGCGCGCATGCTGGCCAAGGGGGTCCGGAGATCATGCGATATCCACGACACCAATTCCCGCCGGGCCGTCTCAATGGCGGCTTCACGTTCCCGTGACTCGGCGAGGCTGCGGCTGCTGGCCTCAAGTTCCTTGGCCAGTTGGGCAAGTTCGGACGTCATGGCGGGAGCACTGCCCCGCCCCTCCCCGGCGTGGTCCAAGGTCTCCCCCCGGCCCAGGCGCCGCGCGGCAACCACCAACCGGGCAGCGTTACGTGACACGCCCGCGCCCAGCATGAGTGACAAGGCAACAGCCACTGCTGATGCCACGGCGAGGATGTACCACATGACTTCCAGATCCCTGGCAGAGATGAACATGGCATTGAACGCACTGACCATGCCGGCCACCAGGACCGCAACCGTAGCGACGACCACCAGGCAGATCTGTGCCAGGACCGACGCCCGACGCAGCAGTCGCAGGCTGAACAAGGTTGCGGCGCCGATGAGGACGGCCCAGAACAAGACCCAAGCCAGGATGGTCCACAGCTCACTGCCCTCCATGGCCACGCTCCCCGCCGCCGGAGTGCTCCGGCGCGTTGCCGGAGGCGGAATCGAAGCGGTACCCCACACCCCAGACCGTCTTGAGCAACTCAGGCTTGGTGGGGTTGGCTTCAATCTTTTCCCGCAGGCGACGCACGTGCACTGTGACTGTTGAGAGATCGCCGAAGTCCCAGCCCCAGACGGCCTTGATGAGTTCCTCGCGGCTGAAAACCTGGCGTGGCCGCCGCATCAGGAAAGCCAGGAGATCGAATTCGCGCACCGTCAAGGCCAACGGAACTCCGTGATGCGTTACTGTCCGGGACGCAGGATCGAGTTCGAGACCCGCGGCTTCCACTGGTGGTTCCGGCGTGAACTCCTTGATGCTTCGCCTGAGCACCGATTTCACCCGGAGCACCAGCTCGCGCGGTGAGAAGGGCTTGGTCACGTAATCGTCAGCGCCCATCTCCAGGCCGAGGATCCGGTCATCTTCGGTGCCCAAAGCCGTAACCATGATCACCGGTACACTCATGGTCTGGCGGAGCCGGCGGCACACCTCCACGCCGTCCAAACCAGGCAGCATGCGGTCCAGGATCACCAGGTCGGGTTTGCGGTCCGCTGCCACCTGAAGGGCGGTAAATCCGTCACCCGCCATGTCTACCTGAAAGCCCGCTTGCAGCAGGTAGTCGCGGACCACATCGGCGATGGTCTGTTCGTCTTCCACCAGGAGGATGCGGCGATTCCCTGGTTCCGCTGATGATGCCGTAGGTGTGGTCACGCTTTCAGCATAGGTTTGCCGGCGGTCCCCGGCACGTGATTCAGGCATCCGCGGCGCAAGCGTATGCAATCCGTAAGAACTGTATGACTGTAATCGGTGTCACTGATCCTGCCACGGTGGCGTAGCCTGAATTTATGAGTGTTCAGCTGGGAATGCCGGTGCCCCCTCCGGGTGGCCCCGCGGGCAGCAAGGAAAGTGGCATCGCGGTACCGCCGCCGCGCCCGGCAGGAACGCCTGCGGGCCTGTGGGACCGCTATGGCCGGCGGGCTACGGACATGCGGCTGTCCCTGACGGACAAATGCAACCTGCGCTGTACATACTGCATGCCGGCCGAGGGGTTGGAATGGCTCTCGAAACAAGCCGTGATGACCAGGGACGAAATTGTCCGGATCGTCCGGATCGGGGTCAACGCCTTGGGCGTGCGGGAACTGCGCCTCACCGGCGGCGAACCCTTGGTCCGCGCCGACCTGGTGGACATCATTTCCGGCATCCGCAGCGACCACCCGGACCTCCCGATCTCCATGACCACCAACGGTGTTGGCCTGGACAAAAAGGCGGCGGCGCTGAAGGCTGCGGGCCTCACCCGCATCAATGTCTCGCTCGATTCCCTGCACGAGGAAACCTTTACCAAACTCACGCGCCGGCCGTTCCTGGATCGCGTCCTGGCCGGCGTTGATGCCGCTTGGGCGGCCGGCCTTGGGCCGGTCAAGTTGAATGCCGTGCTGATGCGCGGGATCAACGACGCCGAATCGCCGGACTTGCTCGCCTGGGCCTTGGGCCGCGGCTACGAGCTTCGCTTCATCGAACAAATGCCGCTGGACGCCGATCACGGGTGGACCCGTCGCAACATGATCACTGCCGCCGAGATCCGGGAATTGCTCTCCCGCGACTTTGTGCTGGCGCACGACCCCCGCGAACGGGACGGCGCCCCGGCCGAACGATTTGAAGTACGACGCCGGGACACGGCTTCCGGTGAAGCTGCGGGCCCAGTCCTCGGTACAGTCGGCATTATCGCCTCGGTCACCGAACCGTTCTGCGCCGACTGCCGCCGAACCCGCATCACGGCCGAGGGCAAGATCATGAGTTGCCTCTTCTCCCGCGAAGAATTCGACCTCCTGGGCCTGCTTCGCGGCGGGGCCACGGATCACGAACTGGCATCGCGGTGGCAAGACGCCATGTGGGTCAAACCTAAAGCCCACGGCATGGACCACACAGGTCTCGGCGCAGCGGACTTTGTCCAGCCGGACCGCAGCATGAGCGCAATCGGAGGCTGAAACCTTGCTTGTCCGCTACTTCGCTGCCGCACGCGCGGCGGCCGGTGTCGAAGAAGAACGTCACGTCCTCCCGGAAGGCACCAGCCTGGAAGCGTTGCTGGAAGCCGCACTCGCCGTCGAACGTCCGCTGCCTCCCGAAGGCACCCCGACGCTGGACCGGATCGTGGCACGGAGCAGTTTCCTGCGCAACGAGGTAGCTGTGCGGGACCGTTCAGCGCCGCTGGGAGCCCAGGACGTCATCGATGTCCTGCCGCCGTTCGCCGGAGGCTGAGGCTCAGGCCTTACGGAAGACGCTCCTCAGCAACGGACTGTAGTCCGGTGTTCCTTCCAGCCGTAGATCGGCCGTGTGCACCAGGACCCCGTCCTCGACGCGGAAGGTGTGCCGGGCAACGCCGTCGGCAGTCCTCCTGTCCAATGTCAGGGTGCCTGCATTCCACGCTCCCCTGACCGGGCTGGCCGGCGACCTCCCCAGGCTGTCTACGTAGTACCAAAGAGTGTCCCCGTGATCCCGGTCCACAGTGAACATGCCATGCCCTTCGAAGTGCGTGCCGTCCGCCTCGCGGTGCCGGTAGCTCTGGACGACGGCATACCCGCCGGCGGCCTTGGTGAAAACCACTTCCGCTTCAGCCGTCCGGGCACTCCCCCACGGCGACGCGGCAATCTCCGTGATGCCCCGCCAGTGACCGATGAAGTCCTGCAACAGCTCCGCGGCCTGGCCGCTCGAGGGCAGATCCATCATGTCTCCAAAGTCGTCAGGGCAGCATCATCACCGTGTGATCATGCTGCCCTGTTGACAGTGCGTGCGTCCAGAGGCCTAGAGTCCGAAAGTCTCGGTTTCCTCGAAAGGACCCACCACGGTAATGGTTCGCGGTGCAGCTGCGAGTTCGCGGGCCAGGTCCTGCACTTCTTCCACCGTGACGGCCTGGATCCGGGCAAGGGTTTCGTCGATGTCCTGGAATTCTCCGGAAACCAACTCTGCCCGGCCCAGCCGGGACATCCGTGATCCCGTGTCTTCCAGGGCCAGGACGATTCCCCCACTGAGTTGGCCTACGGCTTTACGGAGTTCTTCTTCTGTGATGCCCTCCTTGGCAAGCTTCTCCAGCTCGACGCCCAGGAGGTCCAGTACCTGGCGGACCTTGGACGGCGTGCAGCCAGCGTACATTCCGAAATAGCCGGCGTCAGCGTAAGCCGCAGTGAAGGAGTAGGTGGAGTAGACCAGGCCCCGCTTCTCGCGGATTTCCTGGAACAGCCTGGAGGACATGCCGCCACCCAGGACAGCGTTGAGCACGCTCATAACGAATCGTCGGTCATCGGTTGCCACGATCGTGGGGCAGCCCATGATGATGTTGGCTTGCTCCACGGGGCGCTTGACCACATGGAGGCCGGACGTTCCGCTGATGACGGCGCGATCGGTACCGCGGCGGTTGACCGGGGCTGCCTGGGTGTCAAGCTTCCAGCCCGCGGCCGTCAGGGCATCGAGGACAAGGTCACAGACGACGTCGTGGTCCAAGCCGCCGGCAGCGGTGATGACCAATTCCTCCGGGCGGTAATAGCGCTGGTAGTGTTCCCAGACCGCGTCCCTTGCCACAGCCTTGATGGCGTCAGGGGTTCCACCAATGGGACGGGCCAGGGGGTGGTTGCCAAGGACGGCCTCCACGAATTTCTCGTGGGCAACATCCGTCGGGTCATCGCTGTCCATGGCGATTTCCTCAAGGATGACATCGCGCTCCTGCTCCAGTTCAGCAGGATCCAGGACGGCGCCGGTGATCATGTCGGCAATGACATCGATGGCCATGGGCAGGTCTGTGTCCAGGACCCTGGCAAAGTAACAGGTGCTTTCCTTCGCGGTGGCAGCGTTTGATTCGCCGCCCACCTCGTCAAAAGCCGACGCGATCTCCAAAGCGGTGCGGCGCTTGGTGCCTTTGAACAGCAAATGCTCAAGGAAGTGCGTGGAACCGTGCTGGCCGTCCGCTTCATCGCGCGAACCCACTGCCACCCAGAACCCTATGGTGGCCGAACGCTGGCCGGGCATTGCCTCGGTCAGGACGCGCACGCCGCCGGGAAGGACCGAGCGCCGTACGATGGAACCGCCCTCGGCACCATGGATCAATTCGCCGCCGGGAAGAGTCTGCTCCAGCGGCAGGGGTACGACAGTCATCAAGGCCTTTCAGGTTTTCGGGTTAAGGCCGGAAGGGCCGGTGGAGCTTTTACAAGCCCACCGGCCCCGCCGGGTGTACTGCTTACAGACTACTCTGCGGACTCTTCAGCGGCCTCAGCCGGAGCGTCCTCGGCAGCTGCGCCGTCTTCCTCGGCAACAACCGGGGAGAGGGAAAGCTTGCCGCGGTCATCGATCTTGGTGATCTCGACCTGGACCTTCTGGCCCACGGAGACTACGTCATCAACGTTGTCCACGCGCTTGCCGTTGGCCAGCTTGCGGAGCTCGGAGATGTGCAGCAGGCCGTCCTTGCCCGGGGTCAAGGAAACGAAGGCGCCGAAGGTGGTGGTCTTGACGACCGTGCCCAAGTAGCGCTCACCGATTTCCGGGACCTGCGGGTTGGCGATGGCGTTGATGGCGGAACGTGCTGCATCGGCAGACGGACCGTTGGTAGCGCCGATGTAGACCGTGCCGTCATCCTCGATGGAGATGTCCGCGCCCGTGTCTTCCTGGATCTGGTTGATCATCTTGCCCTTGGGGCCAATGACCTCGCCGATCTTGTCCACGGGGATCTTGACGGCGATGACGCGCGGAGCGAACTCGGAGAGCTCATCCGGGGTGTCGATCGCTGCGTTGATGACCTCGAGGATGTGGAGGCGGGCTTCGCGGGCCTGCTTCAGTGCTGCAGCCAGCACGGAAGCGGGGATGCCGTCGAGCTTGGTGTCCAGCTGGATGGCCGTGACGAACTCGGACGTACCGGCAACCTTGAAGTCCATGTCGCCGAAAGCGTCTTCGGCGCCGAGGATGTCGGTCAGCGCTGCATAGCGGGTCTGGCCGTCAACCTGGTCGGAAACCAGGCCCATGGCGATACCGGCAACTGCTGCCTTCAACGGCACACCGGCGTTGAGCATGGAAAGCGTCGAAGCACAGACAGAGCCCATGGACGTCGAGCCGTTGGAGCTGAGGGCCTCGGATACCTGGCGGATGGCGTAGGGGAACTCTTCACGCGTCGGCAGAACCGGAACCAGGGCGCGCTCTGCAAGAGCACCGTGGCCGATTTCGCGGCGCTTCGGGGAACCGACGCGGCCGGTCTCACCGGTGGAGTACGGCGGGAAGTTGTAGTTGTGCATGTAGCGCTTGCGCGTTACCGGCGACAACGAGTCGATCTGCTGCTCCATCTTGAGCATGTTCAGTGTGGTGACACCCATGATCTGTGTCTCGCCGCGCTCGAAGATGGCCGAACCGTGGACGCGGGGCAGAACCTCTACCTCGGCGGTGAGCTGGCGGATGTCCGTCAGGCCACGGCCGTCGATGCGGATCTGGTCCTTGAGGATGCGCTGGCGCACAACCTGCTTGGTGACCGAGCGGAAAGCTGCGGACAGTTCCTTCTCACGGCCTTCGAAGTTACCGGCAAGCGCACCCAGCACTTCGTCCTTGAGTTCGTCAGAGGCAGTGTCGCGGTCCTGCTTGTCAGCGATCTGGAAGACGGCAGCCAGCTTGTCGGCAGCAGCGGCCTCAACAGCGGCGTAAACATCGTCCTGGTAGTCCAGGAACACGGGGAACTCGACGGTGGGCTTGGCCGCGCGTGCAGCCAGGTCCGCCTGTGCTTCACAGAGTGCCTTGATGAACGGCTTTGCAGCCTCGAGGCCCTCGGAGACAACCTCTTCGGTGGGGGCTGTGGCGCCCTGTTCCTTGATGAGGTTCCAGGAGTTGTCCGTGGCTTCGGCTTCAACCATCATGATGGCGACGTCGTCACCCGTGATGCGGCCGGCTACAACCATGTTGAAGACGGCGTTCTCAAGCTGGGAGTGCTTGGGGAAAGCAACCCACTGCGAACCCTGTTCGTCAGCGATGAGGGCGACGCGGACGCCACCGATCGGGCCGGAGAACGGGAGGCCGGACAGCTGCGTGGACATCGAGGATGCGTTGATGGCTACGACGTCGTAGAGCTCATCGGGGTTGATCGCCAGGACGGTGACCACGATCTGGACTTCGTTGCGCAGGCCCTTGACGAAGGCCGGGCGCAGCGGACGGTCCATGAGGCGGCAAGCCAGGATGGCTTCGGTTGACGGGCGGCCTTCGCGACGGAAGAACGAGCCCGGGATACGGCCGGCAGCATACATGCGCTCTTCAACGTCAACCGTCAGCGGGAAGAAGTCGAAACCTTCGCGCGGCTGCTTGCCTGCGGTGGTTGCGGACAGCAAGGCGGTGTCTTCGTCGATGTAGACCATCGAAGCGCCGGCTGCCTGCTTGGCAAGGCGGCCGGTTTCGAAGCGAATGACGCGCTTGCCGAAACGACCGTTGTCGATAATGGCTTCGGAGAACTGGATTTCGGGACCCTCCATAGAGAGTCACCTCCGTTTCTGTTAGCGGAAGTCCGCCGCATCAACCCAGGCCTCTTCTTTATTCCTGGCCTGTACGACACCCGGTCATCGATCGAGATCCACGGGGCAATCGTCACCGATTGTTCCCGGGAATCACTACCGAGGACCGCGAATGCGCGATGCGGTTGATTCCTGTTTTTAGTTGTTGGTGAAGAAGACGGCCCGTTCCACGAGGGACCGGGCCGTCCCTAAAGTCAGACTAGCGACGCAGGCCGAGGCGCTCGATGAGCGCACGGTAGCGGGCGATGTCGGTGTTCTTCAGGTAGGAAAGCATGCGCTTGCGACGACCAACCATGGCCAGCAGACCGCGCTGGGTGTGGAAGTCGTGCTTGTGCTCCTTCATGTGCTCAGTCAGATCCTTGATCCGCTGGGTCAGGACTGCAACCTGCACCTCGGGCGAACCGGTGTCGCCTTCAGAGGTTGCGTATTCCTTGATGATGGACTGCTTTACAGCGGCTTCAAGTGCCACGTGAACTCCTAGAGTTGTGCCGTGCCTCCCGGTCCAGCGCCTCGCTGACGGGTTGCCTTTGGTGCGTCACCGCACACAAAAACAGGTCCAGCCGCCACGGACTGCAGCCGGATCCACTCATCAGTTTACCGGCAGGCCGGCAGTGTTGTCGAAATGCGCCTAGCTCTGGCCCAGGAGCTCGTGCGCCTGGGCGACATCCAGGCACATTTGCTCAACCAATGCCTCGGGTCCCCGGTACGCCACCATGCCCCGAAGGCGCTGGGTGAATTCAACGGCTACGGTTTGGCCGTAGAGGTCGAAGTCCTCCACATTTTCCTCGGGACGATCGATCACATGGGCTTCCACCTGACGGCTGACGCCATCGAACGTGGGGTTGGAACCCACGGAAATCGCAGCGGGCCACCGGGTTCCGGACTGGTCGATCAACCAGCCGGCATAAATTCCGTCCGCAGGAACATAGCCCGTGGAATCGTGGGAAAGGTTGGCGGTGGGGAATCCGAGGTCACGGCCACGGGCGGCGCCATGGACGACTTCCCCGCGCATGCGGTGGGGCCGGCCCAATACCGCGGCGGCAGTCACGACGTCTCCCTCAGACAAAGCTTCCCGCACCCAGGTGGAGGAACAGCGGCGGTCGGTATCGCCGTCGTCGTGGACCGGGAAGCCTCCCGCGCCGTACTCATTAACTACCTGAACACTGAAACCGAGCTGGTCCCCCAACTCCTGCATGGTGAGGACATCGCCGGCATTGCCCGCGCCGAAACGGAGGTCATGGCCCACCACCAGGTGTGCGGCGTGCAGCCCGTCCAAGAGGACCTCGCGCACAAACTCCATCGGCGTCATGGCCGCCAGGTCCAGGGTGTACTTCATGACCAGTACGGCATCGACGCCGGTGTCCGCCAGGGCTTCCAGCTTGTCTTGGAGCCCCATGATCAATTCCGGGGCAGAATCCGGCCTGTGGACCTGGGCGGGGTGGGGATCAAAGGTCACTGCTACCGACGGGATGTTGTGCCGCTTGGCGGTATCAGTCAGTTGCGCCAGGACATGCTGGTGTCCGCGATGGACACCGTCAAAGTTTCCGATGGTGACGACAGTAGCTCCGAAGTCCCTGGGGACTTCAGTGGGATCGTTCCAGATGTGGACCATCAACCTCGCCTTTTACTGCAGATATTCGTTCCGCCCGGCAACCTTCCGGCGCCGGAACATTCTAAGGTTACCCGCCAGGGCAGCTGGCTCAGGACGGTCTGCGTTTGTTGAGCCACAGGAGCCCGAGGACCGGCAGGACCAAGGGGACAAATCCATAACCGCGTCCGAACAGCGACCAGACGGTGTCGTGCGGGAAGGCGACGGGATCGAACAGGCTGATGGCCCCCACCACCAGCACACCCACAAGTTCCGTCAGCACCGCCGCAAGGGAAACCTTGAACCAGGTGCGGCCAGGCTTGGCCAACGAAATGGTGGCCACGATGTACACAACGGCGGCGAAGGCAGAAAGGATGTGCGCCAAGGGAGCTTCGGCAAACTTGGTGGCGATCTGATAGCCCGCACGCGCCGTTGCCGACAATGCGAAGACCGCATAGACCGCGATCAGCAGGCGGCCCGGACCAGTATTGCGGGTGTCCTTCTGCTGCGGGCTTGCCGGGTTGGTCTCGGTTCCAGTCACGTCGTGTTCTTCCTTCAAGGTCAGTACCAGATCTGGTTCATGCGGGCACCCATAACGAGCACGGTGACCCCCACTGCGGCCAGGACAAAGTTGCTCCAGCGGGTTCGTTCAAGGATGGCCCAGTAAACAGCACCCAACGGGATCATCAGGGCCGTGACCAGGTACCCCCAGAATTCCCAGGCCTCACCGGCAATCTGCTCACCCATGGCCACCCGAACGATCGAACCCACCAGATACACCAGGAGGACCAGTTCAACGGCGAGCACGGAGAAGATGGTGGGATCGTTCGGGGCTTTCTTCATCAGGCCTGCCACGAGGCACATGATGGTGGACACCAATCCGACGATCAGGATGGCATAAAAATATCCGTCCATGGTTATTGCCCCTGCCCGGTTCCGGACCCAGTTCCCGGAGCGAAGACCAACACCGGCTTCGCAAAGCTGCCGGCGTCCGCCAGCAGTGCTACCAGCTCACCCGACGGCGCGAACGCGGCTGCGGGGTTCTCTGCCGTAGCGGCCGTGGACGTACCTGCCCCGGGGCCGGCAGCAATACGGCGGCCAAAGGAGATCTCCGTGGTTTCTTCTTCGCTGAGCTCCCGGTTGGGCATGAGGGCCCTGGCCGCCAAGGACATCTCCAGCACGTTGAGTTCTTCTGCCAGCTCCTCCAAGGTACGGGCCTGGTCAAGGGTGTACGGACCTACCTGGGTCCTGCGCAGGGCAGTGAGGTGCCCCCCGACGCCCAGCCCGTTGCCGAGGTCGCGGGCCAACGCCCTGATGTACGTGCCGGAAGAACATTCCACGGTGACATCAACGTCAACTACCCTGCCGCCGTCGATCCTAGTTATGGAGTGGACATCAAAGCGGTGAATGGTGACCGGGCGGGCGGCGAGCTTGACTTCCTCGCCGGAGCGGACGCGGGCGTAGGAACGTTCGCCGTTGACTTTGATGGCGCTGACGCTGCTGGGAACCTGCTGGATGGGTCCTGTCAGCGCGGCAACCCCGGCGGCGATGGCGTCATCGGTGACCTCCGCGGCCGTGCGGGATTCTGTGACTTCGCCCTCAGCGTCATCGGTGATGGTGGTTTCGCCCAACCTGATGGTGGCGGTGTAGGTCTTGGAAGTGCCCACGATGTAGGTCAACAGGCGCGTGGCCTTGTTGATGCCGAGTACCAGCACGCCGGTGGCCATGGGATCCAGCGTTCCCGCATGCCCCACTTTCCGGGTACCAGCCAGCCGCCGCATCCGGCCAACCACATCATGGCTGGTCCATCCCTGCGGTTTGTCAACGATTACCAGTCCAGAAAGCACGCTTACCAGTATATGGGTGGCTAGGATGGCTCCCATGCCTGAGCTTGCCACACATGTCCGCGACGTCCCCGTGAACCAGATCCGGGAAATCACCGAAGCCGCCTGGGCAACCCCCGGAGCGATCGTCCTCAGCATCGGCGAGCCGGGCTTTGCACTGCCGCGGCACGTCCTGGACGCCGGCATTGCCTGCCTGGACCGGGATGAGACCAATTACACACCGAACGCCGGGATTCCCGCGCTCCGTGAAGCCTTCGCAGCGCGCTTCCGCGAACAGCAGCACGTGCAGATCGGCGCGGAGCGGGTCTATGTGGTGGACGGCGCGCAGCAGGGCCTGCACTTCGCCATGAGCCTCCTGCTCGCTCCGGGCGACGAGATCCTCATTCCCAACCCCGGGTACCCCACGTTCGCCATGACCAGCCGCCTCCTGCACGCAGTGCCGGTCCAGTACCCGCTGTACCCCAAGAACGACTTCCAGCCCCACATCGAGGACATTGAAGCACTCATCACACCACGGACCAAGGTGCTGATGTTGAACTCCCCCTCCAACCCTTTGGGCGCGGTCATCAGTGAAGACGCCACGCGCCATCTCGTGGAGCTGGCAGTGCGGCATGACCTCTGGATCATTTCGGACGAGTGCTATGAGGCCTTCACGTTCGATGTGCCACATGTCAGCCCGGCCCGCTACGACAGCGACGTTCCCGGTGAAGCCCGCGTTTTCACCTCCCTGACGCTGTCCAAGACCTACGGCCTCACAGGCCTGCGCATCGGTGCCTTGATCTGCCCTCCAGGACTGGAGCAGAAGATGAACAACGTCATGGAATCGATCGTGTCCTGCGTCGCATCACCTTCCCAGTACGCCGCCTTGGCCGCACTCACGGGGCCGCAGGACTATGTTTCCCACGCCCGCGACCACTACCGGAGCAACCGGGATGCGGCCTCAGCGGTGTTGTCGGGGAAGGGAATTCCGTATTTGGGAGCACAGGGGGCGTTCTATTTGTGGGCCGACGTCTCCCATGTCACCAACGGGGATGTCCGCACCTGGGTGCGAAAGTTCCTCGCTGATGCCGGTGTGTCCTTCGCGCCGGGAACGGCATTCGGCTCAATCGGTGAAGGATGGATCAGGATTGCCCTCTGTGGTGGGCAGCAGGACCTGCTCGACGGCGTCAGCCGGCTCCCAGCCAAGGTCTAGTTGCCGGGGACTCCAGGATGCGGGCGCCTCCGCAGGCCGTCCGGCCTCAGTAGGCGGTCCGGCGGGAGTGGTTGAGCCAGGCCTCGAAGGGGTCACCTGACGCGGGCAATGCAGCGTGCTCTACCGGCAGCAGCCCAGGCCTGGCACCGGCGAAATATTCGTAGAACACGGCGTCATCAATCCCAGCCCGGGCGGCACCATGCCTGTCCGCCGCGAAGTAGACATGCCCGATCCTGGCCCAGAGCGCGGCCGATAAACACAAGGGGCACGGCTCACAACTGGCGTAGAGAACCGATCCCGTGAGGTCGAACCGTTGCGCCGCGGAAGCGGCCCGGCGGATCGCCACGACTTCTGCATGGGCTGTGGGGTCATGGTCGCGGGTGACCCTGTTGACACCTTCATGGACAGTCCCGTCCGGGGTGACCACAACGGCGCCGAAAGGACCGCCGCCGTCGGAAACGTTCTGCACCGCCAGGTGGATGGCACGGTTCAGATATTCATCACGTTGCTGAGCAGTGTGCGCCGACATGCTCTGATCCTAACGAGTCTGAGTACAGCCAATGCCCCTAAAACGCTGTCTTAGGGGCATTGGGTGTACAAAAACGCTGAGGCTCTTAGCGGTTGGCGTCTTCGTCGAGTTCTTGATCTCCGGAGAGATCAGTGTCCTCTTCGTCGAAGTCGTCCTCGTCGATGTCCTCAGGGGCATCGCCCTTGTAGGGGTCGGCCTCGCCGGCGTGCTTGGCACTGGCAGCCAAAGCGGCTACCTCGGCATCGCGACGCTTGGCTTCGCGCAGCAACTCCTCAAGGTTCGAGGCGTTGACGGGGATTTGGTCCGCAACAAACTCGAGCGTCGGGGTAAGCCGGACGGTGATGTTGCGGCCAACTTCCTGCCGAAGCACACCCTTGGCCTTCTCCAAGGCGCGGGCAGCATCTGCGTGGGCTACCTCGTCACCGAAGACGGTGTAGTAGATGGTGGCGTGCTGAAGGTCGTTGGTGACGCGGGCGTCGGTGACCGTGATGGACTCGACACGCGGATCTTTGACCCGACGACCGAGGGCCTCAGCGACGACGACCTTAATCCGCTGTGCCAGCTTGGCAGCGCGTGCGGGATCAGCCATGACTTCCTCCTGGAAAGTTAGAAACGGGGACGGAACGGGTCCGCCGGGGCTACCCGACGGACCCGTTCCAAACGGAACCTAGACGCGCGGCTTTTCGCGCATTTCGAAGGTCTCGATGATGTCGCCTTCAGTGATGTCGTTGAAGGAGCCAAGACCGATACCACACTCGAAGTCGGTACGGACTTCGGTGGCGTCATCCTTGAAGCGCTTGAGCGTCTCAACGGTGAGGTTGTCACCGATGACCTTGCCGTCGCGGCTGACACGTGCCTTGCTGTTACGGCGGATGATGCCCGTGCGGACGATCGAGCCTGCGATGTTGCCGAACTTGGAGGAACGGAAGACTTCGCGGACCTCGGCAGTGCCGAGCTGGACTTCTTCGTACTCCGGCTTGAGCATGCCCTTGAGAGCCATCTCAATGTCATCGATTGCTGCGTAGATGACCGAGTAGAAGCGCATGTCCACGCCTTCACGGTCAGCAAGTTCAGCAACGCGCTCGGCCGGCTTGACGTTGAAGCCGATGATGATGGCGTTGTCCACCGTAGCGAGGTTGACGTCGTTCTGCGTGATGGCACCCACACCGCGGTGAATGACACGCAGCTGAACGTCGTCATCTCCGACGTCGATCTTGAGCAAGGCGTCTTCGAGGGCTTCCACGGCACCGGAAACGTCACCCTTGAGGATGAGGTTGAGGGTGTCGATCTTGCCTTCTGCAACGGCCTGGTCGAAGTCCTCCAGGCTGATGCGCTTGCGACGCTTGGCCAGTGCGGCGTTGCGGTCGGCAGCTTCACGCTTCTCAGCGATCTGGCGGGCCGTACGCTCGTCAGGGGTCACCAGGAAGGTGTCACCTGCACGCGGCACGTTGGACAGGCCGAGGACCTGCACCGGACGGGACGGCAGTGCGACATCGAGTGCCTCGCCGTTCTCGTCGAACATGGCACGGACGCGGCCGTGAGCCGTACCGGCCACGATCGTGTCGCCCACGGCCAAGGTTCCGGACTGGACCAGGACGGTAGCAACAGCACCGCGGCCCTTGTCCAGGTTCGCTTCGATGGCAATGCCTCGAGCGTCCTTGTCCGGGTTGGCGCGCAGATCCAGTGCCGCATCGGCCGTGAGCAGGACGGCGTCGATCAGTTCGTCAATATTGAGGTTCTGGCGTGCAGAGACCTCAACGAACATGGTGTCGCCACCGTACTCTTCCGGAACCAAGCCGTACTCGGTCAGCTGGCCCTTGACCTTGTCAGGGTTGGCGCCTTCCTTGTCGATCTTGTTCACCGCGACGACGATCGGCACATTGGCTGCCTGGGCGTGGTTGAGCGCTTCCACCGTCTGCGGCATCACGCCGTCGTCGGCTGCGACAACCAGGATGGCGATATCGGTGACCTTGGCACCACGTGCACGCATGGCCGTGAAGGCCTCGTGACCGGGGGTGTCAATGAAGGTGATGTCGCGGGCAGTGCCCTCGTGGACGTGGCTGATCTGGTAGGCACCGATGTGCTGGGTGATGCCACCGTGCTCGCCGGCCACAACGTTCGAGTTGCGGATGGCATCCAACAGGCGGGTCTTACCGTGGTCAACGTGACCCATGACGGTGACAACCGGGGCGCGGGCCTCGAGAACGTCGTCGCCTTCGGCGTCGAGTTCATCCTGGATGTTGATGTCGAACTGATCCAGCAGCTCGCGCTCTTCATCCTCGGGGGAAACAACCTGGAGCTTGTAGCCAAGTTCGGCGCCAAGCAGGCCAAAGGTGTCTTCGTCGAGGGACTGCGTAGCCGTTGCCATTTCACCGAGGTGGAACAGCACGGTCACCAGCGATGCGGGGTTCGCATCAATCTTCTCGGCAAAGTCCGTGATGGACGAGCCACGACGAAGCCGGATGATGGTTTCGCCATCACCGCGGGGTACCGATACGCCGCCCAGCGACGGAGCACTCATCTGCTCCAGTTCCTGGCGCTTTGCACGCTTCGACTTACGCTGCTTGCCACGACCGGCGCCACCCTTGCCGAAGGCACCCTGGGTGCCACCGCGGCCGCGGCCACCCTTGCCGAAGCCACCGCCGGCGGGAGCGCCGCCACCGGTACCTGCACCGGGCGCGCCACCGGGACGACCGGGGCCGCCACCGGGACGGCCTGCGCCACCCGGACGGCCTGCGCCACCGGGAGCCGGACGCTCAGTGCGGTTGGGCATCATGCCCGGAGTAGGACGGTTTCCGGCACCGGGACCGCCAGCGGGACGCGGAGCGCCCGGACGGGGTGCACCCGGACGCGGAGCGCCCGGACGGGGACCACCGGTGCCTGCTGCAGGACGGGGACCGCCTGCGCCGGCAGCGGGACGGGGACCACCGGGGCGTTCGCCATCGTTGCGGCGTTCGCCCCGGGGCATGCCCTGGGACGGTGCAAACGGGTTGTTACCCGGACGGGGCGGACGATCTCCGTCGCCACCACGGCCCCGGGGCATGCCCTGGGAGGTAGCAAACGGGTTGTTGCCCGGACGGGGACCGCCGGGACGGGGAGCCTGGCCACCTTGAC
The DNA here is from genome assembly GCF_037402035.1 of Paenarthrobacter sp. CCNWLY172. Taxonomy (NCBI): domain Bacteria; kingdom Bacillati; phylum Actinomycetota; class Actinomycetes; order Micrococcales; family Micrococcaceae; genus Paenarthrobacter; species Paenarthrobacter sp. CCNWLY172. The sequence continues at coordinate 50,092 of NZ_JBBEGB010000015.1, forward strand.
GTGCCGGAGCCGGCGTCTCTGCCTTGGGAGCAGGACGGGCGCCGGGCTTGGCCGACACCGGGGTGGACGCGGCAGGAGCCGCGGGTGCTGCCGGAGCCGAAGCCGCGGGAGCTACCGGTGCTGCAGGAGCCGAAGCTGCCGGAGCGGGGGCTGCAGGTGCCGGGGCCGGAGCCTTCGGTGCTGCGGGGCCCGGAGCCGGTGCTGCCGGACGGGATGCTGCGGGACGGGTTGCCGCGGGAGCGGCAGCGGGAGCGGCGGCCTTGGCAGCGCCGGCACCCGGGTAGGCGTCGCGAAGTTTCTTCACGACGGGGGCCTCGATGGTTGACGAGGCGGAGCGAACGAATTCGCCCAATTCCTGCAGTTTGGTTACTGCATCTTTGGAAGTAATACCGAGCTCTTTGGCGAGCTCATGTACGCGGACCTTGGCCACATTTCTCCTGTCTCGGTCCGCACCGAGCCAGGCACGAACCGTCTACTTCTTACTGCGGGCCTTCGCCGCTTGCGCGAATGAAAGGCCCATTGCAGAGCGCAACAAAGTTGTCATCGTTACGCACTCATCGCTGGGAACTCATCGGGTTTCCATCAGTTTTCTGACCCGCTTTCAGGTTTGGACGGTTTTCCTGTGGTGGCCTGGGCCTCCACAAGTGGCGTGCCCTGCATCAGGTAACGTTCGACGGCGTCCGTTTCGGCAGCGCCCGCAAGGGCCCTTCCGAAAGCGCGCCGCTTGATCGCCAATGCCAAGCACTTTTCGCTGGGGTGCAGCCACGCACCCCTGCCGGCCATCCGGCGTCGGACATCCACCAGGACGGCGGACGAACCGCTGCCTTGGGCGACCAGCCGGACAAGCTCGGACCGGGAGCCTTGCTTCCGGCATCCGATGCACGTGCGAACAGGCCCCTGGCCGTGTTCAGGCAGTTCAGCCACGACGTGTCCAACCTGCCTTACGTTACTGGCGCCCGACGGGCCCCGGTCCTGCACACGCAGCTGAGGCACGCCAAAGCGCGCGGATACCGGACGTAAGCCCGGTTCCATCTAGTCTAGCCCCCCGGCCCCGCACTACCGAAACCAGGGACGCCCAAGCGCGGCGCGGAACCGGCGGCATCAGCCGCCGGTTGAACCGCTAGTCGACCTTTGCCGGAGCGGCGTCGGAGACGATATCGATCCGCCAGCCAGTCAGCTTTGCGGCGAGCCGGGCGTTCTGGCCTTCCTTGCCGATGGCCAGCGAAAGCTGGTAATCGGGAACCACCACTCGGGCCGAGCGGGTTGACTCGTCCGTGATTGTGACGGAATTCACCCTGGAGGGCGACAAGGAGTTGGCAATGAAGGTTGCCGGGTCATCACTGAAGTCGACGATGTCGATCTTTTCGTCGTTCAGTTCAGTCATGACTGCCCGGACACGCGAACCCATTTCACCGATGCAGGCACCCTTGGCGTTGATGCCGGGAGTGTTGGCCTTGACGGCGATCTTGGTGCGGTGGCCTGCTTCGCGGGCAAGCGCCACGATCTCCACGGAGTGGTCGGCGATTTCCGGAACTTCCATTTCGAACAGCTTGCGGACCAGTCCGGGGTGCGAACGGGACAGCGTGATGGAAGGACCTTTGGCGCCACGGTGGACATCGACCACGAAAGCGCGCAGTCGGCTTCCGTGGAGGTACTTCTCACCGGGAACCTGCTCGGGCGGCGGCAGCAGTGCCTCAACGGCTCCCAGGTTGACCTGGATCATGTGCGGGTTGTTGCCCTGCTGGATCATGCCGGCAACGAGTTCGCCTTCACGGCCCTTGAACTCACCCAGCACGTTGTCATCCTCCACGTCGCGGAGACGCTGGAGGATGATCTGGCGGGCCGTGCTGGCTGCGATGCGGCCAAAGCCGGCCGGGGTGTCCTCAAACTCGCCGATGGGCTCGCCGTCGTCGTCAATCTCGGTGGCCCAGATGGTCACGTGGCCGCTCTTGCGGTCCAATTCCGCGCGGGCCTTCTCGAAGGCGCCGGGCGTCTTGTGGTACGCCACCAACAGGGCTTGCTCGATGGTGGGAATCAGGAGATCCAGCGGGATTTCACGCTCACGCTCCAGGAGTCTCAGTGCGCTCATGTCAATATCCATTAGGCCTCCTCAGAAGGTCCGTTGTGCTCGTCTGCCAGCGCAGCCTCGTGGAGGTGGCTGAATTCAATCTCGACTTTTCCTTGGCGGATCCTGTCGAAAGGAATAGTGATGGGGTCGCCTTGCTTGGGCTTCATGCCCTTCTTGACCTCGTGTTCGGGGATCAACGTCACGCCGTCATCCTCCACCGAGGCGATGCGGCCCAGGAGATTGTCCCCCTGGATCACGTTGACCCGGACCATGCGGCCCCGGGCCCGGTGCCAGTGGCGCGGTTCGGTCAAGGGGCGGCTGACGCCCGGCGAAGAAACCTCAAGGTCATACGGACGTCCGTCGTCATGGGGATCGTTGTCCAGGATATCGGACAGCCCGCGTGAGACATCCGCAATGGCGTCAAGGCTGACACCGCCGGTCTCCTCCTGCGGCAGGTCCACGACGACGTGGACCGTGCGGTGTGAACCGGCAACGTGGATGGAAACATCCTCGAGGTAGAGCCTGCTGGCAAGGACAGCCGGTTCAAGCAGCGCCTTAAGCCTGCTCTCTTCCGGGTTGTGGATGGTGGCCGTTGAGTTGGATTCAGAACGGTGTGTTGAAGTCGTGGCTTCCGAGTCACTCACGTTGCCCGCCGCCTCCCGATAGATGTTGTTGTGACTACTAGCCTAACGATTTTCCCGGGAACATGGTGCACGGACTTTGCCACGCACGTGACACCATGGTCTGTTGTGAGCGGGCAGACAAGCGAAAAACAACGAACACCACCCTGGGGCCGCGCCCTGCTGGTTACCGTGGTGGCATTGCTCGTCGCAGGGACCGGAATAGTGCTTATTCCGCGTGATTCCGGCACTCCCCCGCCCGTCCCCTTCTCCGAAGCCGCCCGTGCGGGTGCGCTGGAGGACACTCTGCAACTTCGCGAATCGGCCGCCACCCTGTCTTCGTCCGCCGGCCAGGGTGCTGACCAGACCGCACTCAAGGACGCTGTGACTTTGCTGACAACGCAGGCTCGCGCCCTCCTGGTTCCATCCGAAGCAACTCCCTCCGCCACCGCGACCACTGCCGGCAGAGCAGACGGCACCACGCGTTCCGCCTTTGTTGCCGCTTTGTCCGCAAGCGGAACCCAGCGCCTGGCAGACGCCTACGAGGCCGACGGCGGCATCGCCCGGCTCCTCGCCGCCGTGGGATCCGCCCAAGTGCTGGGGGCCGAAAAGCTGGCTGGTGCGTGGCAGTTGCCGATCCCGAAGGATGCCGCGGCATCCAAGACCCCAATAGCTGCCGCCACGCCGCCGACGGCACCGTGCCCTTCGGTCAGCCCCACGCCCGAGCCAACGTCCGCCACCACCGACGCATCCTTGGCAGCTACGGTCCGCATACATCAGGAAGCGGTCTACGCGTACCAGGTGGCGCTCAAACGGCTGGACACTGCTTCCGCCGGCACCGCGGCCAAGGGCCTTGCAGCCCACGAACTGCTGCTCCAGCAGGTGGAGGCGCTGACCCGGGCCAACTGCGGGGACGTACCTGCCAGCGAAGCCGGATACCGTCTTCCGGAACAGTTCGCGCAGGACCCCGCCGCTGCCCTGGCTGCGATGGAATCGTCGGCTCTTCCGGTAATGGGGGACTTGGTTGCCCTGTCCACGGGTGGGACGCGGGCATGGGCGGTGGACGGCCTCCTTGCTGCTGCCCGCAGGAGCCTGGCGTGGGGTGCGGACGTGCCTGCCCTGCCAGGTCTGACGCTCGACGCCGGGGAGTTGCCGCCGCTGCCGACGCCCGGTTCAGCGGGCGATTCAGCGACGGGTCCAGCGTCCGGCTCCGCCTCCACCACACCATCCACCGGGTCCACCATGAAGGGGTCCGCGCCTCCTCCCGCCGGATAGGCCAGCCTAGCCATGCTGGTCAAGACCCTCCCCCGGTGCTTGGCTTGGATCATGGCTTCCCCAGACACTGCCACCGTGCACGAGAACGAACCCCACCGGGATGACTTGGCCCACCGGTTGAACTGGTTGCGGGCCGGGGTCCTGGGCGCCAATGACGGGATTGTGTCCGTTGCTGCGATCGTGGTGGGCGTGGCAGGTGCCACCACCAGCACCGGCAGCATCCTTGCCGCCGGTACCGCGGGCCTGGTGGGTGGCGCCATTTCCATGGCCTTGGGTGAATACGTCTCCGTCAGCAGCCAGAGCGACACCCAGAAGGCGCTGATCGAGAAGGAACGCCTCGAACTGGCCCAGCAACCCGAGGACGAACTCAACGAGCTGGCGGCCATCTACGAGTCCAAGGGACTCAGTGCCAGGACTGCCCGGGCGGTTGCCGAGGAGCTCACGGAGCACGATGCCCTGGCCGCCCATCTCTCTGCGGAGCTGAACATCCACGAGGACGACATTGTGAGCCCGTGGAATGCGGCGGTCGCCTCCGCTGTGGCGTTCACTTTCGGGGCCATACTGCCCATGCTGGCCATCCTCCTGCCTCCCCCGGAGCTCCGGGTACCGCTGACCTTCGTGGCGGTCCTGCTTGCCTTGGCGATCACCGGAGCTGTTGGCGCCTGGATCGGTGGCGCTTCCCGGTTCCGTGCGGCCTTCCGGGTGGTGCTGGGCGGCGCGTTGGCCCTGGCTGCCACGTTCTCCCTGGGAACGCTCTTGGGTGCCAGCGGCGTTTTCTAGGGGCTCCGGCTTCCCTCAGAGTTAGGCTGAACGCGTGACCCTTCACGCGATGATTCCCATTCCGGGCGACCTCCACGCCCGGTACAACCGCGACTCCGCGGGACGCGACTGGCTGGCCAGCCTTCCGGGACTTATCTCCGACGCCCTGGACCGGTGGCAGCTCTCAGTTGACCTGGCACCCGGCACCGAACCATGGAACGGCCATGGAGCGCTGGTGGTGCCGGTCCTCCAGAACGGCGCCCCGTCCGCGCTGAAGATCGCCTACCCGCACGACGAAGCCCAGGTGGAGCGCCACGCCCTGGCACTGTGGGATGGTCAGGGCTCGGTCCGCCTGCTGGCAGCGGATGCTCCCAGTTGCACCATGCTCCTTGAACGGCTGGAGGCCTCCCGCTGGCTCCAGGACGCCCCCATGGATCACGCGAGGGACGCCTGGGGCGCCGTCCTGCGCCGGCTCTCCATCCAACCTGACGAGCGCCTGGAGTGGCGGGCCTTGGAGCACATTGCCGCAACTGCCGAGCGATGGAGCGATGAGCTGCCGGCGGAGTGGGAACGCCTGGACCGGCCATTTCCCAGGTGGCTGCTGGAAGCGGCGCTGGAAGTATGCCAGACGCGTGGCGCCGTGGGACGCCGCTCGGGGACGGATGTCCTGGTTCACACGGACCTCCACTTCATGAACATCCTTGCTGTCCCCAGTGGCAACCGGCAGCTCCGTGGCGACTACCTGGCCATCGATCCGCAACCACAGATTGGTGAGGCCGAGTTCGCTGTGGCGCCGGTTTTGTGGAACCGGATCCATGACCTCTCCCGAACGGCCCCGGAGGCTGCGTTGCGGGAGCGTTGCCACGATTTCAGCGTCGCCGCGGGGCTCGATCCCGAGGCTGCCCGGCAATGGAGCATTGCCCGCGAGGTGGACAATGCTCTGTGGTACGCGGGGACTCCCGGTCACGGCGGAGACTTAGCGCGTTCTTTGTGGGTTGCCAGCACTCTTGCGGGCCGGACACTTGATGGCCTTCCACGGGTCCATGAGATCCCCGATCCCGGCGCTACGGCGCACTAGGCGATGACACTCACCGTAGCCCTGATCGGGTCCGGGGCCATCGGCTCGAGGATCGTGGAACTGCTCGACGCCGGGACAGTCCCTGGCGCCAGGCTCGCCGGAGTTGTGCCGCACGGCAAGGCCGGGGCAGGGTTCAGCTTCGACGACGCCTTGGAAGTGGCGGATGTCGTGGTGGAGTGCGCCGGCGTCGCCGCCGTCGCGGAATTCGGCCCCCGTACCGTAGCGGCAGGCACGGACCTGCTGGTCACCTCGATAGGCGCCTTGTGCGACCAGTCCCTGCGGACGAAACTGCTCGACGACGGTCCAGGCCGGACGTTCCTCACCACCGGCGCCTTGGGCGGACTGGACGCGATCACAGCCGCCTCCGCCGGCGGCACCATTCACCGCATCACCCTGGAGTCGCGAAAACTGCCCGCCGCCCTGGTCCAGCCCTGGATGGACGGGGAAACCAAAGAACGGCTGCTCGCCGCGACCCGGCCCGTGGAGCTTCTGCGGGGCGGCCCTGCGGACTTGATCAAGGCCTTCCCTAAATCCACCAACGTGGTGTCCGCGCTTGCCTTGGCCGCTGGCAACTGGGACGTGGTGGAGGCTGTGCTCATCGCAGATCCGGGCGCCGGCCAGACAGCCCACCACGTGGTGGCGGAGACCAGCCTGGGTACGTTCGATATCTGCGTCACCAATGAGGCATCCCCCGGTAACCCAGCCTCCAGCGCGTTGGTGCCTCACGCCGTCGTCCGCGGTCTGAAATCGCTGGCCAATGCCAGCGGCAGTTTCATCTGACGCCTGCGTGGGAATCAGGCCGCGAAGTTCTCATTCCAGACATCGACGCCGAGCTTGATGATCAACGCCGCAACTACGATCAGGAAGACAACGCGTACAAAACTGCTCCCCTTGGCTACGGCGGTGCGTGCACCAAGATAGCCGCCGGCCATATTGGCCAGGCCCAGGACCAGCCCTACGCCCCACAGCAGGGAGCCGTGGGGAAGGAAAAAGATCAGGGCGCCGGCGTTGGTGGCCATATTGACGATCTTCGCCTTGGCGCTGGCTTCCAGGAACGCGTAACCCATGGCCGAAACCAGGGCGATCACCAGGAAAGAGCCGGTGCCAGGGCCGATCAGACCGTCATAGAAGCCAATGACGGCGCCTATGAGGCATGCCACCACGTAGTGCTTGTGGCCGTCGTGGCGGAGGGCAGTCAACTCTCCGGCGCGGGGGCGCAAGGCAGTGAAAATGGCGACGGCGATCAATGCCACCACGATGATCGGCTTGAACACACTGGCAGGCAGCGAAGCGGCCAGGATGGCCCCACCGAAGCTCCCCGCCAACGCGATGACCGCCATGGGCACGGCTGTTTTGAGATCGGGTCCCACGCGCCGGTAATACGTCACGGCGCTGGTGGTGGTGCCGAAAATGGACCCCATCTTGTTGGTGGCCAAGGCCTGCACCGGCGTGATGCCGGGAACCAGCAGCAGGGCGGGAAGCTGGATCAGTCCCCCGCCCCCTACAACCGCGTCCACCCAACCGGCGGCGAATCCAGCCACCACAATCAGGATGAGAGTGGTGAGCTGGATTGATTCGAAGCCGGAAATCACCGGTTTCGTACGGAGTTGACCACGTAGTCCACGGCCTTGTCCACCGCAACGTTCTCGGCTTCGCCGCTGCGGCGATCCTTGACTTCCACCACACCGTCCACAAGTCCCCGGCCAACGGCCAGGATGGTGGGCACGCCAACCAGCTCGGCATCGCCGAACTTTACACCGGGAGAAACCTTCGGACGGTCGTCGAAAATAACGTCCAGGCCGGCAGCTTCAAGCTCAGCGGAGAGCTTTTCAGCAGCCTCGAAGATTTCATCGCCACGGCCTACGGCCACCACATGGACATCTGCCGGAGCCACTGAGCGCGGCCAGACGAGGCCGCGGTCGTCATGGTTTGCTTCAGCCAAGGCGGCCACTGCGCGCGTAACACCAACGCCGTAGGAGCCCATGGTGACAACCTGCTGCTTGCCGTTCTGGTCCAGCACCTTCAAGTCCAAGGCCGCGGCATACTTGCGGCCGAGCTGGAAGATGTGGCCCATTTCGATGCCGCGGGCGGTCTCCAGCGGACCGGATCCATCCGGGGCGGGGTCGCCTGCACGCACTTCGGTGCTTTCAATGACGCCATCCCACGTGAAGTCGCGGCCGGCGACCAGCCCAAAGACATGCTTGCCCTCGGCGTTGGCGCCTGTAACCCAGCTGGTACCGGAGACGACACGGGGATCCACCAGGAACAGCACTTTGGACGAGCCCTCAAGGCCCAGCAGAGGCTGGTCCAGGGACAGGCCGGGGCCGATGTAGCCCTTAACCAGCCACGGCAGCTTCTTGAGGTCCTCTTCGTTGGCAGCCTCGAGGCCGATCTCGCCGGCAATCGGCAGGTGTGAGCCGATGTTGGCTTCCACGCGCTTGAGGTCCACTCCGCGGTCGCCGGGGACACCGATCACCACGATCTGGCGCTCACCCGTTGGCAGGGTCACGGCAAGGACAACGTTCTTGAGCGTGTCAGCGGCAGTCCAGGCGCCGCCGTCAGCCTCGCTGCGCGGAGCCAACTGGTTGGCTGCGGCCACCAAGGTATCAATGGTGGGAGTGTTCGGGGTGTCCAGGACCTGGGCGGCCGGTGCTTTGGTGAAATCGATCTCCTCCGGGACAACGGTGGTCACGGCCTCGACGTTGGCGTAGTAGCCACCCGCCGAGCGCACGAACGTGTCCTCGCCGATCTCGGTGGGGAAAAGGAATTCCTCGCTCTTGGAGCCACCCATGGCACCGGCGGTGGCAGCAACGGGGATGACTTCGAGGCCGAGGCGCTCAAAGATTTTCAGGTAGGCGGCGCGGTGGGCGGCGTAGCTGGCATCCAAACCGGCGTCGTCAATGTCGAAGGAGTACGAGTCCTTCATGATGAACTCACGGCCACGGAGGAGGCCGGCCCGGGGGCGTGCTTCATCGCGGTACTTGTTCTGGATCTGGTAGAGGCTCAGCGGCAGGTCCTTGTACGAGGAGTACAGGTCCTTCACCAGGAGCGTGAACATTTCCTCGTGCGTGGGGGCAAGAAGATAGTCCGCGCCCTTACGGTCCTGGAGGCGGAACAGGCCTTCGCCGTATTCGGTCCAGCGGTTGGTGGCCTCGTAGGGCTCGCGGGGCAGCAGCGCCGGGAAGTGGACTTCCTGGGCGCCGATGGCCGACATTTCCTGACGGATGATCTCTTCTACCTTGCGCAGGACACTCAGTCCCAGCGGCAGCCACGTATAGATGCCGGGTGCTGCGCGGCGGATGTAGCCGGCGCGGACCAGGAGCTTGTGGCTGGCGACCTCAGCGTCAACGGGATCTTCACGCAGGGTGCGCAGGAATAACTGGGAAAGGCGAAGGACCACGGGTACGTATCCGTTTCTATGGCAGGTGTGGCAAAAACAACTGTCTACTAATCTACCGGGTGCCCACACACAGAAGAGCCACGCCGTCGCGTGTGGAAGCCCCTGGCCCCAATGGGCTGGTCATCCTGCGATGGCGTGGCTCAGCGGCCGGCCGGCCGCAGACTCTGTCCTGGGACTAGATCGCCGTTCCCTCCAGCGGAACGGGATCATCTGCGGCTGGGAAGCATGGGTCACTGCCGAGCTCACGGATGGTGTGGACGCCAGCGACGCCGGTCAAGGTCTTGATCATGAGTCCCCCCGATACCACCCGCACCCCAACGACACGGCTTGGGAAGAACCTATGTGATCGCGGACACATTTTCAAGCGTGGGTGGCATGCCGCGCGGCTGCAGCGCCGACGCTACTTAATGAGTGCTGCGGCCTGGTCCATGAGTGCCCCGGCAGCTGCTGCGCCGCCGCTTTCGGCGTTCTTTCCCGAGGCTGTGGCGGAGATGAGGACGCCGTCCTTAATGGCAGCGGCCATCAAGGTTGACTGGGTCTGGCCGTCAGGGAGGGTCATGGTGGTCTTGATGCCCAGGGTTCCGGGTACTGAACCGATGCCGTCGAACTTTTCCGTCTTCATGGTCATGGTGGTGCCGGACATGGACATTGTCATGTTCGCGCACGTGGTGATCTGGTCTTCGTTGCTCTTGACGTTGTTCTCCAGCACGTCCTTGGAGACACCTGATGCCAGGGTCACACTGGAAATGACGCCGGAAGCAGGGTCAATTTTTGCACCGCTGGCGCCGGTGGCGCCATCGATCGGCTGCGAAGCGCCGGCCATGGCCAGGTCCTTGCACTCGGCCGGCTCAATGTTCATGGAGCCCAGGAGATCCTTGAGTGGATCCTGCTGGCCAGCGAGGTCGTCGACGGAAGAAACCATCAGTTCCGTTCCATCGGCTGCCTTGATCTGCTTCACCAGGTCCGTGAGTTCCTGGGTGGTGTACTGCTTTGCCTGGGCGGGCGCAGGGGCCGGGGTCTCACTGGCCGGAGCTGATGCAGCATCCGTAGAGGTACCGGCGCCGCCACACGCGGTGAGTCCCATGACCAACAGTCCTGACGCGGCAAAACCGCGCAGCGCATTCTTCTTCATTTGTTCCCCAAGAAAGTTCGAGTGATGGCTGGCGTGCGCCAACCGGGACAAGACTACAAGTTCCCGGCCGGAGGCTAAAAAAGCACCGTGGCGAACGTGCCCACTTGCTCGAAGCCTACCCGTTCGTAGGTGGCGCGGGCCTTGGCGTTGTAGTCGTTGACGTACAGGCTGGTCACCGGGGCAAAGGTCTTTGAGAGATTCACGACGGCGGCCATGTAGCCGGCGCTCTGGCCGCGTCCCCGGAGTTCCGGATTCATCCATACACCCTGGACCTGGGTCACATCCGCCGTGACGGCACCGAGTTCAGCTTTGAAGACCACCGTGCCTCCGGCGTCAATGTGGACCAGGGAATGTCCCTGCCGGATCAGGCCGGCTACCCGCCTGCTGTAGAACTCCTGGCCTCCAAGGAAGGGAGAATAGCCAACTTCTTCCTCGAACATGGCCGCGCAGGCCGGAAGGATGCGGTCAAAGTCCTCCATGGCGCCAAAGGTCAGGGCAGGATTGGCGCCGATGGCAGGTCCACCGGAGATGGTCAGGAGGGGCTGGCGGGACCGGATCTCGTGGGCGGCGTGGCCCAGTTGTTCAAAACGCGAGTAGAGGGCCAGCACGGTGTCGGCGGGGCCAAAAATTGAAGCGTAACGGCGTCCGGTTTGGTGGGCCGCCGTTGCCGCATAGCCTGCCAACGCAGGATCAAGTTGCACAGGAACGAGGTTAGCCCCGGCCCAGCAGGCACCCAGGAGCGTTTGATCGTGGAACACTCCAAAAATACTGGCACCACCGCTGGTGGGCGCAGCCGTCCCCGTGCTGTCCAAGTGGGACAGGATGAAGACATTGGCCACCACGTCTTCGCTGGCCAGCGCGCGCAGAGCCAGGGTGTCGGCTTTGCCGAGCACCCTGACTCCCAAGCCGTTCTCGTTACGAGACGCTAACCACGGGGCTACCCTTGACAGCATCTTCGCCATCGGCCTCCCCCATCTCTTCGGCGATGCGCATGGCCTCTTCGATCAGTGTCTCAACAATTTCGCTCTCAGGCACAGTCTTGATGACTTCGCCCTTCACGAAAATCTGGCCCTTGCCGTTTCCGGAGGCCACGCCGAGGTCTGCTTCACGGGCCTCACCGGGTCCGTTGACGACGCAGCCCATGACGGCGACGCGCAGGGGAATCTCCATGCCTTCCAGCCCGGCCGTTACCTGCTCCGCCAGCGTGTAAACATCAACCTGCGCACGGCCACAAGACGGGCAGGAGACGATTTCCAGCTTGCGGGGGCGCAGGTTCAGGGATTGCAGGATCTGGTTGCCCACCTTGATTTCCTCCACCGGCGGAGCCGAAAGGGAAACACGAATGGTGTCACCGATGCCGCGGGACAGAAGCGCACCGAACGCTGTTGCCGACTTGATGGTGCCCTGGAATGCCGGCCCGGCCTCGGTCACACCGAGGTGCAAGGGCCAGTCGCCCTGCTCAGCCAGCATTTCGTATGCGGCCACCATGATCACGGGGTCGTTGTGCTTGACGGAGATCTTGAAGTCGTGGAAGCCGTGTTCCTCGAACAGGGACGCTTCCCACACGGCGGACTCCACCAGGGCTTCGGGTGTCGCCTTGCCGTACTTCTTCATGATGCCCGGCTCCAGGGAACCGGCATTGACGCCGATCCGGATGGACGTGCCGTGGTCCCGGGCCGCTGCCGCGATTTCCTTGACCTGGTCATCGAACTTACGGATGTTGCCCGGGTTCACACGAACAGCCGCGCATCCGGCCTCAATGGCCGCGAAAACGTACTTGGGCTGGAAGTGGATATCGGCGATCACGGGGATCTGGGACTTGCGGGCGATGATGGGAAGCGCTTCGGCGTCGTCCGCCGAAGGACACGCAACACGCACGATGTCGCAGCCGGATGCCGTGAGTTCGGCAATCTGCTGAAGAGTGGCGTTGATATCCGTGGTGGGCGTCGTGGTCATGGACTGAACGCTGATGGGCGAATCAGAACCAACACCAACGGACCCAACCTTGATCTGCCGTGTCTTACGGCGCGGGGCAAGGACGGGGGGTGGGGCTGCTGGCATTCCCAGGCTGACCGAGGTCACGTGGACTCCTTGGATTGGGGTGGATCGTTGTGGTGGAGAACGCCCGGCTAGGACGCGTGGGCCGCCAGGACCCCGATGATGGGGGCCCATTCGGTGGTGCGGATGCCGGCAATCACGCCTGCTTCGGCAAAAGGATCCTGCTTGAGGAGGTCGTTGAGCCCGGTTTCATCTGCGGACTTGAAGATCAGGAGGGCACCGGCGCCGTCACCGTACGGGCCGCTGGCAAGGAGCTTGCCTTCCTCGGCCAGTTCGCCCAGCCAGGCACGGTGTGCGGGGCGGGCTTCGTCGCGAAGGGCACCGGAGTCGGCGACGTATACGTACTCAACAGCGAAAACAGTCATGGTGCTAGCCTATCCCGCCTGCTCCGACGGAAATATTCATGTTCTACCGAAAATGTTCATGGCTCAGCCGAAGATGTTGACGGGCTTCACGATGTCCGCGTAGATCAGCAGGGCACCCATGGCCATCAGCAGCGCAGCCACCACGTAGGTCAGCGGCAACAGTTTCGCAATGTCGAACGAACCCGGATCCGGTTTGCCCCTCAACCTGGCCACTTGGCGCCGTGCGCCCTCGTACAAAGCCCCTGCCACATGGCCGCCATCGAGGGGAAGCAAGGGGATGAGGTTGAAGATGGCCAACGCGAAGTTCAGCCCTGCAAGCAGCCCCACCAGGGTTCCGATGCGGGCCTGCATGGGAACCTGTTCCATGGCCGCGACTTCGCCGGCCACGCGGCCAACGCCCACTACGCTGATGGGACCGTTCGGATCCCGGGGTTCCTCGCTGAAGGCTGCTTTCGCCACCCCGGCTACCCTGGCCGGCAGGTTGAAGATCACACCGGAAATTTGTTTGATGTTCTCCCCCGCCATGGGGAGAACGGCCGACGCCGGTTGGGGAACCAAGGCGCTTTGGGCGCCGATCCCGAGGAAGCCGACCTCCTGGTACTGCAGAACACCGTTGGCGTCCTGCGCCTGGCGCCCATCGGAGCCCACCACGGGACGGGACGAGAGCACAGGGGTCACGGTGGTCTCCACAGGAGAACCGTTGCGCTGCACGGTGATGGCCACATCCTTGCCTGCCGAGGCACGGATCCAGCCGGTCAGTTCGTCCCAACTCGTGACGGTCTTTCCGTCGAAGGACGTGATGGTGTCGTTCGGCTGGAGCCCCGCAGCTGCTGCCGGTGTGGGCTTGCAGTCCGCTGAATCCGGATCCACGGTTTCGCCCGCGGCGACCTGGCATTTGGAAACGTCTGCGATGGTGGTGGTCGCCTGCGCCGTGCCGAAGCCCATGACCAGGACGGCCAACAGGATCAACCCGATGATCATGTTCATGGCAGGGCCACCGAGCATGACAATGATCTTTTTCCACACGGGCAATTTGTAGAAGACGCGGTTTTCGTCCCCCGGCCCTACTTCTTCGTGCGCCATGGAGCGCGCTTCTGTGGCCAGCGTTTGAAACATCCCGGTGCTGGAAGGGCGGACAGCGCCGTCCACCTTATTGGGTGGGTACATGCCGATCATGGAGACGTATCCGCCCAGTGGAAGGGCTTTGAATCCGTACTCCGTCTCGCCCTTCTTCCTGGACCAGAGGGTAGGGCCAAAGCCGATCATGTACTTGGTGACGCGGACTTTGAAGAGCTTCGCCGGCACCAGATGGCCTACCTCGTGAAGCGCGATGGAAACGGCGACGCCGATGGCGACGAAGACGACTCCGAGAATGAAGAGAAGGACGGGACTCATGCCGGTGGGACTGCTTCCATAAGGGTTCTGAGCTACAGGGCGCTGCTGGCTAAACGATCAAGGGTGCGGGCGCGTGCCCACTTCTCAGCATCCAGCACGGACTCCACCGTTAGCTCGGAGGAGCCTGAATGTTCACTGAGGACGGACTCCACGGTATCCACGATGTCCGTGAAGCGGATGCGCCCGGCGTGGAAGGCCTGGACGGCTTCCTCATTGGCGGCGTTGAACACCGCCGGGAAGGTGCTGCCTTGTTTGGCGGCGTCCTTGGCCAGATCCACGGCGGGGAATGCCACGGTGTCCAAGGGCTCGAACGTCCAACTGGTGGCCTTGGTCCAGTCGCAGGGCTTGGCAGCACGCGGGACGCGGTCCGGCCATCCCAGCCCCAGCGCGATAGGCAGGCGCATGTCCGGGGGTGACGCCTGGGCAATGATGGACCCGTCCACAAACTGGACCATGGAGTGAACCACCGACTGAGGGTGGACAACCACCTCGATCCTGTCCAGGGGAACATCGAACAACAAGTGTGCCTCAATGACTTCCAGGCCCTTGTTGACCAGGCTGGCGGAGTTGGTGGTGACCATCAGGCCCATGTCCCAGGTGGGGTGGGCCAGCGCTTCCTGCGGCGTAACCCCGTGAAGCTGATCGCGTGTGCGCCCGCGGAAGGGACCGCCGGATGCGGTCAGGATCAACTTCTCCACTTCCTGCTCGGTCCCGGACCGCAAACACTGGGCAATGGCGGAGTGCTCAGAGTCAACGGGCACTATCTGCCCCGGCCGGGCCGCGGCCTTGACCAGGGCACCACCCACGATCAGTGATTCCTTATTGGCCAGTGCCAGCGTTGCGCCGGTGCTGAGCGCGGCCAAGGTAGGTGCCAAGCCAATGGAACCGGTGATGCCATTGAGGACGACGTCACACTCGATGGCTGCGATCCGGGTGGAGGCATCCGGGCCGACGAAGATCTCCGGCGCACAATGGGGCACCCCCGCAGCCGAGGCCGCCGCGTCAATCAGTTGCCGCAAAACCGCGGGATCTCCCTGGGCTATGCCCACAGCCTGCGCTTGGGTGTGGACCGCCTGCCGGGCGATGAGTTCCAGGTTCCCTCCACCTGCGCTGAGCGCCACCACCTCAAAACGGTGCGGGGCAGCATCGACGACGTCAATCGCTTGTGTGCCGATGGAACCGGTGGACCCGAGGATGACGATCTTGCGCGGCTGCATTCTCCAAGTATCCCAGCCAGTAACGCGAGCGGCGAACGGAGCATGGACGATACTGGGAAAACCTGCATCGCTTGACCATCCACAGCCCGCGCGTACGGTGGAAAGGTGGAGTGGCTGTCCTGGTTTGATGCGCGCGACTATGAGTTCGCCCGGCAAGTGTTGCAGCGCGGCACGGCTGCGCTGTATCTGGTTGCCTTTCTTTCCACCATGAACCAGTTCCCTGCACTCCTCGGCGAGCGCGGGCTGCTGCCGGTACCGGCGTTCCTGGACATGGCCCGCAGACTGGCCAGGCCCACCCTCTTCCGCTGGTATTACTCCGATGCGCTCCTGGGGTGGGTGTGCTGGACGGGGATCGGCGTCGCTGCCTTGCTCGTGATCGGTCTCCCCCAAACGGGCCCTCCATGGCTGCCCATGCTGGCATTTCTGATCCTGTGGTTCCTCTACATGTCGATCGTCAATGTCGGCCAGACGTTCTACGGCTTCGGCTGGGAGATCCTGCTTCTCGAGGCCGGGTTTACCGTGGCCTTCCTCGGCTCGGACCAGACTCCCCCGCCCACCACCATCCTGATCCTCATTGTGTGGCTGGTTTTCCGGCTTGAGTTCGGGGCGGGCATGATCAAGATCCGGGGCGGCCGCGAGTGGCGCGATATGACGGCTATGTTCTACCACCATGAGACACAGCCCATGCCGGGCCCGCTCAGCAGGCAAGCCCATCTCCTGCCGCGTCCGCTGCATAAAGTGGAAGTGGCGGGCAACCATTTCGCACAGCTGGTGGTGCCGTTTTTCCTCTTCGCGCCACAGCCCCTGGCCGGCATTGCGGCAGGCATCATCATCGCGACCCAGCTATGGCTGGTAGGCACCGGGAATTTTGCCTGGTTGAACTGGGCGGCGATCATCCTTGCCTTCGCGGCCGTCAGCGACCCCCTCGCCCACGCGGTCTTTCCGTTCATCCCGCTGGACTGGCACCCTGGCGCCGATACCCCGGTGTGGTGGCTCGCCGTCGTCGTGCTCGTGACTGTGGTGTTGCTGGCGTTGAGCTACCAGCCGCTCCTGAACCTTTTCTCCAGCCGGCAGCTGATGAATGCCAGCTTCAACCGTTGGCGTCTGGTCAACGCCTATGGGGCGTTCGGGACCGTCACCAAGCAGCGGATCGAGATCGTAGTTGAAGGCACACTGGCCGAGGAGCCGGACGCCGCCGATGAGCTCTGGCGTGAGTACGGCTTCAAGGGCAAGCCCGGCGAGGTGCGGCGGCTCCCGCGGCAGTGGGCGCCGTACCATCTACGCCTGGATTGGCTGATGTGGTTCCTGCCGCTGCGGACTGTCCACGAAGACTGGTTCTACGCCTTCCTGGACAAGCTGCTGGAGGCAGACAAGCCCACGTTGGGGCTGCTTCGCCATGACCCGTTCGACGGCGAACGCCCCCGTTGGGTGCGCGCACGCAGCTATCTGTACCGGTTCGCCAGCCGTGCGGAGTTCCGTGAGACCGGCGAACGCTGGGTACGGGTCTGGCTGTATGACGCCATTGGACCGGTGGGGCTAAACCCGCGACGCCGCTTTCTTTCGTGAGGCCAGGTCCACGGGGGGTGCCGTTGATTCCCGGACCACCAGGTGGGTTGCGAGTTCCACGCGCCGGGAGTCGATGTCTTCGCCCTGCATCTGGCGCAGGATGAAGTTCAACGCCGATCGCCCGATCTCCTGAAGCGGCTGGCTCACGGAAGTGAGGGGCGGCGTGGATTCTTCAGCTTGGTAGGTACCGTCGAACCCCACCAGGCTGATTTCCTCGGGAATCCGCACATCCTGCCTACGTGCCTCGGCCAGCACCCCCATGGCGATGCTGTCGCTGCCGGCGAAGACTGCCGTGGGCGGATCCTCCAGCGCCAACAGGGACTTGAAGGCTGTGGCCCCGGTCTCGGGGCGGAACGGGCCTGCCGATACGTATTCGTGTTCCACCGTTATGCCTGCGGCCATGAGCGCGGCCATGTAACCGTGCAGCCTGGCCTGGCTGCATTCGGCGGTGGCTGGGCCGCCGATGTACGCGATCCGCCGATGCCCCAGCTCCAGGAGGTGTGTCGCGGCGGCTTTGCCACCGGCCCAGTTGCTGGCGCCCACACTGAACAGGTCGGCCGGCGGCGGGTTGAGGGGGTCGATCACCACAATGGGAATTTGACGCCTTTGGAAGGCCTCCAAGTGGGCTGTGCCAAAGGCTGAGGTCACCACGATCATCCCGCTGCGGCCTTCATCGACCATGCGTTGGGCCCGTTCTTCCGGCCCCAGCGGAGGCGCCGCCTGGAGACCGGTCACGGACAGGATCACTTCCATGTCGGAGACGTTTGCCTGCTCCATGATCCCCTTGAGGACTTCCATGTTGTAGGCCGAATTGAGGGAATCAAAAACCGCTTCGACAGTCCGCTGCACCGGATTGCTTTTGCGCTGGAGGGGAGATTTATAGCCTGTGCGCTGCAGTGCCGCCAGCACGCGGGCCCGGGTTGCCTGGGCCACATCCCCGCGACCGTTGACCACCTTGGAGACAGTAGGCACAGAGACTCCCACCTCCTGCGCGACGGCAGAGAGGGTCAGCTTGGAGGGTCGATCGTCGGGGCTCACAGTTTTCGCTTTCGAAAAGTTTCGGTTGCAGACAGTGTGCATCGTCGTCGGCCCGCCCGTCAATATGGCTCGCGTGCCTCCGATATCTCTTGGAAATTGACCCTTGACGGTGACGTGGCTCACGGCTAAGTTAGGTGGGCACTTCCGAAAGGACCTTCGAAACATTTCGAAAAAGCTTTCAGGGTACTGGTGATCACAGGTGATCCCTCCCCCGCAGAGTGCGGCTTTGTACGAGCAGCCGGGCCATCAGCGTCGAGCCCGTAGGACGAATGGAAACAGCACATGAATAATCTGAAGTTGCGCACCGCCGGAATGGCGGTCTCGGCAGCCGTCTTGTCGATCTCGCTCGCAGCCTGCGGCTCCTCGGGCCCTGCCGGAACCGGAGTCTCCGCGGATTCGGCCACCATGTGGGGGCTCACCGGCGGTGACCAGCCGGTGTTCCAAGCCTCCGTGGACTCCTGGAACAAAACACACCCCGATTCCTCCATCAAGCTCGACTTCTTCGCCAACGATGCCTACAAGACCAAGGTGCGCACGGCCGTCGGCGCCGGACAGGGTCCCACGTTGGTCTATGGCTGGGGAGGCGGTGTCCTGAAGTCCTACGTTGACGCCGGACAGGTGGACGACCTCACGGGATTCCTCAAGGAAAACCCGGAAGTCCAGAACCGCTACCTTCCCTCCATCCTGGAAAGCGGCGTGGTCGACGGCAAGACCTACGCCCTCCCCAACAACAAAGTGCAGCCCGTAGTTCTGTACTACAACAAGGAAGTCTTCGACAAGATCGGCGCGGAGGCACCCAAGACCTGGGACGAACTCATGGCCCTGGTCCCCAAGTTCAAGGCCGCAGGCGTGGCACCCTTCTCCTTGGGTGGGCAGTCCAAATGGCCGGACCTTATGTGGCTCGAATACCTGGTAGACCGCATCGGCGGCCCCGAAGTCTTCGCCAAGATCGCGTCCAACACGCCGAATGCCTGGTCCGACCCAGCTGTCATTGAGGCATTGACCAAGATCCAGGAACTGGTGGACGCCGGCGGCTTCATCAACGGCTTCTCCTCCATTGCCGCGGACAGCAACGCCGACCAGGCCCTGCTCTACACCGGCAAGGCCGCCATGGTCCTGCAGGGCAGCTGGATCTACCAAGGCATGAAAAAGGACGCAGCGGACTTCGTCACCAGCGGCAAGCTCGGATACACCCCCTTCCCCACCGTAGAGGGCGGCAAGGGCGACCCGGCCAACGTCGTGGGCAACCCCACCAACTTCTGGTCAGTCTCCTCCAAAGCCACCGAAGAACAGAAGAAAACGGCCCTTGAGTACGTCAAGGACGGAATGTTCACCGATGAGAACGTCCAAAGCCTCATCGACTCAGGAGCCGTACCCGTGGTCACCGGTATTGAAGACAAGCTGGCGGCATCCCCTGACAAGGACTTCCTGAGCTACGTGTATGGAATGGCCAAGGATGCACCGGACTTCACCCTGTCCTGGGACCAGGCACTCAGCCCCGCGCAAGGCGATGCCATGCTGGCCAACCTGGACCAGATCTTCCTGAAGAAGATCACCCCGGAACAGTTCGCTTCCACCATGAACGCAACGATCGGAAAGTAGCCCGGTGTCGTCCACTACTGCGCACCGCCGGACCGCCCGGGCACAGCTGTGCCGACCGACCCTCGAGAAGGGTCCGTCGGGGTGGCTGGCCGCCCCGGCGCTCGCGTTCTTCATGCTGTTCGCCATCCTCCCGCTCCTGGGAGTCCTGTTCCTGAGCTTCACCCGCTGGGATGGCCTGGGCGAGATCAAGCTCGACGGCCTGTCCAGCTGGAACACCGTCCTGGCAGATCCCGTGACGGGCAACGCCTTGCTCGTCACCGCCAAGATCATGTTCTTCTCCTTCATTGTCCAGGCACCCATCAGTCTCTTGTTAGGCGTCTTCACCGCAGCAAACCAGAAGTACCGTGCCGCGTTGGCCGTCCTGTACTTCGTTCCGCTGTTGCTCTCCTCGGCCGCTGTGGCCATTGCCTTCAAGGCCCTGCTGGACCCGAACTTCGGCCTCGGCCCCGGCTTGGGTTTGCCGTTCCTGGCGCAGGACTGGCTGGGCAACTCGGATCTGGTCCTGTTCGTGGTGGTCTTCGTCATCGCGTGGCAGTTCGTTCCGTTCCACACCCTGATCTACCAAGGCGGCGTCCGGCAGATCCCCGCCTCCCTCTATGAAGCCGCGCAGATCGACGGCGCCGGCCGCGTACAGCAGTTCCTCAACATCACGCTCCCCCAGCTGAAGTACACCATCATCACCTCCTCCACCCTCATGGTGGTGGGATCCCTGGCGTACTTCGACCTGGTGTTCGTGCTGACCGCGGGCGGCCCCGGCTATTCAACCAGGCTGTTGCCGCTGCACATGTACCTCACTGGCTTCAAAGCGAACGACATGGGCGCAGCGAGCGCGCTGGGAGTGATCCTGGTGGTCATCGGACTGGCCCTGGCACTGTTCCTTCAACGACTCGGCGGCAAGAACCGCAACGCCAGCCAATTGGAAGGTGCGTAATGGCTTCCACCACACAACTCCCCACAGCACCGGCAACGCTGCACGAACCGGCGGCCGACCGCCGTCGTCCGCAGAAAATGGGCCGCTCGCGGCCCAACTTCCTCGGAGGACTGGGGGGCTGGCTCTGGCTCGCGGTCATTATTGTGCCTGTGTACTACGTGGTGATCACCAGCTTGAAGAACCAAGCAGGCTTCTTCACCTCCAATCCGCTGATGCCCCCGGCGGAACCAACGCTGGATAACTACAAGCTGGTCGTGGAGAACGAGTTCGCCAAGTACTTCACCAACAGCCTGATCGTAACGGTGGGCAGCGTGGTTCCAGCCCTCTTTGTCTCCTTCATGGCGGCGTACGCCATTGTGCGCGGCAAGGGGAAGTTCCTGAGTTGGACCAACAACGTGTTCCTCCTGGGCCTGGCCATTCCCCTGCATGCCACGATCATCCCGATCTACTGGATGATCACCAAAGCCCACATGTACGACACTTTGCTGGCACTCATCCTGCCCTCGATTGCCTTTGCCATCCCCATTTCCGTGCTGATTCTCTCCAACTTCATGAGGGACGTGCCCAACGAACTTTTTGAGTCGATGCGGCTGGACGGCTGCTCCGACTGGGCCATGATGTGGCGCCTGGCATTGCCGATGACCAAGCCCGCTGTCATCACGGTTGGCATCTACAACGCACTGCATGTATGGAACGGATTCCTGTTCCCGCTGATCTTGACCCAAAGCCCGGACACCCGCGTTCTGCCGTTATCGCTCTGGACGTTCCAAGGTGAGTTCAGCGTCAACATTCCTGCGGTGCTCGCCTCGGTTGTCCTGGCTACGCTCCCACTGCTGGTGATTTACGTCGTTGCACGGCGCCAATTGCTCAGTGGCCTGACCGCCGGCTTCAGCAAATAACTGGCTGCTGCCAGGAGAAAGGGACCACACATGACACAGCCACAGCCCTTGCGGGTAGGCATGGTGGGCTACTCATTCATGGGAGCCGCCCACTCCCACGCCTGGCGGACCGCGCCGCGCTTCTTCGACTTGCCGCTGAGACCTGAATTGGCTGCCGTGGCCGGCCGCAACGAAGCCGGTGTCCGGGCAGCAGCCAGCAAATTTGGTTGGGACTCAACCGAAACTGACTGGCGTCGTCTGATAGAGCGCGAAGACATCGACCTCATCGATATCTGCACGCCTGGCAATACCCACGCGGAGATCGCCATTGCCGCTCTTGAAGCGGGAAAGCATGTCCTCTGCGAGAAGCCGTTGGCCAATTCAGTGGAGGAAGCGGAGAAGATGACGGCAGTGGCCCAGGCGGCAGCCGGCCGTGGGGTTCTCTCCATGTGCGGCTTCAGCTACCGCCGCACGCCTGCCCTGGCGCTGGCCAAGCGGATGGTGGACGATGGCCGGCTGGGCAGCATCCGCCACGTCCGCGCACAGTATCTGCAGGACTGGCTCAGCGACGCAGACGCGCCGCTGACCTGGCGGATGGACAAGTCCAAATCCGGCTCCGGATCACTGGGCGACATCGGGGCGCACAGCATTGACGCCGCGCAATGGATCACCGGCCTGAACATCAGCGGCGTCTCGGCCTTGCTGGAGACATTCGTCAAGGAACGCCCGGTGGGCGGAGACTTTGTGGGGCTTGGTGGCCACGGCGGCGCAGATGGTCCTCGAGGACCGGTAACGGTGGACGACGCGGCACTGTTCACCGCCCGCTTCGAGGCCACCCACGACGACGGCGCTGACGCCAGCTCACGCTTCAACGGCAATTCCGGCCCCATCGGCATCTTCGAAGCTACCCGGTTTGCCTTGGGCCGCAAGAACGCCATGCGCCTGGAGCTGAACGGCACCAAGGGGTCTCTGGCCTTCGATTTCGAGGACATGAACTCGCTCCAGTTCTACGATGCCGCCTTGGAACCTGACGCGGGCTTCCGAAAAATCATGGTCACCGAGCCTTCCCACCCTTATGTGGGCAACTGGTGGCCCACCGGCCATGGACTGGGGTACGAGCACGGCTTCACGCATCAGGTGGTGGACCTCGTGACCGCCATCGGCGCAGGCGAGCAGCCGTCGCCGTCGTTCGCTGACGCTTTGCAGGTGCAAAAGGTTCTGGCCGCCGTCGAGGCGAGCGCGGACAACTCAAGCCGCTGGCAGAAAGTCTGAAAGGAAACATGACACGCGAAAACAAGACAGCGTTGGTGGTTCGAGGCGGTTGGGACGGCCACCAACCGGTGGAGGCCACCGAACTGTTCATCCCCTTCCTCAAGGACAATGGCTACGACGTCCGGGTGGAAGAATCCCCGAAGATCTATGCCGACTCCGAGTACATGGCGGGCGTGGACCTCATAGTGCAATGCATGACCATGACGACCATCGAGAAGCACGAATTCGAGGGTCTTCGCGCGGCAGTCGAAAACGGCACGGGCCTTGCCGGCTGGCACGGGGGCATCGCCGATTCCTACCGCAACAACTCGGACTACCTGCACCTGATTGGCGGCCAGTTTGCCTGCCACCCCGGCAAGCACGCGGACCAGCGGATCGGCGAGCAGTCGGATAACTACGTCCCTTACACCGTGAACATGTTGCCCGCTGCGGCCGATCACCCCATCACGCAGGGTATCAGCGACTTCGACCTCGTCACGGAGCAGTACTGGGTCCTGTCCGACGACTACATTGACGTTCTGGCCACCACCACGCAAAAGGTGCGGGAATGGGATCCGTGGAACCGTGAGGTCACCTCGCCTGCCATCTGGACCCGTCAGTGGGGTGAGGGCAGGATCTTCGTCTGCACTCCCGGCCACCGCGTGGAAATCCTCCAGGACAGCAACGTCCGTACCATCATTGAAAGGGGCATGCTGTGGGCGTCCCGGTAGACCTTGCCAAGGAGTTGGGCACCGAGGGTCCGCTCAACGTTGGAGTCATTGGCTGTGGCGCCATCATCGCCCAGTACCTGACCAACTTCCGCCGGCTCGATTCCATCAACCTCGTGGCCGTAGCAGATC
Source organism: Paenarthrobacter sp. CCNWLY172 (assembly GCF_037402035.1). Taxonomy (NCBI): domain Bacteria; kingdom Bacillati; phylum Actinomycetota; class Actinomycetes; order Micrococcales; family Micrococcaceae; genus Paenarthrobacter; species Paenarthrobacter sp. CCNWLY172. Next base: position 73,585 of record NZ_JBBEGB010000015.1, read on the forward strand.
TGGACCCGGCCAGGGCGGAGGCCGTCGCCGACTCCTACGAGGGCGTCCGGGCACTGACCGTCGACGGGCTCCTCGCCGCCGATGACGTGGATCTGGTCCTGAACCTGACCATCCCTGCGGCCCATGCAGAGATCGCACTCAGAGCCATCGCCGCCGGCAAATCCGTTTACGGCGAAAAGCCACTGGCTGCCACCACGGCGGAGGCCCGGGACGTCCTGGCCGCTGCTGCGGCGGCCGGAGTTATTGTGGGCTGTGCCCCTGACACTGTGCTGGGCACGGGGATCCAGACCGCCCGCAAGGCAATCGACGACGGCCTGATCGGAGCGCCCGTTTCCGCCACGGCCACCATGGCTACCCCCGGGCACGAGCGCTGGCATCCCAACCCCGACTTCTATTACCAGCCCGGGGGTGGTCCCCTGCTGGACATGGGACCGTACTACGTCTCGGCCTTGGTCACACTGTTGGGTCCCGTGGTGTCGGTGGTGGGGGCTGCCAGCCATACCCGGAACGAACGCACCATCGGTTCGGGCCCACGGCAGGGTCAGACGGTGCCGGTGGACATTGACTCGCATGTCACCGGCGTCCTGGTCCATGCATCCGGTGCTCTGTCCACCCTGTTCATGAGCTTCGACGCGGTCAAGACCAAGAGCCCCAACATCGAGATCCACGGGGAAAAGGGGTCGCTGATCGTCCCGGACCCCAACCACTTCGACGGCGATGTACAGCTTTTCGCGCTGGGTGCCGAGGACTGGGAAACGCTCCCCGTTTCGGCCGGCTACGTGGACTCGGGCCGTGGCTTCGGAATCGCCGACCTCGCAGCGACCCCTGCGGGCCAGGAACCACGCGCGGGCGGACAACTGGCCTTCCACGCGCTGGAGGTCATGGAATCGGTGCTTGAATCCGCCAAAAACGGGAAGGCGGTATCCATCAAGAGCCAGGCAGCACGGCCCGCCGCTGTTGCACTGACAGCCCTGTCGACGGCGGTACGCGTCTAGCGCACTTACCGCCCGCCGGGACAACAGTTAATGCCCGTGTCGAATGCCGAACGTGGGCATTCGACATGGGCATTAACTGTCATCCCGCGGGGCGCCCGGCCCTGCGGAGTGTCGCTTGGGCATGCTTGAGGATGGGCCCGTCGATCATCTTGCCCTTGAACTGGAACACCCCCGTACCTGCCGCTTCCGCTGCGTCCAGGAGCTCGGTGGCTTCGGCCACCACTTCCGCGGAGGGAGCATAGGCCTCACGCACTACGGCCACCTGGTTGGGGTGGATGCAGGCCTTGGCGCCGAAACCGCTGGCTACGGCGTCGTGGGATTCTGCCAACAACCCTTCAAGATCCGGGATGTTCACGTAGACGGAGTCGATGGCTTCCTTGCCGGCAGCTTTTGCGGCAAGCAGGACCGCGGACCGTGAGTGCAGCGCGACAGCCCGGTACCCGCCGTCGTCGTTCCGGCTGGAGAGCCCGCCCAGGGAAGCCAACAGATCCTCAGCACCCCACATCAGTCCCACGGCGTTCGGCTCGGCCGCGATGGAGGAGGCATTGACGATGCCCGCCGCTGTCTCGCAGAGCGCAATGACCTGGTAGCCGGCCAGGGCTTTGAGTTGCCCGGCACTTTCCGCCTTGGCCAGCATGACCGTCCGGTAGGGCGTCTTCGCCAGGGTCTGGAGATCGAGCTCGAACTCAGGCGTTCCCACAGGGTTAACCCGGACAATAGTGCTGCCCGGATCCAGCTGGCCGTCACCCAACTGCTCAAGAATCGCCTCGCGGGCCCGGGGTTTGTCCGTCGGAGCCACCGCATCTTCGAGGTCCAGGATCACGGCATCGGACCGCTCGGCAGCCTTCCTGAAACGCTCCGGCCGGTCGGCTGGACAGAACAGGAGTGCCGGTCCCATGGTGAACGGCAGAACCGCTGAGGGAGACGGGGAGTCGGGAGAGGGCATGCGGATTCCTAGCTTGTAGTTCTGGCAAGGGACTGGACCTGTTCCAAGGCTGCGCGGTGTTTCAGGATTGCGTTGTGTTTCAGGATTGCGCTGTGTTTCAAGATTGCGTTGTGTGCGCTTCCTTCGTCCACATCAGGCATGTCCGGGTGGCCAGCGCCACCACCGCCCCATCCTGGTTACGGCCGGTGTGCTGCATGGTCACCACGCCTTGGCCGGGTCGGGAGGTCGACAACCTTTTTCCCGTGATCACCGTTTCCGTGTACAGGGTATCTCCGTGATACAGCGGGTGCGGAAAAGTGACATCGGTCAGCCCCAGCTGCGCGATGATGGTGCCCTGGGTCAGCTGGGCCACCGACTGCCCCACCATGGTGGATAAGGTGAACATGGAATTCATGAGCCGCTGCCCAAAGGGCTGGGTTGAGCTCCACGCCGCGTCCAGGTGCAGCGCCTGGGTATTCATGGTCATGGTGGTGAACAGGACGTTGTCCGCTTCAGTAACGGTCCGCCCTGGCTTATGGGCGTAGACCACGCCCTCTTCGAGTTCGTCGAAGTACAGCCCCCGCTGCTCAACAACCCGGGTCATACGGTGAGCTCCTGGTCTTCCTCGAACAGGTCGGCCCCGGTTGCTGCGAGGACGTCCTCAAGAGTGACATTGGGGGCCAGTTCGCGAAGGACCAGTCGCGGGTCCCCTTGGTCCTTGACGACGTCGATGACGGCCAGGTCGGTGATGATCCGGTCTACGCACCCTTTACCCGTCAAGGGCAGCGTGCAGTCCTGAACAATTTTCGGTCGGCCGCTGCGGTCCACGTGCTCCATCATGACGATGACCTTCTTGGCACCGAACACCAGGTCCATGGCGCCACCCATGCCCTTTACCATCTTGCCGGGAACCATCCAGTTGGCGAGGTCCCCGTTGGCAGCCACCTCCATGGCACCCAGCACAGCGACGTCCACGTGCCCGCCGCGGATCATGCCGAAGGACGCCGCCGAATCGAAGAACGCGGCCCCCGCATTCGTGGTGACCGTTTCCTTGCCCGCGTTGATGAGGTCCGGATCAATCTTGTCCTCGGCAGGGTAAGGACCGACGCCCAGGATCCCATTCTCGGAGTGAAGGATGACCTCCACACCATCAGGGATGTAATTGGGGATCAGGGTGGGCATCCCGATTCCCAGGTTCACATATTGGCCGTTGGTGAGCTCCTTGGCTACGCGGGCGGCCAGTTCGTTGCGGGTCCAGCCTTTGGCCTCGTGATGTTCGACGTCGGCGCGACGGTACTCGTGCCGTACGGCTTCCGGACGGGGTGGGATGTCGTGGAACGTGTTGTCGGTCATCGGTCCGTTCCTGTCTGGCTTGCGCCCGCCTGTCCAATGCCCGTTTGGTTTGGGCCCGTTTGGTTTGGGCCCGTTTGGTTTGGGCCCGTTTGGTTTGGGCCCGTTTGGTTTGGGCCCGTTTGGTTTGGGC
>NZ_JBBEGB010000015.1:77087-83733 GCF_037402035.1 Paenarthrobacter sp. CCNWLY172
CCGCTCCGGGAGTCAGCGCCACGGTCCGCTTTTCTATCCGCTTCTCGCTGGAGGTCGCCAGCACCACCCGCTGGACGAAGATTCCCGGCGTATGAATATGCTCAGGGTCAAGCTCGCCGGGTTCCACCAGTTCCTCCACTTCGGCAATGGTGGTTTTTGCCGCCATGGCACAGAGCGGGTTGAAATTCATGGCCGTTGCATGGAACACCAGGTTGCCGTGCCGGTCACCCTTCCACGCATGGACCAAGCCGAAATCCGGCGTCAGGGACTCCTCCAGGACGTAGTCGGCGTCATTGAAGGTGCGGACCTCCTTAGGGGACGACGCCAGCGCAACGTTCCCTTCGGCGTCGTACTTTTGCGGAAGCCCACCCTCCGACACCTGGGTTCCCACGCCGGCCTTGGTGTAAAAGGCCGGGATGCCGGCGCCACCGGCGCGGAGCTTCTCCGCCAAAGTCCCCTGCGGGGTGAGGACTACTTCCAACTCCCCCGCCAGGTACTGCCGGGCAAATTCCTTGTTCTCCCCCACGTACGAGCTGATGGTGCGGCGGATGCGACCGTCCTTCAGGAGAATGCCCAGGCCCCAGTCGTCCACGCCGCAGTTGTTGCTGACAGTCTCAAGACCAGTGGTGCCTTGGCTGTGCAGGGCCTCGATCAGGGAGACGGGAATACCGCAGAGGCCGAACCCTCCCACAGCCAGGGAGGCCCCGTCGGGGATGTCCTTCACCGCTTCCGCGGCGCTGGCAACAACCTTGTCAATCATCCTTGATCCTTCCCGTACGGTTACAGACCCAGCTCGCGTGCGATCAGCATCAACTGGACCTCGGTGGTGCCTTCGCCGATTTCAAGGATCTTGGAATCGCGGTAATGACGTGCCACCGTGAATTCGTTGATGAAACCATAGCCGCCGAACACCTGGGTGGCGTCCCGCGCGTTGTCCATGGCTGCCTCGCCTGCGACCATCTTAGCGATGGCCGCTTCGGTCTTGAACGGCTTCCCTGCCAGCATCCGGGAGGCGGCATCGTAGTAGGCCAGGCGGGCGGTGTGGGCCCTGGCCTGCATCCGGGCGATCTTGAACTGGATGGCCTGGTACTTGCCGATGTTCTGTCCGAAGGCACTGCGTTCCTTGGCGTACTTCACGGACAGGTCCACACACCCCTGGGCTGCGCCGGTAGCCAGTGCTGCGATGGCGATACGGCCCTCGTCAAGGATGGAAAGGAAGTTGGCATAGCCCCGGCCGCGCTCGCCCAGAAGGTTGGCTTCAGGAACGTGGACATTGTCCAGCGTGAGCGGATGCGTATCGGAAGCGTTCCAGCCCACCTTGTTGTAGGGCTTTTCCGCCCTGAACCCGGGAGTGTCCGTTGGCACCAGGATGGTGGAGATCTCCTTCTTGGTGCTGCCATCCGAGTTTTGTTTCTGGCCCGTGACTGCCGTGACCGTCACCAAGGTGGTGATGTCCGTGCCGGAGTTGGTGATGAACTCCTTGTTGCCGTTGATAACCCACTCGCCGCTTTCCAGGTGGGCGTTGGTTTTGGTGCCGCCGGCATCCGACCCTGCTTCGCGCTCGGTCAAGCCGAACCCGGCCAAGGATCGTCCCGACGCCAACTGCGGCAGCCATTCTTCTTTCTGTGCATCCGTACCGAAGCGGTAGACCGGCATGGCGCCCAAGGAAACCCCGGCTTCCAGGGTGATGGCTACCGACTGGTCAACGCGGCCCAGCTGTTCCAGTGCCAGTGCCAGGGCGAAGTAGTCGCCGCCCATTCCGCCGAATTCCTCAGGGAAAGGCAGCCCGAACAAGCCCATCTCCCCCATCTGCTTTACAACCTCGTAGGGAAAGCTGTGCTCTTCGTCATGCTTGGCGGACACGGGCGCGACAACCTCGTCGGCGAACTCGCGGACGGAGTCGCTGAGGTCCTGGTACTCCTCATTGAGTTCAAAAGTGCTCATGGCTGGATTTCCTTGTCTGTGCTTGTGGTCTCTGCGTCCACGTGAATAGTGGCGAGCACCTGGTCGGCCTTGACCAGGTCGCCGGGTTTGCTGGTGAGGTGGACGGTGCCAGCAACGGACGCCACCAGGTGATGCTCCATCTTCATGGCCTCGACGGCCAGGAGCACCTGGCCTTCTTCCACCGTCTCGCCATCGGCTACTGACACCGACACCACCGTTCCGGGCATCGGCGAGCGCACTTCGGGGTCCGCCGCCCCTTCGTCGCGCTGGATCCCTGCAAGCATCCGCCGCAGGCGCTCGGCACGGTTCAGGACCTCGAGCCTGCAGGACCAGCCATCGTTGCCGAGGTAAATTTCGCGGACACGGCCCAGCCCGCTGACGCTGTCCTGCCCGCGGGGGTCCACGCCAACCGCGTAGGTGACAAGGCCGCCGTCGAACTCCAGAACGATCCCGTCCACGCTGCGGTCCGCTACCCGGACGTTGACCGGCTGCCCGCCGTCGATGCTTGCCGTCACGTTGCCGCCCACTTCGGTGACGGACACCGTGGCAACGCCGCCTCCGGGAATCGCCAACGTAGCGGTCCAGGCACCCTGGGCACCAACACGCCAGGAGTCCGGCGTTGCCCAGGCATCCCCCGCCGGCGTCGATCCCGTGCGCTCCAGCCACAGCGTGAGCGCGGCAGCAATCAGTTCGTCGGAACCGGCGTGCCGGAAGGACATCGACGGAAGTTTGCGCTCGATCAATCCGGTATCCAACTGCCCGGCGCGGACCTCGGAATCGTTGATCAGCAACCGCAGATACTCCACGTTGGTATCCACCCCAAGCAGCGTGTAACGGCCAAGGGCAGCGTCAAGGGTATCCAGCGCCGCCGTCCTGTCCCCACCCCATGCGATGACCTTGGCCAGCATGGGATCGTAGTCCCCCGTGATCTCCAGGTTGTCGCGCATGGCGGAATCAATCCGAACGTTTGCCTGCGCCGTTTGATGGCCCGAAACGGTTGCATCCGAGGGACCGTGCTCTGCGAGCGCCACGATCCGCCCCATCGATGGCATGAAGTTCCGCTCCGGCACCTCGGCGTAAACACGCGCCTCCACGGCGTGGCCTTGTAGAACGACGTCGGACTGCGCCACAGTGAGCACCTCACCGGCGGCGATCCTCACCTGCCATTCCACGAGGTCGATGCCGGTGACCATCTCAGTAACGGGATGCTCCACCTGCAGGCGGGTGTTCATCTCCATGAAAAAGAACTCATCGGGGTGCTCGTCGGACACCAGGAATTCGACAGTACCGGCACCGCTGTAGTTAACCGAACGTGCCGCGTTGCAGGCCGCCTCGCCAATGCGGGCCCGTTGCTCCACACCGTCGGGCAGTGACTCAAAAAGGGCCGACGGCGCTTCTTCGATGACCTTCTGGTGGCGTCGCTGGAGTGAGCACTCGCGCTCGCCGAGGTGGATCACATTTCCGTGGTTGTCTGCCAGCACCTGGACCTCGATGTGGCGGGGCGTGCTGATGAGCCGTTCCAGGAAGAGGGTGTCGTCGCCAAAAGCGGATGCTGCCACACGCCTCGCAGTGACGAGCGTGGATGCCATGTCCTCAGCCCGTTCCACCACATGCATGCCCTTGCCGCCACCACCCGCGGACGGTTTGATCAGCAGGGGGAAACCTACCGCCGCTGCAGCGTCGATCAGTTCCTGGTCGGTAAGACCTGGTTGCGCGATGCCGGGAACGCAGGGGACGCCGTAGGTCATCACGTGGTTCTTGGAACGGATTTTGTCGCCCATGACGTCAATGGCATTGATGCCCGGCCCAATGAACGTGATTCCTGCGGCATCCAGGGCCTTGGCGAACTCTACATTCTCCGACAAGAACCCGTAGCCCGGGTGGACCGCTTCAGCTCCGGTGCGGCGGCACGCGTCGATGATGGCGTCGATCTTCAAGTAGCTTTCGGCTGGTGCCGTGCCACCGATGGCGACGGCGGAATCGGCGAGGGCCACATGCCTGGCATCCTTGTCAGCGTCCGAGTACACAGCGACGGAGCGGATGCCCATCTCCCTCAGTGTCTGGATGACGCGGCAGGCGATCTCTCCGCGGTTGGCAACGAGGACGGCGCTGAAGGTTCGGGCAGCGACGGCCGGGGCGGGTGGGGCTGTGGTTGTTGTGGGCAGGGTCATGGTCACATCCTGAAGAGACCGAAGGAGGTCTCGGGCAGTTGTTGGCGGGAGACAACGTCCAGGGCCATCCCCAGGACGCGCCGAGTGTCAGCGGGGTCGATGATGCCGTCGTCCCACAGCCTTGCGGTGGAGTAATAGGGGCTTCCTTGTTCTTCGTATTGCTGCTTGATGGGGGCTTTGAAGGCTTCCTCATCCTCAGCAGACCATTCCTGGCCGGAGGCCTCGTACTGATCCCTTTTGACCGTTGCCAGGACGCTCGATGCTTGATTTCCGCCCATCACGGAGATCCTCGCGGCCGGCCACATCCAAAGGAACCGCGGCGAATACGCGCGGCCGCACATGGAATAGTTGCCCGCGCCGAAGGAACCACCGATGACCACCGTCAGCTTGGGTACCCGGGCTGTAGCCACTGCGGTGACCATTTTGGCGCCGTTCTTGGCGATGCCGCCTTGCTCGTAGTCCTTGCCCACCATGAAGCCGGAGAGGTTCTGCAGGAAGATCAGCGGGATGCCGCGCTGATCGCAGAGCTCGATGAAGTGGGCGCCTTTGAGCGAGGATTCGCTGAAGAGGACGCCGTTGTTGGCCACAATGCCGACGGGATGCCCGTGGAGGTGCGCAAATCCGGTCACCAGGGTGGTGCCGTAGTTCTTTTTGAACTCGTGGAATTCGGAAGCGTCCACGAGCCTCGCGATGACTTCGCGGACGTCGTACTGGGCGTTGACGTCCGTGGGAACCACACCGTATATCCCGGAAGGATCGACGACGGGCGGCAGGACGACGTCGGACATGTCCCATGCCGGCTGTGCCGGCTTCGGTAACGTGGCCACGATGTCCCGAACAATCTCCAGGGCGTGTTGGTCGTTCTCGGCCAGGTGGTCGGTGACCCCGGAGATCCTTGAATGGACGTCGCCGCCGCCTAGTTCCTCGGCCGTGACGATCTCGCCAATCGCTGCCTTAACCAGGGGCGGACCACCCAGGAAGATGGTGCCCTGGTTCCGGACAATAACGGTCTCATCGCTCATGGCGGGTACATAGGCGCCGCCGGCCGTGCAGGACCCCATGACCGATGCAATCTGCGGGATCTTGGCCGCGGACATCTTGGCCTGGTTATAGAAGATCCGGCCGAAGTGCTCCTTGTCGGGGAAGACCTCGTCCTGCTTGGGCAGGAAGGCTCCGCCGGAATCCACGAGGTAGATGCACGGGAGCTTGTTCTCCAACGCGATTTCCTGGGCACGCAGGTGCTTTTTCACCGTCATGGGATAGTAGGTGCCGCCCTTGACTGTGGCGTCGTTGGAGATCACCAGGACATGGCGTCCATGGACCAGTCCGATGCCGGCAATGACCCCGGCGCCCGGGGAATCGTCGTTGTACATGCCATTGGCAGCCAAGGGTGCAATCTCAAGGAACGGGCTGCCGTCATCCAGCAAGTAGTCGATGCGTTCGCGCGGGAGAAGTTTTCCCCGGGCGATGTGCCGCTCACGCGACGTGGCCGGACCGCCGAGGGCCGCCGTCGCCAAGCGGTCCTTCAGTTCTGCCACCAAGGCCAGTTGCGCCTCCTGGTTGGCTTCAAAGGTACCGCCGGCGGTTCCCATCAGGCTGGCAATTGTCTCCATTGACCCCTGTTCCATTCCCGGCCACAGGCCATTTCGGTTAGTGCCGCGTAACTGAAATTTAGGTTAGTCTTTATTAACTGTGATGTCCAGCACAGCCGATCCAGCGAGTATCGGGTCCGCTCTGGCGCCAAGGAGGAAAAGTGACCGGAGGTCCGGAAGCAAGCAACAACGGCACCCGTGCCGCCGCCACGCAACGTGGGCAGGCCAAGGAAGTCCGACGATTGGCGTTGTTGTCCGCTGCCGCGGGACTTTTTGCGGAGAACGGATTTACCCGCGTATCGCTTGAAGATCTCGGCGCCGCAGCGGGCGTCAGTGGACCCGCCGTCTACCGGCACTTTCCCGGCAAACAAGCGGTCCTCGGTGAACTTCTCCTCAGCGTCAGCCGGGACTTGCTGGATGGTGGAACACGGGTGGTGTCAGAGTCGGACGATCCCCTGACCGCACTGAACGGCCTGATCCAGTTCCAGGTTGATTTCGCACTCAGCAATCCCGACGTCATCCGCGTCCAGGACCGCGACTTTGGAAGTCTCAGCGACGCCGACCAAGCGGAAGTCAGGTCCCTCCAGCGGAGTTACGTTGAAACGTGGGTGGACGTCCTTGCACGCATCCATACCGACGCCGATATCCCCGGCCTCCGCGTCCGGGCGCACGCAGCCTTTGGCTTGATCAACTCCACACCCCACTCGGTGCGCCACCACGGCAGGAAAATTGCCGCCAAGTCAGCCAGGCCCATCCTGGAACAGATGGCGTTGGCTGCTCTCACCTCGGCATAACTGTCTTGTTGTCTTGGGCGGCTCGGACCGTCCCCCATTGCTGGCTAATAATGTCGGACCCCCCTGACATGCTTGATTCATGGGAGCAATCGGGCAGGTATTGGCAAGGCGGGCAGGCTCGCCCCGCGGCCATGCGCTGCTTCGT
>NZ_JBBEGB010000016.1:0-81379 GCF_037402035.1 Paenarthrobacter sp. CCNWLY172
ACAACAGACACTACCGGCACCACCCACACCCACAAGGGTCCAGGATCGCTCCGGAGCAACTTTTCAAACTTACCCGATCAACCAGATCTTGGCAAATCATCGTTTCCGCGATTCCCGATCCAATCTTCGGCCCCACCCTGCACAGGAACGCTCGAAAGCGAACCATTTTTCAGGCTGTTATCAAAGGGGTTCGGCCTCCGCGGCTCTCAGCTCCAGGCTGTCTCACTCGCGGCGACTCAGAAGACATTACACGCCCACCGGCCCCGGCACAAATCACCATCGGTACCAGCCAAAACCCCGCCCGCACGGGCCAAAAGGCCCCATCGAGGCCTCAAACCAACCAAAATCCGCCGGAAACAACCCGAGTGAAGCCCGTCACACCAGCAAGATTCGCCAAGACCTCCGCCCCGACGCAAAGCCGACAACCGCCGTCGAACATTCGACCAAACCCGAGGGAAGTGAGAGCGACAGCGTGAACCCCGAGGGAAGTGAGAGAGCGTCCACCCCAACCAACGCCCACAGCCGGCCATACAGTCTTCGCCACACGCCAGGAAGCAGGCTTAAACGCAGAAAAGGCCGGCAACCATGACGGTTGCCGGCCTTTTCAGAGCTTCGTGATTACCAGGAAGACTTGGTGATGCCCGGGAGCTCACCGCGGTGAGCCATGTCGCGGAAGCGAACACGGGAGATACCGAACTTCTGGAGCGTGCCGCGGGGACGGCCGTCGATCTGGTCGCGGTTACGCAGACGGATCGGGGAGGCGTTGCGGGGCAGCTTCTGCAGGCCGAGGCGTGCAGCTTCGCGTGCTTCGTCAGTCGCGTTGGGGTCAACCAGGGTCTTCTTCAGTTCGAGACGCTTGGCAGCGTAACGCTCAACAATGACCTTGCGCTGCTCGTTGCGAGCAATCTTTGACTTCTTTGCCATGTGTTTAGCGCTCCTCTCGGAATTCGACGTGCTGGCGGATCTTGGGGTCGTACTTCTTCAGGACCAGACGGTCCGGGTCGTTACGACGGTTCTTGCGGGTTACGTAGGTGTAACCGGTGCCCGCGGTGGACTTCAGCTTGATGATGGGACGTACGTCCTTGTCCTTTGCCATTAGAGCTTTACTCCTCGTGCCAGGATGTCGGCGACGACTGAGTCGATGCCGCGGACGTCGATTGTCTTGATGCCACGGGCTGACAGAGTCAGCGTGACATTACGGCGTAGGGACGGAACCCAGTAGCGCTTCTTCTGAATGTTCGGGTCGAACCGACGCTTGTTGCGACGGTGCGAGTGCGAAATGCTGTGTCCAAAGCCCGGCTCGGCTCCGGTCACTTGGCAGTGTGCTGCCATGACTCTCCTCCAAAGATTGAATGTAACGGCGTGCAGATGTTCCTGCGTTACCGTGCGACAGGCAGCGTCCGCATCCGAGTCCAAACCATTTCGGTAGTTTCCGCAGCAAGTGCGGCGAAGAAGGTTGGCCTCAGGACCGGGCAGTGATGAACACTGGAACAGGTCCTGGGATACCGGGCGAATACAGGAATGCACGCAACTTGAGCCCCTAACTACCGGCCACCGGGATGTCGGAAAAACCGACAGTCACCACCAACCGGAGCAATTGCACACGAACCGCACTACCTAGCGCCTAACTATTCTACGGGCCAGGCCAAATTAAGACCAATCCGGCATCATAAGCCCTCCGCGCCCACCGCCCGGACCACCGCGCCAACACTGGCGGGTCGCCCGCAAGACCGGGCTAGAGCGGCCTGATCAATTCGGGATACTTAGGGCTCAAACCGTCGCCGGAGGAGACACCTCGGACGCGGCGGGCCACCCACGGCGCCGCGGATTCCCGGAACCAGCGTGCATTGGCCTTGAGTGCTTCAACCCGGTTCATCAGACGCGCCGGCGCCAGTTCGGGGACCTCGATGACGTGCTCGTGCTCAAGGACATCAAGCACCCGCTTCGCCATGTTGATGTGGCCGGCGGTGGACATGTGCATCCGGTCCTCGCCCCAAAGCCGCCAATCGTCGTACTCGTCAAAGCGCCAATAGTCCACCAGCAAGGCGCCGTGGTTCTCGGCTATTTCGCGCACCAGTTCGTTGTAGATCGCGGTTCGGCCGCGCATGGCGCTGAAGACTTTGGAGCTCTTTGCGTCAAAGCCGGTGAAGAGGACAACGGTGGCGCCCGCCGCACTTAACTTGGCGATACCGGCGTCGTACTCCTCAAGAAGCGAGTCAATATCGATCTTGGGCCGCAGGATGTCGTTCGCCCCTGCGTACAGGGTCACCAACGTTGGATTCATGGCGATGGCGGCGTCCACCTGTTCTGCCATGATCTGGCGGAGCTTCCGGCCGCGGATCGCGAGATTCGCGTAGCCGAAGTCCTCGTTGCTGCTTGCCAGCTGCCCGGCTACGACGTCGGCCCACCCTCGAACGCCATTGGGGCGGTGGGGATCGTCGTCGCCGACGCCCTCAGTGAAGGAGTCGCCCAGGGCAACGTAACGGGCAGAAAAATCCATGCCGTCAGTCTGCCACCTCAACGCCCGAGGCCAAAAAGCACCCTCACGAGTCCCGAAGGATCCAGTGGTTGTTGTCCAGGCGGGCCACAATTTTCTCACCGATCCGGGCGAGGTCTGCGACGTCGTCCGGGGTCAGCGAATCAAGCATCAGCGTACGCACGGATTCCACGTGTCCCGGGGCAAGGGAAACAATGGTGGACATGCCGGCCTCGGTGAGGTGCGCAACGGTCACACGGGCGTCGCCGGGGTGCGCTTGCCGCTCTACCCAGCCACGCTTCTGCAGCTTGGTCACCACATGCGACAGGCGCGACAAGGAGGCACTCGTTCGCGCAGCAAGCTCGCTCATGGGAAGGTATCGGCCTTCGGTTTCGGAGAGCATCGCCAAAACGTTGTAGTCGAAAAGAGACAGTTTGCCGACCGACTGAAGCTGGGTGTCCAACGCCGAGGGAAGCAGGGTGTTGATGCTCAGCAGGGCCAGCCAGGCACGGCGTTCGTCGGCGTTCAGCCAGCGGGGTTGAGTCATGAACCCATCTTAGGAGAATTCACAGCCTCCTTAGGTCCGGGCAGCGGCCCAACCGATAGGCTGGCGGCATGTTCGTAGTCTCGTTGACCTACAAAGTTCCCGACGAAATTGTCGACTTCCACCGTCCGGGCCACATGGCCTGGCTTAAGGACGCTTTCGACGGCGGCATCTTCCTTGCGTCCGGACGCCGCGTCCCAGCCACGGGCGGCGTGCTGCTGTCCAAGGTGGACCGGGCCACGTTGGATGCATCGTTGGCCAAGGACCCGTTCTACAGCAATGGTGTGGCCGAGTTCGAGATCATCGAATTCACGGCAACCAGCGTTGCTGAGGGTTACGAAAACCTGCTGGATAGCTGAGGCGCCTGCGCCTTCGCAGTACCCAGTCGTTCGGGCAGCACCACCGGCATGAGTTCCGGCCAGCGCGCATCCACGTGATCGCCGCTGGATACGCCGCGAAGCCGACGCGAAAGCCAAGGTCCGACGTCGCGCCTCAGCCAGGCGACGTCGTCGGCGATGCTTTCGGCGCGGGTCCGCGGACGGGGAGCCGCGAGCCTGGGCGAATGGAGTGAGTGCCGCGCTCCGAGCACTTCGAGGACCTTTTTGGCCATGTAGCTGTGGCCGCGCGTGGACATATGCAGGCGATCGGGTGCCCACATCCGCGGGTCCTGGAATTTCTCGAAGCACCAGTAGTCCACCAGAAGCGCCTGGTATTCCGCGGCGATGCGCCGAATATTGCGGTTGTAGATTGCCGTGCGGACTTTGAGCGGCTCCAGCAGGGGTGACAAGGGAACGTTGTAACCCGTGAACAGCAGCACCGTGGCCCCACTGGCTGTGATCCGTCGGACGGCACCTTCATAGTCCTTGATCAGTTTGGCCATGTTGGGCCGGGCCATCAGAAGGTCATTGCCGCCGGCGTAGAAACTGACCAACGTGGGATTCATGGCGAGGGCGGGCTGGATTTGTTCGTCGGCGATCCTTTGGAGGCGCCTGCCGCGGATGGCCAGATTGGCGTACCGCACTGTTTCGTCGTGCCGTGCCAGTTCTTCTGCCACCCGGTCTGCCCAGCCCCGGCAATGGTTGGGAAGCCTGAGGTCGTTGTCACCAACACCCTCAGTAAAGGAATCGCCGAGCGCCACGAATCTGGTTTGTTCCTTCACTGGGTGGCCTTTTCCATGAGCTTCTTCAAGCCACCCTTGCGCGGGACCTTCACAGGTTGGGGCCAGCGTGGGCTGAGCGCGTCGCCCAGCGTGACGCCCCGCAATTTCCGTCCGAAGAGCGGGACCACCCAGTCATTGACCCAGCGACGCTGCCGGCGTTCCCATTCGCGTATGGACAAACGCGTGGGCGGGTCCCAATCCTTGGGCGAGAATTTGTGGGGGACGTTGAGATGGTCCAACACCTGCGCGGCCAGGTACTTGTGGCCCGCTTTGGACATGTGGAGGCGATCCGGGGCCCACATCCGCTGGTCTTTGTAAGCGTCAAAGCACCAGTAATCAACCAGGACTGCGCCGTACTTGGCGGCGACCTCACGGACCCTTTGGTTGTAGAGGGTGTTGCGCTTTTTGAAAGGCTCCAAAACCGCGGAGACTTTCACGTCAAACCCAGTGAACAGCACCAGCGTTGCCCCGGTTTCACTCAGCCGGGCCACCAGCAGCTCATAGTCGTTGAGGAGCGCCTCCATGTCCGTACCAAAGTCCAGAATGTCGTTGCCACCCGCGTAGAGCGTGATGAGCGTCGGCTCCATGGCCACCGCAGGCTCGAGTTGTTCGTCAATGATGTGGCGGAGTCTTTTGCTGCGCACTGCCAGGTTGGCGTACTCCCAGCCCGGCTCTGCTTTCGCCAACTTCTCGGCCACCCTGTCCGCCCATCCGCGGACCCCGTTGGGCAGGACCTTGCTCGGGTCCCCTACGCCCTCGGTGAAGGAATCCCCGATGGCGACAAACCGCCGTCGAGCCTTAACTCCGTCCCCGAATTCCTCCCGCACCCCACCGAAGCTACCCGCCCCCGGTTACACCAGAACCAACCCCAAATGAACAAGCCCGAGCGATGTGAGAGAGGATCACCCCCCAAACCCGAGGGATGTGAGAGAGCGACGAAGGAGCAGCACGCCGAGGATGGCCGGCCATCGGCCACCCAGTGGCGGACTAAGCGATCAAGCCGGCCTTAGCCCTCCGCTTTGCCCCGGCGCCAGTAGCCCATGAAAGCCACCTGCTTACGATCGATGCCAACGTCCCGCACCAGGTAGCGCCGCATTTCCTTGATGACAAACGCTTCACCGGCGATCCAGGCATAGAACGGCAGTGCACCAGCGGGAAGGGTGGGGTTCTTGGTTGCTTCGATGGCTGCAGCGTCCATACGCTGCGGCGTTTCCCAGAGGATGTCCTGGTCCACGTTGACGTCTTCGGGCTCGGGTCCGGCTGCGGTCCCGGCACCCTTGATGCCTACCCAGCCCGGCACGGGAACGGCCTTGGCGACGGCTTCCTTGAGGAGTTCTCCGTGAGGACGTGCGCGTCCGATGGCCGCACCGCGTGCAAGCCAGGTGATTTCGATGTCGGCTGCGGTGTTGATGTCCTGGAAGTCGCCGGCTTCTGGTACTTCGAGGAAGGCGTGGCCGGTCATGTCCGCGGGGAGGCTCTCGAGGATGGCGCTGATGGCCGGGACCGCGGTTTCGTCGCCGGCCAGGAGCACGCGCTGGGCCATGCCCGGACGCCATTCGATGCCACCATATGCACCGGCTGTGGTGCACTGGGCTGCGCGGTTGTTGGGGCCGATGATGGTGAGGGCGTCTCCCGGTTTTGCGGCGAGAGCCCAATTGGCGGCTGGTCCGCCGTGGCCGGCGTCGTCGAAGTGCATGACGAAGTCGATGTCGATCTCCGGGTACACGGCGTCGAGGCGCTCGGAACGCACGGTGTAGGTGCGCATGTCACCGCGGACGGAGGGGTCCATGGCGAGCCATTCCTGGTACCAGCCGGCTTCTTCCATTTTGAAGGGAGGCAGCGGAATGACGTTTCCGGACGCGTCAAAGGACGGGATCATCAGCTTCACGCGGAGATCCAGCGTGTCTCCGGCAACGCCGAAGCCGCGCAGTGAGTAACCGCCGAAGGTGATGCGGCGGAAGTTCGGGCTCAATTCCTGCACTGCCGTCACGGTGACGTCGAAGGCGAGGGTCATGGGCTCCACGGCGGCGCTTGCTTTTGCCTGGGTCGGTTGTGCACTCATGAGGCGATCTCCAGTTCGTTGGTTGAAGCGGGGCGTGCGTGGTGGCGTCCGATGGGGACGATCAGCGGTGTGCCTGAAATGGGGTCCGGAACCACGCGGGATTCCAGTCCGAACACGTTGTAGACAAGTTCTTCGGTGACAACGACGGGCGCCGGCCCTTCGGCCACGATGCACCCGCCCTTCATGGCGATGACGTGGTCCGCGTACCGTGCTGCGAGGTTGAGGTCGTGGAGCACGATTGCCACGGTGGTTCCCCGGCTGCGGTTGAGGTCCGTGATCAAGTCCAGGACCTCCACTTGGTGCGCGAGGTCCAGGTAGGTGGTGGGCTCGTCCAGCAGCAGGACTTCCGTTTCCTGCGCCAGGGCCATGGCGATCCATACGCGTTGACGCTGTCCGCCGGATAGTTCATCGATGCTGCGGTCAGCGAGTTCCAGCGTGGAGGTGGCGTCGAGCGCGCGCTGCACGGCGGCGTCGTCGGCTGCGCTCCAGCTGCGGAAGAAGCCTTGGTGGGGGTACCGGCCGCGGCCCACGAGGTCGCGCACGGTGATGCCGTCAGGAGCGGTGGGGTGTTGCGGGAGCAGGCCGAGCGTGCGGGCGAGTTCGCGGGCGGGGCGGGTGTGGATGTCCTTGCCGTCGAGGGTCACGGCGCCGCCGGCGGGCTTGAGCAGGCGGGACAGTCCGCGCAGGAGGGTGGACTTTCCGCAGGCGTTGGCTCCCACGATCATGGTCACTTTGCCCTCGGGAATCTCGGTGCAGAGTCCCTCCACCACTTTGCGTGCCTCGTATTGGAGCGTCAGGTCCTGGGCATTAAGGATGGCCATGTCAGGCCTCCTTTCGGTTCGACGTGACCAGCAGCCACAGCAGGAAGGGAGCACCGAGGGCGCCGGTGATGACGCCGACCGGGAGGACGGTTCCGTCGAGGATGACGGGAGCGATGTTGGAGGCGAAGAAGTCGGCCAGAAGCACGATCAGCGCACCGGTAAGGGCCGACGCCGGGAGGCTCGGTTTGCGGACGAGCCGGCGGGCGATCGGACCTGCAAGGAACGCGACGAATGCAACGGGACCGGCGGCGGCGGTTGCGACGGCGGCAAGTCCGACGGCGGTCAACACCAGTCCCAGCCGGGCGGCATTGACCTTGATCCCAAGGCCCGCAGCGGCGTCGTCGCCAAGCTCGAGGATGCGCAATGGGCCTGCCAGGGCAATGACGGCGGGAATCAGGACCAGCAAGGAGACCGCCAGGACACCTGCCCTGTCCCAGGTTGCGGAGTTCAAAGATCCGTTGAGCCAGATGAGGGCATCGGCTGCGGTACGGATGTCAGCGCGGGTCATGAGGAAGTTGACCACTGCGTGCAGGGCTGCGGCGATGCCGACGCCTGCCAGGATGAGACGGTTGCCGGCGGCATTGCCGCGGCTGCCTCCACCGGCGCCCGAACCACCGCGCGAGATTGCGTAGATGATGGCTGCGACCCCCAGCGCACCGCCGAGCGCAGCCCCCGAAACGACGGCCCCGGAAGCGCCGAAGATGACGATGGCCGTCACGGCTGCCGCGCTGGCACCGTAGCTGATGCCGATGATGTCCGGGCTGGCCAGCGGGTTCCGCAGCATGGTCTGGAAGAGCGCACCTGCCAAGCCGAAGGCAATGCCGATCATGGTTCCCACTACCGCGCGGGGCAGTTTGTGCTCCATGACGATGAAGCTTGCACCGGGGATCTTCTCCCCACCGGTCAGGTGGTTGATGACGATTTTAAAGAAGTCCGGAATGGTCACGGTGTAGCTGCCCAGCAGCACGTAGACCGCGAACATGACCACTACAGCGAGCCCGAGCACAAAGGTGGGGCCCAGCACCCGCCGAAGTGACAATTGATGGTTATGTTTGCCGTCATTATTGGCATTAGGTGCCAGGTCGGTGGGTAATTTATGAACAGTTGTCACAGCCCGGCCCCCTTGCCGCGGCGGATGAGCCACACGAACACAGGGGCCCCGATGATGGCCGTCATGATTCCTGCGGGGACTTCGCCGGGGAGAAGGATCACGCGGCCAATGATGTCGGCGCTGATCAGCAGGATGGGGGCCACAACGGCGGAGAACGGCAGGATCCACCGGTAGTCCGGCCCGGTCAGCGAGCGGACGGCGTGCGGAATGACGAGGCCCAGGAAGGCGATCGGTCCGGCCACGGCAGTGGCGGATCCACAAAGCAGGACGATGCCCAGCCCGGTGATGCCACGGGCCAAAGCAACGTTCTGGCCGAGGCCACGGGCAATGTCGTCGCCCAGTGCCAGGCTGTTCAAAATGCGACCGCCGGCCAGGATGATCAGGGCCCCGGTGGCGAGGAACGGCAGCGCGGGAAGGAGGACGGACCAGTCACGTCCGCCGATGGTACCCACCTGCCAGAAGCGGAAACGATCGAACGTGTCCTGGCTCGAAACCAGGATGACGTTCATCAGGGAGAACAGGCCTGCGCTCAGGGCCGCACCCGCGAGGGCGAGTTTGACCGGCGTCGCACCATCACGTCCCAGGGAAGCAACGGCGTAAACCACGACGGCGGCCACCGCGGCGCCGATGAAGGCGAACCAGATGTAGCCGGACAGCGAGCCGATACCGAAAACGTAGATCCCCACGACCACGGCCAAGGCAGCGCCGGCATTAAGTCCCAGGATCCCGGGATCGGCAAGCGGGTTGCGGGCCACGCCCTGCATGGCTGCGCCGGCAAGGCCAAGTGCCGCTCCGGCAAGCAGGCCCAGGACGGTGCGGGGAATCCGGGCAATGACCACGGCGTGGTTGCCGTCTGCCGGATTGAAGTCGGTGAGTGCTTCCCAAACAGTGGTGAGCGGAAGCCCGCGGGCGCCGATCGCCAAGGATGCGGCGCAGACAGCGGCGAGTACGACGACGGCCGCCAACAGCCAAGCGGTGCGCTTGCCTGCGGTGCTGCGGGAACCGGTTCCCCCTCCGGTTCCAGCAGTTTCAGGGGCGATGCCTCCCGGGCCCGGCACCGAAGTGCCGTTGCCCCGCCCCTGGACTGCCGTCGTCGTACTCAGTTTCATTGCAGTTACTTGCCCGCTGCGTCTGCTGCTTTACCCAGCTGCGGCAGGAACGTATCCAGTGCCCACGGCAAGCTCAGCGGCGATGAGGCGGAGATGGAGAGCGTCAGGGTGTTGTCCGAATCGGCAACCAGGGCGCCCTTCTTGATGGCCGGGATCTGTCCGAGCAGCGGATCAGCCTTGATGGCATCTGCCGTGGTGGCGTCCGGAACCCAGGTGACGAAGATGTCGGACTCGAGCTCGTTGGCCTTCTCAGCGGACCACGGGATGAAGAACTCAGTAGTCGACTTGGTGTTCTGCTCAACCACGGGAGCCAGCTTCATGCCGATTTCGGAGAGGAAGCGGGGGCGGTTGTCGATAGCCGTGTAAACGTTGGCGCCGTCGCCCTTGGCGGGCTCGAGGTTGCCGTAGATGAAGGTCTTGTCCTTGATCTGCGGGAACTTGGAGACCTTGTCCTTGACGGTGGTCTCAGTGTCTTCGATCAGCTTCTTGGCTTCGGCTTCCTTGCCCAGTGCCTTGCCGATCAAGGTGGTGCTTTCCTGCCAGGGGGTGCCGTAGGCGAGCTCCGGCTGTGCCACGACGGGGGCGATTTCGCTGAGCTTCTTGTAGTCAGCTTCTTCAAGGCCCGAGTATGCAGCCAGGATAACGTCCGGATTGAGCTTGGCGATCTCGGTGAAGTTGATGCCGTCAGCTTCGGAGAACTGGACCGGAGCCTTGTCGGTGCCAAAGCCGGCGCCGAGCTTCTCCAGCGCTGCGTCCTTCCACGGGGTGGAGCCTTGCTCGTTGTTGCCCCATTCGTTCTTCGGGACACCTACGGGAACAACACCCAGGGCGATCGCGATATCGTCATTGACCCACGAGACAGTGACTACACGCTTGGGCTGCTCTTTGATGGTGGTCTCACCAAAGACGTTCTTGATGGTCACGGGGAACGCCGAAGACGCTGCCTGCTCAGAAGCCGGAGCGGACGTTGCCGGACCAGTGGAGCAGCCGGTGAGGGTAAGAGCGACGGCGGCCAAAGCGGCCGTCGCGGTTCCTGCTGTTTTCAGCAGGGCGCGGCGTGGGAGAAGGGAAGCCACGGGACTCCTTAAGTAAGTGATGCGAACCTAAGTAAGGCTAGCCTAGCCTGCCGATAATTAAGAAACGTTTGCGTCACCTAATCCGGTATCCTTCTGAATTGGGACGCAGATCACACCCTCTCTCACATCCCGCGCCCTTCAACCGAACCCTCTCTCACATCCCGCGCCCTTCAACCGAACGCTCTCGCAGTGGACATCCGCCCGGAAGTTTTGAAAGTATGGGCGACAGCGGACTACCGCTTCTTACGGATATGAACGAGGGGATGAGCGTGCGCACTGTTTCAGTTGCTGCAGCCATGGTTGGCGAGGTGGCCGCATTGGCCTGCTTGGCACTCCCCCACACGTCGGCATCGTTCTAGGCACTAACCCAGCCCTCATTTTGGGGTCTCTTTGCAGTGCCCTCTTTCTCCGGTGACCGACGTCTTCTGCCCATTCCCGCGCGCCCTCCAGAAACGCGCGGACGTCGACCATTTCCGAAAGAAGCTTTGCCATGCAGAAAATCACTGCCCAACAAATCCGTTCGTCGTTCATCAACGCCAGTCGCTCAGAGGCTGCCAAGGTCAATCTCCCCCGCGACTTCGAAATCCTCGACTGGGACAACCTGGAGTTCCTGGGGTGGCGGGACGAAAAGATGCCCCAACGCGGCTACCTCGTGGTTCCACATCGGGGCAAGCTCACGGGGATCCTGCTCCGGGCTCCTGAAGGTGGTTCCGGCAAGAGGCGCGTTGTCCTCTGCGAACTATGCCGTGACGTTTTCTCCAAAGACGACGTCTACCTGTGGGTTGCCAAGAAGGCCGGACAATCCGGCAGGGACGGCAACACCGTGGGGACATTGATCTGCGCCGAGTTCGGCTGCAGCACCAACGTACGCAAAGAACCGCCCGTCAACGAGATCAACCCGGACCCGGCCGCCGTCGTTGTTCGGCAGATCGCCGGGCTGGAGTCCAGGACCGAACAGTTCCTGGACCGCGTCCGGGCTGAGTAACTCGATCCAGCTGGCAGTAGTGGTTGCTATGTGAGCTCATACCAACCACTACTGCCAGTCAGTTGGGCTGGCGTCGTCGTAGAGCGCGCTTAGCGCAGGACGATGTCCACAGGGTTGGCTTCGGACCGCCATGCACCAGGCTCGGCCGGTCCGGCGATCACCGGAGCCGTCAGCACGCCGGAACGGTTGGTGCGCTTGTCGCGGAGGATTTCTGTGACGGATCCAAGGTGTCGGGACAGGTCAATCACGTTTTCGGGGGCAGCAAGCAACAACTGGAACCCGAATTCGTGAAGCGCCTTGATGCCTGCACCCGCGAATTCCTCGGACGCCAATACGAAGGCTTCGTCCATCATCACCGTGCCGTACGTCGTGAAGCCCTGCTCGGCGATGCCCAACTGGTAACTCAAGGCCGCGGCCATGATGAACGCCGTGAAACGCTGGCGCTCACCGCCGGACATGGAGCCGGTATCGGCATGCATGAAGACTTCGGTCTTCCGCTTGGCTGCCTTGCCGGTGCCGGCTTTGCCCGATTTCGAAGCAACTTCACGGTGCTCCTTGCACTGGATGAACAGGTGCCCTCGGACGTCCAGCACTTCGGCACGCCAACGGCGATCCTCAGGCGTCTGCGATCCAAGCCGCTTCACCAGCGTTTCCAACGACTTGTAACGCGCGGTGAGTTCGGCGTCGTCGTCCATTTCTGTGGCTGAAGCAGCGCCACGCGAGGGGCGAGTGTGCTTCGCCTTCAAGGCGTTTTGAATCGCATCCTTGAACTGTTTGGCGGTGGCCGGGAGCGTCTGTTTGATGTCTAGTTCCAGGAAGCTGCCCTCGTGGAAATTGACCTGCGACAGAATGCCGTTGAGGGGCAGGATACGACTGGTGATGCTGCGGCGTTCCTCGTCCAACAAGTGCAGGAGCGTGCTGAACGACTCGTGGGTGCGCTGGTTGAAGAACAGCCGGAACTCGGCCTCCTGCGCGGGCAAGCCATCGCTCACAATCGCGTGATACCGGGATTCGAAGTCTCCGGCAGCACCGATCGACGTACCGTGGTCGGCGCTGATGGCACTTCCCCAGTCCCGCACGAAGGCTTCAAACAAGCGGGTCAACCGCTCGGCCGTCGCCTGTCCGCGCGATTCCGCGGAATGCAGTTCGTCGAGCAGCTTGTTGCGGACACTGTTGGCCAGGTTGTCGAGCTCGTACAGTTCAGAGACCTCACCGACACCCTCAAAGTACGGTTCCAGCGCGGTGACGGTAGAGGCCGACGGCGGTGCTTGCTCGAGCTTCAGCCTCGCCGCGTCGAGCAGGCCGTCAGCCGTGGTCATCTTGTGGTCGAGTGCTTTGTATTCGCTCTGCAGGACGGCGGCCGTACCTGTGGAGGACTGGTGCTTCTCCCGCACGGCTTCGATGTTGGCACGCAAAGGCTCAAGGTCCGCCTGCGCGGCCAAAGCATCCGTCAGGCGCTGTTCAATCCTGGCAAGTTCGTCCGCTGCGACCGCTGCGGAAACTTGCTCCCACGTCCGCTCGTCCTCAGCAACACGGCGGAGCGCCTCGAGCTGCCGGGCCATACCCTGGTGCGAATCCTCACGGCTCTGCGCAAGTTCCGCAGCTTTCGCGAGTTCGTTCTCCAATTCGCCCACGCGGGCTGCCACAAGCTCCAATTTGGAAGCGTTGTCGAAGCCCAGGACGTAATCCTGCCGGCTCGTGAAACGGTCGTCTTTCTCAACGGTGTGACGGTTGCGCTTAACTACGCCACCAAGGCTCAGGCCCTTGTCCATCGACGCAAGCTGGTCGGGATCCTCCACGCACGGGTACGCGAAATCCAGGGCGATCCGCTCGCGGATCCATTCCCCGGCGTCGGCGTTGGCCCCCGAGGTGAGGATGCTCAACCTCGTCAAGAGGTCGCCGTCGGACACGTCCTCCACAGCCAACGCGCCGCCGGCCAGCGGCTTGGACACATCAACGGCGCGGAGGGCGCCACGGACGGCGTTGTCGTTCAGGTACCGAGTGACTGCGGCGAAATGCTCACCCGGAACCAGCAGCGTGGTGGCGAGGTTGCGCAGCGCTCGCTCGGCGGCCGGACGCCATTGGTCCTGGCCCTCCGCAAGGTCGATCAACTCGCCGCCAAACGGCATCCGCTCTTCCGGGACGCCGGTTGCTGCCGCGATGGCAGCGCGGTTTTCAATACTCGACGGCGGCAACAGGGACTTGCGCGACCGCAACGACAGGAGTTCCTGCTGGGCCGCTGCGAGTTCACGCTTTTTGGTGGCGTGCCCGTCGAACGCCTCAAAACGAAGCTCCTTCAGGGCCTCCGAATCGTCCTTCAGCTCTGCTGATCGGGCGGCTGCCTGCTCGTGTGCCTGGTCCCACCCTTCGGCGGACCACTCCAGGTTCAACCCGGCATCGGCCAGCGCCTTCCGGGCCGAATCCTCCACCTGCTGACGGAGCTTCAGCCCAACCCTGGCGTTCTCCAACGACTGCTCAATGGCCGAAATCGCGTTGCCGCCACGGTTGTTGTAATCCAGTTCAAGATCACGGAGGTCCTTGGCCAGGGCGTCACGCACCGTGCGTTCGGCGGCGAGTTCCTGCGCTTTGGACTGGGCCAGCTCCTTGAAACGCGCCAGCGTCTTGGCATGAACAGTAACCGCGAGCTGCTGCTTGTAGGCCTCGAACTCCTCGCCGGCCAACTCCCGGAGGCGATTCGCGTCCAGCAGGGCTTGTGCATACTCCTTGTTCAGCCCCGGAACGGGTGCCAACTGGTCGCGCTGCTGCCGCACATCCTCCAACCGCTGCCGGATGGACATCAGGTTGCTGAATTCCTCCACCACATCATCAGCGGCAGCCAACGTGGCCGGAGCATCAAGCACCTGATCGCGGAAGAACGTATTCACGCTGCCACCCAAACCCTTACCGGCCTGGATCACGCGAAGCAGTGGCAGCGCTTGGTCCGAGTTGATACCCAGGAGCCTCCGGAAACGCTCGGCGAACGCCTTGTGGACGTCGAAAACCTGGCCATCCGGAAAGATCGATTCCAGCGCGCCTTTTGTGAACCGCTTCTGCGCGATCCCTTCAATGGCTTCAAGGTCCAACGGCTTGCTGTCGATCACATAGAAGCGCCCGACGCTCGACTCCGTGCCGTTCTTGGGAAGATCGAACAGCGCCGACACCGTCACCTTTGTGCCGGCCGCGTTATCAAACGTCAGTGCGACGGCGGACCACGTGGCACCCGGGCGTTGGAAGGCACTGGCCGAGCTGTCGCCCACCGCTTTATCACCCACCTTGCCGCGCATGTAGGTGAACGTGGTCCTCTTGTCCTCCACAGCACCGCCGGACCGCTGGGCAGCAGCCTCATTCGAGCGCGGACGGGCATCAAACACGCGAAGCATCGCATCAAAGAGCGTCGACTTACCTACGCCCGAGTTACCCGTCAAGAGGGTGCCCTTGCGGTCCACGTGCATGGTGTGGGCCCCATGGAATGTGCCCCAGTTGACCACCTGCACAAGTGCCAAACGCATTTGGCCCGGGTTTGTGAGCTCACCGAGCGGGAGCATGCTTGCGATGGTCACTTGGCTTGTCCTTCAGTTGTTGCGTCCGCGGCGGTACCAGACACATGCTCGGCATGCTCGGTCGTTCCTCCCTTAGACGCATGCTGCCGCATGTCTCCGGCGTCGCCGCTTGTGCGGTCCCCTGCCTCGGCGTCGTTCCCAGAGTCGTCGTCGCTGGAGTCGGAGTCGGAGTCCAGGTCCAGGAGGGGTTCTGTTCCGGACTCGTCGGCGGCTACTGCTATCAGGGCCTCGATTTGGGCTGGGATGTCGCCGATGTTCTCGAAGGGGAGGGCCAGCGGCAGGGCGTTGCTGATGGTGTAGCTGTCGTCCAACGGCGTGGGAAGGAGGAGTTGTCGGGCCAGGAGTTTGGTGATGGTGCGGGTGACCACGTCGGAGTCTCGGAGGGCGTCTTGCTGGCCGGCCGGGGTGTAGTTGGCCACCAGGTCCGAGATTTCTTCACGTGTAATCGTCGGGTCCGTCTGGGCAGTGACGTGGCGATCCAGCAGCAGGCGAAGCCGGAGCAGGACGATGGTCTCCACGCGGCTCAGGGCACGCTGCTGCCGGAGGATGCTCGACCGGGAGCTTGCACCGATGATGTCGGGATCGACGGGACGGAGGACCGCAATTTTGCGGTCGTGATCAAGCTGGAGGGTGAGGAACAGTTCGGACAGGCGACTGCGGAGGATCAGCTGGTTGTCCAAGAGGGTGGTCCACAATTTCTCGTCGCGACCGCCGTCGATGTACGGGCCCTTGAGAAGCTTCACCAGTGCATGCCGCACCTTCATGGGGAGCACGCCGGTGTCGCCGGGGAACAGCGCTGCACCGTCAACGAAGGAGTCCCGCGGTGTTACCCGGAACGGATCCGCATGGCTTATCTCGGCCGCCGGTTCAGCGGACTCTGCCGGACCGGTCAAGGGCTCAGCCGTCTCAACACCAACTTCAGCCACCTCCTCGGTGACCTCGTCCGCTTCGGCGCCATCCGCCGTCGTGATTTCCTCTGTTGTGATTTCCTCAGTCATCAGAATCCTCATTCAGCGTGACGACGGGCAGGTATGCCGTGCGGATGCTGCCGTCGATTTGTTCGAAGTCGATGTGTTCCCAGGCGGCCCGGTCGAAGGCAGCGCCGCCCTGTAATGCCATGGACAGCAGGGTGCGTACTGTGTTGATGTGCCGTTCCTCGGCGGGCAGGTTTTCCCAGGCGTCGCCCAGGGTGGCCGCGCCGGCCATGGCTGCACGGATAACGGCAGGCTTGGCCTTGCCGGTGCGCGCAGACCGCACCCGGTCGGAGTCGCTGAACGCGATGGGGTCGGCCAGGCGCGGGGGTGTGGCGAATTCGTCGGGGTCGAACAGTTTGACCATTGCCAGCGACTCGAACCCGGCGTTGAACAGGACTGGCCCTGGGATCAAGCCGGGCCGGTCCCGCTCGTACGGCATGGAGCGGATGGCTTGCTCGGCTTCGGCCAGCACCTTGCGGAGGCTGACGGATTGCCGGACGTCGTCGCTCTGGATGTACGTATTCAGGCTCTCGGAAAGCTTGCCGTAGATACGTTGGATCTGGCTGTGCTGCGTTCGCAGTTCAGCCACCAGGTTCTTGAGCGTCTCGCGGTCTTCGTGGGAGAGGTCGTCGGCGAATTGCCTGCTCAGCACTTCGCCGATCGCCGAGCGGAAGCGCAATTGTTGCTGCGGGTCTTCCAGGAAGGCCGTGAACGACCGGAAGGTGCGGCCCTCGGGGCTTTGGCGCAGCCGCTTGTCTGCCTCCAGAACCTGGGCCATGGTGGCACCCTTGCTCAGGGACTCCTCGATGATCTGGTTGCGGAGCTCGCCGACCAATTCCTCGATGCGGTCACGCATTTTCTTGTAATCCGCGGGCAGGCTGGCGGCGAGGTCCAGAATGTTGCCGGCAGCTTCCACAGCATCTTCGTCGTCCAGAAGGCCATCGAATTCGCCCGAGCTGATGTCCTCCACCAACTGCTGCCGCTCCTGGATTTCCTCCTCCAGGGCTTCCAGCCGCGCGCTCTGGTCCGGATTGGTTTCGTTGGCCAGCTTCTCCACATCTCCCAGAAGCGTGCCGAGCCGCGATCCATTCAGCGTGGAACGCTCGCTGGAAAGGCTGTCCAGGAACGCCAGCACGCGGGCGGCGGGTTCTGTGACTTCGTAGACGATCTGGCCGGACTGGTTGCGTCGGGTCAGGAACTGCTTGCGCGTCCATTCGTCGCCGAACAGCTTGCCGTTCTGCTGACCGCCCAAGGCCGGGTCCTGGCGCCGAAGCTGCTCAAGGAAAGCGTCGACGTCGGCATGGAACTCTTCGAGCGGAAGCTGCGGCCGGGTGCGGGTAAAGGATGCCTGCAGCACGGCGATCACCCACGGCGCCGATCGGGTCAAAGCCCACGCAGGGCCTTTGGTCAGCTGTTCGAGGTCACGTAGCCTCGCGCTGATGGCGTCGGCGGAGGACATGGCTGAACGGGACAACTACTCTCCTTCAGCTGCTGCGAAACCTGGCTGGCAGCGGAAACTGCCCCGTACAAGGTTAACGCAGAGCGTCAGAGCCTCCCCACCGCAACCATTTCGTAACCTACCGTGCGGTATGGTTTCGATCCCGTATCAACGGCTTCGGGAGGCGTTTCGCCTCTGGCCGGAAAGCCCGCCCACCCCTAGTGTCAGAACATCGACGCAGCCACGCCGCGCCGACCCACGCACCGTCGCTCCGGGGGGAACCATGGATTTCGATTTCACTGCGCTGGAAACAGGCACCTACGTAGTTATTGGAACGCTGGTCTTTGCTGCACTGTTGGTGGCATTCATCGCAGCAGCAGCAATGGCCACCATCATTCTCGTTGGCACCATGGGTATGGTCTGGTATGCCGTCAAAGGCATTCTGGGCGGCCTTGTCCATGGCATTAATTTTGCGTGGGACCGTCTGGTCCACCACGCAGGACAAGTGGAAATTCCGGCCGAATTCCAGCCCCAGATTTCCTCTGGCACGGGTAGCTACCCGCGGGTAGCATTGAGGGACAGCTGAAGGGTTCCCACCCACGGCGGACCCTGGCTCCATCCGGTACAACCGGCTAGAGGAGTTATTCCATGACGTCCGCCACTGACAACAGTCTCGCCGCCGCAAGCGTCAACGCCACCGCAGAAGAAGCCCGCGCCGTCGCCGAGGCCGCGCGGGAAACCGAATGGAACCGGCCCAGCTTCGCCAAGGGGCTTTACCTGGGCAGCTTCGACCTCAGCTTGATCCACCCGTGGCCTCAAGCACGGGCAGACGATGTGGAGCGGGGCGAGGAATTCATGGGCCGGCTCCTCACGTTCGCCAAGACCATGTCCGGACGCGTGATTGAACGCGACGCCAAAATTCCCGACGAGTACCTCCGGGGGCTCGCCGATCTGGGCGCTTTCGGTATGAAAATTCCGCGCGAATACGGTGGCTTGGGTTTGTCCCTTGTCTATTACGGCCGCGCCCTCGCCCTGCTGGGATCGGTACATCCAAGCCTCGGCGCCCTCATTTCTGCACACCAGTCCATCGGCGTCCCTGAGCCTGTGAAGGAATTCGGCACACCGGAACAGAAACAGGAATACCTGCCGCGCTGCGCCGCCGGTGCCATTACCGCTTTCCTCCTCACAGAGCCCGACGTCGGCAGTGACCCCGCGCGCATGGGCGCCACTGCCGTGTTGTCCGACGACGGCGGTTCTTACCTTTTGGACGGCGTGAAACTGTGGACCACCAACGGTGTGATCGCCGAACTGGTGGTGGTCATGGCCCGTGTCCCGGCACATACCGATACTGACGGGACCGAGCACAAGGGCGGGATCTCTGCGTTCGTTGTGGAAATGGACTCCCCCGGCATCACGGTGGAGAACCGCAACGCTTTCATGGGCCTGCGTGGAATCGAAAACGGCGTGACCCGTTTCCACCAGGTCCGGGTCCCCGCGGCCAACCGGCTCGGCCGCGAAGGCCAAGGACTCAAAATTGCTCTCACCACTCTCAATACGGGACGGCTCTCCATCCCTGGCCTGTGTGTTGCTGCCGGAAAGTGGAGCCTGAAGATTTCCCGCGAATGGTCCAACGCCCGGACCCAGTGGGGGCGTCCAGTTGGCCAACACGAGGCAGTGGGCAAAAAGATCGCGTTCATCGCCGCCACCACTTTTGCACTGGAAGCGGTGTTCGAATTGTCCGCCGAGATGGCCGACGCCGGCCAGAAGGATGTGCGCATCGAGGCTGCGCTGGCCAAGCTGTGGTCGACGGAATTGAGCTGCCGGATCGCCGATGAACTTGTCCAGATCCGTGGCGGCCGGGGCTTCGAAACCGCGGACTCCCTTGAGGCCCGGGGCGAGCGTGCTGTTGCCGCTGAGCAACAGCTCCGGGACCTCCGCATCAACCGGATTTTCGAGGGTTCCAGCGAGATCATGAAACTCCTGATCGCCCGCGAAGCCGTGGACGCACACCTTGCCGCCGCCGGCGACCTCGCCTCAGCGGATGCGAGCCTGCAGGACAAGGCGAGGGCCGCCGTCGGGGCCTCTGGCTTCTACGCGAAATGGCTGCCGAAACTTGTGGCGGGCGCCGGCATGGATCCCCGGTCCTATGCGGAATTCGGGCGCTTGGCCAAACAGCTGCGATTCGTTGAGAGGTCCTCGCGGCGGCTTGCACGGCAAACCTTCTATGGCATGGGCAGGTGGCAGGCGAAGCTCGAACACAAGCAGGCGTTCCTGGGCAGGATCGTGGACATCGGCGCCGAGTTGTTCGCTATGGCCGCGTGCTGCTCGCGGGCTGAAATGCTGCTCCGCAAGCACCCGGAACAAGGCGCCACCGCATTCGAACTGGCCGAGGCCTTCTGTGAGCAGGCCCGTGTGCGGGTGGACGAATACTTCGACCAACTGTGGAGGAATACTGACGACGGAGATCACGGTCTCTCGCGCAAAGTCCTCGCCGGTGACTACGCCTGGCTGGAGGCCGGAGTCATGGACCAGTCCGAAGGTACCGGACCGTGGATCGGCGATGCGTCGCCCGGGGCTTCAACCAAGGAGAACCTGCACCGCAACTATCGGTGACGCGCTAGCGGACGTCCCCGTCCACGTAGAACCATCGTTTGCCTTCCCGGACAAAGCGGCTGACTTCGCGCTGGACGCCGCGTTCGCCGTCGAGCCTGTAGTGCGCAGCGAACTCTACGGTGCCCGTGGTGTCCAAGGGGCCGCCCTCCGACGTCGAGACGATGTCCAGCCTGCGCCACAGCATGTCCGCATCGAGGTCGATGGATTCCGGCCGGGTAGAGGCGTGCCAGGTACTCAGGATGTAATCGGGGTCCAGGACAACGAAGGCCGAATAGCGCGAACGCATGAGTTGTTCTGCGGTGGGCGCGTCGGCGTCACGGCGGTGGAACCGGGCGCAGCAATCGACGTATTGATCCCCGGAGAGGCAGGGGCAGGCGCTGTTGTGGAGTCTGGCAAGGTCAGGGGTCACGAGGTCCCAATCTGGGGCTGTAAATGAGAGCTGGGCAACATATTTTCCCACGCCATATAACAGCTTTGAAACAACCCCGCCAGAGTAGGGGGCGGCGCGTGATTCCGTCGGTGCTGGACCTTAGGCTGGATACGCAAGCTGGGTGGGCAATGCGCGCATCACAAAACGACAGCCAGGGGAGGCTACGTGGAGGATCCGACAACACTCGCCATCAACCTGACGTATTTGGGAACATTGGGACTCGCTGTCCTCATGTTCCTGGGTCTCGGGTTGATCATCATCATCACTCTGGTAATAGCCGGAGTTGGGCGACTGCTGTCGATTGTGCTCCTGGCCATGGTGGGGATCTTCCCCAAGAAGGAAACCACTCCCATCGTCCAGTTGCCCCCACGCCCGGCGCGCGTCCCTGATCCTGTGACCGGCGTCGAGTCTCCAGCAGCTGTTGCATCGCCTCTGGATGACCTCGCCTATCTTGAAACTGGATCCACCGCGGCGCAGGCTCCCACGGCGGTCGCTACGGCAAAGCCTGCTGCCTCTGCGCCGGCAGCTCCGCCAGCGGCGAAGCCCGCCGAGGCTTCCGCACCTTCCGCACCTTCCGCACCTTCCGCTCCTGCCCAGCCCGCCGCCCCCAAGCGCGACCTCCTGGGAGATGTTCGACGGCGGCTCTCGGGTGCGTCAACCGCTGTCAAGGACGGCGCGTGGAAGGCCAAGGTAGACCCCCGCAACCTTCCCAAGCCGGCGGAGGTCAAGTCGGTGGTCGAAAACCAGGCCGCCCACCATCCGATTCTCGTGGCAGCCACCAAGGAACCGCCGGTTTTGGCGAAAGACTGGGCTGATGCCGTGGCCGAGGCCGACCGCCGTGCAGCCGCCCGCGCGCAGGCTGAGCAGCCGCCCGCCATCAAGGTGACTGTCCGCGACGTCGGCGAGCCCACGCCGTCGCCGTCCAATGGGAAAACGCCAGACCCCAACACGCCGGATTCTTCGGCAAAACCGGCTGGCGGTGGCAGCGACAAAAACGGCTCCAGTAACGACGGTGGCGGCTCCACCGGAGGTGGCACCGGCAACGGCGCAAAGAAATCGGGCCCGAACACTTCCAAGAATGGGAAGTCTCCGAGCCCGATCCGAAAAGGTTCGCTCAGCAGCGCCAGCCGCAACTCCTAGTTACGGCTACGCGGCCAACTGCCGGAAAGACGCGCCGTGGTAAATCAGCGGCTTGGACTCCAGGTTGATGGTGGTCGCCTTGACCTCCAGAACCACGATCGCGTGGTCCCCTGCGGGCGTCTCCGAGACAACTTCGCATTCGAAGCCCAGCACGGCGCCGTCGATCAGCACTGCTCCTGAGTCGCTGACGCTGGTGTCCAGCCCGGCAAAACGGTCGCGGGTCTTCGACGCCAGCTGGAGTGCGGCGCCTTCCTGCCCCTCGGCAAGGACCGAGACACCCAATCGTTGGGCCTGGCGGAGCTTCGGCCAGGTTGTGGAGGAGTTCTGCACGGCAAACATCACCAGCGGCGGTTCCAACGAAACACCCACGGTGAAGGACGAGGCCACCAAAGCTTCCGGCGTGAAGTCCACCATCGCGCTGAAGGCAGCAACTCCGGACGGGAACTGCGCAAATGCAGCCTTGATGGCCGCCGTTTCTTCCACTGTGGTCTGTGTCATTCCGCTGTCCCCTATTCGTGCGTTGCTTGAGTTCCTTTCCCATAATTCACCTGCTTCCGGGAAGGGCAATATTTGTTGATTCGAAAGACATTTGTGTTGCCGCGTGTCAAGAAATGTCGCGAAGTAAGGCCTCTTCCGTTACTTCGCAAGACGAAAAACGAAGAAGTTCTACCGCTTGCATTTATGCCGCAGACGGCCGTGTGTAGCCTCGATTGAACATCCCGTCCGTGGCCACCGACTCACGCCTGGACACCAGCACCGCCCATCAGCACCGTCCCACCACAGGAAGCCGACATGAGCCTCAACGAGCTACGAACGCTTGGACGCACTGGCGCCCTGATCAGCCCGCTCACGCTGGGCACCCTCAACTTCGGCACCGGCGCCGCACCCACGGGTCCCGCCGAGAGCATCCGCATTATCAAAGCGGCGCTGGACGCCGGCATCACCAGCGTCGACACCGCGGACATCTATTCCCAGGGCGAGGCCGAAACAGTGGTTGGCCAAGCCATTCACAGTCGGCGCGACGACGTTTTCCTCGCCACCAAGTTCCACGGTCAGATGGGTTCCAACCCGGCGCATGCAGGCAACTCGC
Organism: Paenarthrobacter sp. CCNWLY172; assembly: GCF_037402035.1. Taxonomy (NCBI): domain Bacteria; kingdom Bacillati; phylum Actinomycetota; class Actinomycetes; order Micrococcales; family Micrococcaceae; genus Paenarthrobacter; species Paenarthrobacter sp. CCNWLY172. Next base: position 22,589 of record NZ_JBBEGB010000016.1, read on the forward strand.
GCCGTTGGATCGTCCGGGCTGTTGAGGACAGCTTGCGGCGGCTGAACACCGACAGGATCGACCTCTACCAAGCGCACCGTCCGGACTACAACACCGATCTCTTGGAAACCATCACTGCGCTGAACGACCTCATCCGGCAGGGAAAGATCCTGTACTACGGCACGTCCGTATTCAGCCCCGCCCAACTTGTTGAGGCCCAGTGGATCGCCAACACCAACCACCTCACGCCGCCCGTGGTTGACCAGGTGCCCTATTCGCTTCTGGTGCGTGCCAACGAACGTGACGTTTTCCCCATCACCCAGCAGTACGGCGTCGGGGTTCTGAGTTATGGACCGCTCGACGGCGGCTGGCTGGCTGGCGGCTACCGCGTGGGTGCGGGCCAGCCTGAAAGTTCGCGGTTCTCCGCTCTTCCCGGCCGGTTCGACGTGAATGCGCCGTTCAACCAGGGCAAGCTGCACGCGGCCGACGCCCTCGCGCAGCTGGCGTCCCGGCATGGGCTGACCTTGATCCAGCTCGCTGTGGCTTTCGCCCTGAATCACCCGGCCGTCACCAGCGTCGTCATTGGGCCGCGCACCGAAGAACATCTGACGGACTATTTGAAGGCCGCAGACGTGGTCCTGAGCGAGGCCGTTCTGGATGAAATCGACGACATCGTCGCACCGGCCGTGAACTTCCTTGAACGCGACGCCGGCACAGTTGCCCCGCACCTTGAGTACCCGGAACTACGACGCCGGTAGCCTCTTTCAGTTGTGAGGCCCGCTCTGCATGCTTTGGGCTTCCTTTTGTGCGCAGAGCGGGCCTCGCAACAGACTCTTGACGGGGTTCGGCCGCGGCGTGATCCTTGTCCTAAGTGCTGCGGCACTCCGCAGCGTCTAGCTTCCAGTAGAACGCCGCCGTCCCATGTCCAAGCACCATCTCAAGCAAAGTGCAGCGAAAGCCGCCACTCCAGGGCAGCCGACCGAAGGTCCGCTGACCCACGAAGAACTGCAACTCTCCGGCCGGAACCATTCCATGCCGTTGGAGGCCCTGCACGACGACATCACGCCGGCCGGGTTGCACTACCTGCTGATCCATTTCGATATCCCGCACGTTCCCGCTGACTCGTGGCGGTTAAGGCTGGGCGGGGCTGTGGATCACAACCTCGAACTGAGCCTTGAGGACATCAAGGCCAGGCCCGCCGTCACCATGCCAGTGACCATGGAATGTGCAGGGAACGGCCGGTCCCTCTTGGAACCGCGGCCGTTGAGTCAGCCGTGGGTCCTCGGCGCTGTGGGCACCGCGGAGTGGACCGGAACTCCCTTGGCACCCCTGCTGGAGGAGGCAGGTTTGGCGAGTGACGCCGTCGAGCTGGTCTTTACCGGCGCCGACGTCGGTGTCCAGGGCGGCGTCGAAGAGCCGTACGCACGCAGTCTTTCGATCGCAGAGGCAATGCATCCCGAGGTCATGCTTGTCTACGCCATGAACGGAAGTCCCCTGCCAATCCAGCACGGTTTCCCGCTCAGGCTGCTGGTGCCCGGGTGGTATGGCATGGCGAGTGTGAAGTGGTTGACGTCGATCGAGGCTGTGACGTCGCGGTTCATGGGTTTCCAGCAGGCGGTCGCTTACCACTACTTGCAAGGGCCCGATGGGCCTGGGCTGCCCGTCACACACATCCGGGTTCGATCGCTGATGGTGCCTCCCGGGATTCCTGATTTCTTCACCCGACGCCGCATTGTGGATTCGGGTCCGGTCATGCTGCACGGCCGCGCGTGGTCCGGGCATGGCGAGGTGGAACGGGTGGAGGTAGGGATCGACGGCGAGTGGATGCCCGCTCATGTGGACCCGCCTTTGGGTGATTTCGCGTGGAGATCGTGGTCCATGGTGTGGGTCGCGAGTCCCGGCGAGCACGTGCTGCGCTGCCGGGCTATGGATACGTCCGGCGCGCTGCAGCCCACCGACCAAGTGTGGAATTACCAGGGCATCGGGAACAACATGGCACAGCGGGTTGAGGTGACGGTTCGGTAGTTTTTCCTCGTGGGCCCGCTCCGAGCGCGCCGAGCTCCGGCGTGCCGAGAACGCTGGAACGCTGCGTAATCGCCGGAACTTTCCCTACGACCTCGCCGCTTTCGTGTGTTCTCGCGGGGCAGGCGGACCCCGGTTAGACTCGTTCCAATCATGAGTATCCCGTCTTCCTCCCCAGCGAACGTCCGCGTCGACGCCTGGTTGTGGGCGATCCGCGCCTACAAAACCCGCTCCGCCGCCACTGCCGCCTGCCGTGCCGGACACATCCGCATCAATGGGAACCCTGTCAAAGCGTCGCAAAGCGTGATCATTGGCGACACCATCCGGGTCCGGGAATCAGGCTGGGAACGGATCCTCGAAGTCCGGCGCCTCATCGCCAAGCGCGTCGGAGCCGAAGCCGCCTCACACTGCTTCACCGACCACACTCCCCCGCGCCCAGTCGCTCCCAAACTCGGCCTTCCCCAGCGCGACCGCGGCGCCGGCCGGCCCACCAAGAAGGACCGTAGGGATATGGAGAAACTGCGCGGGTAGATGACTCTCGCGGGCCGCAGCTGGCACTTATCCACAGGTCGCTCTTTCTGACATGAAACTTTCCCAGCCCGCTGCTTAGACTGACCGGCACACCGCCAAAACAGCTGCTGGGGAGCCTGTCATGCCACGCCTTTCGTCTGCCACTTTTCCGTTAGTCCTGGCCCGGACGGGAGCGATAGCAGTTGGACTGGCCCTGCTCCTCACGGGTTGCCAAGGCGGCACCACACGCAGCGCGCCACCCCCCGAACCGGATTCGACGACGGCGTCGCCCACCACCAGCGCTTCGGTTCCGGCGGCTTCGGCTACTCCGGAAAGTCCGCCGACATCCGCCGTGTACAAACCCGCGGACGCCAAGGGGAAGGCCGAGAATGTGCCTGTTCCCGTGATGCCGGAGTTGGCGAAGGAGAACTCGAAGGCCGGGTTGGAGGCGTTTATTGGGTACTACTACGAGGTTGGCAACTACGTGAACGAAACAGGAAACGTAGCCGAACTGTCGGCGTTGAGCGACCCAGCCTGCCTCATATGCACTCACCTCAATGAAGCCTCGATCGATAGTTACAAAAACGGGCGCTGGATGGTTGGTGGCAAGATGCGCACACCCACCGTGGAAGTTGACTGGGACCCCCAAGAGGCTTCGCACGTAGCCAGGGTTCAGGTTATTCAAGACGCAATCGCCTACTACAACGAAGACGGAACCGAGGGCAGGCCGTCTGACGTAGCGACAAACGACGTCTTTGTCGTCGTGGCCAGCTTTCAGACGGGGTGGAAAGTTGTGGATACCGGTGTCATTCGCTGACTTCCCTCGTCTACTCTCGACCATCGTTGCCCTGGCCGGGCTGATCGCAGCAACCAGTGCGTCACCAGCGTCGGCAGAGACCCCGGACCCTTGGGGCAGCGCAAACCAACAAAACAAAACCGTAGATTTCGGCGCCGTCTGGAACCTTGGTCCGAACGCGGGGAAGCCAACTCCGGCCGTCGGTGGATCAGCAATTTCTCCAACAACCAGCGACCCGTACCAATACAAGGCCGACTTTCGCTGTCGCCTCGGCGGACCCGGCGCACGTGAGATGGGCTGTCTGACTCTGGAATGCCCGCCCACAACACCCGACGGCGAAAAGGGCTCACCGGTCATCTGGTTAATGGCTCCAAAAGGTATCTCGAATCCGACGTTCACTGACTGGCAACCAGTCGACGGTAAACCTGCGTGCCTGTATGACGTCGAGCCGGAAGATGGCATGGCCAACATCGCCGCCCGCATCCTGACCGACTTCCAACAACTACCCGTCAACCCAGGAACCCTCGAAGCCCAACCGTTCCCGCACACCCTCAAAGGCGGACCCACCAACTTCTACACCACCACCGCAGAACAAGGCTTCGACGTCACCATCCTCGGCCAAGCAGTCCACCTCACCGCAACACCGGCCAACTACACCTACACCTTCGGCGACGGCAGCACACTAGGACCCACCGCGGTGGCCGGCTACTCCATCCCCGAAACCGACTGGCTCACCAGCGAGACCCGCACCAGCCACACCTACACCGAAACCGGCAACTACCAGGCCACTCTCACCACCAGCTTCACCGGCACCTACTCCGTCAACAACGGCCCACCCCTACCCATCAACGGAACCCTCCACATCACCACACCGGCCAAAACCATCCACGTCTGGAAAACAGAAAGAGCACTCGTCGCCGACACCTGCCAGGAAAACCCCAACTCCTGGGGCTGCCCCGGAGCAACGCGCTAGTCACAGCCAGGCACCGTCCCCAAACGGGACGACGTGTCATGACGCTGTGCCCGAATTCGCGGCATTTCAAAGGTTTGCACGCCGCACTCTCACCCGTCGCCGAGAGTCGCTCAGAACGATATCCACTGGTGCTGGCGCATCACTACGACCCGTTCGAACAGCCAACCTAGGCTGTTCGAAACACCACCCAACTCACAGGGAGCTCCCAAATGACACGAGCACTATTTGTCCGCAAATCAGCCCCCGCCGGTCTACGCGCGGCGATCTTGGCTGTGTCAGCAGCGCTTCTCTTAACTGCTTGCCAAGGTGGAGGGGCTGCGTCCGTCGCAGCCTCAGCCGATGCCTCGTCGGCCTTGCCGACGTCCACCATTCCGGAGTTGACGCAGGGTTCCATCGTTTCGGCCGACGGGTTGTACGTGCTCATGCCGGACTTCCACTGCCGGGATGATGGCCCCGACTCCGAGGACACAAGATGCCTGACGCTCGAGTGCCTACCCACCGCTGACAGCGCGGCAGAAGGGCGGCCCGTTATCTGGAAGCGAGCCTTGAGAACAATCTCCAATCCTGGATGGCACGACTGGGTTCCCGTGAGCGCCCCAACCTGCTTCTATGATCCTCACGCCTGAGGGCTGCCCCGGCGCAGAGAGGAAGTAAGCCGCGAGGTCTAGCCGCAGGTTACGAGAACCAGGTCCCCGGAGGGCCCATGAAGAGCAGGAAGCTGAACACTGCACCCACGGCCACCAGCGTGACAACAACGGCAAGGATCGGGTTCCGCAGGACCCAAGCCTGGGCTTTCTCGAATCCACCTCGCGGCGATTCTCCCCCGGCTGCCAAGCGCCAACCGCCGGCGAGGAGGCCACGACGGTCGAGCGACTTCTCCATCGGGATGGTGGCATAGGGGATGACGGCTGAACCTATGGCAAGGAGGCCGGTGCGCGTTGACCACTTCTGGTTGATCCAAGTGAAAGCAGCAGTTGCGGCGTAGCAAAGGAAGACGAAGCCATGGATTCCTCCAGCGATGCTCACTCCGACATCGGTGGTTCGCGTGACGTACTTAAGGAACAACCCGATCAGCAGCAACGTCCAAGTCACGGCCTCGGCAAAAGCAACGGTTCGGAACAAGGTGCGGGGCTGCATGGAAGTCCTCAGGTAGAAAACAGGAGACACGTAGTATTTTACCGGCCGTAGAACTTCCCTCGGTCACGGCAACGGAAGTGCCTCCCGGTTCCGGATGCGGGAATCGCCAAACTCGATGGCAACGGGCGCGATTTCCACCTCGGGTTCGTGCCGTGTGCGGGCTTTCCCGACAGCAATATGCGGAACCCAGCGGGGTGACCTGTAACCGAGGGCAGGTGAGCTCAGGATGAAGTCGTCAATATTGTCGAGCCCCAGGTCATCCAGCAGAAGGTGCAACCCTTGCAGCAGGAGCGCCTGGTAGTCGTGAACTTCTTGAGGAACATCCACTTCCAAGCCCATCACCCGTCCGCCACCCAAGGGAATCAGCCGGTCCGATTTACCAAGGAATCCGGCCAAAACAGGCAGTTCCGTCAACCAACTGGCAACTTCAGGGAGCACATGCTCAGGCTTCGCCGCTCCTTTGGTCCACGCCGCGATGTCCTGGGCCAGGTCGTCGAGAATCCCCACGTGAAGCAGTGTCAGGTGCAACCCCGAAGGATTGCGGAGGGCATCAACGAACCGGGCCAGGCCGTCATAGTCGGAGACTCCGTCGCCGATGCGGAGAACGGGCACCTCAATTGTGATGCGAGGTCCATGCGGTGTGCTTCCAGTGCGGTTGCTGGCCGTCATGGTTGCCATTATGCGCCGAACGCCAAGCGGGCGGGAGGCCGACGGCGGAACTCGCCTGCCGCCGTCGTGCTGGTGTCTTTACTTCTTGGAGCGGGCCTGGACGAGGTTGGCGAACGGAAGCCTTCCGAAAGCCGCAACAAAGTCGGCGTGGTAGGTCGCTTCGGCGGCATTGACGTCGGAGGCGGGGAACTCCTTCCAGGCAACAATGAGGTCCAAAGCATCCCGCAGCTGCCAGATGAGCCGGGTATCCCAGACAACGGTGGGCCGTCCGCGGCCGTAGTCCAGGAATTCCTGGATCTGCTTACGAAGCCCCCGGTTACCTTGGCTGCCGGCGCTCGCTTTGCCTATGTACAGTACGCAAGCATCCGCAATCCACTCGGCCTCCAAGGCTTCCCGCTTGAGCGAAGGGTCCTTCTTCTTGAACGTTCCGGCAGTGCTCTTGCTGAGGAATACGGGGTCGAAGTCTGCGGAGCACAGGATGGCGAAGATGCCGGGACCTTGGGGGATTCGCATGGGGTCGAGTTCATCGAGTGGCCGGAATCCGGTGAAACCGTCCTGCGTGAGGGACTTTTTGGTGAAGAGCATGGTCCATTGTGTCAAGCTCTTAGGAAAGACACCCCTCCTGTGGGTACCTTGAAGCAGCCCCGGCCCGGGACATGCGGGGTGAGCGAGGGCGGGCCAGAGTGGCTATAAGACGCCAAACCGTGAAGCGGTTCTTTCAGCGTTGACAGCCCCTTGTGACCCGTGCCATATTCAAAGCGTGAACCTGTCAGACAGCCGGACAGCCGGACAGCAAGAGCCCCAGGGTGGGCATATGCCCATTTCCCGCATCTCCGCAGCTGAAGCGGTCTTCGCGGCACTGAGGCGTGCGATCGAGGGCGGCCAGTTCGATATCGGCACCAAGCTGAGCTCGGAAGCGACCCTGGCGGGCCAGTACGGCGTCAGCCGCTCCGTTATCCGGGAAGCGTTGCGATCCTGCAACACCCTGGGCCTCACCGTGACCAAAACGGGCAAGGGCACGTTCATTGTGGCCAACAAGGTCGCTAATGACCTTACCTTGGGTCAGTACAGTGCGCGTGATCTCAACGAAGCCCGCCCGCACATCGAGATCCCGGCAGCCGGGCTCGCCGCGCAACGAAGGACGGACGAGGAACTTGAGCACCTCAAGGAGATCGTCCAGGAAATGCTCAGCGAGAACGACCCCGAGGCCTGGGTGAACCTGGACGCGAGCTTCCACTCCGCCGTGGCCCGCGCCAGCGGAAACCGGGTGTTCGCCAGCGTCGTCTCGGACATCCGTGAGGCTTTGGCCCACCAGTCCGAGACCCTCAACCTGGTAGCTGACCGGCAACACCGTTCGGACGAGGAACACGTCGCCGTGCTCAATGCGATCGAAGCCGGAGACTCTGAAGCCGCAAGCAAAGCGATGGCCGCCCACCTGCAGGCCGTCAGCGTGGCACTGGACACGATCCTCAGCAAATGAATATTCCAAAGGACACCATGCCCGCCCCCGCAGCACCTGCCCACCAAACCGCGGCACAAAACCTCAAAGCGCCGCACCACGTCCCCCTCGTCGAGGTAACCCGCGACGGCCTGGTGGAGAGCATCCACTACGGCTCGCTGATTGCCCTCACAGAAGACGGCACCACCGCCGTGGAAGCCGGCGAACCGGACGCGCCGATGTACCCGCGTTCAAGCCTGAAGCCGCTGCAGGCCGTAGCGCTGCTCAAGGCCGGTTTGGACATCCCCCAAAACCTTCTGGCACTCACCGCTGCCAGCCACTCGGGCGCACAGATGCACCGCGACGGCGCCACTGAAATCCTGAAGCTGCACGGCCTGACCGAGGCCGCACTGGCCAACAGCACGGACCTGCCGTACGGCGTTCAGGAGCGCGAAGAATGGCTCCGTGCCGGTAACGGTCCCACCCAGATTGCACAGAACTGTTCCGGCAAGCACGCTTCCATGGCCGCAGTTTGCGTCATCAACGGCTGGCCTGTGGAGGGGTACTTGCACCCCGGGCACCCCTTGCAGGTCCTGGTCCGCGACACCATCACGGACCTCACCGGCGAGGATGCAGCAGCGGTCAGCACCGACGGCTGCGGGACCCCGCTCTTTGCGCACTCCTTGCACGGCATGGCCCGCGCTTATGGCCGCCTCGCCGCCGCCGACGAAAGCACCAACGAGGGCAAAGTCGCCCACGCCATGCGCCGCTTCCCAGAGATGGTGGCCGGCGAAGGCCGCGACGTCACCGCCCTCATGCGGGCCGTACCCGGGCTTCTGGCGAAGGACGGTTTTGAGGGCCTCCAGCTGGTGGGCCTCCCGAACGGCACCGGTGTGGCCGTCAAGATTTCCGACGGCGGCGATCGTGCCCGCATGCCTGTCACCGTTGAGGTTCTTCGCCGGTTGGGCGTCGACGGCGGCAGCCTGGGCACGCTTCAGAGCCCACCCGTGCTGGGCGGCGGCCTTCCGGTCGGCGAGCTCCGTGCGGCCCACATTTTCAGCAACTAAACCAAGGACAGCTATGACCACCGTCGATCAGGCGATCCCCCTCCGTTCCGAACACGACCTCTTGGGCGACCGTAATGTCCCCGCGGATGCCTACTGGGGCGTCCATACCCTCCGCGCAATCGAAAACTTCCCCATCACAGGGCAACCCCTCTCCACCAACAAGCACTTGGTCCGTGGACTGGCCGCAGTGAAGCAGGCCGCGGCCCGCACCAACCAGGAACTCGGACTCCTGGATGCTGAGAAGGCGGACGCCATTGTGCAGGCCTGCCAGGACATCATGGATGGCATGCTCCACGAGCAGTTCATGGTGGACGTAATCCAGGGCGGCGCCGGCACCAGCTCCAACATGAACGCCAACGAGGTCATCGCCAACCGTGCACTGGAAATCCTGGGCCACCCCAAGGGCGACTACTCCAAGCTGCACCCGAACGACCATGTGAACCTGAGCCAGTCCACCAACGACGTCTACCCGACGGCGGTTAATCTGGCCACGATCTTCTCAGTCAAGGAACTCCTGGAAGCCCTCGAAGAACTCGAGCTGGCCTTCGCTGAGAAGGGCCGCGAGTTCCGGACTGTCGTCAAGATGGGCCGCACCCAGCTGCAGGACGCTGTTCCCATGACCCTCGGACAGGAATTCGGCGGCTACGCCGTGACCATCGGTGAGGACCGGGCGCGGCTGGACGAGTCCCACATGCTGATCCACGAGATCAACCTTGGCGCCACAGCCATCGGCACAGGGTTGAATGCCCCGGCGGGCTACGCCGAGGCTGCCTGCCGCCATCTGGGCGAAATCACCGGCCTTCCCCTCCTCACAGCCGCTGACCTCATTGAGGCAACTCAGGATGTGGGCGCGTTTGTTCACCTGTCCGGCGTGCTGAAGCGCGTGGCAGTGAAACTCTCCAAGATTTGTAACGACCTCCGCCTGCTGTCTTCCGGACCGCGTGCGGGTTTGGGCGAGATCAACCTTCCGGCCGTGCAGTCCGGTTCGTCGATCATGCCCGGCAAGATCAATCCGGTGATCCCGGAAGTGGTCAGCCAGGTGGCATACGAAGTCATCGGCAACGATGTCACCGTCACCATGGCCGCGGAGGCCGGCCAGCTTCAGCTGAACGCCTTCGAACCGATCATTGTGCACAGCCTGCACAAGAGCATCTCCCACCTGGAAGCAGCGTGCCGCACCCTTACGGCGCGCTGCGTCCGGGGCATCACTGCAAACACCGAACGGCTACGGCTTACCGTGGAGCAGTCGATCGGTCTCGTCACGGCATTGAACCCCCATATCGGTTACGCCTCCGCCACCGCTATCGCGCAGGAAGCGCTGGCAACGGGCAAGGGCGTTGCGGAACTCGTGCTGGAGCACGGTCTTCTGACCGCCACCCAGCTGGAGGAACTGCTGAGCCCCGAGCGTCTGGCAAATCTCAGCAAATAGGCCGACACTGGCCTGTAAATCCTCCAACCAGCCGTCCCGCCCCATGAGGCATACCCCCACGAGGCTTTGTTCTGCGTGCCCGGACTTCCAACCGGACGCGTCCAGGACACCCCCAACAGGACACCCCTAAGGATTCCAATGACCAACCCCATCACGGACCACACGGTCCCGGCCCAAGCGCACGCCAGCGAGAAAGCCCTCCACAAGGAGGACTCCGGCTACCACAAGGACCTCAAGCCCCGCCAGATCCAGATGATCGCGATCGGCGGCGCAATCGGTACCGGATTGTTCCTGGGCGCCGGCGGCCGGCTCAACGCAGCTGGCCCCTCCCTCGTTATCGCGTACGCAATCTGCGGCTTCTTCGCCTTCCTGATCCTCCGCGCTCTCGGTGAACTGGTTCTGCACCGCCCGTCGTCGGGTTCCTTCGTTTCCTACGCCCGCGAGTTCTACGGCGAAAAGGCAGCCTTCGTTTCGGGCTGGTTCTACTGGATCAACTGGGCCACCACCACCATCGTGGACATCACCGCGGCAGCGCTTTACATGGAGTTCTTCGGCAAATATGTCGCATGGATAGGCGCCGTTCCGCAGTGGGCGTGGGCGCTCATTGCATTGGTTGTGGTGCTCGGCCTCAACCTGGTCTCCGTGAAGGTCTTCGGTGAAATGGAGTTCTGGTTCGCGCTGATCAAGGTGGCAGCACTGGTGGCCTTCCTTCTGGTGGGCACCTACTTCGTCATCTTCGGCACCCCGGTGGAGGGCCAGGAAGTCGGCTTCAGCCTCATCGCAGACAACGGCGGGGTCTTCCCCAACGGCGTGCTTCCCATGATCATCCTCATGCAGGGTGTGCTCTTCGCTTACGCATCGATTGAACTCATCGGCACCGCAGCCGGCGAAACTGCCAACCCGGAAAAGATCATGCCCAAGGCCATCAACTCCGTGGTCATCCGCATCGCCCTCTTCTACGTTGGCTCCGTGATCCTGCTGGCTCTGCTGCTGCCGTACACCTCTTACGAGAAGGGCGTCAGCCCGTTCGTGACGTTCTTCGGTTCCATCGGCGTGGAGGGCGTGGACGTCATCATGAACCTTGTGGTTCTCACCGCAGCACTGTCTTCGCTGAACGCCGGGCTCTACTCCACAGGCCGCATCCTCCGCTCCATGTCGGTGGCCGGCTCTGCCCCGAAGTTCGCCCAGCGCATGAACAAGGCAGGCGTCCCCTACGGTGGCATCGCCATCACGGCCGGCGTGTCCCTCCTCGGTGTTCCGCTGAACTACCTGGTCCCGGCCGACGCTTTCGAGATCGTGCTGAACGTCGCTTCCGTGGGCATCATCGTCACCTGGGCCACCATCGTCCTGTGCCAGATGCAACTCAAACGCTGGGCCGACAAGGGGTGGCTCAAGCGCCCGTCCTTCCGGATGTTCGGCGCCCCCTACACTGGCTGGTTGTCCCTGATCTTCCTGGCGGCCGTGCTGATCATGGTGTTCATCGAGTCCCCGTTGACCATGCTGGTCACCGCGATTGCCTGCGGACTCATGGTCTGGGGCTGGTTCCTGTGCCGCAAGCAAATCCACGAGCTTGCTGCCACCCGCGACGGCTACACCGGCAGCGCGCCCGTGATCGCCAACCGCCCGCTGCCCGGCGGCGACAAGTAACAAGCAACAACCGCTGAATCACGACGGCGGCACCCGGGTTCCGTAACAATCGGACCCAGGGTGCCGCCGTCGTCGGTTAACGCCCCCAACTGAGTAACAGCAAACGTCCCAATGACTGCTCAGTAGAACGTGTGCTGTTACTCAGTTGGGTGGGGGCGGGGCGGAGGCAGACATCGGATCATTCGTGGCTACTATTGGTCCATGGCTGTCACAGACGAGGCGATCAGCAAGATCAAAGGCATGCTGATCCGCGGGGAACTCAAGGCCGGCGATCGACTTCCGCCGGAAAAGGAACTGAGCGAGCGGCTTGGCCTCTCCAGAAGTTCCCTGCGCGAAGCGGTCAAAGCCCTCGAACTGATCCGTGTGCTGGACGTCCGCCGCGGTGACGGAACCTATGTGACCAGCCTCGACGCCAAGCTGCTTAACGAAGCCGTGGCATTCGTTGTGGACCTGCACCAGGACAGGTCCATTCTGGAACTCTTCGAGGTCCGACGAATACTGGAACCGGCCACCGCACACTTGGCAGCGGGCAAAATGACGCCTGAGCAAATACTGGCCCTCCGGAGCACCATGGACGGCATCGACGAGAACACGGACGTCGAGGAACTTGTGGCCCATGACCTCGAATTCCACAGCATCATCACCGAAGCCGCGGGAAACGACTACCTCGGTAGTCTCTTGGAGGCCCTGTCCAGCAGCACTGTCCGGGCACGGATCTGGCGCGGACTGACACAGGAAAAAGCAGTGGCCCACACCTTGGCGGAGCACCACGCAATCGCCGACGCGCTGGAGCGGGGCGATGCCGAACTGGTGCGCGCGCTGGTGACAGTGCACATCAGTGGCGTGGAGAACTGGCTGCGGCAGGCGCTCTAACCCTCGGCCAGAGGGGTGACTGCCAGGCCGTAGGTCCGGATCGCGGTCTCTTCGAGCACGGCGTCCTGCTCTGAAGGGCTCAGGGACGACACCAATTCCAACAACACATCCAGCGTCCTGCCATAAGGAGCCCCGAGTGTACTGACCGGCCAGTCGCCGCCGATCATCAAGCGCTCTGGCCCGAAAGCCTCCAACGCGGCTTCGAACAGCGGCCGCAACGCATCCGCGGTGTATTCAGTGCCTGGCAGATGCAGCCCGGAAAGTTTGGCCACCGAGTTCGGTTCCCGCCCAAGCGCGCTGAAGCCGGCGCGCCACGAGTCCATGAGCTGAGGGTCAGCCAGCGGTGGTTTTCCCAAGTGATCCAGCACCACTGTCAGTTCCGGCATCTCACGGGCAAGTCGGACCGCAGATCCCAGATGCCGCGGGAAGGCATCCGGAACATCAAAGGTGAGCCCGCGCTCTGCCACCATCATCAAGGACTCGCGAACTGCGGGGAGGTCCAGGAAGTCGGACCGGGGGTCGTCGTGCACCAGGTGCCGCACTCCCCTGAAGACGGGCTGGGCTGTGAAGCGGTGCAGCTGCTCTGCTGCTTCATCGGGTGCATCCAACCGGACCCAGCCCACCACACCCAGCACCCAAGGATTCTGCGCAGCTACCGCCAGCATGGCTTCGGTGTCGGCAAGGGTATCGTCGGCCTGGACCAGCACCGCTCCCCGAACACCGGCGGCCTCCAGCGTCTCGCGGGCTTCGTCTCCGCCGAAACTCCGGTAGAGCGCACCGTGCTGCGGGCCGAGCCATCCATAGGGACGCACTCCGCCGGTGACGAAGGAATCCACCGTCCAGAGGTGCAGATGCGAATCAATCATGCCCGGCTGCCTCCAACGCGTCCCAGAGCTCCTCCGGCACAGGCGCTTCCATCCGCGATGCGTTCGTGGCCACCTGTTCAGGAGAAGTGGCCCCGGCGGTCACGTTCACCACCGCGGGATGCCGCAGCGGGAACTGGAGGGCCGCCGTCGGAAGTTCCACGCCAAAGTCGCGGCAGACCGCCGCAAGGCGACGCGCACGCTCCAGCACGTCCGGCGGTGCCTGCTGGTAGTTATAGTGCGCGTCCTCGGCGACATCGGGCCGGGCCAGGAGGCCCGAGTTATAGGCACCCACGCTGACGACGCCGGTGCGGCGCTCCACACAGCGGTCAAGCAGCGGAACGCCGGGCTGCTCAAGCAAGGTGTATCGGCCAGCCAACATCACCAGATCCAGGTCAGCTGCGTCGACGCATTCCAGGGCAGCCTCGGCTGAATTGATACCCACGCCAATGGCCTTGACCAGTCCCTCCGAGCGCAGCTTTTCCAACACGGGCAACGCTTCGGAGATGCCGGCTTGGAGATCGTGGACATCAGGATCGTGAAGGTAGGCGATGTCCACGTGGTCCAGGCCAAGCCGTTCCAGTGAGTCCTCGATGCTGCGCCGGATCCCCTTCTCGGAGAAGTCCCACACTCGACGTGCAGCAGCGGGAACATCGAACCCCTCAGGGTCCTGCCCGCCGCCGGAGCTCGGTTCCAACAGCCGGCCTACCTTGGTGGAGATGACAAATTCATTCCGTGGTTTGTCCCGAAGGACCGCGCCCAGCCGCTGTTCGGAGAGGCCAAGCCCGTAGTGCGGGGCGGTATCGAAGTAGCGGATGCCGGCGTCCCAAGCGGCCAGAACGGTGGCGAGCGCTGCACCGTCCGGAATGGCCCGGTACAGGTTCCCAATGCCCGCACCACCGAAGCCAAGCTTGCCCAGCTCAAGTGAGTTCATGGCATTTCCCATACCTTCTGGATACCCGCATCCTCCCCCGAATAATCATCCTGCACCGCTAAAAGTTCAGCCATCCGCGCCTGCCATGGAACGTTGGCGGGGTGGTCGGCGAGCGCGTGCCGCATGGCTTGGTAGTTTTCGACGTCCACCACATGAAAGAGATCGAGACCGCTTCGCCAGATCCGCCAGTTCTTAACCCCGGCCTCTTTGAGGGCTGCCACCAGTTCGGGCGGGATGTGTGCGTGGGCGTCGGCGTATTCGTCCGCGGTTCCCGGCTTGAGCTTGGTGTGGAGGGCGATGCTCTCAGCCATGGGCGGACTCTTTCCGGAGGGCTGACGGTTTCAGGAAAAGTTCCAGCACTGGCACCGCCACGTCGGGTTTTTGAACGGGCAGCTTGATGGTGAGCGTTCCGGGTGGCTGGCCGCCCGGGGTCATGTTCATGGCCTGTTGGGCGGGATCCAGTTCCCGCAGGAACACCTCCGAGGCGTCATTCAGCAACTGGGCGTATTCCACCTTGCCGGCGAGGTCCGGCAGGTGGACGTACTCGAAGGGCCACGCGAAGAGATGGACGTACAGCTTGTCACCACGCTGCGTGTAGCGGGTATCCGTCGGTGCGGGATAGGACGAAGCTCCGGCCCGGTAGATGGCGCGCGAGTGCAGCTTCATCCATTCGCCAATGCCCTCCAGCGAACCCAGCGCCCGCGGATCCAGGCTGCCCCTTCCTGTGGGGCCCACGTTGAGCAACAGGTTGCCGCCCTTGGACACGCCATCCACCAGCATGCGGATCAGCAAGTCAACGGGCTTGTAATTCAGGTTGTCCCGGTCATAGCCCCAGCTGCCATTCAACGTCTGGCAGGCCTCCCAGGTGACCGGTTCGCCGTCGACCATCATGGGACCGGCTGGCTGGTACTGCTCAGGTGTGACCAGGTCTCCCGGGATTTCCAGCCGGTCGTTGACCACAATGGCTGGCTGCAGCTCCCGCACCATGGCGAGCAAGGCTTCCGAGTCCCAGTCTTTCCGGCCTTTGCCGCCCCAGTATTCCTCTTGGTGTCCGCCTGTATAGGAGAAGTCGAAGAAGAGGTAGTCGATAGTGCCGTAATTAGTGAGGAGCTCACGCACCTGGCCATGCAGGTACTGGCGGTATCGGTCCATGTCGCGGCCGGCATTCAAGCTTTCGACGTCGGCCGCGTTGCGTTGGGGATGGACCCCGTCCACAGTGAAGTCGGGGTGGTGCCAGTCGATGAGTGAGTGGTAGAAACCGACCTTCAATCCCTCGGCCCGGAGCGCTTCAACAAAGGGGCTGATCAAGTCGCGGCCGGCGGGAGTGTTGGTGGCTTTGTAGTCCGTCAGGGCGGAATCCCACAGGCAGAAGCCGTCGTGGTGCTTGGTGGTGAGGACCACGTACTTCATCCCGGCGTTGCGGGCGGCCCGGGCCCACTCGCGGGGGTCGTAAAGGTCCGGATCGAAGCGCCGGAAGTACTTGGAGTACTCCTCCACCGTTGTTTCCTCTTGGTTCATCACCCACTCGTGGCGTGCTGGAAGGGCGTAGAGGCCCCAATGCACGAACATGCCAAAGCGTGCTTCCTCGAACCAAGGTGCGTGCTGGATCAACGGGATTCCTTCCATACGGGGCCGTTCGGAAAGCTGTACGCGGCCAGTGTTTCACGGAGCATTTCGTTTCCGGCGCCAGGGTTCGACGGCGGCCAGTAGGCGCCGCTGTGGACGTCCACGGGAGTGGTGAAGTGTTCATGGAGATGATCCACGAACTCGATGGTCCTGCCTTCCTTGGTGCCGGACACGGCAACGAAGTCCAGCATGGACAGGTGCTGAACGGCCTCACACAAGCCAACGCCACCGGCATGCGGGCACACCCTGACGCCGAACTTCGCGGCGAGCAGGAGGATGGCGATGTTCTCGTTCACCCCTGCTACCCGGGCGGCATCGATCTGCAGGACCTGCAGTGATCCGGCCTGCAGCATCTGTTTGAACACCACCCGGTTCTGCACGTGTTCGCCGGTGGCCACGGGAATCGGGGCTACCCCGCGGGCGATGGCGGCGTGGCCCAGGATGTCGTCCGGGCTGGTGGGCTCCTCAATCCAGGCAATGTCATACGGGGCAAGGTGGGCCATCCAGTCGATGGCTTCCTGGACATCCCAGCGCTGGTTGGCATCCAGGGCAATCTTGATATCGGGACCCACTGCTTCACGGGCAGTCCGTACACGGCGGATGTCGTCCTCCAGGGAGGCCCCCACCTTCAACTTGATCTGGGTGAAACCATCTGCAACGGCTTCCTTGGCCAGCCGCGCCAGTTTCCCGTCGCTGTACCCCAGCCAGCCCGGCGTCGTGGTGTATGCGGGGTAACCCTCGGCGCGAAGTGCCGCCTTCCGGGCTTCCCTGCCAGGTTCGGCCGCCCGAAGAATGCCCAGCGCTTCCGCGGGAGTAAGGGCGTCCGTGAGGTAGCGGAAGTCCACCAGGGCCACGAGCTCTTCGGGCGTCATTCCTGCCAAGAGTTCCCAGAGTGGCAGCCCGGCACGTTTGGCCTTCAAATCCCACAGCGCATTGACCACGGCTCCGATGGCCATGTGCATGACGCCCTTTTCGGGACCCAGCCAACGGAGCTGCGAATCGTGGGCCAGCAGCTTCCACGTGGCCCCCATGTCAGCCAGCAGCGTCTCAACATCAGCGCCGAGGAGGTGATCGCGGAGCGCGTTGATCGCCGCCGTTTCCACCTCGTTCCCCCGGCCGATGGTGAACACAAAGCCGTGGCCCTCGTGTCCGTCCCCGGCGTCAGTGCGGATGATCAGGTATGCCGCAGAGTAGTCCGGGTCCGGATTCATGGCGTCAGAGCCATCCAGCTCAAGGGATGTTGGAAAGCGGATATCGAACGTATCCATTGCAGTGATGGTGCTCATGCGGCTCCTGAAGTCCGTTACGATTCTGCACCGAGCCTAAACATCCGATGTCTCCCTTGTCAATGGGTCACATTTCCGTATTATGGGGTGAAACACCACACTAGAGCTCGGATGTTAGTCCCGAACACGGAGGAAGCCATGACCTTGAAATTCGCCAGGCTGGGTACGGCCGGAAACGAACAACCGGCCGTCATCGCCCAGGACGCCGACGGCACCGAGAAATACTTCAGCCTCACGCCCTTGACCCAGGATATCGACGGCGGATTCCTCGCCTCGGATGGCATCGAGCGCACCCGGGAAGCCCTGAACAGCGGGGATCTTCCCCCAATATCCCCTGCGGGCCTGCGCATCGGTGCGCCGGTTGCCCGCCCGGGTGCAGTAGTGGCCATCGGCCTCAACTACACCGCCCATGCTGCCGAGTCCGGTGCCACACCGCCCGAGGTTCCCGTGGTCTTCCTCAAGCCCACCAACACCATCGCCGGACCGTTCGACGCCGCTCCCATCCCGCCGTCGTCGGAAAAGTACGACTGGGAAGTGGAACTGGCCATCGTGATCGGCCGGGAAGCGTCATACCTTTCATCTGTCCCGGAAGCCGAAGCCTGCATCGCCGGTTACGCCGTGGCGAACGACCTCTCCGAGCGCGACTACCAAATTCCCGGTGCTGCGGGACAGTGGACCAAAGGCAAATCCCTGCCCGGCTCCACTCCCCTGGGCCCGTGGCTGGTCCCGGCCTCCGAGATCGACGCAAGCAACCTGCGCCTCCAGACCTTGGTTAATGGTGAAGTCCGCCAGGATTCAAGCACGTCGGACATGATCTTCGACCCGGCCACCATTGTGCACCACCTGAGCCAATACATGGTTTTGGAGCCCGGAGATGTGATCATCACCGGGACCCCCGAGGGCGTTGCATTGTCCGGCCGCTTCCCCTTCATCCAGCCCGGCGACGTCGTGGAGTTGGACATCGAGGGACTGGGACGCCAGCGCCAGGAGTACTTCAGGGCGCAGGCCGGTTCCGCGACAGGCGGTCAGGCCGGCGCAGCCGCTCCCGCCCACGTCAACGCCTGATGGCAGCCGCAGCGCCCTCGGTGGGCAACGACTTTGAGGGCCTCACGGCCCTCATCACCGGCGGCGCGTCCGGCATCGGGGCGGCCATCGCGGACCGCCTCGCTGCCGGAGGCGCGCAGGTCGCCGTCCTGGACCTCGCCCCGGAAGCCAGCCCGCACTTTGGTGTCCAGTGCGATGTGGCCGATGATGCATCGGTGCGTGCCGCCGTCGACGCCGTTGTGGAGCAATTTGGCCGGCTGGACATCGTGATCAACAACGCCGGAATCGGCGCCCAAGGCGACATTGCCGCTAACGACGACGACGAGTGGCTGCGCGTCCTCAACGTCAACGTGGTGGGCATCGCCCGCGTCAGCCGCGCAGCTCTGCCCTACCTCCGTGAGTCACCGGCAGCAGCGATCGTCAACACCTGCTCCATCGCAGCGACCGCGGGACTGCCGCAACGTGCGCTGTACTCGGCGTCGAAAGGTGCAGTGTTGTCCCTGACGCTCGCCATGGCAGCAGACCACGTCCGTGAGGGGATCCGCGTCAACTGCGTCAATCCCGGCACCGCAGACACTCCCTGGGTGGGACGTCTGTTGGATTCCGCTGCCGACCCCGCCAGCGAGCGCGCCGCCCTCAACGCCCGGCAGCCCCACGGCCGGCTGGTTGACGCCGCTGAGGTGGCCGGTGCCGTCGCGTACCTTGCGAGCCCGCTGTCAGGCTCCACGACGGGAACCTCGTTGGCGGTCGACGGCGGCATGCAGGGTTTGCGGTTGCGTCCGGTGCAGTAGGAGTTTCGTAACGCTACGGGCCTGCAACGTCCGGCACCGGTGGTTCGCCTATGCTCAACCTCAAGGAATCAATGGCGACTCACTTAGCAAACTCAGGAGCATTACCCATGAGCAACTGGCGCATCAGGGACTTCCACTCATCCGACCTCGATGGCATCCTCCACCTCTGGGAGTCACTCAAAGCCGACGGCGTGGAGCCGGTGTACGCGTTGTCCGAGGTCCTGGCATCGTGCGAAAAGGACCACGCCGTGGTGGCGGTGCAGGGCGACCAAGTGGTGGGCGCCGCCGTCGGACGCGCCGCACACGACCAAGGCTGGATCGTGTTCCTGGCCACGCTGACGGAGTTCCGCGGCCGCGGAATCGGCACCTCGCTGCTGTCCGCCGTCGAGAACCGCATGGCCCCGCACGGCCTCAACAAGCTGTCTGCACTCATGCCTGAAACTGAAACCCGGGTGGAAGCCTTCCTGGGGCGAGGCTTTGTGGTCAAGAAGAACCTGCGCTATTTCGAGCGCACCATCCCCGTGCAGCGGCAGGAATTGGAGCCATTGAGCCTGCTCGGTGGCCGCATCCTTGCACGGGATCTGTGGGAGAACGTGGCCGGCATGCGCCGCGAGAAGGAACTGCTGGAACGCCGCCTGGTGCTTCCCCTGGCCGAGGCGGACCTCGCCGACGAATACGGCGTAGTGCCGCCCCGGGCTGTTGTGCTGTTCGGCCCGCCAGGTACTGGAAAGACCACGTTCGCCAAGGCCATTGCATCGCGGCTGGAGTGGCCGTTCGTAGAGGTCTTCCCGTCGCGCTTGGCCGCTGACCCCAAGGGCCTGGCCGGTGCGCTGCGCGAGACGTTCCTGGAAATCGCCGAACTGGAGCACGCCGTGGTGTTCATCGACGAGGTGGAGGAAATCGCGTCGCAGCGTGCCGGGGATCCGCCGTCGCCGCTGCAGGGCGTCACCAACGAACTCCTCAAGATCATCCCGGCCTTCCGCGAACAACCCGGCCGCCTCCTGGTGTGCGCCACCAACTTCATCCGCGCCCTGGACACCGCATTCCTCCGCCATGGCCGGTTCGACTACGTCATCCCCATCGGCCTCCCGGACGTCCACGCCCGCGAAGCCATGTGGCAGCGTTTCATCCCCGCCACAGTGGTGGACTCCGTGGACATCGCCCAGTTGGTGGAACGGACGGAAGGCTTCTCGCCCGCCGACATCGAGTTCGCGGCCCGCAGCGCCTCCCAGCGTGCCCTGGAAAAAGCAGTGTATGACGACGGCGCTGCTTTGGGCGGTTCAGCCGGCGCTGCGTCCGGAGCCGGGTCCAACGGGCGCAAGGGACCCGTGACGCAGGACTACCTCGACGCGATTGGTGACACGCGCACCACCGTGAGTCCCGAAGTGCACCAGGACTTCCTCGAGGACATCGACGTGCTGGGGCGGGTGTAACTCCTTCCCGCGAGATCGCCGGAACACTGCGGGTTCGCCGGAACACTGCGGGTTCGCCGGAACTCTCCGGGCGGTCTCGACGCATTGCGGCGGTCTCGGCGTGAAGGCAGGGGCAGCGGTAATCTTTGAGCCATGTCCTCGAATCCCCTTCGCCATGCGCTGTCCCGCATGGGCGGCCGCGATCCCCATGAAAAGCACCGCACAGCAACCCCGCTGGAGCTCTTCTTTGACCTGACCTTTGTCATTGCCTTCGGTGTTGCTGGCAGCCAGTTCGCCCATGCGGTGGCGGAGGCGCACTTCTGGCCTGGGCTGCTGGCCTTCTCGTTCGCCATGTTCGCGGTGATCTGGGCCTGGATCAACTTCACGTGGTTCGCCAGCGCCTACGACACCGATGACTGGGTGTTCCGTGTGGTCACCATGATCCAGATGGTGGGCGTGCTCATCCTGGCCATGGGCATCGAGCCGATGTTCCACTCGATCATCGAGGGCAGGCACGTGGACAATGTCACCATCGTGCTGGGCTACATCATCATGCGGGTGGCCCTGATCTTCCAATGGCTTCGCGCTGCCCGCCAGGATCCCGAACGCCGGGAAACCTGTTTGCGCTATGCAAAGTACGTGGCGATCGTCCAGATCGGCTGGGTTGTTGTGCTGTTGGTGGACGCGAGTGTCCTCACCACGTTCCTTGTGGCAACTCCGCTGTTCATCATGGAGATGGCGGCACCCTACTTCGCGGAACGGGAGATCCGTACCCCGTGGCACGCCCATCACATCGCGGAAAGGTACGGGCTCCTGGCCATCATCGCCTTGGGCGAATGCTTGATTGGCGCCATTGAAACCTTGCGTGCCATTGTTGCTACCCATCAGTGGTCCGTGGATGCAGCACTGGTCGGGCTGAGTGGCACCGGGTTGGCCTTCGCCATGTGGTGGATCTACTTCATCCTGCCCTCTGGCCCGGCATTGCACGTCCAGCGGCATCGTTCGTGGGTGTTTGGCTATGGGCACATGCCGGTCTTTGCCGCCATTGCCGCCACAGGTGCGGGCCTGCACGTTGCCGCGTACTTCATTGATCATGAAGCACACATTCCCGCGGCTGCCGCTGTTGCCTCGATTGCCCTGCCGATTATCTTGTTCAAGATCTCGCTCACAACGCTGTACAGCATCATGCTCGGGCTGGAACGCGAACACCTCGTGAGCTCAGCTTTGGTGGTTTTGGGCTTGGCTGGAAGCATAGCCCTGGCTGCCGCCGGAGCATCAGTCCCGGTGTGCATGCTGGAGATGATGCTGGTTCTGGGCCTGTCGATCGCCTACGACGAACGACGCGGCCACAAGGGCCGGGCCGCCGCGCTCCGAAGGCTGGAAAACGCCGCGGGCTAGGGCATTCCGGTGCGTTGCGAGGCCCGCTCTGCACGCAATATCGCCTCGAAAGCATGCAGAGTAGGCCCCGCAACTCAGTCCGGTGCGTTGTGGGGCCCGCTTTGGGCGCCATTTCAGTCCCCGAGGCACGCAGAGCAGGCCCCACAACGGGCGCGGAGGGGTTACTCGGGAACGATCTCGTCCAGTTCCTGGAGCAGGTATGGGTTGATCCGTTCCAAGATCATCCTGACCTCGTCGCGGGGAACGGCCGTGTACAGCACAGGTCGGGCATCGGCGTAGCGGGTGACCGGCGGCTTGTCCGGCCACTTCTCCGCGAGGGCCTGAACCCGTTCCGGGAGCGAGTTGTGGGCGTTGTCCGCGATCTTCACCAACGTGGCGTCGTGATCCTCCGCAACAAAACGGATGCCGGCGTCGTAGTCATCCGGGTCGTCGTGGAAGCGGCGGGTGACACGCTCGATAATGTCTACCGCACGCTCGGACACGCCCATTTCCAGCAGTGCCTGCCGGGTGATGGGAGTGTCCTCGGCGATGTCATGAAGGTACCCGGCGATCTGGATGTCCTCATCAAAGTCGGCCAGAGCATCGCCCACTGCCAGGACGTGCTCGCGGTAGGGTCGCTTGAGCTTGTCCTTCTGCCGGTTGTGGGCCACCTCCGCCAGGACCTGGGCTGTTTCTACAGTGAAGTGTGGTTGGGTCATGCTGGCCTCCGGGTTGAACATGGGATCAACGGCGATCGATCCCATGTTCAGGCTATCGGTTGTTCCGGGACGGCAAGCGCGTGGGGGGATCTACCAGTCCTGTACGGCGCGTGCGGCGATGGCGACCGTGACTGCCCTGGGCAAGCGCTGCGCAAGCCCAGCCGTCACCCGGTTGACCCACCCGGAGACAACGCTGCCGGGCGTGTCCTTGCGACCCAGGGCTTTGATCGCTGTTCCAACAACCTGTTCGGAGGTCTGCATCTTGCCCACCGCGGCGGACTCGCCACCGAGGACGTCGAAGAACTCAGTGCGAGTGGCGCCGGGACAAAGGGCCAGGACGTTAAGTCCGGAGTTCTTGGTTTCGTGGGCCACGGCTTCAGTGAAGCTCAGGACGAAGGCCTTGGTGGCACCGTAAACGGCCATGCCGGGAATGGGCTGGAAAGCGGCAGTACTGGCCACGTTCACCAGGGCACCTTTTCCGGAGTCGAGCAGTTGCGGCAGAAAAGCCCGGGTGATGTCCACCAAGGCGGCCACGTTCAAGGAAATCTCAGACGCAATAGTGTCCGGATCTTCCTCAACCAAAGGCCCATGGGTGCCGAAGCCCGCGTTGTTGATCAACGTGTCCACGGTGATCCCGCGGCCGGCCAGTGAATCGAAGAGCTCGCGCCCCACCCCTGCACGGCCCAGGTCCATGGGGAGCACGGTCACGGTGACCCCGTGGCGGGAGCGCAAGTCCTGGGCCAACTTCTCCAGGCGGTCTTCGCGCCTGGCCACCAGGACGAGGTTGGAGCCCCGGGCAGCGAACTGTCCGGCGAACTCAGCGCCGAGGCCGGAGCTGGCACCTGTAATGAGTGCAGTGGTACCTGCGTAGGTCATGGTCATGGCGGAATCCCATCGGTTGAGTAAGAGACTGATGTAGTCGCTGTCTACATGGTAGGCAGTGTCTACTTTGTTGTCAATGACTACATTGGCTTAGACTTGAGTCATGACTGACCAGCCCTACCACCACGGCAAACTCCGGGAGGCGCTCCTGGAGCGCGCCATGGAGACCATTGAGGAAGCCGGCGTGGAAGGACTTTCCCTCCGGCAGCTGGCCCGTGATGTCAACGTCAGCCACGGCGCTCCGGCTAAGCACTTCCGTGACAAGCAAGCCCTGATCGACGCCGTGGCGCTGGCTGGCTTTGAGTCGATGAACCGCCTGATCCGGGATGCCACCCAGTCCAGCGATGACCTCCATGGCCGTTTCGTCCGCGTCGGCAAGGCATACGTCGACTTTGCCGTTGAGCACCCCGCCCTGCTGACGGTGATGTACTCCACCAAACACCACCCCGATTCCAGCGAGGAACTGCGGAACACTGGCGCCCAGGGAATACATGTTGCCCAAGCCATGATCGCCGAGGCCCAGGAAGCCGGCGTCCTGGCCGAAGGCGACCCCGGGACACTGGCCATGGTGTGCTTCGTCAGCCTTCATGGGACTGCCCTCCTAGCGGCCGGCGGACACTTGGACGGCACTTCAGTGGATGACGTAGTTACCGCTGCCACCGACACCCTATGGGCAGGCATGGCGGCCGGAGTCCCGGCTGCCCAGCCCAGCTAAGCCGCGAGCCCAGCGATCACTTCCCGCACCGCCGCGCTCAGCTGGAAGTTGCGACAGCCCACTCCCCCGGGCTCCGCCTGCTGCGGCACGTACCCAAAGCCGAGTTCATACACAGGGTCCGCGAATCCCAAAGATGCGCTGGCGCCGTCGTGCCCGAATGCGCGGTAGCTGCCGAACGGCATCCGAGTGTGGGACTTCATGAACACCGTGGCAAAGCAGCCGGTCTCTCCAAAGACGCGGTCGATCCCGAAAACCTGCTCGCGGGTTACCGCACGAATGGTCTCCTCCGTCAGGAGAGGGGCAACGGCGGGTTCGCCTTCCAACCCTGTCAGCGCTGCAGCGTAGATTCTTGCCATCCCATCCGCACTCGCCACTCCAGCAGCCGAGCTCAGCCCCGCGGCCCGCACCTCCCGGATGTTGGGCAAGTCCAGGATGTCGCCCACGGCAGAGTTGGCCGCCAGTCCGGCGTGGCTGGCAGGATCCACCCACGGCCACGCCGGATCGGCCGCCCAGCGGAAGGGAGCGAAGCGGGCCTCTTCGGCGTCAGGCAGGCCAAGGTAGAAGTGCGCTCCGGTTGCGGCCCGGATCCGCTGTTCAAAGACGTCCTGGAGGGTGGAACCGGTGATGCGGCGGCACAGCTCCTCCATGAAGATACCGATGGTCAGTGCGTGGTAGCCGAAAGCAGTGCCGGGTTTCCATAGCGGCGGCAGTTTGGCGAGCTTGGCGGCTGCGAGCCCGGAGTTGTTGACCTCGTGGAGGGTGAGGCCGCCTTCCACTCCAAGGAGCCCGGCCTGATGCGAAAGAAGCTGGGCAACGGTGATCGAAGCTTTCCCCTCGGCACCAAACTCCGGCCAATACTTGGTCACCTCGGCATCAAGGTCCAAGGTGCCGTCCTGAACCAGCAACGCCATGACCAGGCCCGCCATGCCTTTGGAGCAGGAGAAGACGCCCGTAACCGAGTCCGGGCGGATATGCGGTCCGCCGCTGAGGTCCAGCACTTTGACGCCGCGATGGTAGGCCGCGACTTGCGCCGAATACTCCGGATCCTGATCGAGGAAACTGCCGAAGAGCTCGGCGACGGGTTCGAAACCTGGGGCGATCACCTTTGCATGCATCCAGACAGCCTACGTGGTGGGCGTTTCAGGGCCGGGGGTTTTCCACACCCATGGCTCCTTGGGGAGGCTCCGGGGGCGGAAATGCGGCAACGCCTCCTCCAGGGTTCCGGCAGGCAGGCCCACCGATTCAAGGATCAGGTCACGGACTCTTCCGGCAGGAATTCCGACGGCGGCGAGGTCGCCCAGCGTGACCGCACCGTCGCGCTTTGCCAGCCTGGCGCCGTCGTGGTTTACCACCAGTGGCACGTGGGCATATTCGGGAACGGGCAGGCCCAGCAGCGTCGCCAGGTAGGCCTGCCGCGGGGTGGAAGGGAGGAGGTCATCGCCGCGCACCACCTGGTCGATTCCCTGGGCGGCGTCGTCCACCACCACTGCCAGATTGTAGGCGGTCACTCCGTCATTCCGACGCAGCACAAAGTCGTCCACCATGCCCCTATAGATGCCGCACAACTGGTCCTCAACAGCCCACTCAACAACGTCCGCCTGGAGGCGTATCGACGCCGGGCGTGACGCGCGCCGGATCTCCCGTTCAGCGTGGGACAACCGTCGGCACGTCCCCGGATACGCGCCCTGCGGCGCATGCGGCGCCGACGCTGCTTCCTGGATTTCCCGGCGGGTACAGAAGCATTCGTAGGTGCGGCCCTCAGCAGTGAGGCGCGCAATCGCTTCGTCGTAGAACGCCGCGCGTTCAGTCTGGCGCACGACGCCGGCGTCCCACCTGACGCCGACGGCCTCCAAATCGCGGAGCTGCTCCGCTTCGGCGCCGGACCGGGCACGGTCCAGGTCCTCGACGCGCAGCAGGAAGTCCCTTCTGCTGGACTTCGCGAAGAGCCAGGCCAGGATGGCCGTACGGAGATTGCCGACGTGTAGTTGGCCGGAAGGGCTCGGGGCGAAACGGCCAGCTGAAGTCATGCTCCAAGCCTATGTGGCCGTGCTCCGCGGCGTCCGCCGGGACGGGGCAATGCAAGAGCCCCTCAGCTACCGCAACGATCCGGTGGCTCAGGGGCTCTTACTGTGCTGCCCGCACGATACGGGCGAGTGCAGAATGACAATGCTGTGAACAAGAGTCAATCAGCGGCTGCTTCCTTGCGGGAAACCTGTGCAGGGATCCGGGTGGTGTTCCGGATGCCTGGTGCCTGCGGGGTCCGGCGGTAGCCTTGCCCTGCTTCGTTGTCACCATTTGAGCAGGAGACATACAGTTGGTGCAACGGACACAAAAAAGAATGGTCGATCTGATCAGTCTGCTCGGAAAACTTGGACAGGAAGTGGTCACTTTGCAGGAACTCGACGCGACGGACCGGCGAATCCTGGCCGCCCTCGACAACGATCCCCGTGTGCCCATCATGGTGCTGGCCCAGAAGCTCCATCTCGCGCGGGGAACTGTGCAGTCCCGCTTGGAACGGATGACGGCCGCCGGAGCCCTGCGACCGAACAGCAGCCGCGTCCTGCCGGCGGCCTTGGGGCGTGGCGTCGCGGCTGCGGTCAGCGCCGAACTGGACCAAAGCCACTTGAATGAAGCCATCGCCGCACTCCGGGACATCCCCGAAGTCCTCGAGTGCCACGCACCCGCTGGCGATACCGACCTCATCATCAGAGTGGTAGCCAAGAGCCCGGACGATCTTTACCGCGTGTCCGAGGAAATCCGCCTATGCCCCGGAATCGTGCGCACGTCCACCAGCATGTTCCTCCGCGAAGTGATTCCCTACCGGACAACTGGGTTGCTTGCCGAGTAGGCCGGGACTATACGGGCGGGCCGATGTTGGTTTTCAAGTTCTTCATCACCAGGGTTGACGTCAGTCGTTCCACGGCTGGAAGAGCCGCGAGTTCGTCGTCGTAGAAGCGCTGATAGGCAGGCAAGTCTGCGGCAATGACCTTCAACAGATAGTCGGGGGAGCCAAACAGCCGCTGCGCCTCCACGATGTTGGGACTGGCTGTCACGCGCTCCTCGAATTCGGCCATGATGGTGCGCTCCACCTGCTTGAGGGTGACAAATACTATCGCTTCGAAACCCAGCCCCACGGCAGCAGGATCGATGTCGGCACGATAGCCGCGGATCACCCCTGACGACTCCAAATCCTTCAGCCGCCGATGGCATGGAGCCACGGTCAAACCCACCTTGGAGGCCAAGGCTGTCGATGTCATTCGGCCATCCTCTTTAAGGTGGCGCAAAATACTTCTATCGATTCCGTCAATCACGCAAGAATCTTACCCAAAATGCCGGATTAAGGGCTAAATCCGGGAACACTTATGGGGGGATTTTTCCTAGAGTTTTCCTACCAACTACCTCTGGAGAGATCGTGAATCCGCAGCTGTTCCTCGCCTTCATGCTGGTGGCCGTCAGCTTGGCGTGCACCCCCGGCGTCGACTGGGCGTATTCAATCTCGGCCGGCCTACGCCCACGCAGCTTCGTTCCCGCAGTGGCGGGCCTGTGCAGCGGGTATGTCATCCACACATTGCTGATGGTGGCAGGCTTGGCCGCTCTGCTGGCAGGAATCCCGGGACTCCTGGGATGGCTGACCATCGCCGGTGCGGCCTACTTGTTGTGGCTCGGCGGCTCGACCATCCGCTCGTGGCGAGGTGCGAGCTTCAGCGCGGAAGCCGGCGTCGTGCAGTCCGGAAACCAGCTCCGCACCTTCCTTCAAGGCATGGGTACCAGCGGCATCAACCCCAAGGGCCTGCTCTTTTTTATCGCGCTGGTACCGCAGTTCGTCAGCCCCGAGGCAGCACTGCCCGTTCCGGTCCAGTCAGGTTTGCTGGGCCTGACCTTCGTGATCCTGGCAGGGGCGGTCTACACCGGCGTGGCCCTGACGTCCCGGAAGTTGCTGGCTTCCCGGCCGGGTGCCGCGCGGGTTGTGACGCTGACCAGCGGGATCATCATGATCGGACTGGGAACAGTGCTGTTGTCAGAGCAACTCCTCCCGCTGCTGCTGCAGTTGCAGCCGGCGGGCGCTTAGGCAGCAAGCAGTTCGTCCAGCCGCTCGTATCCTTCGATCACGCCGTAGTCCATTCCCGTTGCAAGGGCCATGTCGCGGGCTTCCACGGAGGGGTAGACCTCGTGGGCGACCATCCGGGTCCTGCCGTCGATTTCCTCGAAGGTGGTGGTGCTGATGACTACCTGGTTGGGTGCGCCCTCGAACTCCACTGTCTGGATGATCAGTGCGTCGGCTTCAACGGTGTGGAAGACGCCGCGGAAGCCATACATTCCGTTGTCGTCACCGCTTTCGTAGCGCCAGCTGCCGCCGGTGGTGGCGTTGTACTCGGTAATTTTGGTGACCGTGCTGCGCGGGCCCAGCCATCTGGCCAAGAGGTCCGGGTCAACATGGGCCTTGAAGACCGCACTGACGGGAGCATCGAATTCGCGGACTGTATCAACGAACGGGACGCCGCTGTCAGCGGTGATTGTTGTTGGATTGCTCATTTCAGTTCCTCTTTCTTCTTTGCTGTTGTGTTCTCGTGTTCTTGGTGGGAGATGCCCGCACCCAGCAGTTCGTCCAACTGCCGGAAGCGGGATTCGGCGATCAGCCGGTACTGGTCAATCCAGGCCGTCAATCTCTCCAAAGCTGCTGCATCCAAATGAACCGGCCTGCGCTGGGCATCCCGGGATCGGGTCACCAGGCCCGCATGCTCCAGGACCTGAATGTGCTTGGAAACCGCCTGCTTGGTGATGGCGAATGGTTCCGCGAGCTCATTGACAGTGGCATCTCCCCGGGACAGCCGGGCCACCATGGCCCGCCGCACCGGGTCCGCCAACGCCATAAAAGCCCTGTCCAGGGTGTCCGACCCCGGGGCATCGTGTTCCATCGCCGCTTCAACCCTTCGTCCTCAACCAAACCTAATTCAATCAATTCATTGATCAACTGTTTGGTTGATTAAGAGAATACGCTTCCTCCCCCGAGGACGCAATGGTGTTTTATTCGCCGCCCAGCTGCCTGAAGTCGTTCTCCCAAAGGCGCCGCATTTCAGCGTCTTTCCGGATGACCTCCAGCGTCTCCAGCTCAGCCGGAGGGGCAGGACGCCTGGACCGCGGAGTCAGGGTTCGGCGGCCTTGGTCAAGCGCGAGGAGTGCCCTGTCTGTCAGTGCATCGTTCTTCAACGCCAGGTTGGTCTTCCGCCGCCGGAGGACTTCCTTCAAGGCCAGCTGCGCGGATTCGATGTCACCCCGGGCCCGCTGTGAACGCGCACGGATCAGCAACAAGGCAGCCGATAGGTCGTCAGTGTTCAGCAAACCTTCGGTCCACAGCACCACGTCCCGGTGCCGCTCCAGCGAATACGCCGCCGTGCAGCGCGCCAGGGCAGAAGGCAACGACGGCGGCAAACCGACCACTGCTTCCAACGCCGACTCGGTCATCCCCATCTCCCGCAGGCAATGGGCCAGCGCCAGGAACACGGATTCCTCACTGAACAGAACCGGAACCTCGATGCGTTCGGCTACCTCGACTTTGGTGACCACCTGCCCAAGGTACGTAGCCGAGAACTGGCTGGCGTCGTCGTCGATCCTTGTTGTTAAACCGCGCTGCAGCAGCTCCGAAGCCCGCAGGAACCCGCCATGCTTGTATGCGAGCAGGCCTGCCATAACGTGGCATAAGCCGGCCCACCCCGGATTCATGCGGCCAAAAGCGAGAAGCCCATCCGGCTCCGTGGAGGTGAACACGGCTTCGTGCATCGCCTTGGCCGTCCTGGAGGAAAGCATCTTCAACCGCGGTACGTTGCCCACCACGGACAACCTCGCGTGGTCACGTCCGCTCAGCACGCCGGACAGCACGTCATTCACACCGTCGGCCAGGCCACGGACCGGGGTGCGGACGTAGCCCTCGCGGAAGGGCGTGAGATCGCGGGTGTCGTGGAAGATCGTGTGCACACGTCCGTTCGGAGCTTGGCTCATAAATCCATGCTAACCGCCGCTGAACTGGGCACATCCCCTGCTATCGGAGGCATTTCAGGAGTATTATGGCGGCGTCGGCAAGGTTTTGCCACACCCCTTGCCGCAGGTCGGCTCTCCATGAGAAGAGCCGGGTAACCGCGTGAAAGGGAGGACTGATGACCACCGCTTCGCACCCCGCCGAACACCACCACATGATGGGGTTGACGCTTCGCAACACCGCCATGGGCGTTGGCATTGTATTTCTGCTGGTAGGCGTCCTGGGGTTCATCCCGGGAATCACCACCAATTTCGGCGCCATGACCTTTGCTGGACATGAGTCAGGCGCCATGCTGCTTGGAATCTTCCAAGTGTCCATACTCCACAACATCGTTCACCTGCTGTTTGGCGTGGCCGGCTTGGCCATGGCAAGGAACGCACGCATGGCCCGCCTGTTCCTCCTGGGCGGCGGCGCCGTGTACATCGTTCTTTGGATCTACGGCCTGGTCATCAACCAGGAAACAGCTGCCAACTTTGTCCCGTTCAACACGGCTGACAACTGGCTGCACCTGATCCTCGGCGTTGCCATGATCGGCTTGGGCGCCTGGCTGGGCAGGGATGCCATGGACGAAACCACAACGGCCCGACGGAAGATGTAAACCTTCACACACGTTGTGAACAAACGACGGCGACCGCTCCCCCTGAGGGGACGGCCGCCGTTTTTCTTTTCACATCCAGGCCATTTTCGTCCCTCTCTCACATCCCTAGCCCATCACCGCACGCTCTCTCACTTGGCCGAAGAAGGCCGCCCACCGTTAGGCAACCCAACAAGTGCCAATGCCGCAGCCAGGGGCGGCCACGGCAGCGCCCCCAAGCACGAGTGATGTGAGAGAGGGTCCGCCCTAACCACGAGGGACATGAGAGAGGGTCCGCCTCAAGCACGAGGGACATGAGAGAGGGTCCGCCTCAAGCACGCGGGACGCGAGAGAGGGTCAGAGGACCTTGCGGATGGTCTCTTCGAAGCTGACCACGTGGTGCAGGGCGAGCTCGGCGGCGCGGTCTTCGTCGCCGTCGGCGATGGCCGTGAGTAGGTCGGCGTGCTCGGAGATGTGACCGGACACGGAGGGCATCTTCTCGAGCATGTGGCACCAGATGCGGGTGGCGAGGTTGTCGTATCGGATCAGAACGTCTTCGAGGTGCGCATTGGCGGAGGCTTTGTAGATGAGCCGGTGCACCTGGATGTCGTAGCGCATGAGTTCCTGGGAGGAATTGTCCTGGCCTTCGAGATCACGGATGGCCGCTGCGACGCCGCGAAGCTCGGAACGCATGGCGGGGCTGGCCATGCGGGCAGCCTTCCTGGAGGCGAGCGGTTCCAGGAGCTCGCGGATTTCGGAGACTTCGGCGAGCTGGGTGATGTCCACGCCGGTGGCGAAGGTGCCGCGCCGCGGGTACGACACCACGAGATGGTCGCTTTCAAGGCGTTTGATGGCTTCGCGGACGGGGGTGCGCCCGATTCCCAGTTCTGCAGCAATCTGGCCGTCATTAATGGGGTCGCCGGGCTTGATGTCCAGCATGATAAGCCGGTCGCGCAGCAGCAAGTAGGCGTTCTCCGCCAGGGACGTGCCCTGCGGAACTGATTCCAGTGCTTCCAGTGCTGCGCTCATTAGTCTCTCCCGTTAGTCGCATTCATAGTCTGCTGGATGAGTTACCGCTGACCTGTTGACGACTATGTGATCTCCAACATACTATGGCAATAGTTCTAATATATCAGTTGCCTAACAGTCGGCCACTAGACAAGCTTTGAAGGAGAACACCATGGTTGAACCGCTGATCCGCCCGCTCGCCCAGGCGGACCCGGAGGTCGATCAGGCGATCGCCCAGGAACTCATCCGCCAGCAGTCCACGCTGGAAATGATCGCCTCTGAGAACTTCGCCCCCACGGCCGTCATGGAGGCCCAGGGATCGGTGCTGACCAACAAGTACGCCGAGGGCTACCCGGGCAAGCGGTACTACGGCGGCTGCGAGCACGTAGACGTGATCGAACAGCTGGCCATCGACCGCCTGAAGTCCTTGTTTGGTGCAGAGTTCGCCAATGTCCAGCCCCACTCCGGAGCCCAGGCCAACGCCTCGGCCATGCACGCGCTGATCACCCCCGGCGACACCATCATGGGCCTGAACCTGGCACACGGTGGCCACCTGACCCACGGCATGCGCATCAACTTCTCCGGCAAGCTCTACAAGGTTGTCCCCTACGGCGTCCGCGAGGACACCCACACTGTAGACATGGCTGAGGTCGAGCGCCTGGCTCTTGAGAGCAAGCCGCAATTGATCGTCGCCGGCTGGTCTGCTTACTCCCGCCAGTTGGACTTCGCCGAGTTCCGCCGCATCGCCGACCTGGTGGGTGCCTACCTCATGGTGGACATGGCCCACTTCGCGGGTCTCGTAGCCGCGGGTCTGCACCCCAGCCCGGTGCCCCACGCCCACATCGTCACCAGTACCACGCACAAGACCCTCGGCGGTCCCCGCGGTGGCGTGATCCTGACCAACGATGCCGACATCGCCAAGAAGGTCAACTCGGCAGTCTTCCCCGGCCAGCAGGGTGGTCCGCTGGAGCACGTGATCGCCGCCAAGGCCGTGGCCTTCAAGATGGCCGCTGAGCCGGAGTTCCAGGAACGGCAGGTCCGCGTTCTTGAAGGCTCCAAGATCCTGGCCCAGCGCCTCCTCCAGGACGACGTAGCTGCAGCCGGCATCTCCGTTGTCAGCGGCGGCACCGACGTCCACCTGGTCCTTGCCGATCTCCGCCATTCAGTGCTCAACGGCCAGCAGGCAGAAGACACGCTGCACCGCATCGGCATCACGGTGAACCGCAACGCCGTTCCCTTCGACCCCCGCCCGCCGATGGTTTCCTCGGGCCTGCGCATCGGCACTCCCGCCCTCGCCGCCCGCGGTTTCAAAGCTGAGGACTTCACCGAAGTCTCGGACATCATTGCGACGGCGTTGATCGCCGCAGCGAACAGCGGCACCAAGGCCACAAGCTCAGAGACAGGCACCGAAGGTGACGTCACCCTGGACGAGGCCACCGCCGTCGAACTTCGCCGCCGCGTGACCGCGCTGGCAGACAAGTTCCCGCTTTACCCGCACCTGAACAACAACGGCAATGGCGCCGCAACCGAAGCAGAACTGATTGGAGCAGCCCAGTGAGTGCAGACCACCTCCCCGAACACCCGGACTTCCTCTGGCGCAACCCGGACCCGAAGAAAAGCTACGACGCCGTAATTGTGGGCGGCGGCGGGCACGGCCTGGCCACCGCGTACTTCCTGGCGAAGAACCACGGCATGACCAACATCGCCATCCTGGAAAAGGGCTGGCTGGCCGGTGGAAACATGGCCCGCAACACCACCATCATCCGTTCCAACTACCTTTGGGACGAGAGCGCCGCCATTTACGAGCACGCCCTCAAGCTCTGGGAAATCCTCCCGGAGGAGCTGGAGTACGACTTCCTGTTCAGCCAGCGCGGCGTCATGAACCTGGCCCACACCCTGGGCGATGTCCGCGAAAGCGTTCGCCGTGTGGGTGCCAACCGGCTCAACGGCGTGGATGCTGAGTGGCTGGACCCTCAGCAGGTCAAGGAACTCTGCCCCATCCTGAACATCAGCGACAACATCCGCTACCCCGTCATGGGCGCCACGTACCAGCCACGCGCAGGCATTGCCAAGCACGATCACGTGGCGTGGGCCTTTGCACGCAAGTGCGACGAACTGGGCGTGGACATCATCCAGAACTGCGAAGTCACCGGCTTCATCAAGGACGGCAACCGCGTCACTGGAGTCCAGACCACCCGCGGCACCATCAACACCGAAAAGGTGGGCCTCTGCGCCGCCGGCCACAGCTCAGTCCTGGCAGAAATGGCCGGCTTCCGCCTGCCGATCCAGTCGCACCCGCTCCAGGCCTTGGTCTCCGAACTGCACGAGCCGGTCCACCCCACAGTTGTCATGTCCAACCACGTGCACGTGTACGTGTCCCAGGCCCACAAGGGCGAACTGGTAATGGGCGCCGGCGTGGACTCCTACAACGGCTACGGCCAGCGCGGCTCGTTCCACGTGATTGAGGAGCAGATGGCAGCAGCTGTTGAGCTCTTCCCGATCTTCGCCCGGGCCCACGTGCTCCGGACCTGGGGCGGCATTGTGGACACCACACTGGACGCCTCGCCGATCGTGGGGCTGAGCCCCGTGGAGAACATGTTCGTCAACTGCGGTTGGGGAACCGGCGGCTTCAAGGGCACTCCGGCGGCAGGCCTGACCTTCGCGCACACCATTGCTACCGGCGCACCGCACAAGCTGAACAAGCCGTTCGCGCTGGAACGCTTCGAAACCGGCGCCTTGATCGACGAACACGGCGCCGCAGCCGTAGCCCACTAGCCAGGACAGGACTGAAAAGACATGCTCCTCATTTCATGCCCCAACTGCGGGCCACGCGACGAAACCGAATTCCACTACGGCGGCCAAGCACACATCGCCTACCCGGAGAACCCGAACGACCTCACGGACCGCGAATGGGCTGAATACCTGTTCTACCGCGAGAACACCAAGGGCACCTTCGCCGAGCGCTGGGTCCACAGCACCGGCTGCCGCCAGTGGTTCAACATGCTCCGCGACACCGTGAGCTACGAAATCCACTCCATTTACGGGATGGGCCAGCCCCGCCCGGACCTCACAGTGAACAGCCCGAAGAGCGAACCGGACAAACCAGGGGAGTTCACCCAGTCCGGGGACTTCGGCCAGGCCGGCGAACCCGGGCTCGCCCCCGGAGCCACAGCCCCCACGGCAACCACCCCCATCTCCTCGGAAGGAGTCTAGAAGTGACCAACAAGAACGCACGCCTCGCCACCGGCGGACGCATCGATCGCAGCATCTCTTGGCGCTTCACCGTGGACGGCCAGGAATTCACCGGCCACCCTGGCGACACCATCGCTTCGGCGCTGCTCGCCAACGGCCACATCAACGCCGGCAACTCCCTCTACGAGGACCGCCCCCGCGGCATCATGGCCGCCGGCGTGGAAGAGTCCAATGCCTTGGTCAAGATCGCGCCCCGCTTCCGCGGACACGTTGCCGAGTCCATGCTTCCCGCCACCGCAGTGTCCTTGGTGGACGGCATGAACATTGAGCTCCTGTCCGGCCTTGGCAAGCTTGATCCCAACGAGGACAAGGCTGAGTACGACAAGAAGTATGTCCACACGGATGTCTTGGTCGTCGGCGGTGGCATCGCCGGCTTGGCAGCCGCCCGCGAAGCTGTCCGCACCGGTGCCCGAGTCATCCTGATCGACGACCAGCCCGAGCTCGGAGGCTCCCTGCTCTCCGGTTCCACCGCCCCGGAGCTGGCCGAACTGATCGAAGGCAAGCCGGCCCTGGAATGGGTTGCTGACGTCGAAGCCGAACTGGTTTCCGCCGGCGAATGCACGGTGCTGAACCGCACCACTGCTTTCGGTTCCTACGATTCCAACTACTTCATCGCAGCCCAGAACCGCACGGACCACCTCAGCGTCCCGGCAGCATCGGGTGTCTCGCGCCAGCGTATTTGGCACATCCGTGCCAAGCAGGTTGTCCTGGCTCCGGGCGCCCACGAGCGTCCGTTGGTGTTCGAGAACAACGACCGCCCCGGCATCATGCTCGCCTCGGCTGCCCGCACCTACCTGAACCGTTACGCCGTGGCGGCCGGTTCACGCGTGGTCATCACCACCACCAATGATTCCGCTTACGCACTTGCCGCAGACCTGAAGGCAGCAGGCGTGGCGGTTGCCGCCGTCGTCGATGCCCGTCCGCAGATCAGCGCAAAGGCAGCCGCCGCCGTCGAGTCCGGTATCCGGGTCCTGATCGGCAGCGCCGTGGCTGACACGTCGGCGGACGAGAATGGCCGCCTGAATGGCGTCACCGTCCGCAGCATTAACGACGACGGCGACCTCACCTCAGGCGTCGAACAGCTCGCTGCCGATTTGCTCGCCGTTTCCGGTGGTTGGAGCCCGGTGGTCCACCTTCACAGCCAGCGCCAGGGCAAGCTGCGTTGGGATGATGAGCTCGCTGCCTTCATTCCCACCAAGCCGGTCCGTGACCAGCAGGTGGTTGGCGCCGGCCGTGGCAGCTTTGAACTGCAGGACTGCCTGGCAGAAGGCATCTCGGCGGGAGCGGCAGCGTCCATCGCCGCTGGCTTCGAATCCGCCACCACCCCGGTGGAACTGCAGGCACCTGTGGCCAGCGCTCCAAGCCGCCAGCTCTGGCTGGTCCCCGGCCAAACCGGTGGGCCCGGCGAATGGCACCACCACTTCGTCGACTTCCAGCGCGACCAGTCCGTGGCCGATGTCCTCCGCTCCACCGGGGCCGGCATGCGCTCCGTGGAGCACGTCAAGCGGTACACCTCCATCAGCACGGCCAATGACCAGGGCAAGACCTCCGGCGTCAACGCAATCGGCGTCATCGCCGCGGCGCTGAAGTTCGGCGGAGCTGAGAACATTCCGGGCGTCGGCGAAATTGGCACCACCGCTTACCGTGCGCCGTTCACGCCGGTGGCCTTCGCAGCGTTGGCAGGCCGCCAGCGTGGCGAACTGTTCGACCCCGCCCGCGTCACCTCCATCCACCCGTGGCACGTTGCCCAGGGCGCACTGTTCGAAGATGTTGGACAGTGGAAGCGCCCCTGGTACTACCCGCAGGCCGGGGAAGACATGGACACGGCAGTCCTGCGTGAGTGCGCAGCGGTCCGCGACTCCGTGGGCTTCATGGACGCCACCACTTTGGGCAAGATCGAGATCCGTGGCAAGGACGCCGGCGAATTCCTGAACCGTGTGTACACCAATGCGTTCAAAAAGCTCGCCCCGGGATCCGCCCGCTACGGTGTCATGTGCACCTTGGACGGCATGATCTTCGACGACGGCGTAACCCTCCGCTTGGACGAGGACCGCTACTTCATGACCACCACCACCGGAGGCGCAGCCAAGGTGCTGGACTGGCTGGAAGAGTGGCACCAGACGGAGTGGCCGGAGCTCGATGTGGTCTGCACGTCCGTGACGGAGCAGTGGAGCACCATCGCCGTGGTTGGCCCGAAGTCCCGCGCAGTGATCGCCAAGGTTGCTCCCCAGCTCGCCGAAAACGGTGGCCTGGACGCTGAAGCCTTCCCGTTCATGACGTTCCGCGAGACCACTCTGGCCTCCGGAGTGCAGGCACGCGTTTGCCGTATCTCCTTCTCCGGCGAACTGGCCTACGAAATCAATATCCCGTCCTGGTACGGACTCAACACCTGGGAAGCTGTTGCTGCCGCAGGGGCGGAGTTCAACATCACCCCGTACGGCACCGAAACCATGCACGTGCTCCGCGCCGAAAAGGGCTACCCGATCGTTGGGCAGGACACCGACGGTACGGTCACCCCGCAGGACGCCGGCATGGACTGGATCGTCTCCAAAGCGAAGGACTTCATCGGCAAGCGCTCCTACCTTCGGCAGGACGCCAGCCGTGAGGACCGCAAGCACCTGGTGAGCGTCCTTCCCGTGGACCACTCGCTGAGGTTGCCGGAAGGTACGCAGCTGGTGGAAAAGGGCATCCCGGTCAACCCGGCCTCCGGACCCGTCCCCATGGAGGGTTTCGTGACCTCCAGCTACCACAGCGCCGCGCTGGGCCGTTCCTTCGCCCTGGCACTCATTCACAACGGCCGCAACCGCATCGGCGAGACCCTGGTGGCCTCGCTGGGAGACCAATTGGTGGACGTGGTTGTTGGCGAAACCGTACTTTTCGATGCTGAAGGGACCCGCAAAGATGGCTGAAACAGCAACACCAGCAGAAACCGCACACGTCGACCGCGTCCGGGGCGCCCGCCGCAGCCCGGCCGAGCACCTGGCTGAGGCCTTCATCTCCGGCTCCGTGCCGGGCACGGTGACGCTCACCGAAATCCCTTACCAGGCCATGGTGGGCATCCGGGTTCACCCAGCGTCCGACGCCGGTGCCCGCGTTGCGTCCGTGACCGGCGGCTTGCCTGCCACCTGCGGTGCAGTGACGGGCGGTGCGTTTTCAGACAAGGGTTCCGTCAACACCCTGTGGCTCGGCCCCACCGAGTTCCTGGTGGTAGCTCCGGAGGAAGCCCACGATTCGTTGGGTGGCTCCCTGGTCAGCGATCTGACCTCGGCGCTGGGTGGCGACGCCGGCCAGGTGGTGGACCTGTCCGCCAACCGCACCACGTTTGAGCTCTCCGGCAGCCACGCCCGCGCAGTGCTGGAGAAGACCTGCGCCTTGGACCTGCATCCACGGGTCTTCAAGGCCGGCACGGCTGTCTCCACTGAGCTCG
Source organism: Paenarthrobacter sp. CCNWLY172 (assembly GCF_037402035.1). Classification (NCBI taxonomy): domain Bacteria; kingdom Bacillati; phylum Actinomycetota; class Actinomycetes; order Micrococcales; family Micrococcaceae; genus Paenarthrobacter; species Paenarthrobacter sp. CCNWLY172. The sequence continues at coordinate 61,073 of NZ_JBBEGB010000016.1, forward strand.
CGCACATCCCGGTGATGCTCTGGAAGACCTCGGATGAGTCGTACCGGATCTTTCCCCGGGCCTCGTTTGCCGATTTCCTGGGACGCTGGCTCCTCGACGCCATGCGGGAGTACGCCTCGCCTGAGGTCCCCTGATGGCACTGAGTGTGCTTGATCTGTTTTCTGTTGGCATCGGACCGTCGTCTTCACACACGGTAGGCCCCATGCGCGCGGCAAAGCAGTTCACGGACGGTCTTGAATCGTCCGGCCAGCTTCCGGCTACGGTGCGCGTCCAGGCAGAGCTTTTCGGCTCCCTGGGCGCCACCGGCCGGGGCCATGGCTCAGACAAGGCCGTGGTGCTGGGGCTGCAAGGCCACTCCCCTGAAACCGTTAATACCCACACAGCCGATGACCAGGTTGCGGCCGCGGCACTCGACGCGGAATTGCACCTGGCCGGCAACCACCGGGTGGACTTCAACTGGGACGAGGACGTGGTCCTGCACCGCCGCAAGTCGTTGCCCGCCCACCCCAACGGGATGACCTTCCGGGCGCTGGACCACACGGGCACCGTACTCCGGGAACGCAGCTTCTACTCCATCGGGGGCGGCTTCGTAGTGGACGGTGACGTCTCCGGAGCCGACAAAGTGGTAGCCGATGACACCGTCCTGCCCTACCCCTTCACCACGGCAGATGAACTGCTGGCCATCTGCCTACGCGAAGGCAAGTCCATCTCGGACATCATGCTGGCCAACGAACTCGTGTGGCGTTCCGAGGAAGAACTCCGCGAACGGTTGCTGGGGATTTGGGCCGTCATGCAGGAGTGCGTGGACAACGGCTGCTCTGCCGAGGGAATCCTGCCGGGAGGGCTGAAGGTCAGGCGACGGGCGCCGTCGTTGTTCAAGACGCTTGCCGCCACTGACGCCGCCAACAAGGCCGACGGCGCTGCCTCCAATCCTTCGGACCCGCTGCTCGCCATGGAATGGGTCAACCTGTTCGCCCTGGCCGTGAACGAGGAAAACGCCGCGGGCGGCCGGATTGTCACCGCACCCACCAATGGTGCTGCCGGAATTGTCCCGGCCGTGCTGCACTACTACACCAAGTTTGTTCCGGGAGCCAACGACGACGGTGTCGTGCGGTTCCTGCTGGCGGCGGCCGCCGTCGGAATCCTGTTCAAAATCAACGCGTCCATTTCCGGTGCCGAGGTTGGCTGCCAGGGTGAGGTTGGCTCCGCCTGCTCCATGGCTGCCGCCGGCCTCTGCGAAGTCCTGGGCGGAACTCCTGGGCAAGTGGAAAATGCCGCCGAAGTGGGCATCGAACACAACCTGGGCCTCACCTGCGATCCCGTGGGCGGGCTGGTGCAGATCCCCTGCATCGAACGCAACGCGATCGCCAGCGTCAAAGCCATCAATGCCGCCCGCCTTGCCCTGCACGGCGACGGCAGCCACAAGGTGTCCCTCGACAAGGCCATCAAGACCATGCGCGAGACCGGCGCCGACATGAAATCCAAGTACAAGGAGACCTCCCGTGGAGGCCTCGCCGTCAACGTAGTGGAGTGCTAGCCATGACTGCCATCCAAACTGAAACTGCTGCCGCCGCCTCCCCGGAGACGACTGTTGAACACGTTCTCACCCTCGACTGCCCCGAAGGTCCGGGCATCGTGCACGCTGTGTCCGGCTTCCTGCTGGACCACGGCTGCGACATCATCGACAACAAGCAGTTCGGCGATCGTGCCGAGGGCCACTTCTTCATGCGCGTGCATTTCGCGTCCGACGGCGATGCCTCCACGGTTGATACCTTGCGGGAGGACTTCGCCCCGGTAGGTGATAAGTACAGCATGAACTGGCAGCTGCAGCCCCAAGGGTACAAGCGACGTGTGCTGATCATGGTCTCCAAGTTTGGGCACTGCCTGAACGACCTCCTGTTCCGCGCACGGATCGGCGAGCTGCCCATCGACGTGGTGGGCGTTGTGTCCAACCACACCGACCACCAGGGGTTGGCGGAGTGGCACGGGATCCCGTTCTTCCACGTTCCGGTCACCGCGGCTACCAAGCCGGACGCCGAGGGGCGCCTTCTGGAGATCATCGATGAACTGGACGTTGAACTCATTGTCCTGGCCCGCTACATGCAGGTGCTCAGTGATGATCTGGCCCGCAAACTGGATGGCCGCGCGATCAACATCCACCACTCGTTCCTGCCCAGCTTCAAGGGTGCCAAGCCCTATCACCAGGCATACGCGCGTGGTGTGAAAACTGTGGGTGCCACCGCCCACTACGTGAATGGTGAGTTGGATGAAGGTCCCATCATCGCCCAGCAGGTAGTGGAGGTGGACCACACGTTCGGGCCGGACGATCTCGTAGCCGCCGGCCGGGACACCGAATGCAAAGCCCTCAGCAACGCCGTTCGCTGGCACTGCGAGGGGCGGATCATCCTGAATGGGAACAGGACAATCGTGTTGAAGTAGGGCTTGCATACCCGATTCGACGGCTTGCTGCGTGACAGATGGTTCCAACCATCCAACCCGCAGCGGGCCGTCGAATTGGCGTTTAAGGGCTTAGCCGTTCACCGCGTTGATCCAAACGCCGATAATCCACGTGCTCGCCGCGGCACACGCCAACCCGAACTCCACGAGGATCCCGATGCCCGTTGCCTTGAGCGCGGCACCACTGGATCGGACGGCTGTACGGAAGTCCCGCGTCCGTTGGACTTCGCTGAGCAGCAGCCCTACGGCAAACCCCACAAAGAGCCCCACTACGGGAATGACGAACATGCCCACCACGCCCAGCACCACGCCGATGAGCACCGACCGGTTGGGGATGCCGTGTTGCTTGAGCTTCCGTCCCGTGAGCACGGCACTGGCGGCCATACCGGCCACCACAAACACCATGCCGATGGCGAAGATCACCCAGCCGAGTGGACCGGCGCCTCCCCAGATGGCCCAGGCCAGCAGGCTCGCACCGATGAGGATGCTGCCCGGGAGTACAGGAATGATGGTCCCGGCGACACCTACCGCAATGGCCAGGCCGCACAGGATGGTCACGATCAGTTCGGCGTTCATGCCCCTCAGTCTATGCACAGCAACGCGGGGTCACTTATGGCCCCTTGAGCGCGTCATGGCGGCACGTAAGTGACCCCGCGTTGCCCTTAACCACAAACGACGGCGACGCTCCCCAGCACGGGAGGCGTCGCCCTCGTCGGTCTTGCGGTTGAAACCGCGACCGGGTAACCGCTATTCAGCCACGGCGGCAGCAACTGCCGCGGTGACGGCCGGTGCCACGCGGGCATCCAGCGGGCTCGGCACGATGTAGTCCGCGGAAAGGTCTTCAGCGGCCAGCTCAGCGATGGCGTTGGCTGCGGCGATCTTCATGGCGGGCGTGATGCGGCGGGCCTTGGCATCGAGTGCACCACGGAAGATTCCGGGGAAGGCCAGAACGTTGTTGATCTGGTTCGGGAAGTCACTGCGACCGGTGGCAACAACGGCCGCGTACTTCTGGGCAACCTCGGGGAGAACTTCCGGGTCCGGGTTGGACAGCGCGAACACAATCGACTGATCGTTCATGAGCTTCAAGTGCTCTTCGTCCAACTTGGAGGAGGAGACGCCCACAAAGACGTCTGCGCCCGTCAGTCCCTCGCCCGGGCCGCCGGTGATGCCACGGGGGTTGGTGCGCTGGGCCATGCGGGCCTTGACGCTGCCGGGGTCTGCCGCAAGATCGGCACGGTCAGCGTTGACCACGCCCTTGGAGTCGAGCAGGATGACGTCCTTGATGCCAACAGCAAGAAGAATTTCGGCAATGGCGATGCCGGCGGCGCCCGCACCGGAAACAACAACCTTGAGCCCGGCCAGTTCGCGCTGAGTCACCTTAGCGGCGTTGGTCAGGGCTGCAAGAACCACGACGGCGGTGCCGTGCTGGTCGTCGTGCATGACCGGGCAGTCTAGGGCTTCGATGAGGCGCTCTTCGAGTTCGAAGCAGCGGGGAGCGGAGATGTCTTCAAGGTTCACGGCGCCGAAGCTGGGGCGCAAGCGGACCAGGGTCTCAATAATCTCGTCCACGTTGGTGGTGTTGAGGACCAGCGGGATGGAGTCGAGGTCCCCGAAGGACTTGAACAGGGCAGACTTGCCTTCCATGACCGGCAGGGAGGCGCTGGGGCCGATGTTGCCGAGGCCAAGGACCGCGGTGCCGTCGCTGACCACAACAACCAGGCGCTCGGCCCAGGTGTGGGTGCGGGCAAGCTCGGGGTTGGCGTGGATTGCGCGGCTGACCTGCGCGACTCCGGGGGTGTAGGCGATGGAAAGGTCGCGCTTGTTGTTCAGCGGCACGGTGCTGGAAATGGTCAGCTTGCCGCCTTCGTGGGCTGCGAAGATCTCTTCTTCGGTCAGTACCAGGGCGTCGTTGTCTGTAGCAATTGTCTCAATGGACACGTCTTTGTCTCCTCAGGCTAGCCGTGGACCCACGGCATGGTTCGGGCAGGAACAGAACTGCTGTAGCGGACCAAGGATGGCTGGTCCGGCGTTGCTTCTGCAGGTAGGGGGCTGCTAGCCGCTTCGGTGTTTCCAGCCTAGGGAGCCTGAGGAGGTACAAGATTCAATACCAAGAGAGACGATTCGAGAGTAAAACGTTCAACCAGCTCTAATTGTGATCCACGTCATGCGAAAAACCGTGTTCAGAAGCCCTGCTGGTCTAGACCAGAGTCCACATTCCGTCATTCTCCGGTCAACAGCGAGCAGGCTTTCTTCAGATCTTTTTCGGCTTCAAAGAGCGACAACCGTCGGCATCGAACGGCTTGGACAAGTCCACTAACGAGGTGGAGCAGGATCCTGGCACGCACGGAATCCTGGCCGGTGTCCTTGCTGAGCGAACCCACCACCTCCTCGGACAACGCATCGATCTCGCGCAGCAACTGTGCGGTGTCGTCGTCCTTGCCTGCAGGACGGATCAAGCAGTGCTCCACCCCCGGCTGCATGACCCTCAGATGGAAGATTTCCATCATCAAACCCGCGAGCGCGTGACCTTTACCTTCGCGGCGGCGGACGCCATCCCGGAGCTCCCGCAGCTGCTGCCTGTACACGGCCAGCATCAGGTGGGCTGTGGAGGGAAAGTAGCGGTACAGCGTGCCGAGCGGGATATCAGCCCTGGCCGCGACGTCGGAAAGGCTCAGCGTATCGAACTGCCTTTGGGCAAAACCCGCAGCAGTCTTCAGGATGCGGGCATAACGCAGCTGCTGCCGCGGGGTGGTGGGCGCGGCAGCCATACGGGGCAACCCCGTGGTCAGGTCAAGGGAATACGGTTCCAGTGAGTTTGAGGCGGGCATTTCCGGCGATCTCTTGGCAGGCTGACAAGGAAGCGGCCGGCTGGGGTCATAGACCCTCGGCTGGCCGATCGCATCAATGATACGGGAGCTATATGACCGTTTCCTGAGAGCTCTCCAGCCAAGAAAGCGCGCATGCCGCTCCCTGCCATTGGCGCTCCGCGCACATACACTGCAGGCAGGTCTGGATCACGGGAGGAACGCATATGGGGACATTTCGACGCCGGATGGCAGCAGCGCTGCTGACCGCAGCTGTAGCGGCCATGGCACTGAGTCCGCTCCCGGCGTCGGCCGCCCAAAGCAGCGGACCCGATCCCGTCCTCAGTGGAGAGGCGTTCGTCGGCGGCAAGCTCACCGTAGACATCGGCCCGTACACGTTCTACGGCTGCGGCGGCGGCAAGGGACCGGACTTCACCATCTACTGGACCAGGGACGGATTCCTGGTGGCTGGCGAGACAGCCCGGACTTACGCGCTGCAGCCCGACGACACCGGGGCCCGGATGGCCGCCCATGTCACCGCCAGCAAGACGGCCTGCAGCGGCGATTCCCTGCACAGCGACGAAACCAAACCCGTGGGCGCCGCCAACCGGGCGGCCGGGTTCACGGGCAGGAGCTACGAGTTGCTGGCCCGCGGCACCGACGGCGCCTTGCAACTCTACGGCCGCAAGGGAAGCGCATGGGAAGCGGCACGGACGGTGGGCTGGGGTTGGAACATCTTCAACCTGACCTTCTCGCCGGGCGACTTCAACGGCGACGGCAAGGGCGATGTGATCGCCAAGGACTCTGCAGGAACCCTGTATCTCTATGTCGGCGACGGAACCGGCGGATGGAAACCGGCACAGACCATTGGCAAGGGCTGGAACGTCTTCGACACGATCGTGAGCCCCGGAGACTTCAACGGCGATGGCCACAACGACGTCCTGGCCCGCGAACCCGGCGGCGCTCTTTACCTGTACCCGGGCAATGGTTCGGGGGGCTGGTTGGCGAGGACCGCCGTCGGGCAGGGCTGGCAGATGATGGATGCTCTGCTGACGCCGGGGGACTTCAACGGCGACGGCAACGTGGACGTACTGGCCCGGGACCGCAGCGGATATCTCTACTTCTACGGCGGCAACGGTGCCGGCGGATGGACGAGGTCATGGTTGATCGGGGTCGGCTGGAACGCGCTGAAAGCAGCGGGTGCCGCCGGGGACTTCGACAATGACGGTTTCAACGATGTTTATGGCGTCGATCAGCAGGGTCGATTGGTGATCTACTACGGCAACGGGCGCACCGGATGGCGCGGGTCTGAGATCGCCGGTCATGGTTGGAACGGATTCACAGCGATCTTCTAGAGAAAACCCCTGCGCGGTAGAATTAGCCCCATAAAGTCTGGGGAGGACATCATGAACGCACCAACGCGCCCTACGTCAGGTGTGCGCCGGGCGGTGGCTGGCATTGCAGCGGCGGTCGTCGCCGCACTCGCCTTCGCGCCGGCACCCGCCATGGCAACCATGGATCCCTCGAATCCCGTGGTTCACGGTGCGCCCTTTGTTGGCTCAACACTCACGCTTGAAATCGATCCTGCTTCCTACCGTGGCTGCGGCGCCGCTGCCGGCCCGGACTACGGCATTTACTGGACCCGCGACGGCGTTCGAGCCCAGGACCACTGGGCGTGGTGGACCTATACGCTCGATGAGTCAGATCGCGGCAAGACCATCGCAGCCCATGTCGTGGCCAGCCAGAATGGGTGCGAGCCGCTGGAAGTCTCCAGCGAAGAGACCGCCCCGATCTCCGCTTCCAACAGGGCGAACGGCTTCACCGGGCGCGGTGCTTTTGAGATACTCGCCCGCCGCACCGACGGCACCCTCATGATGTATCCGCGCGTCAACAACGCCTGGGAATCCGCCAGGACAGTGGGGCCGGGCTGGAACGGCTTCGGAACTGTGGTGTCCCCCGGCGACTTCAACGGCGACGGCGCCAACGACATCCTGGCCAAGAATTCGGCCGGCAATCTCTTCCTTTACGCGGGAACAGGCAACGGCGGTTTCCTCGCCGGGCGCCAGGTAGGCAGCGGCTGGAACGCCTTCAACTCGATCGTTTCCCCCGGCGACTTCAACGGCGACGGCACCAATGACCTCCTGGCCCGCGACGCCGGCGGCCTCCTCTACCTCTACCCGGGCAACGGAAACGGCGGCTGGCTTACCCGCTCCGTGGTGGGCAGCGGATGGAACGTGGTCAACAAGATCATCACCCCCGGCGACTTCAACGGCGACCACAACGTGGACATCCTGGCACGCGACGCAGCTGGAGCCCTGCGCCTGTATAAGGGCAACGGCGCGGGAGGCTGGGCCGGTATGACGGTGGTCGGCCAAGGGTGGGGCGGCATGGCTACCATCGGCGCGGCCGGCGACATTGACGGCAACGGCAACGTGGACGTCTACGCGGTGGACGGCTCCGGCCAACTGCTCGCCTACTACGGCGACGGCGACGGCGGCTGGAACGGCGCCGGTGCCATCGGTTGGGGCTGGGGCGGTTTCAACGCAGTCTTCTAAGACTTGGGGGATTTTATGACATTTCATTCTTCCGCCTTGGCTTCCGGACGTCCGCTGCGGCTGGGTTTCCACCTCCTTCTGGCCATTATCCTGTGCGCCGCCCTCGTCATCGCGGTTCCGCCGCCGGGTGCCAACGCAGCAGGACCGGCGCCGCTGCCTACCGTGGTGACGCGGACTTCACCCGCCACCGTGGTCCCCGGCAATACCATCTCCCTCTCCTTCACCCTGAGCGGGCCGGCCCGGGAAGTGGGATTCGCGTTCGTCAACGAGGACACGCTGGAGCAGGCAATTCTCTATGGACCCACCAGCGCGGCTCCGGGACCATACAGTGCGCAGGCCAAGGTGCCGGTCAACGGAAGCGCGTTCAAACGCACGGGCCGGTACAAACTCCTCAGCGTCAACATTGTGCTTCCTGCGGGGCAGGGATCCGTGCGCTACGGCCGTGACGGAAACATCCTCTTCCTGAGCCAAGGCCTCGACGCGCCAACGCAACGGCCCGGCGCCCTGGACGGCGTCGACTTCTCCGTCAACAACCCCAATTTCCCGCTCATCGACAACCCCAATACCAAAACACCAGTGGTGTCCGGAGTGGCCCGCTACGACCAAGTACTAACCACTGACAACGGCACCTGGACCTACCCGCCCACTGGCTTCGCCTACCAGTGGCTGCGGAACGGCCAACCCATCCCCGGCGCTACCGTCAACAGCTACCGGGTAGCCGAAGCCGACCTGGACCAGACCCTGTCCGTCCGCGTCACGGCCACCAGGGCAGGGTACCGGGCTGTGTCGGCATCCTCCCTGCCGCTCACCCCCACCTCCCCCATTACCGCAACTGCCCCGGCGCTCCAAGGCAAGCTGACCGTGGGAGAAAAACTCACGGGTGCTTTCAGCGAGGGCAGCGTCTCCACCGGGACGTCCGGCGGCGCCGTCAGCGTGCGGTACGAATGGGTGCGGAACGGTATCCCGATCAACGGGGCCACCGCCAAAACCTACACGCTGACCGCTGCCGACCGTGGCGCCGTCGTCGGCTTCCGCGCAGTGGTCCAGGCCGGCAATCCAGCCACGGCCACTCGCCCGTTCACGGTGTACAGCCGCACTGTGGTGCGGAACAAAGCCCACACAGCAGGTTTCGACGCCGGTGCCTCCTTGGACCTGTTCGCCCGGAACGCCGCGGCGAACCTTCTGCTCTACCCGACGGACGGCGCCGGACGATGGCAAGCGGCGAAGACCATCGGGTATGGCTGGGATGTTTTCGACCTCGTGTTCAACGCCGGCGACTTCAACGGCGACGGCTTCAACGACGTACTGGCCCGGGATGATGCCGGCACCCTGTTCCTCTATCCGGGCAACGGGACCGGCGGCTGGCTGCCGCGCAAGGAAGTCGGATGGGGCTGGGACATCTTTGACTCCGTCATCGCAGCCGGCGACTTCTCAGGGGACGGCGCCAACGACCTCCTGGCCCGCACCCCTTCAGGAGCTCTGGTCCTCTACCCCGGGAACGGCGTGGGCGGTTTCCGCTCCCCGGGCGCAGTCGGCCAAGGTTGGGATGTCCTCAGCCAGGTCTTCTCCCCCGGCGATTTCGACGGTGACGGCAACCCCGACGTCATGGGCCGCGACAATGCCGGGAACCTCCGTCTCTACGGCGGCAACGGCAGCGGCGGCTGGACCACTGCACGGTCCATCGGCACCGGCTGGAACGTCATGTCGCGCATCGGCGGCGCGGGAGACTTCAACGGCGATGGCTTCAACGATGTCTGGGCCATCGACGCCTCGGGCCAACTGAACATGTACTACGGCAGTGGCAGCGGCGGCTGGAAGGGCGCTGGCGTTGTTGGTTGGGGCTGGGGCGGATTCACTGCGGTTTTCTAAGCCGATTTTGGTTGAGTTTTGGGTTTGACTTGTCTTTTCCCTGAACTTTTGCCAGCAAATTCCCAGACTGTCGTTCCGCCGTTGTACTCTCAATTCACTTACACCCGCCGGCCAACTGGGACCGGCTTGATTTGGGGGAACAATGGGGATCACTCCTTTGCGCCGCGTGCGCAGTTGGCTGGCAGCAATAACAGGCAGCATCGTTTTGGTTGGCGGGCTGGGCTTGGCACCTGCAGCACAGGCTGACGACACCTTCGCACCGGTCCCGGTTGCTGTCTCCACGACGCCGGACTCCATCGCGTCCGGAGGACAAGCAACATCCAGGATTACGGTCCAGGCCTCGGGGCCTATCACCGACGTTTACGTGCTCTTCCGTAATACAGCCACTGGTAAGCTCCACACGCAGATGACCCAGGGCTCCTACAGTGCTGCCGACTCGACCTACTCGTTTGACGTGTTCTTCGCCCAAGGCACTCCGCCAGGAACGTATGTTGCACAATACCTGCAGATCCTCACCGCAGCCGGTCAGGAGTTGGGCTACTGGCGCGACGGTTCACTGATCCATAACCCAGGCAATCTGCCGGGCTCCGGCACTGCTGCGGTGGCTCTGGATGCTTTGGACTTCAATTACATGACGCCCGTGGACATCGACCGGCCCCACACCTCAGGCTCGTACCGCACGGAGTACTGGGATCCCTACACCATGAGCCTTTTCATCCGTGATTCCGCAGGCCGCCTGGGTCTCTTCCCCACTGGCGGCAACGGTACATGGAAGCAGGCCTATGAAGTTGGTTCGGGTTGGAACATTTTCAACCTGATGTTCTCCGCCGGAGACTTCAACAATGACGGCGAGAACGACGTCATCGCCCGCGACGGCGCCGGTTCCCTGTTCCTCTATCCCGCGGATGGTCAGGGCGGCTGGTACCCCCGTCAGCAGATTGGTTGGGGATGGGGCATCTTCAGCTCGATCTTCCCTGCTGCCGACTTCAGCGGTGACGGCAACAACGACCTCCTGGCCCGTAAGCCCTCTGGTGAGCTCGTCCTGTATCCCGGCAACGGACACGGCGGATTCCTTACTGCATCAACAGTTGGCTGGGGTTGGAACGGCATGACGTCCGTCTTCTCACCAGGCGACTTCAACGGTGACCACAAGCCCGACGTTCTGGCCCGCGACGCGGTAGGTAATCTGCGCTTTTATGGCGGTAACGGCTACGGAGGCTGGACCACCAGCAGCGTGATTGGCCAGGGTTGGAACGCCATCACCAAGCTGGGCGGAGCAGGAGACTTCGACGGCGACGGCGCCAACGATGTCTGGGGCATCGACACCTCCGGCCAGATGCGCATGTACTACGGCAACGGCTCGGGTGGTTGGAAGACCTCGGCCGTGGTCGGTTGGGGCTGGGGCGGCTTTAACGCAGTCTTCTAGAAGCTTTCGATACGTCATCCAGTAGGAGGCCCCGCTGATGGACGCGGGCGGGGTCCCCTCTGAATGTTTTCCAACTTATCTACCGCTGCCCGAGTCACGCAGCCTTTTTCCTGGAGGAACCCCTTGGAGACGAGTACTCCTATGCCAGCCGTTGCGCGCAAGCGACGACGTTTGTTTTCAGTCCTTGCCGCGTCCGTGGTGGCAGGTTTGCTCGTCACCTCGGCGCTGCCGGCAGAAGCGGCTGTGCCGGCGATTGGAGTGCCTGCGCGCTTGGTCTCTATGGCACCACCGAAGCTCATAGGAGATCCGACAGTCGGCGGACTGTTGAAAGCAGACGTCCCGTGGGCCAACCCGTCAGTATCGCCCGAAGGCGGAGCCCCATCCTTCTCCTTTTACTGGACACGGGACGGCCAAGTAATCCCCGGCGCGACAAACCAGACATACCGGGCAACAGCGGCGGATTATGGGCGAGCGGTCACAGCCTTCGCGACCGTAACGTATGATCCCGACTCTGCGGTTACGCTCCAAGCTACGGAGACACTCCGCATTGCTGCAAAGCCTCGCGCGCGGGGATTCAACAGCGACAACACCATGGACATCTTCGCCCGCGACGCGGCCGGGAGGTTATTGCTCTACCCGACGGACGGCCGGGGGCACTGGCAACCGGCGCAGGTCATCGGAACCGGGTGGAACGTCTTCAACCACATCTTCTCTCCTGGTGATTTCGATGGGGACGGCACAGTGGATGTCATGGCACGTGATTCCCAAGGACGGCTGCACCTCTATCAGGGAAACGGCAGCGGCGGTTGGAAGCGAGCAATCCAAGTCGGCCAGGGCTGGCAAGAATTCAACGCAATAGTGGGAGTCGGCGATTTCAATGGCGACGCCACAAACGACGTATTGGTCAAGGACAAGTCAAACAACGTCTTGCTGTACCCCGGGAACGGCAGCGGCGGATGGCTGCAGCCATACACTGCGGGGTGGGCATGGTGGCTCTACGACGTGATCGTGGGAGTGGGGCATTTCGGCGGAACGAGCAAGTTGGAAGTCGCCGGACGAAACGCATACGGCGGACTCCAGATATTCCAAACCCGTCGCGATGGATGGTTTATCAACTTCGCAGATACCGTTGGCTGGGGTTGGGGTGCCCTAAGCACGATAGGTTCCGCGGGCGATTTTAACGGCGACGAAAAGATTGACGTTTTCGGTATTGACCGCAGCGGCCAGCTGACCATGTATTACGGCAATGGCGCGGATTACTTGGCCAGCGGACTGCCCGGTAGCTTCTGGGCAGGCCAATCGACAGTCGGCTGGGGATGGGGCGGATTCACCGCCGTATTCTAAGCCGAACCATACCGCATTTTGGCTACTCAGCACCTCAATAGGAGATGTGAAGATGACGAATTCGCCAACCCGATCCCCAGGGCGCCATCTGCGTATCCTGGCATTGGTCCTGACGGTCATGCTGGCCGGACTTCTACAGCAGAGCCCAGCGGCTGAGGCGTCTCCGTTGGAGGCACAAGCATCAGGCGTAAATTCCTACGTTTGGCCGCCAGACCCGGCCTTCTTGACTCTGGCAGCGGCAGCCACTGCCCCGATTCCGGTGACCGGCGAGATGCGCTTGAACTTCACGGTCGCCCGTCCGGCAATTCGTCTTAGTGTTGTGATGGTCGACCCATCTCAAGCCACAGAGATATTCCTATCCTGGAAGCAGCCGCTTGGCGGTGAAGCGCAGGTGTCAGGGGCGGCAGTACGTTCTGTCCAGGCAAGCGACGCAGAAGGAAAATACACACTGCGACAAGCCAACGTTCACTTCGCCGACGGTTCAAATGCCACCATACGGCCAAAGAAATTTGGAGCGAGCTCACCGGCAACGGATGACTTTCCTCAAGCTGCTTTTGACGTCAGCAACCCGGGCCTGAGACTTCAGCCAAATGTGAACCTGACTCCCGCCCACGTTGAGGGCTCCCCCGAAACCGGTATTTGGGCGAAAGCCAACCTTGGCTCGTGGAAAGGGGGAGTATCACATGCCGACTATCAGTGGGTGCGGGATGGCGTGGACCACGAAAGAAAGACCTACGATTATGACTTTTCCTCCTTTGACGTCGGCTCACTGATTTCCTTCAGAGCGGTGGTGTATGCGCCCGGCTACCTGCCCACAGCGATTGCTTCAAAAGCGGTGGGGCCCATCATTCAGCCACGGCGCCCGAAAGTACTGGGCGAAGGAGCAGTTGGTTCTATTCTCCGAACCGACTTCAACCTCGCCGAAGTGGCTGTACCGTCCGGGGCAAGTCCAGTTGTCACGTACCGGTGGGTGGGACCTCCCTATGCGGAGCGCCCTGGCGGTGCGACGTATCGTCCAACCCCGCAGGACCAAGCCCACGGCTACTCCGAGCACTACGTCGCCGCTGAGGTCACTGTTTCTTCCGGCTGGGACACCTTGCGGCTTGTAACCAGCGAATGGAAGGAAAATATCAAGGATTCCCACTGGTCCAGTGGTTTCGACGGCGATGGAACAACGGATGTTCTGGCCCGCGACCGGTCCGGCATCCTTAGCATGTATCCCACGTCAGCCCAGGGCGGGTGGTTGGCGCCACGTGCGATCGGGCAGGGTTGGTCTGAGATGACGTCCATCTTCAAGGCAGGCGATCTTGACCGCGATGGTAAGAACGATGTCGTGGCCAGAGACGCCGCGGGCCGCCTGTTCCTATACCCGGGAAACGGCCAAGGCGGCTGGCTCCAGCAGCGGCAAATCGGCACTGGCTGGAATGTCTTCAACACCATTTTTGCGGCAACCAGCACGACCATGGACGGTGGCCACAGCGGCATCTACGGCCGCGACGCCAACGGAACTCTCTGGCACTTCGCCAGTTACAGCGGTGGTGGCCTGACCTACGGCGGGTACCCGGTGGGAACTGGCTGGAACATGTTCAACACAATCTTCCCTGCCGGAGACTTCAATGGCGATGGCGTCGAGGACCTGATGGGCCGAACACCCTCCGGACTGCTCTACAGCTACCGGCTGAATGGTGACAAGATCGACCAACGCCAGGTCATCGGTGTTGGGTGGCAGGTCATGGCCAGAGTTGGCGCTGCCGGTGATTTCAACTCAGACGGTCATCAGGACGTTTATGGCATCGACTATTCCGGCCGAATGCACATGTACTACGGAAACGGGGCCGGTGGCTGGAAAGGGTCCGCCGTCGTCGGGTGGGGCTGGGGTGGCTTTACTGCCGTCCTCTAGGCCTAGTCAACGCTCTTGATCTTCACCACAAACACCGCTCCCAGGAGCCCAATGACCGCAGCGGCGACGTACAGCGAGACGTAGCCGCCCCAGTAAAGGACAAACGGAGAGGCGATCAACGGGGCGATCACCTGCGGTAAAGAGTTGGCAATGTTGATAACGCCCAAGTCCCGGCCGCGGTCCATTCCCGTGGGAAGGACCTGCGTGATGAGGGCGAAGTCGACGGCGAGGTAGGCTCCAAACCCGATCCCCAACACCACTGCACCGGCAAGCCCGCCGATCCACGTTGGTGCGAAGGCGAGGATCAGCGAGGCCAGCGCAATGATGACCGACGACGCGATCACCAGTGGCTTCCGTTTGCCCATCTTGTCGCTCAGCCGGCCACCAAGCACGCTGGTAATGATGACCGAGACCGCGTACAGCCCGGTGAGAATGAGGACACCAAAGGAGGGATCGATTCCCTCAGTTTCCTTGAGCCGCACAGCATCACTCAGGAAAAACAACAAATACAACGTGACCATGTGGTTGCCTGTACTTACCAGCAGACGGGTCAGCCAAGCCCACGCGAAATCCGGATACCGTTTGGGCGAGACCCAGAAGCCCTTGAGGAAGTCTGCCAGATTGAAGGGCGGGCGCTCAGTTGGTGGAAGCTGCTGATCGTCATTCTTGAAAAGGTAAAGCACGACGCCGGCCAGCAACGCCGCAGCGCACAGCCAGTACCCGGCCGCAAAGTTCCCAACGACGACCGCTGCGATCACCGCGCCGATCAAAATGCCTACTGTCTGTCCCATGGCGGCGAGTCCGCCTACAGTTCCGCGCTGTGGCACCGGGACGCGGTCAGGTACGGCGGCCGTAATAGCGGCGTACATGGCGTTGGCTCCGGCCTGCACAAGGCACCAAAGCAAAGTCATTGCTGCAACGTTGGGAGCACCGGCCAAAGCAACGAGCGCAACAGCTCCCAGGATGGCGCCCATCAGGACCCAAGGAACACGGCGACCAAACCGGGACGTCGTGCGGTCGCTGAACGCCCCGAAAAGTGGATTTGCCACCATGGAAACGGCCGCTCCACAGCCAGTGACCAAGGCAAGGATCGCTTCTTTCTGGCCTTCATCAAAGTGGGCTGCCTGCAGCCCCAGGAGCACTTGGAGGGGGCCAAAGAACGCTGCGTTGATGCCGAGGTTGACCAGCACAACGCCGGTAACCCAGATCGGCCTTACCCTGGCAACAGGTTCGGCAAGCGCCGTGGTGTTTCCACCGCGGACGATTGCAGGATCCGGCACAGGACCCGGCAGGTCAGACAAGCTCATGGCAGGTTCCCCCTCATTGAATGTTTGGATTCAGCCTAGCGCGGCGAAGCGACACTGAACCGCCGTTAAGCCCTTTATCCACATAGGCCGCTGCCAGCGCTGCTTTAGCCCCCTCGCGAGCGCTAGTGTGGCCTCACAGCAATCGAGGAGAAGCACTGTGAGCAAGCAAATAAATACGGCCGATCTCTACGACGAGCGCGGCGAGGAACTGGAGTCCATAGCCGTTCAGTTCCTCAATCTGGGAGGCCAAACCCATTTCAGTGGGCCGGTCCGCACTATCCGGTGCTTTGAGGATAATGCGCTGGTGAAAACGGTCCTCAACACACCCGGTGAGGGTGCCGTGCTGGTCATTGATGGCCAGGCATCTCTGCGGACGGCACTCATGGGAGACCTCATTGCCGCGAGCGCTGTGGCCAACGGCTGGTCCGGTGTGGTGATCAATGGTGCCATCAGGGACCGGGAGGCCATCGCCCGCCTGCCCCTTGGCGTCAAGGCACTTGGGAGCAACCCGAAGAAGAGCGCCAAGACGGGAGTTGGCGAAGTGGACGTAGAGCTGGTGATCGATCGCGTCCGCATCCAACCCGGCGTGATGATCTACTGTGACCCGGACGGCATCCTGATCGAGCGCTGACTCTTCGGTGGGGCCCGACTTAGAGCAAAAGTGGAAGAAATATTCTCCCGGCGGGAATCAACTTGGTCGTAAGATAGTTACTGAAAGCAACTATCCTGCTTAATCCACTTTTCTGCCACCTCTGGAGAAGATATGTCCAAAACCACGCCCGTCCGGGCCGCCGGCGAGGTTCTGACCCACCGTCAGACACTCACCGTCATGGTGGGACTCATGCTCGGCATGTTCCTGTCCTCGTTGGACCAGACCATCGTGTCCACGTCCATCTACACCATTGCGAACGATCTCGACGGCCTCTCGCTTCAGGCCTGGGCCACTACCGCATACCTCATCACCTCAACGGTGAGCACGCCCCTGTATGGCAAGCTCAGCGACATCTTCGGTCGCCGCCCGCTCTACCTCGTGGCCATCGTGATCTTCCTGGTGGGGTCTTTGTACGCGGGATCCGTCCACTCCATGACGGAGCTTGCCATCGCCCGTGGCATCCAAGGCCTGGGAGCCGGTGGCTTGCTGGCTTTGGCGCTGACCATCATCGGCGACATCGTGGCGTTGAAGGACAGAGCCAAATATCAGGGCTATTTCATGTCCGTCTTTGGCATTTCCTCCGTACTGGGCCCTGTGATCGGTGGAGCCTTCGCCGGCACGTCCAATATTCTGGGCTTCGACGGCTGGCGCTGGGTCTTCTTCATCAACTTGCCCATTGGGCTGGCCGCTCTTGTGGTGGTCTTCATGTATCTGCATCTGCCTGCGAGGCACGTAAAGCAGAAGATCGATTATTGGGGTGCTGCCGCTATCACGCTGGCCATTGTGCCGCTGCTGCTGGTAGCAGAACAGGGCCGCGTGTGGGGTTGGGCGTCGGCTGCGTCCTGGCTCTGCTACGGCCTTGGCGTCATCGGCATCGTGGCGTTCCTGCTCGCAGAGAAGCGGGCGGGTGACTACGCGCTCATTCCGCTGCGTCTCTTCAAGAACATGACGTTCGGTCTGTCATCGCTGCTGAACTTCATTATCGGCATTGGCATGTTCGGTGCCATCGCCATGCTGCCAATGTACTTGCAGTTGGTAAAGGGCCTCACACCCACCGAGGCCGGCCTGATGATGATCACGTTTACCGTGGGCATCCTGTTCGGTTCCATTTCGGCCGGCCGCACCATCTCATCGTCCGGCATCTACAGGATCTTCCCGATCATGGGCACAGCCATCCTGGCAGGCGCTGCCACCGTCATGGGCTTGGTGCTCGGCGTCGATACCGGTTTATGGGTACCGGGCCTGATCGCCGTGTTCTTCGGCGTGGGACTGGGATTCTGCATGCAGCCGCTCACCCTCGCCATGCAGGTCTCCGTTCCGCCCAAGGACATGGGCGTGGGCACGTCCACGGCCGCCTTCTTCCGTTCGATGGGTGGCGCAGTAGGCACTGCCGTGTTCATCTCCATGCTGTTCAGCGTCGCGGCCGACAAGATCGCCGACGGTATGAAGACCGCTGCTTCCAGCCCGGACTACCAAGCGGTCATGAAGGACCCGGCTGTGGCATCCGACCCCGCCAACGCCAAGCTGTTCGACTTCTTCAAGAACGGCGCCAACAATGAGTCCTTGAACGACACCAGTTGGCTCCACACTGCCAACAGCACGCTGACCAGGCCCATCACCGAGGGCTTTGCCCAGGCGATAGATATCGTCATGCTCACGGCAGCCGGACTCATGCTCATCGCGTTCCTGATCAGCTTCGCGCTGCCCAACAAGAAGCTCACCGACCCGAAGGCTGCAGCCAAAGAATCGGTGCCCGCACACTAATTGCCGGCTCATCACGAGTTGGTCGGTCACGAGTTGGTCGGTCACGAGTTGGTCGGTCACGAGTTGGTCGGTCACGAGTTGGTCCGCGAAGAACGGCAGGCAGTCCTCGGACTGCCTGCCGTTTTCCTTGAGCTACCGGATTCGTCTACTCCGGTCGATTGCTTCTAGTGCGAAGCCCTCATGATCTCGATGGCCTGCTCCAGATCCCCGCGGAGGTCGCGGTCCTCCACCTCGGAGGGCAGAGTGAAACCCGCCCGCATCATGGCGCGCAGGCGGCCGCTGGCAAACTCTTCGGGCCGCCGCCCCTGCAGGCGAAGAGCCCGTGAAGCGCACACAAGCTCGCTGGCGGCGACAGTGGCGAGTGCGTCCGCCGTCGACTCCAACCGCGCTGTGGCGACGCTTGCAAAGCTGGCATCCTCCTCAGCGCCTAGCGAGAGCACCACGGTCTGCAGGCTAACCGGTTGGGCGTCGGCACGAATCCGGCCGACGGCGGCCGCGGCCACATATTCGAGCATCATCAGCCCTGACTGACCTGAACCGTCCTCAGCCAGGAACGGGTGCAGGCCCGTGTATTTGGGGTCGCACAGGAGGTCGATCCTCCGCAAGTGGGTTGCACACGCCGCGCCGATAGCCAGTTGCAACGCGTCCACCCGGCGGGCGAGGTTGGTCATTTGGAAGAGCCCGTGGTGGGCCACATCATTGCTGCCGTCGGACGGCGAGCCGTGTACGAGCGGATTCTCATGTCCTGCTGTGACAAGGCGACTCAGCAGAGCACCCAAGGCCTTGAGTTCCTCTGTTTGGGACCCGAAGACCTGCGGCAGCGTCCTCAAGCAATAGGGATCTTGGATCCGGGCTGGCTGGCCGCTGCCTTGGACCATTGAATGAAGAGTGTGTGCGGCATCGGCTACGGCGGACGTGTCCGCCGCTGCCGCCACGGCCGGACTCAGAGCTTCGGAATTGCCGGACATCGCAATGAACGAGAGTGCGGCCACCGACGCTGCGTTGTCCAAAAGCGTCGACAGTTTTTGTTGCGCCAGGACCCCTTGAGCAATGGTCAGCGCACTGGAACTGATGAAGGGCAGGGCATCAGCCGTGGCCCACCCCTTAAGGCGAACCGGAACCTCACCCCTGCCCAAGGGGGGACGTTCGCCCAGCATCGTCAGCGCCGTTCCGGCTAGTGCCTGCAGGTCCGCAGTTCCGATTCCACCGAACTCCCGGATTTCAGGAACCACGTCGGAGTTGATGAGTTCCACCAAGGCTTCGGCAATGACGGGGTTGATTCCAGATCCACCGGCCGCCAGCTGGCTGAGCCTGACCACCAACATCGCCCGGACGGTCCTGCAGGCAAGAGGCTTGCCGGCGTCTACAGCGTGGCTGCGCAGAAGCTTCAGTCCGTGAGTGTCCCCGCCGTCGGCTTCCATCAGGGAAACCGCGCGGTTCGCTCCGACGCCGGTGGAGCGGCCATAGACGGGACGCTGCAGCGCCGTAGCTTCCGCAGACTTCCGCGATTCATCCATTCGGACCATGGCTTCCGGAGCCAAGGTGACGTCCTCGCCGTCGGCTACTGCGGCGACGTCAGCCAAGTCCAGTGTCAAGCCATCGATCACGATCATGAACCGATCCTTTCTCTTCAGTTGCGTGGGCTCATCAGCCTCGTGCACTAATCAGTTTCCGGCGCAGTGCAGTAGAAGCAGTCCTCCGGACAAGATAACTGGGTTTCTCCTACGCCTGTATTGGCTCGGTACGGGTATTCCTCCCGATCCCGAACATGAATCCCGGCATCAGACTGGAGGGCCAGAGGCGAAAGTTGTGCTGTCATCGTCCACCAGGGGTCAGATGAAACCCATCCCCTGCGTGAAAAAGCTTCCGAATCCCAGTACTGGAAAGGACCCAAAGAATGGTTCCATCGGCGGTCCTGTCAGCGACAATCCCCCGAAACGGATGGTGGCCCTGTTTTGTCATGGTCACCGGTGCTCCGATAGCGGCTGATGCCCACACCGCCGGGCTTTGCCTGTCCATGGTGCGTCTCCTCGCTCTCAGAAAGTGTGTTTGGACTTTGCATACAAGCTGATGCTTGCGGTTTGTCCCAGGGCGGCCGCGCAAAATGCTGTGCATAGCCGCCCTGGGATTCCTGCGAGATCCTGCTAGCGCGTGCCTACTTCTCGTTCATGGGGATGCGGACGCCGCGTTCGTTGGCGACGTCGATGGCGCGGTCGTAGCCGGCGTCGA
>NZ_JBBEGB010000017.1:0-76268 GCF_037402035.1 Paenarthrobacter sp. CCNWLY172
GCTGACAAGAACTACTGTGCCGGGGCTGGATCAAGAACTAATCCTGCAAACCCGCAACAGTTCCTCAGGAAAACCTCCAGACTCATCACAGCCCAAAGCCAGGACCCAGAGCATCCTCCCCGACCACATGGAAGAGTTCTTGTCAGAGTGACGATAACTCTGGTACGGTATTTATTATTAGGTTGATAATAAAGAACGGAAGAACGATGATGATGGCACTGCTTGACTGGATGAATTCCGCAGCAATCCCCAACCTCTTCGGCAGTCCTGTGAGCTGGATCGAAGTCATCGGCTTCGTCACCGGTGCTGCCTGTGTTTATGGCGTGGCCCGGCAGAAGCTTTGGAACTGGCCAGTCGGCATCCTGAACAATCTTGCGTTTATCGTTCTGTTTCTCGGAGCCGGCCTTTATGGCGAAACCGTTCTGCAAGTGATCTTCGCGGCTGTTGCCGTTTATGGCTGGTACAACTGGGTGCGCGGAAACGCCGATACCGAGAACAAGAATGACCTGCGGATCCGCGATGCCGCCGGCAAGGAGCTCCTCCTTGGGGTGGGTGCCACGGTGGCCGGTACTGCAGCTGTGGCGCTGGTGCTTACCCACGGAACCGATTCCCAGGTTCCTTGGCCGGACGCTTTCGTGCTGACCGCCTCACTCGTAGCAACATACGGGCAAGCCAAGAAGATCTTCCAACACTGGTATGTATGGATTCTCATCGATGTGGTCTCCATCCCGCTCTACTTCAGCCGCGGTCTGGCACTGACAGCGATCCTCTATCTCGGATTCCTGACCCTCTGCATCTACGGACTGATCGACTGGAAACGTGCCCGCAGCACTGAAACACCGGTTATCCCCGAAGCTCTCAAGACAGGAGCATGACATGTACAAGCAGGCCCTGGTCATCGGTAAGTTCTACCCGCCGCACGTAGGCCACGCCCACCTGATCACCACTGCCGCAGCGCAGGCCGAAAAGGTCGCTGTCCTGGTACTGGGCACCCGCTTTGAGTCCATCAGCGTTGAAGACCGTGCCACGTGGCTTGCCGAAGAGTTTGATGGCGTCGGCGGCGTGGAGGTCATCGGTATGCGCAACGACTGCCCTGAGGATTACTACTCGGACGAAATCTGGAAGGCCCAGACCGAGCTGATGCGTCTGGCGCTGAAGTCCCACGGCGTAACCTCCATTGATGCCGTGTTCAGCTCGGAAGAATACGGCATCCAATTGGCCGAGGCCTTTGACGCTGAACACGTCCTGGTGGACCTGGCCCGGACCACCTACCCGATCAGTGGCACTGTATGCCGTGATGACCTTGGGGCGGCCTGGTCCTGCATCATCACACCCGCCCGCCAGGAGATGGCAACGCGCATCATTGTGGTTGGCGCCGAGTCCACGGGCACCACCACACTGGCCAAGGCGCTGACCGAGCATTACCGGCCGCGCTTCCCCCGGCTCACGGAAGTCCCAGAATTTGGCCGCGAATACACCTACACGAAGTTCGACGAACTGCGCGCCCGGACCCCGGACGCGGAACTTCAGAACATGGTGTGGACAGCGCAGGACTTCGGCCTGATTGGCGCGCGACAGACCGATATGGAAAATGCGGCAGCTGACGCCTGTCCCTTGGTGATTGCAGACACCGACGCACTGGCGACCACGCTCTGGGAGCGGTTCTACTTGGGGGAAGGAAGTTTCGGTTCGTACCACGCTGCCGACGTTCTGCCTCGGCGTGATGTGTACCTGGTCACCGATCACGAGGGTGTGGAGTTCGAAGACGATGGGTGGCGTGAAGGCGAACACCGGCGTGCAGAAATGACTGAGTGGTTTAAAGAGACCCTGACTGAGGAAGGGCACTCGTGGATATTGGTCACGGGCGACCACGAACGGCGCATGAAAACCGCCGTCGAGATTATTGACCTGATCCTTGCCCAACGGAGCAGCCTTACTTCTCCGCCCTGGGCGACCAGGACCGTTCTGGAAGGAGTAGGGGCATGACACCCGAAACGGATTCCGCCGGGAAATTTCTGGAAAGCTACAACCCCCGGGACTATCCCTCCGTAGCACTGACGGTGGACCTGGTGGTCTTTGCCGTCGCCCGAGGGGTGCTGAAAGTCGCTTTGGTCCGGCGGGGAGAGCACCCTTTCAAGGATGTGCTTGCCCTGCCAGGAGGCTTTGTCGGCGCAGAGGAATCAGCCGGAAAAGCAGCAGAGCGCGAACTCGCTGAAGAGACAGGTCTGGACCTCGGAAGACTGCCGGTCCATATCGAGCAGCTGGCTACCTACACGAGTCCGGATCGGGATCCCCGGATGCGCGTTGTCTCGGTGGCCCATCTGGCGCTCTTGGCTTCCAGCGGGACCTCGCTGCCAATGATCGCCGCCGGGTCCGATGCTGCCTCTGCTGGCTGGTATGCCGTCCATGACATTCTCAGAAGCGACGGGCTGGCCTTTGATCACGCCGTTATCCTGGACGACGGCTTGGCGCGGCTGGCAGGAAAAATGGAATACACCACCGTCGCTGCCCGACTTCTGCCGGAGGAGTTCACGCTGACTCAGCTTCGCACCGTCTATGACGCCGTGTGGGAAACAACGCTGGCCGCTGGTAACTTCACCCGCAAGATGATGCCTCAGTTGAATGACACCGGCCGGAAGACCCGCGGTTCAACCGGCGGTGCCCCGGCCGCGCTGTTCACCGCCACGGACCGGCACATCCATCCGCCGCTCAAACGCTTCCCCACGGCTCCCGTCCAACCACGCCGATCGTGAGCTGATTTGCACGCCAACGGGGTCGGGTTACTGACTGAAAGCGCCTACTTGGCGCTTTCCTTTCCCCGTTTTACCCTCCGGACAACGAGCCACGCAATGAAGGCGGCAAGCCCTGCGTATACGGCGTAGTTGAGGAACCGTGAGTACTGGTCAACCAAGTGGTATTGCTTGCCGAGCAACGCGCCCAAGCCGATGAGCAGCGCGTTCCATACTCCGGTGCCGGCGATGGTGAAGATGCTGAAGGTCATCAGGTTCATGCGTTCGGCGCCCGCCGGGAGGGAGATGAGACTGCGCACCCCGGGCAAAAGCCTGCCGAAGAAGATCGCGGACTTACCGTGGCGTTCGAACCAATCGGCGGCTTTCTCGAAATCTTCCCGATCAACCAGTGGAAGTTTCGACAGCAAGTGGATGGAGCGCTTAAGCCCTACTTTGTACCCCAACCAGTACAACAGCAGCGCTCCCACATAGGCGCCGAGAGTGCTGGTAAGGAACACCAGGAGCAGGTTGATGCTGCCCTGCTGGGTGAGGAAACCTGCCAGGGGGAGGATGACCTCGCTGGGAATCGGCGGGAATACCGTCTCCAGAAGGGTCAGCAGGCCCACACCCCATTCGCCGAGGGCCTCGATTACTTGAGCGGCGACACCGACGATCCCGGTCAGCTCGTCGGTGGAACCACCCGTTTCCAGAGAGCCGATCAAAGCGATGTCCTTCCCAAGAGCTGACAGGTTCACAAGGGAAGCCCAGTGATGGGGGACCACTGGGCTTCCACCCTCAACGCTATTCCCATGAGCGCCTGTGGGCAATGAGCAGTTCTTTGTACAGGATTGCTAAGCCGGTGAATGCACTGCTACGGACGCCCGCTCAACCGGCGGACAGGCGATCTTCACAGCGGACTCAAGGGGAGCAGCATCCAGGCCCAGGAGCATGCGTACGCCGGCTGCGCCCAGTTCGTAATGAGGCAGTGACACTGTGGAGAGCGGCGGGCGCAGGTGGGCAGCGATGACTTCCTGGTTGTCGAAACCCACCACGGCAATGTCCTCCGGGATGGACAGCCCGTTTTCCCGCAGCCCATCGTAAAGTCCCATGGCCATACGGTCGTTGTAGCAGTACACGGCACTCACCCCAAGCGTGAGCAGGCTTTCCGTGGCCCCGTAGCCGCCTTCCTGATCAGGGTAGGCCTCCAGCACCAACGCCGGATCAAAGGGAATTCCGGCGGCATCGAGCGCGTCTTTGTATCCCTGGAGCCGGCCATCCCTGGCCGGTGCAGGGGTGGTGGCGTTGATGAACGCGATGCGACGGTGGCCACCGCGGAGCAGGATCTCGGTTGCCGATTGTCCGCCTTGGGTCTCGTCGGGGACCACAGCGCGGGCTGCTCCGGCTTCTGGTGAAAAACAGTTGACCAGGACGAAGTCCGATTCCCGCAGGGTTTCGGGGATGTCCGTGGGGCGGTGGAACCAGGTGGAGTACAGGATGCCGCGTACTTTGTATTCCAGCATCATGGCGATCGCGTCTTTTTCGAGCTCCTGGTTGCCTTCGGTATTCGCGATCAACAGGGCATAACCATGCTTCCAGGCTTCGTCTTGAGCGCCGTGAATGATTTGGCCGGCGAACGGTGTGGTGGCTACGCCGTCGGCAACCAGTCCGATGAACTTGGACGTGCCACTCACCAACGTTTTGGCCATGGCGTTGGGACGGTATCCCAATTGGGTGATCGCTTCGGTGACGCGTTGGCGGGTTTCGTCGGCGATCCGCGCGTTCTTCTTCTTGTTGATCACCAGCGAGACCGTGGCAGTGGACACCCCGGCCAGTTCAGCCACTTCGCGGAGGGTCACCGGATGGGCGCGGCCTGTTCTGGCAGGAACGGCGGGGGTGGCCGCGTTGCCTGACTCTCTCTCCTGCGAAATCATCTGTCCTCCATCAGGAGTATAACCGTCGGGCATAGCGGTCATCCCTTGTTCGCTCCGCTCTCAAGGCCTTGGATCATGGCCTTGTTGAGGACCAGGAAGACCAGCAGCAGCGGTGTGATGGTCACGCAGACGGCGGCGAAGGTGGCCGTCCAGTCCACCTTGCCCATGGCGCCGATGTAGTTCTGCAAGCCCAGGGGGATGGTCTTGAGGTCCTCGGAGAGAACAAAGGTGTTGGCGAAGATGAAGTCATTCCAGATGAAGATGCTGTTGACCAGCACCACGGTGACCACGGTGTTGAGGGAGAGCGGCAGCGTGATCAGCCCGAAGATCCGGTACGGTCCGGCCCCGTCCAGGGATGCTGCCTCGTAGGTTTCGCGCGGAATGTACTCGAAGAAGGACGAGAAAAGGTAGATGGACATCGGCAGGGCGAAGCCAGCCAGTGGGATGATCATCGACTGGTAAGTGTCCAGCAGGTTCACGGCGGAGTAGTCGATGAACAGCGGGACCAGCGCGATTTGGACGGGAACAATGATGCCGATGAGGAACAAGCCCCGGACGAACTTGCTGAGGCGGAAGCCAAGGACCTGGATGGCGTAAGCGGCCATCATGCCGAACAGGACAATCAGAATGTTGGCGCCCATGGTGACGATGAAACTGTTCAGGATGTTCCGTCCCAGGTCGCCGGTTTCAAAGGCGCGGGCATAGTTTTCCCACGTCAACGAGCTGGGAAGCCCGAACGGATCACCGCTGGCAAAGTCGTTTTCGGTCCGCAGGCTGGTCACGAACAGCCAGGCGAGCGGGTACACCTGGACGATTACGATGAGCAGGATCAGGACCCTCGAGAGTGTCCGGTACAAGCTGGGCTTCCGACGCCGGCGCTGGGGGACGGGGGAAGGAACCCTGGCGCGGGTCGGCTGAGCCGGGGCTGTCTGGGTGATCATGAATCTGCCTTCCGCTTGAGCATGAACAAGATGAGGCCGACGGCGACAAGGCACTCGATCACGATGAAGACGGCGATGGTACTTGCGTAGCCAAAATCCGTGCTGGTGAAGGCTGTCTTGTACATGTAGGTGGTGAGGAGCTCGGAGGATTGTCCCGGGCCGCCGTTGGTCATGAGGTACGGGATATCAAAACCGCGCAGGCCGTAGGTCGTGGCCATGATGGTGGTGGTAATCCACACGGGCCGGATGTAAGGGAAGCGGATCTTGGTGAAGAGCGTCCACTTCGATGCGCCGTCCAGGACCGCGGCTTCTTCGAGTTCCTTGGGTACGGCGATCAAGGCCGCGTAAATGATGAGCATGTACAGCCCGGTGAACCGCCACCCTTCAGGGGCGGAGACCGCGGCCAGCACTGTGGTGACGTCGGACAACCAGGCACGCTCCAAGGAACCCAGTCCTATCCAGTGCAGCAGCTGGTTCAGCAGGCCGACAGGGTCAATGGAGTAGATACGGACAAAAAGGAACGCAATGGCGACCGTGGAGATCACGGCGGGCAGCAAGTACAGGGTCTTGATCAGTTCACGCCCCCTGCGCAGGGACGTGAGCAGGCTGGCGACAACCAGGGCACCGCCCAGCTGCAGGACCAGGCAGATGGCCAGGTAGACCAGGGCGTTGAAGAAGGAACGCCAGAAGATGTCGTCAGCCGTGAGCATTCGGACGTAGTTGGCCAGCCCGACGAACTCCATGTCACTGATGCCATTCCAGGAGAAGAAGCTTAGGAACAGGGACTGAAGGATGGGGAAGAGGACTGCTGCGCAGTAGAGCAGCAGTGGTGGGAGCAGGAAAACCAGGACTGAGGTCCTTGACCTGTTGGGAAGCATGGTGGGCCTTTCGGGCGGGGGCCTTACCGGCCCCCGCCGTTTCGGTTTACTTGAAGAACTTGGGCGCGTTCTGCTTGATGGCGTCGTCCATGGTCTTGGTGAATTGTTCGGGCGTGATGTTGCCCTGGACCAGGAGGACCAGCTCTTGCTGCAGACGGCCGTTGGTGGTGGGGTCCAGTTGGGTGTCCCACGGCATGGCCTGCTTTTCCCCGAGGGCGTTGGCCGTTTCGAGGGCCTTTTTGTACAGCGGCGTAGCGTTCGCGGGGACGGTGGTTTCCACGGTGGTGGTGGGGGAGAGCGCCCCGGTGGCAGCGTATTCAGCCGGGTACTTCTCCAGGGCGAACTTCAGGAAATCGCTGACCAGGGGATCGTACGTCTTCGAGTTCACGGCCATGCCGATGCCGGACGGTGAAACGAACTCGTTGGCCGCTGTCACGGAACCCGGTGTCGTGGGAAGGGTGAAGAAGTCGACGTCATCCCGGACGTCAGGGTTGAGTTTGTCCGTGGCGAGGCTGGGCAGTTCCCACGTGCCGATGTTGTACATCGCGGCTTGGCCGGAGGTGAACTGGTTCTGGGCATCGGAGTAGCCCTGCGCAGAGAATCCTTCCTGGAAGCACTTGGCCTTGCCGAGTTCGGCCATCCATTGAACAGTCTTCTGACCCGCGGGATCGCTGAACGCAGCTTCGCCCTTCTTGAGTTTCTGGACGAAGTCGGGCCCGGCAGCCCGGAACGGCTGGTAGGCGACATAGCGTTCCAGCGGCCACTGGTCCTGCCCGTCGATTGCGATCGGCGTGATTCCTGCGTTGCGCAAAGCCGTGCACATCGCTGGGATGTCGTCCAAGGACTGAGGGACAGCCACGCCCGCTTTTTGGAGCAGGGCCTTGTTGTACCAGATGAATTCCAGCTCGAACTGGAACGGGATCATGTAGAGGGATCCGTCATCGAAGCGCTGGTAGTCCAAGGCTCCGGGCCGGTAGTCGTCGTAGAGGTCCAGCGACTTCAGCAGTTTGTCGGCCTCCACCATTTTGCCCTGCTTGGCCAGCTGCTGCGCGAATGGGGTGGCGTCCGTGTCAAACAGCTCGGGGAGCTTGTTGGCCGCAGCCAGGGTTTCGAGCTTCTGGATGTAGGAGGGCCGGTCCGGGGTGGTGATGAGGTTCAGTGCAAACCCCGGGTGGTCCTTGGCGTAGTCGTCGGCGAGCTTCTTCATGATATTGATGACGGCGCCATCGGCAGGCCTGGAGAGGAGCCACGAGATTTCGCGGGGCTTGATCTCCCCGGTGGGGCTGACGTTGGAGGGGTCTGTAGCAGCTCCTCCGCCGCCACAGGCTGTCAAGGCCAACGCGGCGACGGCTGCGACGGCAGCAGCACGGAGTAGTTTCTTCATTGCGGCAATCTCCCTTGATTGGAACAGAGGTTGGGGTGGGATGTTCAGTTGTCGATGCGCTGTCGTATCTCAAGTTCGGTGACAGTGACGGTTCCTTCGCCGGCAAAGACGCCGATCCTGCCGGTTGTGAGGTCGTACATCCTGGCGCTGAGCGCCACTTGACGGTCGACGACGGCCACGCAAGTGTCGCCGTCGACGATGACCTCAAGCGTGTGCACGCCGGGGGTGAGGTCACAGGGCCGCTCAAGTTCGACGTCGAACGGCACGTCACCGGAGACGTGCCACTGGGCATCTCCGGTGATGGCGCGCGGCCAGCGGTCGAAGACGAGCCGGCCACGCTTGGGTTCCAGACGGAGGACGTAGGAACGGTCGCCGTCGGCGCTTGAGCGGAGCAGCAACCCGCACTCGGTGGTGTTCGGAGCTATGTCCAGGACCACCTTTGCGTAAAATTGCTGCGGCAACTCCTCATCGGACAGCAAAGCCGTGTACCCGTCCGGCACATCGACCCGGGCAGGCAACGCACTGGCCAAGGACACCGGGACGTCATCCCAGAAGCTCTCTACCAGCTCGTCCGCGAAGGAGAATGCCAAGGTTCCGTCCGGGTTTTGGCGGGCTTCCAGCACCGACATGGTGCCGGCCCACTGCCATGGCCCATGATCGGTGTTGCCTTCCTTGGTGGCGATCCAGCCAAAGAAGAACCGGCGACCGTCGCGTTCTGCGGACTTTGAGGCGTAAAAGGCGCGGCCGTCGATGCTGTCCAGGTGCGGCACAGTCCACGGGCCGTCGGGGCTCTTGGCCATGCGGTAGCGGGTGGTGAACGATTCCGAGAACTCGGAGTACACCATGTACCACCAGTCACCCCAAACGAACACATCCGGGCATTCGTGGGTGATGTACCGGCGCGGGTCCCAGAACGGATCGGTGTACTGCCAGGCCATCAGGTCAGTGGACACACACTGGGCTATGACGCCGCGGCGGCGTTCCGGACCGGTGGAGTGCCGGGCTGCCAGCAGCATCCTCCACTGCTTCTTGTCGTCATCCCACAACACGAAGGGATCGCGCCAGTCTCCGGACTCATAGCCGTCCGGAGCGCCGAAAGTCAGTTCCGGATGTTTTTGCCAGGTCCGCATGCCATCGGTACTGGTGGCGTGCATGACCAACTGGAGGGGCGCGCCGTCGGCCCCGAGGTTCCGGGGGTTTTGTCCGGTGTAGAAGAGGTGGTGGACACCGGACCCGTCCGCCACGACGCTGCCGGTGTAGGCGTTGAAGTCCATGTCGCTTTCGCTGCCATGGTGCAGGGAGACGCCATGGTTCTCAAACTGGGTGAGGTCCTTGGTGGTGACGAGGTTCCATGATGTTCCGGGTTTTGGGTCTGAGCGGTCTTCGTGAAGGTAGAAGAGCCAGAACTCCCCGTCCTTCTCGTAGGGGATAAGGTCCCCAACCCATCCGTCGGCGGGTTGGAAGAAGACTGGGCGTTTCATCTGCGCTGATGTCCATTCTGCTAAAGCGTTTGATCACTCGTAAGCTAGCGTGAAAACTCCCGTCGATCAAGCGTTTTAGCAATTTTTGTTTTCCACCAAAATTGTGGTGCTAAAACGCTTGACCGTCGAAGCGGCCGCCACTAATGTCCTGCGTAGCCGATGACTCACCGGGCCGCTCGATGCTGAGCCGTCCGAACCCGGCCATGAGTACCAATCCAGCTCTCCATCTCACGCGCAGTACCAGGCTGCCCGGGACTTTCCCGACGGCCGCGCACGTTCATCACCATGACGTTTGGCAGGCCGTCGCGCCCGCCAAGCACTGAGAGGAAACACATCAATGACGTATGACATCTCTCGCCGCACTGCCCTGCAAGGTGCAGGAGTTGGTGCGCTGGCACTGTTCATGAGCAGCGCCGTCCCCGTGGCAGCCCACGCCCAGACATCCCTCCGGGCGATTTACCACATGACGCCGCCCACGGGCTGGCTGTGTGATCCGCAACGTCCCGTTCATACCAACGGCGCCTACCAGCTCTACTACCTTCACTCAGGCCAGAACAACGGACCGGGCGGATGGGACCATGCCACCACCTCCGACGGAGTGTCGTACACCCACCATGGAGTGGTGATGCCACTGCAGCCGGACTTCCCCGTCTGGTCGGGATCGGCCGTAGTGGACACCGCCAACACCGCCGGCTTCGGTGCCGGCGCAGTTGTCGCGCTCGCCACCCAGCCCACGGACGGCATCCGCAAATTCCAGGAACAGTACCTTTACTGGTCTACGGATGGCGGCTTCACCTTTACCGCATTGCCTGACGCGGTCATTGTGAACACTGATGGACGGACGGCCACCACCCCCGCCGAGGTGGAGAACGCAGAATGGTTCCGCGACCCCAAGATCCATTGGGACGCGACGCGCAACGAATGGGTCTGTGTCATCGGCAGGGCCCGCTACGCTGCCTTCTACACCTCTCCCAACCTGCGTGATTGGCAATGGAAGTCCAACTTCGACTTCCCCAACCACGCCCTTGGTGGCATCGAATGCCCGGATCTGTTCGAGATGACCGCCGGAGACGGAACCCGGCATTGGGTGTTCGGCGCGAGCATGGACGCCTACAGCATTGGATTGCCGATGACTTTTGCCTACTGGACAGGTTCATGGAACGGCACAGCGTTCATCGCGGACAACCTCACACCGCAGTGGCTTGACTGGGGATGGGACTGGTACGCCGCCGTAACCTGGCCGGCCGTGGAAGCACCTGAGACGAAGCGACTTGCCACCGCATGGATGAACAATTGGAAATACGCAGCCCGCGACGTACCCACAGACGCATCCGATGGTTACAACGGACAAAATTCCATCACGCGCGAGCTCAGGCTTGAGCGCCAACCGGGTGGCTGGTACACCTTGCTCAGCACGCCCGTTCCGGCGCTTTCGAACTATGCCACGTCCAGCACCACACTGCCGGACCGCACGGTCAACGGCAGTTTCATACTGCCGTGGAGCGGGCGCGCGTATGAGGTGGAGCTCGATATCTCTTGGGACACCGCCGCGAACGTTGGAGTGTCGGTGGGCCGCTCGTCGAATGGCAGCCGTCATACGAACATCGGCAAATACGGCGACGAACTGTACGTCGATCGCGCACCATCGGACCAAAGCGGCTATGCGCTGGCACCGTACACCCGCGCCGCGGCGCCAATTGACGCCAATGCCAGATCCGTCCACCTGCGTATCTTTGTCGACACCCAAAGTGTTGAGGTTTTTGTGAATTCCGGGCACTCGGTGATTTCGCAGCAGGTGCATTTCGCGGTCGGGGACACGGGGATCTCCCTCTATGCTGACGGCGGTCCGGCAAACTTCACCGGAATCACCATCCGCGAGTTCGGGACCCCCATCTAAGGCTGCGCTCCAAGGTTGGAAAGAACGACGGCGACACTAAAGCGGGCGGCAGCGTCGCCGTCGTTCTTCCGGTCCGGTGGATGGTCTCAGCCTTGACAACCCGCAGGCACCCACGACACTGATGTCATGTATAGGAATTGCCGGGTCTCGGCCCAGTTTTCGATGTCCCTGGACGGCTTCATCGCCCGCGTGGATGACACCGTGGGGCCCTTGTTCGATTGGTACGAGGCCGGGGACGTTGAGACCTGGATGCCGGGACATCCCGTTCCGTTCCACCTGAGTGAAGCCGATGCTGCGTACTGGAACTCACTTCCGCGTGAGGGGGCGTTCATCTCAGGCCGAAGGCTGTTCGACATCACCAAGGGGTGGGGAGGCCATCCGCCCAATGAATCGCCCACCGTGGTGTTGACGCACCGCGAACCCCCAGTGGATTGGCCGCCCACCAGACGGGACGGCCAGCCCGTGCCCTTCGAGTTTGCCGGGGACCTGGAAACGGCGCTGGAGCGGGCCGCCGTTCACGCCGCCGGCGGAGAAATCGGAGTTGCCGGGGCAGACGTCGTGCAGCAGTGTCTAGGGCGCGGCGTGGTGGATGAGCTCCGTGTGGACCTGGTGCCGGTGCTGCTCGGAAGTGGTATCCCGTGGTTTGGAGCAGTGGATGGCGACCTCCTGTTTAATGAGCCCGTAATTGTGCCGGGCACCCGGGTGACCCACCTGGTCTACCGGGCCCGCCGATAGGGACAAGGCAACAGGGCGTTATCCACAGCGGGTCAAGCAGCGGACGACGTCCGGTCCCCGCCTCCGCTAGGCTGGACACCTCGGCTGATGCAAGTGGCCGCAGGAACCTCTATGCGGAGCCACCCTACGAAATGTCTGTTGACCTTGCCCTGAGCGCCCTCGCGGCGTCCTCTTTTTCCCTTCCTGAACTGCGTGATGGCCAACTCGCAGGTATGAGCGCCCTTGCTGAGGGCCGTGATGTCCTGGCTGTCATGCCCACCGGGTACGGCAAATCCGCAACCTATCAAGTGGCGGCACAGTACCTTTACCAGCAGACTGGACGGCCCGCCGTCGTGGTGTCGCCTCTCATTGCCCTGCAGGAGGACCAGCTTGACGGGCTCACGGAGGACCTGGGCCACCATGCCGCCGTCGCCATCAACTCTTCCCGCAGCGATTCCGAAGTGGAGGCCGCCTGGCAGGCGGCCGAATCCGGCAAGGCCACCTTCTTGTTTCTCGCTCCGGAGCAACTGGCCAAGCAGGCGACCGTAGAACGGATCGCCGCGCTGGACATCACCATGTTCGTGGTGGACGAGGCCCATTGTGTGTCCTCCTGGGGCCATGACTTCCGCCCCGATTACCTCGACTTGGGCACCGTCCGCGAACAGTTGGGCAACCCACCTGTGGTGGCGCTGACTGCCACCGCCTCCCCGCCGGTGCGCGACGAAATCGTGGAACGGCTGGGAATGAAGGCCCCCTTGGTCCTGATCCGCGGCTTCGACCGGCCAAACATCAGCCTCACAGTGGTCCGGCACCAGGAAGACAAAGCCAAGCGGGAAGCCGTGCTGGACCACGTTGCCTCCCTGGCCGCGGCGAAAGGGATGGGATTGCTGTACGTTGCCACCCGCAAGGACAGCGAAAAGTATGCAGCCAAACTGACAGATGCCGGACTTCGTGCGGAGGCGTATCACGCGGGCAGATCGGATACTGACCGTGAGACCATCCACGAGTCGTTCATGGATGATCAAGTGGATGTAGTAGTGGCCACGACGGCGTTCGGCATGGGCATCGACAAGCCCAATGTGCGGTTTGTGGTGCATGCCGACATTCCGGCGTCATTGGACTCGTACTACCAGGAGGTTGGCCGGGCCGGCCGGGATGGCGCGCCCGCCGAGGCGATCCTGCATTACCGGGCGGAGGACCTGGGGCTGCGTAAGTTCTTCAGCACCCATTCCCCGGACCCCGATGCACTCACAGCGGTGCTGAAAGTCATCAAGAATGCCGGCGCTCCTGCCCCGAAGACCGCATTGGTGGAACTCACGGGCTTCCCCGCGCGGCGGATCACCGCACTGGTGAACCAGTTGGAAGAAGTGGATGCCGTCAGCACGGGGAAGCGTGGAACGCGGCTTGAATCGAAAGCCAGGCTGTCCACCCTGGTGGGCCGCGCCGTCGAACGTGCTGAGGCCCGGCAACGAGTGGAACAGTCGCGGCTCACCATGATGCGCGCCTACGCGGAGACGGACAGTTGCCGCCGCCAGTTCCTGTTGGGCTACTTCGGTGAGGACCTGCCGGAGCCTTGCGGCAACTGCGACTCGTGCGCTGACGGGCACGACGACGGCAGGCTGGACCGGGCGCCCGTCTCCGACGCGGAGGAGACGTTTCCTTTGCAATCCACGGTGGCGCATAAGGAATGGGGGCAGGGCTTGGTGATGCGCCACGAGGATGACGTCATCACTGTCCTCTTCGAGCAGGAGGGCTATAAAACCCTGTCCCGTTCCGCCGTCGTCGAGCATGAATTGTTGAAGCCTGCCTAGGTGCCTGCGGCAGCCGCCGGCCGGCTGCCGCAGGGCTGGAGCTCAGGTGTTCAGCTCCAGCATCAGGGCCGGCAGTTCGTCGGCCAGCTCGCGTGCCAGGAAACCCAACGGGCCGAGCTTGCTGGCCAAACGGTCAGCCGCCGCTGCGTGAAGGTGGGTTCCCCAACAGGCGGCCTGCGCATCACTGGTTCCCCGTGCCCGCAAACCGGCTACGGCGCCAGCGAGAACGTCACCGCTGCCGGACGTCCCCAGTCCGCCGTACCCGGTGGTGATCTTCCATAACTTCCCACCTGCGCCCGACGGCCCGGCAATAATGCCCTGGCAGCTCACCACTGCATCAAACCGGTCTGCCACAGCGGCAACATCGCGTTCGAGGTCTTCCACGTCCCGGCCCAGCAATATCCCGGTCTCCGTCGGATTGGGCGTCAGGATCAGCCTTCCCCGCCACGGTTCGAGCTCCTCCTCGATCCTGCCCAGCACTCCCAGGGCAAAAGCATCAAGAACGACGGCGGGACCTCCCGCGGTGCCGCCGCCGTCGTCGGACTGTTCCTGCTCCAGTAACGCCCGCAGCAGTGCCTCAGCGAGGTCGAGGTCGTCCAGGCCGGGCCCAATGAGGAGGGCGTCCGCCTTCTCCAGGTCGCCGGCGATGCGCTCCAAGCCTTCTCCGGTCACTGAGCCGTTGGGGTTTTCGGGCAGGCCAACAGATCCGCATTCAGGCAAGGCCACGCCAATCTGCACCGCAGCGGACTCGGCGACTGCCAGGGTGATTTTCCCGGCCCCGGCACGGAGCGCCGCAGTGCCGGCCAGCAGCGCCGCGCCGGGCGTAGTCCGGGCCCCTCCGATCACCAGCACTGCTCCCCGCGAGTACTTGTCCTCGCCCGGTGCCGGCAACGGCCAGTCACGCAGCAGCGAGGGCGTCACCAGGATGGCGGCACTGGATTCACTGCGGGTGGACACTGGCGTCTCCTGCATGTTCTGTCACTGCCACTCCCTGCTCGGCCAGATGGTCAGCCACATTGAAGCTCTCCAGTTCCCACGGGCCTGAGCCGGTGGGACGTACGTAACGGGTGATCGACGCATTCAGCACCGACGTGGTCGCGGCCAGGTCCAGGATTTCGTCCTCGGACATCCCTTCCAGGACGTAACGGACCAGCAGGATGACGGCATCGTGGCAGACCAGCATCACGCGGTGCCCTGTTCCCAGGGTGTTGAGCTCATCCAGGATCGAACGCAGGCGGAGTGCGACGTCAGCCCACGACTCCCCGCCGGGCGGGCGGTAGTACAGCTTGCCCAGCCAAAGCCGCCGCTCGGCTTCGTCGGGGTACCTCGTCTCGACGCCCAAGCGCGTCAGCCGGTCCAAAATACCCAGTTCCCGGTCCCTGAGGCGTTCATCGGTGAGTACCTTGACAGGCCAGCCGGCGGTCTCCACAGCGATTTCCGCTGTCTGTCTGGCACGGGCATAGGGGGAGGAAACCACAGCATCGGGCCGGAGCTCTTCGGCCATCCGGGCGAGCGCCGTTCCCAGTGCTTTCGCCTGCTCCCGGCCCGTGCCGGATAAGTTCACGTCGGGATCCCTGGCAGGAACCTGGATAACCTCCGCTCCAGCCAAGCGTGCCTCCGTCGCGGCCACGTTTCCTTCGCTTTCACCGTGCCGGATCAGCAGCAACTCCACGGCACCGGCCTCCTGGACTGCGTCCGTCAGTCCGTCCTCGTTCACAAAGATCACTCCTCCGCGTGTGTTGCCGAATGCAGAACACTACCCAGTGCGTACCCACGGGTCCAGAGAATAAACGCACGACGGCGTCCGGGAACCTCTGTCGCCCGGACCTTCAGTGAAGTAAGTTGCTCGCATGGAGGACTCATATCAAGTCATCGTTGTGGGTGCCGGATTCGCGGGCGTAGCGGCAGCCAAGGAACTCGGGCGCAAAGGCGTCAAGGTCTTGCTGATCGACTCGAACAACTACCACCAATTCCAGCCACTCCTTTATCAGGTAGCTACATCCCAGATCGGAGTCTCGGCAATTGCGCGGCCACTCCGGTCCGTGTTCCGACGCTTCAAGTCGGTTAAGGTCCTCACGGCGAAGGTCGAGTCCGTGGATGCAGCACAGCGGTCCGTCAGCACGGAAGACGGACAGACCCTGCGCGCGAAGATCCTCGTTATTGCAGTCGGCGCCGTTCCGAACTTTTTTAATACCCCTGGCGCAGAGGAGTTGGCGTTCCCGCTGTATTCCGTCACAGACGCCACCAGGCTGGGCACTGGCCTTACCCGGCTGCTGGACCAAGCCGACAGAAACCCCGACGGTTCCGTCGACGTAGTGGTGGTGGGAGGCGGGCCCACCGGCGTGGAGACCGCCGGAGCGATGGCGGAAAACGTCAAATATGTGGTGAGCAAGTATTTCTCGCCGGAGCTCGCAGCACGATGCCGGGTGCATTTGGTGGACATGGTTCCCAGTGTCCTGAACATGTTCTCCAAGAAATCCCAGAGCTATGCCACTGATCATTTGAAGAAGGTGGGCGTTCACCTTCATATGGGAGTGGGCGTCACCGAGGTCCGGCCGGACGGAGTGATCCTGGCAGACGGCAGCTCCGTGCCGGGACAGATCGTGGTGTGGGCCGGAGGCCTGAAAGCGGGCGATCTCATTGCCGGGTCCGGGCTGACGCAGGGGAGAGGGGGGCGCATTGACGTCAACACTGACCTGACGGCTCCGGACGCGAAGGGCGTATACGTCATTGGGGATTGCGCCAACATCACCGACTCCACCGGTGCGAAGCTTCCGCAACTGGGGTCCGTGGCTCAACAGGCAGGAAAATGGGCCGCCAAGAACATCCTTGCGGACCTCGGCGGGGGCATCCGGACGCCCTTCCACTATGTGGATAAGGGTTATATGGCGATGGTGGGTCGTGGCGCCGCAGTGGCAGAGTTGGGTCGCAAGCGAATCCAGCTGCAGGGGATTTTCGCCTTCTTATCCTGGCTCCTCGTCCACCTCGCATTGTTGTCCGGCCTCCAACAAAAGATCCGTGCCTTGTTCTCCTGGCTCAACGGCTATCTGCTGCATAGCCCCGCGCAAGTTGTTGTCAGCGGGCCCATCGAGAAGGAACCAACGGAACAGGATCCACCGGGCCCGGAGGTTTCCCAGGGGTCCTGACGAGGAACCGGCAGCTGTTTTGCGGGGTCCCTGGTTGAACAGCCGCGCTTCTTCTTCAGGCGGCAAGCAAGTTCTTGGCTGCAGCAATCAGCTCAGCATTGCCTTCAGCGCGCTCTCCATGGGGGAGTAGGAGCGTATCTTCGAGACCGATTCTGGTGTCCAATCCCCACCGGGCTGCCAGCTTCAGCGCAGCCCAGGTGGACCGTTCCTCGCCGTGGAGCAGGGTCGGCACCTGGACCGCTGGTTCCCGCAACAGTTCCAAGAGACATTTGGCCTCGCCTTCCACAGCCTCGGCCGGGATGTCCTGTAGCTCGATCAACACCCTCAGGCATTCAGCCCGGAATGGCGAGCAGGCCCATCGGCGGGCAGCGTCCGCATGCCAGATTCCCGCCTCGATGCCAATACCGCGGGCGTGAAGGGCGCCGGCCACTTCTTCGGCACCGTCCTCGTGCCAATTTACGGATGCAAAATCCGGTGCCTCACGCCATGACTCCACCATCTTCACGCGCGACGATGCGTCGGGGGAAGTCCAGGCACCCGTTGTCACGCCCACAGGTACGTCAGGACAGGCATGACGCACTGCGCGCAGCCATTGGGTGACGTAGTGCGGTTCCATGGTGTCCGCGCCCTGAGGATTCTTAGGATGGACATGCAGGCTGTGGGCGCCTGCAGCCACGGCCGCCGCAGCTTCCTGGGCAATCATGGCGGGATCTGCCGCCAGCCGTTGGTGGAGCGAGACGTTCCGAGCCCCGTTGAGGCAAGCCTGTAGCATCACACCGCCCATGGTACGAGGTTGTCTCCGTGGGGCGGGATCTTATTGAGCGGCCAAACTGGGAAGATAGCAGAAGGAATCCCGAATCAAGGAGCAACATCATGACCCTCAAAGAACGCCTGAAAGCCGACGTGGTTGACCACATGAAGGCGGGCAACAAGGTTGCGCTGACCACAGTGCGCAACGTGCTGGGTGAGATTACTACCCGTGAGAAGTCCGGGAAGACGCCGGTCGAGTTGGACGACGCCCAGGTGACATCACTGCTCCAAAAGGAAGCCGCCAAGCGCCGGGACACTGCCCGCATCTACACGGAGGCCGGCGAATCCGAGCGCGCAGCCGCCGAAGTGGCGGAGGCTGAAATTATCGAGGCTTACCTGCCAAAGGCCCTGACCAGGGAAGAAGTGGAAGCAATCGTCGACGACGCCGTCCAGGCGCTGAAGGCTGATGGCCAAGAGCTTTCCATGCGTTCCATCGGAGCCGTGATGAAGCCCGTCACCGCCAAGGTTGCAGGACGTTTTGACGGCAAGACTGTCAGCGAGATCGTGCGCGGACGCTTGGCGTAGCGAGGTCAGTTGACCCCCAGCAGCCACCGCAAAGTGTCAGCGTTTCGCACGGCGTTACCACCGCCGTCGTTGTTGAAGTAGACGTACACGTCCTTGCCGGAACCGTCCCACTCCCGAATCCGTTCCGCCCACCAGCGGAGATCGTCATCGGAGTATGAGCCGCCGTAGAGGTGCTCATGGTCCGGGCCGTGCAGTCGAACGTAAACAAACGGCGCGGTGGCGCGCAGGATGCAGGGCAGATTGGCGCCACTCATGATGCAGTATGCGGCCCCGTGGCGCTCCAGCAGTGAATAGACGTCGGGGTGGTCCCAGCTGTCGTGGCGGAACTCGACGGCAACTCGGATCCAGTGGGGCAGGGCGGCCAGGAAGTAGTCCAGCCGGGCGTCGTCGCGGGCAAAACCGGGTGGGAGCTGGACCAACAGGACGGCCCGTTTGTCGCCGAGCTCGTGCCAGCAGCGAATGATCCGTTCCACCCACACCTCCGGGCTGTACAGCTTCTTGGCGTGTGTGAGTCCCCGTGGCGCTTTGACGGACATGGCAAAGCCCGGAGGCAGGCGGTTTCGCCAACTCGCAAACGAGGTGTCCCGGGGCCAGCGATAAAAGCTCGCGTTGAGCTCCACTGTGGTGAACCTGGCCATGTACTGGGCCAGGCGCTTTGAAGCCGGAAGCCCCGGCGGATAGAGCACATTTTCCCAGTGGTCGTAGCTCCAGCCCGAGGTGCCGATGTGGATGCCCATGGTGTGAATGTACCCGCGCTGGACCTCCCCAACCCGGGTGTTACAGCTTGCCGCTCCGGGCCATCAGGGCCTGGAGATCTTCGGCCACCTTGGCTACTTCGCGCTGCCGGGCGCTGGGCGTTGGATTGGAACCGGGTTTGCTGCTGCGCGTTGCCGGGTGTGCAGGCCGTCGGGACGTGCGGGCTGGGCGGTGAAGCTGCGGATCGCGCGAGGGCGCGTCGACAGTGACGGCTCCCTGCAGGGGATCGTGGAAGAGTGGGAGGTTCATACTTCCCGATCCTGACAGAAGCGGCCCTGGGCCGGTATGGACAGGTGCATACGCCGTCACGGCACGGCTGTGCAAATGTCCATCCGGGCCGGGGCAGGCACCTAGCCCCAGAGAGCCTTCTTCAGCAGGGTCCTCAATTGGGCATTCTCGTCCTCGCTGAGTCCCGCAAGCTGGGTCTCTTCGCACACTTCAAGGGCAGCCCTCGCCTTGTTGTGGATCCGCCGGCCCTCGGCTGTGGAGACGATGATCTTCGCCCGGCGGTCCTGTTTGCCCTGAGCCCTCTTGACCAAGCCGCGGTGTTCCAGGTCGTCCACAAGGCTGACCACCTGGCTGGGGTCCAGGCTGAGGAAATCGGCGAGCTCCCGCTGCGTAGGTTCCAGCCCGCTGCACGCAAGAGTCAGCACGGAGAAGGACCGCTCCCTGAGTCCGTAATCTGCCAGGGCCTTGTTGTTCAGCAGTGAACCCGTGGCATGCAGTTTGGCCAGCAACAGGCCCACATCGCTGCCGATTTTTGCTGCGGCCAAGCGCGGGGTTTCCACTTCGGTGCTTTGCGGGCCCATGACAACTCCAATAGTAATGAAAAACAATCGTTGACTTTTTCAATGATCCGTATTCTCATTGATCATGACAAGGATCTCACGACGCAGTGGGATCGGCCTCACCGGCTCCGGCCGGTTACTGCATGCGAAGGAGCACGCCATGAGCTTGAACGGCAAGGTTGCAATCGTTACTGGAAGTGGACAGGGTCTTGGACTCGCTTATGCGAGGGAGCTCGCCCGCCAGGGTGCCGCCGTCGTTATTAATGACGTGAACGCTGAAACCGCTGCGGAGGCTGTCGCGCACATTGAGGCCGACGGTGGCCGGGCCGCCGCCGTGGTGGTTCCGGTGGGCAGCACTGATGCTGCGAAGGCGTTGGTGGCGGGTGCTGTTGAAGCATTTGGCCGGCTGGACATCCTGGTCACCAACGCCGGGATCCTGCGGGACAAGAGCCTGTTGAAGATGACGGATGAGGATTTCGATCTGGTCATCAACGTCCACCTGCGCGGAACCTTCACCTGCGTCCGCGAGGCGTTCGCCTACTTCAAGGAAAACAACATTCCCGGGCGGATCATCACCATCGGTTCGCCCACGGGCCAGCGCGGTAACTTCGGCCAGACCAACTACGCCGCTGCCAAGGCCGGGATCGTGGGCATGGTCCGGACCTGGGCGCTTGAGATGAAGAAGGCGGGCGTGACCGTCAACTCCGTCATTCCGGTGGCGGCGACGGCGATG
Organism: Paenarthrobacter sp. CCNWLY172; assembly: GCF_037402035.1. NCBI lineage: Bacteria > Bacillati > Actinomycetota > Actinomycetes > Micrococcales > Micrococcaceae > Paenarthrobacter > Paenarthrobacter sp. CCNWLY172. The sequence continues at coordinate 20,525 of NZ_JBBEGB010000017.1, forward strand.
ACCAGAACGGTCCCGTATTTCCAGAAGGCCGTTGAAGCAGACGAGCGTGGCGAGGCCATGCCGGCGTTCTTCCGCCACGACCTCGGTTTCGGAACGGCCGACGACGTCGCCGGGCTGATTGCCTTCCTCGCCTCTGACGCGGCCGCCGGGATTACCGGCCAGGCAATCGGTGCCGGTGGTGACCGGCTCCAGGTCTGGACCCACCCGGCGGCGGCCACCACCGAGTACCGCGACGGTGGCTGGAGCTACGAGGCCCTGCAGGAGAATGCAGCTTCGCTGTTTGGTTCGGATGCGCTGCAGAGCTACGGCGAGGAATTCCTGCCGCTGCCTGAGGAACTCCGGCCCGAGCCGGCGGCCGTACCGGCGCAGGCCCGCTGATCATGGCCGACCGCTACGAACTGGGCATCGACGTTGCGAAGCTCGACGCGATCGACATGCACGTCCACCTGGAAGTGGACAGCTGCGGTCATGGCTCGCTCCCGGAAGAACTGACGGAGGCCTCGGCGAAGTATTTCAAGTCCGAGGACAGGACGCCGTCCCTGGACCGGATCGCTGAGGTATACCGCGAACTGAACATGGCCGCCGTCGTCTTCACTGTCGACGCGCGGACGCAGCTCAAGCATGAGCCCAACAGCATCCCGGAGCTGATCGAGGGCGCTGCCCGGAACAACGATGTGCTGATTCCCTTCGGCAGCGTTGATCCTCGGACGGGGGAGGACGCAATCGCCGGGGCGAAGCACCAGGCTGTTGAACGTGGTGCCCGGGGTTTCAAGTTCCACCCCTCGCTGCAGGGCTTCGACCCGTCCAATGAGGCCTTCTATCCGCTCTGGGAAACCCTTCAGGAACTTGGGCTGCCGTGTATTTTCCACACGGGCCAGAACGGCATGGGTGCAGGGCTGCCCGGTGGGTATGGGATCAAGCTCGCGTACTCCAACCCGTTGCTGCTGGATGCTGTTGCCGCTGACTTTCCGGGCCTGCAGGTCATCATGGCCCACCCCTCGGTGCCGTGGCAGGACGAGGCGAACTCGATCGCGACGCACAAGTCCAACGTGTTCATTGACCTGTCCGGATGGTCGCCGAAGTATTTCCCGGAGTCGCTGGTGAAAGCCTCGAATTCGGTGCTGCAGGACAAGGTCCTGTTCGGCACGGACTACCCGCTGATCACCCCGCAAAAGTGGCTGGGTGCGTTCGCTGACCTGCCACTGAAGGATGAAGTCCGTCCAAAAATCCTCAAGGACAACGCTGTCCGGCTGCTGGGACTCGGTGGCTGACATGACCACGAGTACGGCAACGAATGCGGAACAGCGGCTCTATTCCGTGGCGGACTGGTACGACGCCGAAGCACTCCTCACCACTGAAGAGCGTCAGGTTTTGGGCCGGCTGCGCGGCTTCCTTGAGGCGGAAGCGAAGCCACTGCTGGCTGAGTACTGGGAACGGGGAGAGTTCCCGGAGCAGTTGGCTCAGCCGCTGATCGATCTTGACGTGATGGAACCTTCCGATCTCACCGTGGAGGGGCCGGCAAGAGGGATCTACCACGGCTTCCGGATCTTCGAACTGGCCCGCACGGACGCTTCGTTGGCAACCTGGTACACCGCCCAGGCGGGGCTGTTCAGGACAGCGATCCGTGTTGGTGCTTCCGAGGAGCAGCAGCGCGAGTGGATGCCCAAGGTCATCGACTTCTCCCTCAAAGGTGTCTTCTCGCTGACCGAACCAGGGCACGGCTCGGACATCGCCGGAGGGCTTTCCACCACTGCCCGTTTCGAAGAAGGTCCCGACGGCGGAAGCTGGGTTCTGGACGGCGCAAAGCGGTGGATCGGGGGCGCCTCCACGGCCGATGTATTGTGTGTGTTCGCCAGGGACGTTGCCGATGGACAGGTCAAAGCGTTCCTCGTGGACCGGACCGCCACCGGCGTCAGCCTGGAAAAGATCCATGGCAAAACCTCGCTCCGGATGATGCAGAACGCCCATATCACCCTGAACAAGGTCCGTGTACCCGAGGCCATGCGCCTCCACAAGGTGAACTCGTTCAAGGACGTTGCCTCGATGCTTCGGGCGATGCGCTCGGACGTAGCCTGGATCGCCACCGGCATTCAAGCAGGCGCGTTCGAAGCAGCGCTGGCCTACGTCAAGGAACGCCAGCAGTTCGGCCGGTCGCTGGGGTCCTTCCAGCTGGTCCAGGAAAAGCTGGCCCGGATGCTCGGCAACATCACCGCTTCGCTTTCACTGGTGGTGCGGCTGACTGAGCAGCAGGGATGGGGCATCTACCGGGACCAGGACTCGGCCTTGGCCAAGATGCAGACGTCCTTGATGATGCGCGAAACCGTCGCCTTGGCCCGTGAAGTGGTGGGCGGCAACGGCATCACCCTCGCGGCCGACGTCGCGCGTTTCCATGCCGATGCCGAAGCCGTCTACTCCTACGAAGGCACCCACGAGATCAACGCCCTCATCGTGGGACGCGCCCTCACCGGCGCCAGCGCCTTTACCAACTAATCCTTCTCAAACCTCAACACCAACTGCCAGGAGGCAAAGATGCCCAATCTCGTCGTCGATTTCGACACCCTGCTCACCATGTCCGGCAAGGACCTCGGCACCACCGATTACCGCGAGATTACCCAGCAGCAGATCAACCTGTTCGCTGACGCCACGGACGATCAGCAGTGGATCCACACCGACCCCGAGCGCGCCAAGAGCGGTCCGTTCGGGGCTCCGATCGCGCACGGCTTCCTCACCCTGTCCCTGATCATCCCTTTCTGGGGCGAACTGTTCGACGTAGACGGGGTCACCACCAAGGTCAACTACGGCCTGGACAAAGTCCGCTTCACCTCCCCGGTCAAGGTCGGCTCCAAAGTCCGTATGAACGGCAGCATCGCCGAAGTTACCGAAGTCAAGGGCGGCGCCCAGATCAAGGTCAACGCCACCATTGAAATCGAAGGCCAGGAACGCCCCGCTGTCGTGGCCGAATTCCTGGCCCGTTTCTACAAATAAAGATCCAATTCCCTTCCCTCCTCTCCCAAGGAACAGCCATGTCAGGACACACTGCGCTCGCACAGCCGAGCACGGCCGCCAAGCGCAAAGAGGCGCGCACGGTCATCATGTCCAGCTATCTGGGCAGCACCATCGAGTTCTACGACTTCCTGCTCTACGCAACAGCGGCAGCGGTCGCTTTCCCCAAAGTCTTCTTCGCAGGCACCGATGAATGGGTTGGCGTAGTTGCTGCCTATGCCACGTTCGCGGCAGGCTATGTTGCCCGTCCCTTGGGCGGCATCATCTTCGGCCACTTCGGCGACCGCATAGGGCGCAAGGGCATGCTGATCGTGTCCATGGCGATGATGGGCATTGCCTCCACGTTGATTGGCCTGATTCCGGGAGCCAGCGTCATTGGCCCGTGGGGAGCTGTGATCCTGGTGGTCCTGCGTGTCTGCCAGGGGATCGCTGTCGGCGGTGAATGGGGTGGGGCCGCACTGATGGCCCTGGAACACTCCGATCCCAAGAGGCGAGGCTTCGCGGCGTCGTTCGTGAACGCTGGCGCACCCACCGGGGCTGTCCTGGGCACCGTGGTCATGGGCATCTTCTCCGCCCTCCCGCAGGACGCATTCCTGGCATGGGGCTGGCGGGTGCCGTTCCTGTTGTCCTTCGTGCTGCTGATCGTGGGCATGTTCGTGAGGTTGCGGGTTTCCGAAAGCCCCATCTTCGCCGAAGCCGTGGCCAAGGAAAGTGCCCAGGGGACCAAGCGCAAAATCCCGCTCCTGGAAGTTCTGAAACGCCCCAAGGCGCTCATCATGATCATGTTTGCCGGTGCCGCCGGCTTCGGACTGCAGGTAGTACTGCCCACCTTCTCCGTGACCTACGCCGTATCCAAGGGCGCACCACAGCAAGGCGTGCTCTATGCCTTCGCAGGTGCCTCGGCTATTTCCATCCTGTTCGTCCTCTTGGGCGGCAGGCTCTCGGACCGTTTCGGCCGCCGCCCGGTCATGGTGACTGGCTTGGCCTTGTTCATCCTTTACCTGTTCCCCATGTTCGGGATGCTCAGCTCCGGCAACATCGCTTTGGTCTTCCTGGCCTTCACGGTGGCGCTGGTTCTGCACTCGTCCCTCTACGGACCCCTTGCCGCGTTTGTTTCCGAACAGTTCGGCACCACCAACCGCTACACGGGGGCAGCCGTCGGCTACCAATTGGCCACCCTGATCGGCGCGGGCTTCACACCGGGCATTGTGGCCGGCCTCTATAAGGACTCCGGCCAAAGCATCGTCCCCGTGGTGGTGTTCCTGTCCATCATGTCGCTGGTATCGATTGTCTTCATCCTGCTGACGCGGGAGTCTAAGAACAACGACCTTTCAACGGTCAGTTAGGAGTAGCACACCATGGACAACAACGGAGTTGGATCCTGGCTGCACCGCCGCCGCAATAAGTCCGGAACCGCAACGGCCCTCATTTCCGGTGATCAAGCGCTGAGCTACGACGCGCTCGCCGACCGCACCGACCGTTTGGCCAACGCCCTCAAAACCAGGGGAGTAACCAAAGGGGACCGCGTGGCCTACCTCGGTGAGAACCACGCGTCCTTTGTGGAGACGTTCTTCGCCTGCGGTCTGCTGGGCGCGATCTTCGTTCCGTTGAACACCCGCTTGGCGGCTCCGGAGCTGCAGTTTCAACTGCAGGATTCCGGCGCGCGGCTCCTGATCAACGCCGAGGCCCTGGACGTCGTGGCCTCCGCGTCCGTGACCGACACAGTGGTAACCCACCGTCTTGTAGTGGCGTCCGACGGCGGCACTGATGGTTCCGCCCATAAGCTGCCGTCCGGCGTCGAGCACTATGGCGAGGTGCTTGACGCTGCAACCGCGGAGCCGCTTGATGAGACCGTGACGCTGGACGACGCCGCCATGATCCTCTACACGTCCGGCACCACCGGCAAGCCCAAAGGCGCGCTGCTGACGCATGGCAACATCACGTGGAACTGCATCAACACGGTGGTGGACATGGACCTGAACCGCAACGATGTAGCGCTCATGATCTCGCCGCTGTTCCACGTAGCGTCCCTGGATATGGGTCTGCTTCCCATGCTCCTCAAAGGAGCCACCGTGGTGCTTGAAGCGAAGTTCGACGCCGGGCGGGTCCTGGAGTTGGTGGGCCGGCACAAGATCACCACGCTCAACGGCGTTCCCACCACCTTCCAGATGCTCTGTGATCACCCCGGATGGTCGACGGCGGACCTCAGCTCCCTGGATAAGCTCACGTGCGGTGGTTCCGCGGTACCGGGCAGGGTCCTGGAAGCATATGAGGCCCGCGGTATTGGATTCACCAGTTGTTATGGCATGACCGAGACCGCGCCTGGCGCAACGATGCTGCCGGTATCGCGGTCCAAGGAGAAGGCCGGATCTGCCGGGCTGCCGCACTTCTTCACGGACGTGCGGATCGCCGGTCCGATGGGCGGCGTTGCTCCCGCGGGCGAGGTAGGGGAAATCCAGATCTCCGGGCCCAACGTGATCAAGGAGTATTGGAACCGCCCGGAAGCCACCGCAGACAGCTACGCGGATTCCTCGTGGTTCCGCTCCGGCGACATGGGCCATCAGGACGCGGAGGGATTCCTGTTCGTGTCCGACCGGATCAAAGACATGATCATCTCCGGCGGCGAGAACGTCTACCCGGCCGAGGTTGAGGCGGCCATCGCGGAGTTGACCGCGGTAGGGAGCGTGGCGGTGATCGGCGTTGCCGACGATACCTGGGGTGAAGTGCCCCGCGCCATCGTCACCCTGCGGGACGGAAGTTCCCTGACCGAGGAGCAACTGCGCTCGCATCTCGACGGCCGGCTGGCGCGGTACAAGATCCCCAAGTCAGTGGTGTTCGTTGAGGAAATGCCGCGCACGGCCAGCGGCAAGATCCGCAAGACGGACTTGCGGAGGCACTACGCCCTGTGACGCCGCCGGCCGGGCCCGGTGGAAATCGACGTAATTCGTGTCGGGTAATGAGGGGTCTGAGAGCAGCCAACGGCCGACATAATCCGTTATCAGGCTAAATCCGGGTTAATTTCATCCATCGAACTGCCTAATTGGCCTCGGGGGCATTACGATAGGCACGACTCATCACCTGAGTACGAACGCATCGTAACGACTCACACCTAACCCCGGGGGATATACCAATGAGCACTTACCCGCAACAACCGCAGCAGACCCAGCCCTACACCGCACAGGCTGGCGAACCGCCGCTGTGGGCACCGTACTACGGCGCTCCGATCGGTGCAGCCGTCAAGCGTTTCTTCAAGAAGTACACCGCGTTCAGCGGCCGCGCCAGCCGCAGCGAATACTGGTGGGTGGCACTGGTTCTGGGTGTCGTGGGCTTCGTCCTGCAGATCCTGACCCTGGTTCTTGGCAGCGCCGGCGCCACCGTTTCTGCAAACGGAACCACCACTCCTGGCCCGGGCTCTGTTGTCGGCCTGATTCTGGCCGTCGTTTTTTACCTGGCAATCCTCATCCCGTCCATCGCCCTGCTGGTTCGCCGCCTCCACGACGGCAACTTCAGCGGGTGGCTCGTCCTGATCGGCCTGATTCCCGGCTTGGGCGGACTTGCGCTGCTGGTGTTCTCGCTTCTGCCGTCCAACCCGGCCGGCCAGCGTTTTGACCAGCCGACTGCATAGTCAGCCAAGCACTAAGTAAAACGCTCCAACGAAAAAGGGCGGCGCCTCGTGTGCCGCCCTTTTTTGTGCCCTCTTTGTCCCCCCTTCACCGTTCCGCCCCGGCGGTCATGACATGCTGGGACTGACGCGGACCGAGCCCCAATGACGAGGAGTGCCATGCCCAACCGTCCACGCAGGAGAACCATCAGGCGTTGCGCCGTGGTGGGCGGTGGGATCATCGGTGTTGCGGTGGCCAGGGAGCTCGCCACCACACTCGACGGCGTCCAGGTCACCATTTACGAAAAGGAAAACCGGCTCGCGGCACACCAGACCGGCCACAACTCGGGTGTGGTCCATGCGGGCCTCTACTACGAGCCGGGAGGGCTGAAAGCAAGGCTGTGCCGCAGGGGAGTGGAGTTGCTGCGGGAATTTTGCGCCGCGAAGAACCTTCCCTATGAGGCCTGCGGCAAGTTGGTGATCGCCCAGACACCGGAGGAGTCCACGCGTTTGGACGCCATCTTCGCCCGGGCCACAGCCAACGGTGTCCCCGGAGTGAGGATGCTGGGCGGCGGGCAGATACACGATGTGGAGCCGAACGCCGTCGGACTTTCTGCCTTGCACTCGCCGGAAACGGCGATCGTCGACTATACGGCCATTACCGAGGCGCTCGCCGAGGACGTTCGAGCCATGGGCGGGACCATCCGGCTGGGGCAGGAAGTACTCGGGCTGGAGCAGCAGGCCAGTGGGGTAGTGGTGACCACCCGGGATGGTGGCGAACATTTCGACCTGGTGGTGGCGTGCGCGGGGCTCCAGTCGGACCGTCTGGCTGAGGCGACTGGCGAGCCGGCGACCCCGAAAATCGTCCCGTTCTTCGGCCAGTACTTCCTGGTGGGCCCCGAAGCCCGCCACCAGGTGAAGGGCTTGATCTATCCCGTGCCGGACCCCAAACACCCGTTCCTCGGCGTGCACCTCACCAAGCGGATTGACGGCGAAATGATGCTTGGCCCCAATGCCTTCATCTCCTTCGGGCGGGAGTCCTATGCCTGGAACCAGGTGAAGATGAGTGATGTTGCCAGCTATGCGCTCTTTCCGGGCTTCTGGAATTTTGCCCGGCAGAATGTGCCGTCGGCGGTCCGAGAATTCCAGACCGTAGTGAGCCGGAAGAAATTCATCCGGGAAGCGATGCGCTTTGTTCCGTCCTTGGAAGGCGCCAGCATCCTGCCCGGCACCCGTGGCGTGCGCGCACAGGCCATGAACAGTGATGGCTCGCTGGTGGACGATTTTGTGATTGCGCGACGCCGGGACACGGTTTTGGTGCGTAACGCACCATCGCCGGGGGCGACGTCGTCGATGGCCATCGCGGAGTACATCGTGGAGCAGGCGCTGCAGGACTGACAGTTAACACGCCGGTGACGCAGCCGAAACCGCCTCCACATCAGGGCTGGATACGGTTGCCGCATGATCGCTTCATTGGCTTCGCTGGCAACCCGTCTCGGCACCACCTTGGGGCAATGGATCGAGGCCGCCTACGTCCTGGATTGCGCTGAAGTGGAGGCCAGGGACGAGCACCGTCTGGCGTGGCTGCCCGCGCTGAGCGGCGTGACGGTGGCCAGCGCCCAGGCCATCCAATCGCACACTGCGAGGGTGCAGCCAGAGCCATAGAGAACGCTGCGAAAGCTGCCATATGTTGCGTTGGGCACACTATTCGTTAAACGCGGGGAGTATGCCCTAAACTGCTTCACTGAGGTGCCGGAATAGGCACTATGCAGCAACGAAAGCGAACCCTCAATGGCTACTGATTACGACGCCCCGCGCAAGACCGAAGAAGACTCTCCGGCTGAATCTCTTGAGGCTCTTCAGGCATCCCGTGGCAACGCTGCACAGACTGCAGTCATCGACGTCGAAGAAAACGACACTGCCGAGGGTATCGACCTTCCCGGTGCTGATCTTTCCGGTGAAGAGCTGACCGTCATTGTTGTCCCGGAGCAGTCGGACGAATTCACCTGTGGTTCATGTTTCCTGGTCCGTCACCGGTCCCAGATTGCGCTCGAAAAGAACGGCCTCAAGTTCTGCAAGGACTGCGAAGGCTAGATAACGCCGGGGTCTCGTTATCTTCGATCACGAACATGGGTGCGAAGGCCCTTAAAAACTGCCCGCACCGGCCGTGGATTTGGTATTTGATGTCCCTCCCGTGACCACCTTGTTGCCCCTTTAACGGTTATGCGCCGAAGCGGCAACAACCAGTCCAAAGTGGCTTGCGTCCTCCTAATGTTGAAGTATCAACTTCGCCTGAAGGGGGCACAAAAAATGAGGAAAATTGGAGCGGGTCTGGCAGCCGTCCTGGCCGCAGCCGGACTCGGTCTGGCGGCGCCGGGGCCTGCCTCGGCGGCATCTTACTGCGGACTTGCCTGGGGTTCGTTGGCCAAAGCCGACCCCGACATGAGTTCCGCCTACGTCACCAATGTCCGCACGGGCCAACAGTCGTGTTTCGACCGTCTCGTGATCGACATGACCGGAAAGGTGGCCGGCTATTCCGTCCGCTATGTCCCGGTAATCACCCAGGACGCCACCGGCTACCCGATCCCCGTGCTTGGTGACGCAGACCTGCAAGTGGTGGTGACTGCGCCGTCCTATAACCAGTACAGCCAGCCCACCTACCTGCCCGCAGCCAAAGCGGAGCTCTCCAACGTCTCCGGTTATCAGACCTTCCGCCAGGTGGTTTATGCCGGCAGCTTTGAGGGCACCACGAGCATTGGGCTGGGTGTCCGTGCCCGGCTTCCGTTCAGGGTCTTCACCTTGGACGGGCCCGACGGCGGCTCCCGCCTGGTGGTGGACGTCGCCCATCGCTGGTGATTGAAGCTGCGGGTCGCCGAGAATGTACGAAAGCGGCCAGTTCGCCGGAACTTTCCGGGTGAACTGGCCGCTTTTCAGCGTTTTCGACGCTCGTTATTCAGGCACCACCAAAGCCGGGGTATCCTTCCGGATTGTCTCGCCGCGGAAGAACCCGGGCCGGACGCGGGACATGATCAGCATGACAACGGCGCCGAATACCAGGATGCCGATGCCGAGGACGAATACCAGTCCCACTCCGAAGATCTCCGAGCCACTGCCAAACTCCGGAGCCCAGCTGTCCACTGCGGTCTGCAGGAACACCACGAACAGGCCTACGCCACCAATCAACGGGCATACGAGCCGCAGGAAGAAGTTCCGGGCATTGGCGAACAGGCTGTTCCGGAAGTACCAAACACAGGCGATGGCGGTGAGCCCGTAGTAGAAGCAGATCATCAGGCCCAGGGCCAGGATGGTGTCGTTCAGGACGTTCTCACTGATCACGTGCATCACCGCGTAGAAGCCCGCGGACAGGACGCCGGCCGCGACGGTGGCGAAGCCCGGCGTCGAGAACTTCTTGCTCATGTGGCTGAAGCGTTCCGGCAGGGCCCCGTAGTGCGCCATGGCCAGCAGGCTGCGGGACGGCGACGTGAAGGTGGACTGCAGGGACGCCGCGGAGCTGGAGAGCACGGCGAGGGACATGAGGATTGCGAACGGGCCCATTACGGGTGAGGCGAGTGCGGTGAAGACGTTTGCGTGGTTTTCCTCGTTGTTCAGGCCGATTCCTGTGTCACCCACGCCGGCAAACATCATGGTGGCGATGGTGACCAGCAGGTAGATGCCCAGGACTATGACGGCCGTGAGAGTGCCCGCAAGTCCGGCGGTCTTCTTGCCGTTGGCGGTTTCCTCGTTCACGGTCAGGCAGACATCCCAGCCCCAGTAGACGAAGATCGACAACGAGATGCCGGCTGCGATCTGGCCAAAGGTTTCGATCTTGGTGACGTCGAACCAGTCCCAGCTGAAGGGAACAGCCGTCTCTGACGTGGACCAGTTGGCGAAGGCCATGCCCACGAAAAGTCCAAGGACCAGCAGTTGGAAGCCCACCAAGCCGTACTGCACAATCTTGGTGGTGTGCAGGCCCCGGTAGCTGATCCAGACGGCCAAGGCCACGAATACGAAGCACGTGGCGACGTTAAGGAGCTTGTTGGAGGCGAGATCGGCGAGCTCCGGTGAGCCGGTGGCCTGCGCGAGGAACAGGTAGAAGAAGTCCACGGCGACGCCCGCCAGGTTGGACAGGACAATGATATTGGCCGCGAGCAGGCCCCAGCCACCCATCCAGCCCACCCAGGGGCCGAACGCTTTGGTGACCCAGGTGAACGTGGTGCCGCTGTCCGGGGAGTCTGCGTTAAGTTCCCGGTACGCGAGCGACACCAGGATCATCGGGATGAAGCCGATCAGGAAGATCACGGGCAGTTGCAGCCCCACTTCGTTGACCGTAGGGCCAAGGGCGCCCGTCAGCGTATACGCCGGGGCGATGGTTGAAATGCCAAGAACGACGACGGCGAGGAGCCCCAACTGCCCCGTCTTCAGTCCCTTGCCGCTGATGTCGTGCGACGTTGCAGCGTCACTGCCGCTGCGGCGGATTGTCTGGCTCATAAGAGGCCCTTTCTAGATGGCCGAAGGCTGTTGCTGCGTGATGCAGTGGATGCCGCCGCCCCGGGGGAAGAGTTCCCGGGCGTCAACACTGACCGCGCGGCGTCCGGGGCAGGAATCGGAGGGAATGCGGAGGGCGTTCCCGTCCATGGGGTCGTTGAAACTGCAGGCGATGACGTCGTCTGCGACGGCAGGCGCCAAGCGCTCAAGCGAAGACTGCCTCGGGTTGGGCCTGTGCTGGCGCGGCGCCGAGTGGGGTGTTCAATCATGGTGGCAAGTACTCCGTGAGACGACAATCACTAAATGAATAGCGTTCATTTAGTATGGCGGGAGTCACGCTTGAGCGCAAGAAGGGTCCAGAATGCCATTCGTTTATGACTGGTGCGGGGGCGGCGTTGGCTGGGGTGCGCAGGGGTGTGTGCAGGGGGCCATGGTGAGGCCGCTAATAATGTCTGTGCCCTCTGGGAGAGTATGGACATGGAGCAGATTCGGGAACCGCAAGCGGGGGCAGTAGTCTCTGCTGCGCTTGTTCCTGCGCCAGTTCCTGCCTCTTTTCCGGGCACAATGGCGGTCGATTCCGGGCGTGCTGCTCGGCTGACGGGTCCAGTTGTTGACGAGTCCGGTCCCTCCGGTCCTATCAGCGGTGATCTGATCGATCAACTGCGGGCGCTGGAGGCGATGAAGTCGGCCATCGTTGGTTTGCAGGCGCGGATTGCCGTGGCTTTTGATCTGGCGCAACGTCACGAACAAGCCGAGGCCGGTGTTCCTTCGTCCGAACGAGGCAGGGGTGTGGGTGCGCAGGTGGCGTTGGCGCGGCGGGAGTCCCCGAACCGGGGCTCCCGGCTCTTGGGGTTGGCGAGGGCGTTGGTGACGGAGATGCCGCGTACGTTGGCCGCGTTGGAGTCAGGTCAGCTCAATGAGTGGCGGGCGACCCTGCTCGTGAAGGAGACGGCATGCTTGTCCGCGGAGGACCGGTGTGCGGTGGACGAGGAACTCGCCCCCGACACCGGCACTTTCGAGGGGAAGGGTGATCGGGCGATCATCGCGGCGGCCAAGGCTGCGGCGTACCGGCGTGATCCTCGCTCGGTGGCCCAGCGTGCCAGTCATGCCGCGACCGAGCGGACCGTGAGCCTGCGTCCGGCGCCGGACACCATGACGTATCTGACGGCCCTGCTTCCGGTCGCCCAAGGCGTGGCTGCCTACGCGGCCTTGACCCGGGCTGCTGATTCGGCCCGTTCCACTGGGGATGCCCGTGGCCGTGGCCAGGTCATGGCGGATACCCTCGTCGAACGCGTCACCGGCACGCCCGGCGGCGTCGCGGGGGTAGATCTGCAGCTCGTCATGACCGACCGGACGCTCTTTCAGGGCGACAGTGAACCAGCCCGCCTCAAGGGCTACGGAATCGTCCCCTCAGAATGGGCCAGAACCCTGGTCGGTGCAGGAAGGTCAGCGCGATCAGGACACAAGCCGAAGGCCGGTCCCGAGTTCTGGCAGCAGCAGGGCCTGCGGCCGGGCTTCGGGTCCTGGCCGGACCAAAACTCGCGGGCCGCACGGTCTGGGCCGCCGAGACAGGAGGTCGCGGGGAGGCTGTCGGGCATAGAAGTCCCGCCGAGCAAGGAAGTCCCGCCGGAGCAGGATCGCGAGTTTACGGTGTGGCTTCGCCGGCTTTACACCGCGCCGGCCACCGGCGAGCTCCTGAGCATGGACTCCAAAGCGAGGATCTTCCCGCCGCGGCTTAGACGCTTCATCGAAACCCGCGACGACACCTGCCGCACCCCTTACTGCGACGCGCCCGTCCGCCACATCGACCACATCGTTCCGTGGCACTCAGGCGGTACTACTACAGTGACCAACGGGGCTGGACTTTGCGAAGCCTGCAACCACACCAAGGAAAACCCCGGCTGGACCGCGAGCCCGATCAACGGGGGCGTCCACACATTAGAACTCCGCACGCCCACGGGGCATGCCTACCGTTCCCAGGCCCCACCTTTGCCGGGGAGGGATCGCTCCGCAGGCGATGGCCGTGCCGTGATTGATGCTTCGTCCGAAGATACGGATCGGGCCGTGCCAGACTTAGCCCGGCAAAAGCGGCAGAACCTTGCCCGTTTTTAGGTCCCAGAACCCACGCCTGGAGCGCTCTCTTGTCGGGGTGCCTACTAATCGGCGTCAGCCCACCATGGCGGGCATGCCGGGACCAATCCAGTCAGCTGCCTAGGGGAGTGTCGGCAGCGTGAGGATTTCGGCTCCGTCCTTGGTGATGGCAATCGTGTGCTCGCTGTGGGCGGTGCGGCAGCCAGTGACGCTTCGGAGGGTCCAGCCATCCGCGTCAGTGACCAGCTGCGCAGTGTCCGCCATAACCCAGGGTTCCAAAGCCAGCAGCAAGCCGGGGCGGAGTTTGTATCCGCGGCCGGGCCGTCCCATGTTGGGCACGTGCGGATCCTGGTGCATGGTCGATCCGATGCCATGGCCACCGAACTCTGTGTTGATGGGGTAGCCGGCCTCGCCGAGGACTGAACCGATGGCGTACGAGAGGTCGCCGATGCGGGCGCCGGGGCGGGCAGCCGCGATACCGGCACGCAGGGCCCGTTCGGTTGCGTCAATCATCGCGACGCTTTCCGGGGGCTGTGATTGACCCACGATGAAGCTGATGGCCGAGTCTGCAGCAACGCCGCGAAGGGAGACGGCGAGGTCGAGGGTCAGCAGGTCGCCGTCGGCAAGGCTGTAGTCCCGGGGTAGGCCGTGCAGGACGGCATCGTTGACGCCGGTGCAGATGTAGTGGCCAAAGGGCCCTCGCCCAAAGGAAGGAGCGTAGTCGACGTAACAAGACACGGCTCCCGCTTCAAGGATCATGGCCTTGGCCCACTGGTCGATGTCCAGGAGGTTTGTCCCAACTGCGCAACGGCTCTTCAGGGTGTGCAAAATGTTGGCGACCAGGGCGCCCGCCTCCTTTGCGCGGAGCAGTTCGGCAGGGCTAAGGATCTCGATCATGCGGCAACTTTCTCTCATGTGACCAATAACTATCCCGGCCATATTATCCCGGTATTAGAATTGGAGCCATGGTCAGGTTGCCGCTAACACCCGCAGAGGCCGAGCGTGGACAGCGTCTCGGTGCTCTCTTGCGACGCGCGCGGGGTGAGCGCTCGATGTTGGAGACAGCCCTCGACGCCCGTGTCTCGCCGGAAACACTCCGGAAGATCGAGTCCGGCCGCGTGGCGACGCCGGCCTTTCCCACTGTCGCCGCGATCGCCGAGGTCCTTGGCCTTTCCCTCGACGAGGTGTGGGCGGAGATTAATCGGCCCGAGCTCGGTGTTGAGCCAGGAGGTTCCCGCCGGAACGCCCGTGAATGGCTGGCCTCCTAGGGCTCAGTGTCAACAATCTCATCGCTGGGGCCGCGCCCTGACGTGAAGCCGCTCGCCCTGCTGGCCGAAGAGTGTCAGCAGTTCCACCGGCTCCGTGGTGGCACTCGCAAACCAGTGCGGAGTGCGCGTATCGAATTCCGCTACCTCGCCCGGCTTGAGGACGAGGTCGTTCTCGCCGAGTACCAGCCGTAGTTTGCCATTGAGGATGTACATCCAGTCGTAGCCCTCGTGGGATTGCGGTTGGGGAATCTCCTTGCCTGTGCCGCTCTTCAAAACCATTTTGAACGCCTGGATTCCGCCGGGTCGCTTTGTGAGCGGAAGGGCTGTGCCCCATTCGTGGACGTGCGGCTTGAGGTGGACGCGTGGATCACCCGTTTGCGGAGCATCAATCAATTCTTCGAGGGGAACCTGATGCAGCCGCGCTATGGGGAGGAGAAGTTCCAGCGTGGGTTTGCGCTGGCCTGACTCCAATCGTGAGAGCGTGCTGACGGAAATGCCTGTAGCTTCCGAGGCCTCGGCGAGGGTCACGTTGCGTTGGGTCCGCATGGCGCGCAGGCGCGGACCGACGGCGTCGAGCATGGTGCTGAAATCGGTCGTCATGCCTTCAGTTTGCCATAACGGCAAATTTCCTTGCTGATCCTGCTGGTGGTGCCGAACCATGGAAGAAGCGGCACAAAGCCGCCTGGAACCCGTGGAGGCACAGTGAGTGAAGAACCAAGCAAGAGCCAAATGGCCGGACAAGCCGAACAATACGACGTCGTTGTCGTCGGTGGTGGCGCGGCTGGGTTAAGTGCGGCGGTCACGTTGGGGAGGGCTCTTCGGTCAGTCCTCGTTGTCGACGGCGGCGAGCCACGGAATGCACCCGCCGCGGGCGTGCACGGCTTCCTGTCCAGGGACGGGATCAACCCCCGGGAACTACTGGCACTTGGACGCGCGGAGGCGAGCCAGTACGGGGCCGAGGTGGTGGCCGGAACAGTCGTCGCGGCACGTTCGACGGCGGACCCCACCGCAGGTGCGGAGCTTGCGTTCGAGCTCGACTTGGCCGACGGCCGGACGGTGGGTGCCCGCCGGCTGCTCGTCACCACCGGTTTGACGGACGTCTTGCCCGACATTGAGGGCATCCGGGAACGTTGGGGACGCGACGTTCTCCACTGTCCCTATTGCCACGGCTGGGAGGTGCGGAACAAGGCTATTGGAATTCTGGGGTCAGTGCCGATGGCGTTGCACCAGACGCTGCTGTTCCGTCAATGGAGCCCCAACATTACGCTGTTCCTCAACGACGTCGTGGAGCCGACGGAAGAAGAATGGGAGCAATTGCGTGCCCGTTCCATCACCGTGGTGGACGGCAAAGTGCGGTCGCTGGAAGTAACCGATGACGCCTTGAGCGGCGTTGTCCTGGCTTCGGGCACAGTGGTTCCGGTGGAAGCCGTGGTGACCGGAACCCGTCTGGAGGCCCGGTCTGCCGTGCTGGAATCCCTGGGCGTCCCCTCAGTGCAGCATCCTATTGGAGTGGGGACCCACGTTGAAGTGAATCCGCAGGGTGGGGCGACCTCGGTGCCAGGTGTCTATGCTGCGGGAAACGTCACCGATCTTATGGGCCAGGTGATGGCCTCCGCGGCTTCGGGGAATATGGCTGGGGCCGTGATCAATGCCGACCTCATCGCCGAAGAGACCAGACTGGCAGTGGACGCCGCGCGGTTGTCGATGCTGTCAGGATGAATGGTCGGTGGACCTGCTTCGCTTGCTGATCCAGCGCGAAGTCGGCGCCAGCCTCTTCTTCGACCATCGCGACCCGGCCATGGTGAGCTGGTTGGGCAACCGCCGTTACAACTGATCAAAAAACAGTCGACTTGTCGCGTTGACGAGAGGACCATTAAAGGACAGCCGTTGAAGGAGGTTGGGTATGTGTTACGCGTACTACGACGACTTCGAGCGGCGCACGAAGAAGGACTCCGCGCGCAAGCCCGAGATGTACACGTCTGATGCAAAAAAGGAAGAAGCCCCGGCTGAGAGCCGTCCACGGACCGAAGGAACGCTGTGGACCTTCCTGGCCCGCCGTCGCAGGGAATTTGAGGTTTCCGAACCGAAGATCGACCGCATCCGCGAGAAAGTCTAGGCAGACACCGGACTGGACCCGCACACACGAAAGGCGCTGCACCCGCAGCGCCTTGCGTGTGCTTAGCGCGCCAGCTCGGCGCGGAGAGGATACTTGGCGCCGTCCAGGATCACTTGGAGGCAGGAGCCGTCCACCGGATTCAGCAGAATGGGCGCCATGAGATTTACCGTGGTCTTCTCCGGCGTCGGGTTGACCACCACCAACACCGTCAGCTCTGAAACAGAGGCAAGGCCAAGCGCCTCCAATGCCGCCGCGGGGATACCCGGAGCATAGTCGGGTGCGTAAACAGCGGCGTCGGCCACGAACATCCGCACTCGCGGCTCGGAAACTTCCAGGGCGTACAGACCCTGGGCGCCGGGGACTTCGCGCAGGGAGAACCCCTCCGCCGACTCCAGTCCAGGCATGGGTGAGGCAAAGACCAAGGTGTCGAAAGCCAGCGCCGTGCTCATCGGAGGAAATCCATGAGCGTGGGCTGCAGCACCTTGGCCGTCACGGCAAGCGCCACCTGATAGTTGGTTTCCTGCAATTTCAAATCCATAACCGCCTTTCCCAAGTCCGTGTCTTCGACGCGGGCTCTTTGAGTTTCCAGCGTAGCCTTCATCCCTTCCAAGGAGTCCTGGGCCTGGCCTAGGCGCGTTTGCCGCATGCCCACATCGGATCTGCCATCGATCACGGCCTTGATGCGCTCGCCAAGAGCGGCCAGCCGTCCGTTGGGATCGGCCCCGGAACGGATATCCGCGACGACGTCACTCACCAGCGCGAAAACGGAGCCGGCGCCGTCGCCAAAGATGGCTCCGCCGTCGGAATCCACGCGGACGGTCCGTGCCGGGTCGACGCGACGTTCCACGGAACTGCCGCCGGTTCCAACAAAGGACGGGGGAGTGGTGTTGGTGAAAGCGCCTACTGTGTCCGAACTTCCGGCAAAGACATTGCGCCCCAGGTACTGCGTGTTGGCCTGCGTGAGGAGGTCCTTGCCCAGGCCTTCGATCTCGACGGCGATCGCTTCCTTTGCGGTGCTGTTGAGGGTTCCGTTGGAGGCCTGGACCACCAGGTCCCGCACGCGGTTGAGGATGTTGGTGGACTGCCCCAGTGCGGTGTCCGCGGCGGCGAGCCAGCCGTTGCCGTCGCTGATGTTGGTGCCGTATTGCGCGGCCGCACTCAGTTGGGCACGCATGGCGATGGCCTGGGCCGCGCCAGCGGGATTGTCCGATGGGCGGCTGATGTTCTTCAACGTCATGGCCCGTTCCTGCAGTTCGGCGAGCCGGGACTGGGCCGACTGCAGGTTCCGCTGCGCGGAGGCGGACATCATCTGGTTGGTGACGCGATTGAGCACGGCTTACCTTCCCACCAATCCGGTGCGGTTAATCAGGACATCCAGGGCCTCGTCAATGGCCGTCATCACGCGGGCCGCTGCCTGATAGGCGTGCTGGCTGGCGAGCAGGGCCACGTTTTCTTCGTCCAGGCTGACGGAGGCGCCGGAGGACCGCTGTCCGACGGCGGAAACACTCGCCGCGTCGGACAGCTGAGAGTGCTGCTGCGCAGACCTCGAGGCCATGCCAATGCCGGCCACCACCCCGCCCCACAACGTGTCAGGGGAGCCCGGGCGGGAGCCGATCTGGGCTACGGCGTCGGCAATACTGCCATCCAAAGAGCCGGAACCAGCGGCTCCGGTCGCGATTCCGGCGGCGCTGGTGGGAACTACCCGGAGGGAAAGTGCTACGGGAACTCCGGGCGTACTGGTGAAGAAGTCCAGGTTGCCGGCTCCACTGGAGGACTGACCGGTGCGGTGGACGGCATTGACGTCGTTCATCAGTTGCGTGGCGAACGCGTTGTAGGCGGCGGCTGCTTCGGCGATGGCGCCGCCGGTTCCTGCTCCCTTGCTTCCGGCGGCTGCAGGGGCCAGGAGCGACACCGCTCCGGCGAGCTGTCCGCCGTCGAGGTTTACTGGGACGCCTGGGCGGTCCGCCCACTCCAGCTGAACCGGCTGCCCGGCCGCGCTCATGGAGGTTTGGCCCGCCAGCTTCACTTCCCGGTGCGAGGTCCCCGAGACCAGTGCGTTGCCTCCGATGAGCACGTCAGCGGTGCCGTCGGAATATTCGCGGACCGTGCCGCCAGCCAGCGCGGCAATGGATTCTGTCATCTGGTTCCGGGCATCGATGAGTTCGTTGGCGGAACCACCGGAAGCCAGAACCGAGCGAATGGTTGCGTTGAGTTCGGCCACGCGGCCGGCAACGGCGTTGAGCTCATCGACCGTGGCCGACGCTTCGCCGCGGACACGGGTCCACTGCGCATCAAGTGCCTTGTAGCCTGCGGACACCGTTGCGCTGAGCGTCGCTGCGGCTTCCAACAAGACCGACGCCGGAGCGGACTCGCCCGGGTGGTTGGAAACTCCCTGCCACGACGCCCAAAAGGTTTGCAGCGCCGTCGAAATTCCATGCGGGCCTGGCTCCTGCAGCGCATCCTCAAGCCGCTGCAATTCCGTGGACCGGATCCCGGCGAAGCCGGACTGGGCCGCGGTGTTGCGGACACCGGCGTCCAGGAAGCTGCTGCCCAGCCGGGCGATCCCGTCGATGGAGACGCCCTGGCCGGCCTGGCCCGTGGTCGGGTTGAGACCAACGGGCCGGGGCGCGCCAATGGCCGACTGCTCCAGCCGTTGCCGGGTATAACCGGGCGTGGTGGCATTGGCGATGTTCTGCCCGGCCAGGTTGATGGCCTGCTGCGCTGCGGTGAGGCCACGGTATGCCGTGTTGAGTCCGCCGAAAGTGCTCACGTGAATGTCCTTTGCTGGTCCAACCGCTTGGTCAGAATTGCCGGTCGACGAGGTGGGAGGACGAGGTTTCCCCGGTCCGGCCATGGGAGTCGTACGTGCCGGCTGCGGGTTTCAGATCTGCCAGTGTTTCCTGTGTGGACCGGACGGCCGCGCGCAGGAATTGCTCGTTGGCGTCCCGAAGTTCCTTGATGGCCACAGTCTGCTGGCGCATTGCCGACAAGTGGGACGAAAGGACCTCGGCCCAGGCAGGATCAGGTGCCGCTGCGGCAAGTTCAGCCAGCGAGCAGTCAGGGGAAATGCCCCATTGCCCGGCCACGGCCGCGATTTCCACGGTACGCGCAAGTCCTGCCTTGGAGACTCGGTCCAGGACCTGCTCCACTTCCCGGGTGCCATGCGGCAGCCAGCGGGACTTTCCTGTAGTCAACAACAGTTGCTCTTCCTCGAGCTTGAAGGTCAGGAGATCCAGGAGTTCGCGCTCGCGCCACAGCAGGGCTGACAGTTCATGGATGGCCACGTGGGTCAACTCCAGTTCAGGTCGGTAAGGGTGCGGGATGGGATGGCGATACTCCCGCCAACTCCCCAATAGCTATCGGCCGCCAGGGATCCGTCGTTAGGCCGCAAGGCCCGCCAAACGCTGATTCTTTTCCTTGTGATTTCTACTTACCGGTAGGGAAAGGGCCGTCGATAGTGGGGTGTGACGGCCCACGGATGGGCTGCCGCACAGTAAGTCCACATCACGGAGGAAATTTTCATGGGCATGCAGATCAACAACAACCTGATGGCGAACAACGCTTACCGCAACCTGAACGCCACGCAGGACACCCTGTCCAAGTCGATGGAGAAGCTTTCCAGCGGCCTGCGCATCAACCGTGCTGCAGATGACGCAGCCGGCCTTGCCATTTCGGAAGGCCTCAAGTCCCAGGTCAGCGGCTCCGCGGTTGCCGCACGTAACGCCCAGGACGGCATCAGCCTCATCCAGACCACTGAAGGTGCCCTCGGCGAGGTTCACTCGGTACTGCAGCGCATGCGCGACCTTGCAGTCCAGGGTGCATCGGACACCAACAACACGGCTGCACGCGATGCCATCAAGGACGAAGCCGATTCGCTGGGTAAGGAGCTGGACCGCATCACGCAGTCCACCAACTTCAACGGCATCGACCTTCTCAAGGGTGGCTCGAAGAACATCCAGGTTGGCACCGCTGGTACGGCCAACGACACCATTGCCGTAACCCTCGGCGACGTCGCAACGGCAGCGGGCACGCTGTCCTCGGCAACGGGTGCAACTGGCTTCGACGTCAGCACCAACGCCGCAGCCCAGACCACCATCACGGCTATCGACGCTGCGATCACCACGGTCTCCGCCCAGCGTTCGGACCTCGGTGCAAACCAGAACCGTCTGGACCACGCGATCAAGACGCTGAACGTCTCCGGTGAAAACCTGCAGGCAGCACAGTCCCGCATCGCTGACACGGACATGGCAGCCGAAATGGTCAAGTACACCAAAGCCAACATCCTGTCCCAGGCAGGTACGGCAATGCTGGCCCAGGCAAACCAGTCCGGCCAGGGCGTTCTGTCCCTCCTGCGCTAGGCCTTCACAGCAATAGCCGCATGAGTTGACTGACCGCATTAATCGACGACGGCCGGCCTGGCCCCATAAAACCGGCCGGCCGTCGTTGAGCACTTTGATACACGTCTTCCGGAAGGGACACCCGTGGCAACTGCCATCGACGGCCTCGCCAGCGGCCTGAACACCACAGCGATCATCAATTCGTTGATGTCCGTCGAGGCCCTGCCGCAGACCCAGCTCAAGACCAAGCTGGCATCCAACCAGACCATCATCTCCACGCTCCAGTCCTTCAACACCAAGCTCACAGCGCTGAAGGAGTTGGCCTCCGGCAACGCCGCCGCGGGGGCCCTCAATCTGTTCACAGCCTCCAGCAGTTCGCCGTCCGTCACGGCTAAGACCACGACGACGGCCGCCGCCGGATCGATCGACCTCACCATCACGCAGTTGGCCCAGACCCAGGTCAACGTCACTGCAGCCATGACCACGTGGCCTACCGATGGTGGTGGCGCCCCGGCCCGGCTCACGATTGTGGACTCCAAGGGTAAGAAGACCGAAATCGCCCCGGCGAGCACTTCCCTGGATGATGTAGTCATCGCCATCAACGCCGCATTCGGCGGCGCCCAAGCCGTCAAAGTTCCTGCCGGCAACGGCACGTACCGCCTGCAACTGACCGCAACCGCATCCGGTGCGGCCGGTGCCTTCACCGCCTACCAGGGAACCGCGGCCCAAGTCACCGCAGGCACAGCGGTGGACCTGATGGCGAACCCGGGCGCCGCCGTCGTGAGGTCCGCCCAGGACGCGAAAGCGACACTGTATGCAGGCACCCCGGCCGCCCAGGTGCTGACGTCCGGCACCAACACTTTTGCCGACGTCCTTCCCGGCGTCTCCGTCACCGCCACGGCGGTGACCACCGGCCCCGTGACCATCACGGTGGCGAGCGACGTCCCCGGGATCACCAAAAAGGCCGAAGACCTGGTCAAATCCGTCAACGATGTCCTGGGTTTCATTGCCATCTACACGGCAGTGTCCAAAACCACCGATGCCAAAGGCGCCACCGTGCCCAAGGCTGGCATCTTCACTGGCAACAGCACCGTGCGCGCCGTCAACGACCAAGTCCTCGCCGCGCTGTCCAGGCCTATCAACGGAAAGTCGCCCGCCGAGTACGGAATCAACATCACCAAGGCAGGCGACTTCACGTTCGACGCGGAGAAGTTCTCCAAGGCCCTCGCAGCGGACCCGGCGGCAGCCCAAGCCGCCGTGCAAGGGCTTGCCATCCGGGTTGCGGATGCGGCCAAGGCTGCAGCGGATCCGTACAACGGGTCCGTTTCCGGCCTGATCAAGGGCCGCGAATCGGAGGTCCGGGACCTGGGCAACAGGATCGCCGACTGGGACCAGCGACTGATTACCCGCCGCGCCACCCTGCAGGCCGTGTACACCAACATGGAAGTGATGCTGGGTGGGCTCCAGTCACAGTCGGCCTGGCTGTCGGGCCAAATTTCCAGCCTCTCGAAACAGTCCACAGGAGAATAAGCCATGACCTACAGTGCCCTCCGCGCGCAGCAGCTCTCCCGGTACAACGATGACGCTGTCCTGTCTGCACCGCCGGCACGGCTGCTGACCATGCTGTATGACCGGCTCCTACTGGACCTCAAGCGTGCCCAGCTGGCGCAGGAGGGCAGCAACTGGGATGTGGCACGGGAGAACCTGCTGCACGCCCAGGCCATCGTTGCCGAATTGCGCTCGACGCTGCGGACCGATGCTTGGGACGGCGCGGCATCGCTGGCGAGCATTTACGACTACGCCATGGAAGCCCTGATTGGCGCCAATATCTACCGCGATGTGGAGCGAACCAAGGAATGCGTTGAGCTTCTCGAACCGCTGCGCCAGGGCTGGCATGAGGCAGCGGCGCAGTTGTCGGCTGACACACCCGACGTTGCTGTTGCGAGCGGCAGGGCGCTCGGTGTCGCATGAGACCTGGTCCGCCGTGCTGGACGGTTTTGAACGCGACATAGCCCTGGCCGTGTCCGGAGGAGCTGTCCCGCAGTGGGCGCCGCCTGTGAACGCCGGACCGTTGCCTGCCTCGTTGGCCGAGCGCGCCCGACGGGTCCTGGACGCCCAATCAGAGGCGGTCGCCATCCTCAACCGCGTCAAGCACGACGCCGGCACCCAGTTGGGTGCCATCGACGCCGTGCCGTCGGGGGCGGGTTCGGACAGGCCGCTGTTGCTGGACGTCCGCGGCTAGTTCGTGGATGTGCCCCCGAGGAATTCCCTGGCTGCCGTCACCAGGGCTTCCGAGCCATGCGTCAACGTCGGCTGGATAACCGGTGCGAAGTAGGGGGAGTGGTTGGACGGAATATCGGGGAGCCTGCCGGTGGTTGCCCACTCCTTGAAAAGCGCAGGGTCAGCGCCGCCCAGGAACCAGAAGACCAAGGGCGCGTCGGCGGCCTTCGCCAAGGCTCCAACGTCTTCGCTCCCGGAGACAGGGCCGGGGTCCATGATCTTGCTGTCCCCAAACTTTGCCCGGAACGACGCCGAAATCCGGTCCACCGCCGATTCGTCATTGACGGTCAGCGGGAAGTGTTCCTCGTAGTGGAAGTCTGGTTCCTTGGGTGCCCCCGAGGCTGTTGCTTCGCTCTTGACGATCCGTTCGATGGAACCCAGAATCTTCTCCCGCGTGGCGTTGTCGAAGGACCGGACGCTGAGCCCCAAAGATGCTGTTTCAGGGATGATGTTGTTCTTGGTGCCGGAGTGGATTTGCCCGACAGTGACAACTGCTGAGTCACTGGCTGCGAGTTCCCGGGAAACGATGCCCTGCAAACGCACGGTAGCGGCCGCCGCCATCAGGACTGGGTCCACCGTGGTTTCGGGGCGCGAACCGTGACCGCCCCGGCCATGCAGGGTAATGCTGAGGGAATCCGCGGACGCCATGGTGACGCCGGGCCGGATGCCAAACCACCCGGCCGGGAACGGTGCTACGTGCTGGCCCAGGACGACGTCGGGCTTGGGAACACGGTCATAGAGGCCGTCCGCGACCATGGTTTCCGCACCGCCACCCCATTCCTCGGCAGGCTGGAACACTGCGATCAGGGTGCCCTGCCATTCGTTCCGTTGGGTGGCCAGGGTTTCCACTGCTCCCACCAGGCATGTGACATGGACGTCGTGTCCACAGGCATGCATGACGGGCATATCCTGGCCTTCATGATCGACCCCTACTGCCGTGCTTGCGTAGTCCAGGCCTGTGGCTTCCTTGACCGGCAGGGCATCCATGTCTGCACGGAGCATGACCACCGGTCCCGGCCCGTTGTCGAGGACGCCCACCACACCGGTTTTCCCCACGTTCCGATGAACCGTGAAGCCAAGGTCTTCGAGATGACCGGCCGCGATCCCGGCAGTTCGGGTTTCCTGGAATGACAGTTCCGGGTGCGAATGCAGGTCCTTGTAGAGCTCTTCGAGGTCAATGGTCATGAGTCTGCCCTTTTCGTTCGACGCCTAGGTTTGGCCAGTCTATCCACACGAAAACCTGCGCGGTTTGGGAATCACGGGCACACTGGGTGCCATGAATAATTCGGAGTCAGTCACCACGCGGGGATCCACTGTTGAGGACTGGACCCGGGCCCTTGCCGAGTCCACGGGCTCTCCTGGCGGTGGTGCCGGGACAGGAGTGATGCTGGCAATTGCCGCGTCCCTGACCTCGATGGTGGCGGGGTACACGGAGGGCGGCCATGCTGAGTTGGCGGGCCTCCACGGACGGGCGCGGGCGATGCGCGAAACAGCGCTTCAGTTGGCCGACGAGGATGCCGAGGCCTCCAAAGCATTCGGTGCCGCCTTTCGGCTGTCCCCGGGCCCGGAACGGGAAGACGCGATTCACCGGGCATCCGTCGATGCGGCGAAGGCCTCTGCCGTGCTGGGCGAGCGGGCGATCGAGGCCATTGACGACCTGGGCTGGCTTGCCGCCCATGGGAACCCTGCGCTCATAGCGGACGTTGTGGTGGCCTTCGGAGCGCTCAGGGCGGCGATCGCAGGTGCCCGCACCAACGTCAGTTTCGACCTCTCCTCGCTCACTTCTGCTGGCGCTGACCTGGAGCAGGTTCGGGAAAAACATCCTCATCTGTGGGAGACCGTAGAGCGGCTAAGCGATGCCTTGGACCGCATTGACGAACTGACGGCAAGCGTGGACGAAAAAGCGGCGCCTACAACGGCTTAAGTGCGCACCACGTTTGCAAAATTAGTGCGCTGAATTTGCTAACGGGCATTCGAGCGCTGCCGATAGCTGTTGCTGAGCAGGGATCGCTCGATGCATGGCCACGGATTGGCCTTACGACACCACCAGGCAGGACTTTGTGCTTGAATCCGTGACTTCCGCCGCCTTGGCCAGCGCCTTGGACGCGCTTTCCTTGCGCCAGCGGACCATCGCCAACAACATCGCGAATGTGAACACGCCCAATTACCAGGCCAAGAGAGTCTCTTTCGAAGACCAGTTGGCGGCCTCAGTGCGTTCCGGTGATGGCCACGTCAATGCCACAATTTCCCCGTCCGATGAGCCAACCCGGACCGACGGAAACAACGTCAACCTGGATACTGAGACGCTGTCCAACATCGACACCGTGTTGCGCTACCAGTTCGCCTCGAGGGCTGCGGCGGGCGAGTTCACCTCGCTGCGCACGGCGTTGAGGACCAACTGATGACTTTCGACGCAATTGGTATCGCGGGCTCGGCCCTGACCGTCCACCGCAAATGGCTTGATGCGGTCTCGGACAACCTCGCCAACATGAACAATGCCTCCCGTACCGATGGAGAGGCTTTCCGCGCCCGCTACATCGAGGCGGCGGAAGGCAACAACGGCGATGGGGTGTACGTCAAGAGCACGCCTCTGGGGGACGGCGAAGGCCGCATCGTGTACCAACCCGACCATCCCCTGGCTGATGCTGACGGCAATGTGCGATACCCGGACATTGATATGGCGGAGCAGATGGGCACGTTGATCATTGCCCAACGCGGATACCAGGCCAACGCCCAAGTGGTGGACCGGGCCCGCGAAACGTACTTGGCAGCACTCGAGATAGGGAAGTCCTGATGGCGTTGGGACCCATTGAAAGCATTCAGGGCGTCACCGGAACCGGTTACGTCAGCGCTGCACAGCCAGCCGCAGCAAGTGGCGACTTCGGCAGCGCGCTCAGTGGCGCCGTCGACAATTTGCAGTCCCTGCAGTCAACATCCAAGGAACTGGCGGTGTCCGCCGTGACCGGGAACCTGGACGACATCCACAAAGCAACCCTTGCCTCGACGCGCGCGCAGGTGACGTTCGAACTGGTGGCCGCCGTCCGGAACAAGGGCATTGACGCGTTCAACGAGATCATGAGGATGCAGGCCTGATGCCACCCGCGATTACCCAGTTCTTCCGCAAACTCGGCAGCGGAATCCAAGCGTTTTCGCCCGCCCAGCGGACGCTCGCTATTTTGGCCGTCGCCGTGCTGGTCCTTGGCGGCGTCGCGCTGACGGCGTGGTTGGGGAAGCCTGCCTATTCGCCGCTGTTCTCCGGGTTGAAGGACACGGACGCCAACAGCATCGTGGAGCAGCTCCGCAAGGACAACATTCCCTATGAGCTGAGCAACGGCGGTTCCACCATCCTGGTCCCCGAAGACAAGGTGTACGACGAGCGACTGAAGGCTGCCGCCGCGGGGCTCCCGTCAGCTGCTGCCACCGGGTACTCGTTGCTGGACAAACTGGGTGTCACCTCCTCCGAGTTCCAGCAGTCGGTGACCTACAAGCGGGCGCTCGAGGGTGAGCTGAGCACCACCGTCCAGGCCATGGACGGCGTCAAGAGTGCGGCTGTCCGGCTCGCCATCCCTGAGAAGTCAGTCTTTGTGGACACCACCCCGGAGGCCACGGCGTCCGTGTTCGTGGAAACCCAACCCGGCACCACGTTGTCATCGGACAAGGTCCAAGCCATTGTGCACTTGACGTCGGCGGCCATTGAGAACCTCAAACCCACCAATGTCTCAGTGGTTGATTCCCAAGGAAACGTCCTCTCGACGGTAGGCGGCGGGGCAACGGGTTCGTCGTCCAAGCAGGCCGCCGATTACCAGCAGCGGACCTCGGACGCCGTGCGGGCAGTGTTGGACAGCGTAGTGGGACCTGGCAACGCCACAGTGGCTGTCGCCGCCGATGTCACTGCGGAATCGGCCCAGCAGCGCAGCGAAACCTTCACCCCGGCAGCGGACACCCCGGCGCTCAGCGAATCCACTAAAACGGAGACATACACCGGAACGGGCGGCGGAGCAGCAGGGGTCCTGGGGCCGGACAACATCGCAGTTCCGGGCGGCACCGATGCCAACGGCAGCTACGATTCCAGCGATACCACCAAGAACAACGCCGTCAACAAGGTCACTGAGGACCGCACCATCCCGCAAGGTGCCGTTAAGCGCCAGACCATCTCCGTGGCGATCAACCAAGCCGCTGCCGGCGGCGTCAACGTGGACTCTGTGCGCGCGCTGGTCACCTCGGCGGCCGGGATCGATGCCGCTCGCGGTGACGTGGTCACTGTAGAGGTGCTCCCGTTCAGCACTGCGGCGGCGGACAAAGCCGCCGAGGCACTGGGGGCTGCACAAGCCGATGCGGAAGCAGCCAAGGAAGCTGCGCTGATGAACACGCTCATCCTCGCCGGCAGCATCATGCTGGCAGCGATCGCGCTGATCGTGGCAGTGCTCATCACCCTGAAGCGCCGCCAACGCCGTGAGCCCGTGGATCTCGGGGAACGGCCTGATTTCGACGCCCTGCCGGTACCCAGCCCGACGCCGGCCATCACCGGACCGGCGACCACCGCCATCGAGCTGACGTCCATCCAGCCCGCTGCGCCCATCCAGCCGACTCCGGCGTTGCCCCTCCCGGGCTCGGACGCCCTGGACGGCGAGCTGAAACGCGCCCAGATCGAGGCCATGGTGGCGGACAATCCCGCCCGCACAGCCGAGTATCTGCGCGGTCTCATGGATGAAAGGCAATCCGTATGAGCCACGCGGTTCCGGAAGCATCAGCCCTGAACGGAGTGCAGAAGGTGGCGGTGGTGCTCATGCAGATGAGTCCCACCAGCGCGGCCTCGGTCATGGCCCAATTCTCCGAATCCGAAGCAGAGGACATAGCCGCCGAGATCGTACGGCTCCGCCGCGTCTCCTCGGTCGTGGCGGACCACGTCATCAACGAGTTTCACGGACTGGCCCTCAGCGGCCGCCGCACGGCCCGCGGCGGCCAGGAATTCGCCGTCGGGCTTCTTGAAGCGTCCTTCGGCGCGGACAAAGCCGCAGGCTTCATGGACCGCCTCGCATCCACCATGGCCGGGAAGTCCTTCGAGTTCCTGGAAATGATGGACCCCGGGCAGATACTGGCTTTGATCGACGGTGAGCTCCCGCAAACCATCGCACTGATTTTGGCCCACTTGCGCCCCGGGAAGGCCTCCGCGGTGATGTCCGGTCTGGGGGATGTGCAACGGATCGAGGTTGCCCGCTGCATCGCGACCATGGGCTCGGCATCGCCAGAAGCAGTTGGCATCGTGGCTGAGACCCTCAAAATCCGGGCAGGCGCCGTCATGTCGCAACGGAAGTCGAACGAGATCGTGGGCGGCATCCAGCCATTGGTGGACATCATCAACCGGTCCGACGTCACCACTGAACGCTCTGTGCTGGACGGCTTGGGCACGCTTGATCCGGAGCTCGCCACCGAGGTTCGCGCCCGCATGCTCACGTTCGTGGACATCGTGAAGTTGGAGCCGCGGGACATCCAGCAGATCCTCCGCGGGGTCAGCGCCGACGTCCTGGCCGTGGCCATGAAAGGCGCCCCCACGGTGGTGCTGGACACTGTCCGCGCCAACATGTCCGGTCGCAACCTCGAAATCCTCGAGTCCGAAATGGCGGCGTCCGGTCCCGTCCGGGCCTCGCAGGTAGAGGAAGCCCGGGCCGAGATCGTCCGCTCCATCCGCGAACTCGAAGCCGAAGGCGCCATCGTTGTCCGCCGCGGGGACGAGGACGACTTTGTCTACTGAGCACTTCACCCGTGTCACCTTCCCGGCTATTGGCGGCCCGGAACGTTCCACCGAGACCGATCGCGGATTCGTCCAGGGCCACGCTGCCGGCTACGCCGCCGGGATCCAGGCTGCTGCGGCCGAGCAGCGCCAGCTTCAGGAACGTCTGAGGACAGAGCATGAGGACATGCTCGACGCCGGCCGCTCGGCTGCGGCACATGCCGTTCAGCTTTTGCAGGCGGCAGCTGCAGCGGCCCAGCAGCGCCAGGAAGTCGCTGTGGACGACGTGCAGGATGTACTGGCGGCCAGTGCGGTCGAACTCGCCGAAGCCATCCTGGGTTACGAACTTGCCAAGGGGGAGAACACCGCCTGGGCAGCGCTGGACCGGGCGCTGGGAGCGCAGGGTACCGGCGTTGGACGCGTCACCGCGGTGCGCCTCCACCCGGGCGACGTTGCGGCGCTGGCGACGTCCGGCGTCGTGGACGTTGCCGGTGTTGAACTGAAGCCGGACCCTACGCTCAACCCTGGTGACGCCGTCGGGGAGTATCCGGACGGGTGGATCGATGCCCGCATCGGCAGCGCGCTGGAGCGGGCCAAACAGGCGCTGCTGGGACCTGAGGCATGAGGCCCCACGCGGTCCGCTTCCACGCTGCGTTGGCCGCTGCCGCGCCGCAGCGGGTCGGGACCGTCACGTCAGTGCTTGGCCTGGGGCTGGAAATCGCCGGACTGGATTGCGCGGTTGGCGAGCTCGTCACAGTGGGCGCCGGTCCTGAAACGCTCGACGCCGAAGTGGTTGCCTCGGTCAGCGGGACCGTGCGGTGCATGCCCCTCGGCCGGCTGACCGGTGTTGCCGCGGGAGCTCCCGCACGAGCCAAAGGTGCGCCGATGCTGGTGCCCACCGGCGCCGGCTTGTTCGGACGGGTGCTGGATGCACTGGGCCGCCCGATCGACGGCAAAGGTCCTCTGCCCGTGTCCCGCATGGTGCCCTTGGATCAGGAAGCGCCGTCAGCCATGAGCAGGGCACGCATCGACACGCCCCTGCAGACCGGTGTCCGCGTCCTGGACACCATGACGACCCTCGGCCGTGGCCAGCGCATGGGCCTGTTCGCGGGATCCGGTGTGGGAAAGTCCTCGCTGCTGTCCATGGTGGCCCGTGGCACGGATGCCGAAGTCTCAGTGATCGCCCTGGTAGGGGAGCGCGGCCGTGAAGTGCGCGAATTCCTCGAAGACGACCTCGGCCCCGAAGGCCTTGCCCGCTCCGTGGTGGTGGTCGCAACATCGGACGAGCCCGCCCTCATGCGGCTCCGGGCCGCCGTCACAGCCACCCGCATCGCCGAGTCCTTCCGCGAAGCCGACAAGGACGTGGTGCTCATGATGGACTCCCTGACCCGTGTGGCCATGGCGCAGCGCGAGATCGGCCTCTCCGCAGGTGAGCCACCCGCGACACGCGGCTACCCGCCGTCGACCTTTTCCGTCCTGGCGAGGCTCCTGGAGCGCGCCGGAACCGCGGAAACCGGCTCCGTTACCGGGATCTACACCGTGCTGGTGGACGGTGACGACCACAACGAACCTATCGCCGATGCCGCCCGTTCCATCCTGGACGGCCACGTGGTCCTGGACCGCAAACTCGCCGTCACCGGGCATTTCCCCTCCGTGGACGTGCTGGGCTCCGTGTCCCGCGTGGCGTCGAAAGTGAACGCCCGTGAGCACTCGGCGCTCGCGGTCTCGCTTCGCCGCGTCCTTGCGGCACGGCGTGGTGCCCAAGACCTGATCGACGTCGGCGCTTACCGGCACGGCAGCAACCCACTGGTGGATGCAGCCCTGGACCACGAGGCCGCCATCAACCGGTTCCTCCGGCAGGGGATGGGCGAATCGACGCCCCACGGCGATGCATGGGCCGAGCTTTCCAGACTTTCAGCGAACTTTGGACATTTTGAAGGAGCCGCGTGAACCGACAATTCTCCCTGGCCGGGCTCTTGCGGCTGCGACAGGCCGAGCAGAAATCCGCGGAAAGCGGACTTGCCGCGGCAAACTCGCGTTCGGCGTCGTTGCGTGTCCGCCGGGCGGAAGCCCGTGAAGCCCTGGCCGATTCCGCAGGGCATGCCGGGGACTCCGCATCCTTGCTGGCCATCGCTGCTGCCCGCGCCTCCTCGCAGAGCATGCTTGCCGAGTTGGATGCTTTGGCAGCTGTGGCCGAAAGCGAGGCTGCCTCAGCCCGGGCCGAGTACACGGAGGCGAAGCGTCGCGCCGTGGGGCTGGAGAAGCTCGAAGTCCGTCACGACGCCGAATATGCCGCGTCCGCACTCCGGGCCGAGCAGGGCGTCCTGGACGAAATCGCGTCCACGGCGTGGCACAGGAAGGCCGGCTCATGAGCATGACCGACGCCATCGGGCGAATCCAGAGCATCGAGGCCCAGTTACAGCAGTTGGCCCAAGGCGCGCGTGTGTCCGCTGCTGCTGCTTCTTCGACCGCGTCGACCGCTTCGGTTGCCGACGCCGCGTCCTTCGCTTCGGCGTTGAGCAGTGCGATGGGGACTTCGTCCGCGTCCTCTTCGCTGGCGTCCGGGTTGAGTGCTGCTGGCTTGGGCTCGCTGTTGCCGGCTGCCGGAAGTACGACGGCGACCGCAGGGACGGCGGCTGTCGGCACCCGCGGCGGGGCCGTCACGGGTGACGCCGTGGTGGCCGCGGCTAAGAAGTACATTGGTGTGCCCTACGTCTGGGGTGGGACCAATCCCGCAGTGGGCATGGACTGCTCCGGATTTGTCCAACGGGTGTTCAAGGATCTTGGGGTAGAACTGCCGCGCGTGGTTAGCGACCAGATGCAGAAGGGCACGCCCGTCGCATCGCTGGCAGAGGCCAAGCCAGGAGACCTGGTGGTCAGCTACGGCGGAGAACACATCTCCATTTATCTTGGCAACGGCAAAGCCATCGACGCTCCCGTACCCGGCCAGACCATCCAGATCCGGGACGCTTGGGAGAAGTACTCCAACTTGACGTCCATCCGCCGGATCGTCCCGGCAGGGGGCGCATGATGCAGGCGGTGGTTGGAGGTGGCATCCGTGCGGCTGCTGCCAGCCCCGCAGGCACACGTGCTGGTGGCGGCGGGGTTCTAGGCGGCTCTTCGAATGCTGGGGCCTTTGATGTGGTGATGGCTTCCGAGGGCGTAGCGTCTGCACGATTCGATGGTTCGCTGCCCATTCGATGGCTGGAACGGCATAGTGCGCAGGGAACCCCCGAAACGGGTGGGCTTGTGACGGACGCATCTACTGATGCCGGCGTCTCCGAGGAGTCGTCGTTCGCCCATTTCGATGGTTCGCTGCCCATTCGATGGTTGGAACGGCATGGTGCGCAGGGAACCCCCGAAATGGGTGGGCTTGTGTCGGATGTGCTTGGGGATGCTGCGCTGGGCGGTTTTGTGCCCCTGACTGGGAACGCCCCCATGCTTGAGGTTGAGGGCGCGGTTGACGCTGTGGGCGGTGATGCAGGGATGGCTGCGTCAGGCCGTGTGGCACCGTCTCCTGCCGCCGCCGAATCGCCAGCAGCCCTGGACACGGACACGGAAGCGCAGCCCGCCCATTTCGATGGCTCGCTGCCCATTCGACGCTTCCTACCGTCTAATCCGCAGCAAGCCGTCGAATCGGAGGGGCTTGATCCGGACATAGCAGCGAGCGCTGGCGTGGTTGTGGCTGCCGGTGGCCCTGAGGTTGCCCCGGATCTTGCCAGCGACGCATTGCCGCTCGCCCATTTCGACGGCTCGCTGCCCATTCGATGGTTGGAACGGCATGGTCCGCAGGGAACCCCCGAAATGGACGAGCTTGAGGCGGACGTAGCTGCGGGTGCCGGTGGCGCTTCGAGTGCTGGCATGCCTGCGGTTGCGGCAGTGCCTGTGGTCGCTCCGGGCCCAGCTGCCGAGGCGTCGCAGTCTGCCCATTTCGATGGCTCGCTGCCCATTCGACGGCTCGTACCCTCTAGTCCGCAGCAAGCCGTCGAATCGGATGCGGATGTTCCGGGTGCTCCCGTTCCAGGTACTCAAGACCTCGCCGCTGACACGTCCGCCCATTTCGATGGCTCGATGCCGGTTCGATGGTTGGAAAGGCATGGTGCGCTGGGAACCCCCGAAACGGGAGTAGCTGCGCTGGGAACCCCCGAAACGGGAGTAGCTGCGCTGGGAACCGCTGCGAGTGGGACTGCTGGCATGCCTGCGGTTGCGGCAGTGCCTGTGGTCGCTCCGGGCCCAGCTGCCGAGGCGTCGCAGTCTGCCCATTTCGATGGCTCGCTGCCCATTCGACGGCTCGTACCCTCTAGTCCGCAGCAAGCCGTCGAATCGGATGCGGATGTTCCGGGTGCTCCCGATCCAGGTACTCAAGACCTCGCCGCTGACACGTCCGCCCATTTCGGGGCTTCGCTGCCGGTTCGATGGTTGGAACGGCATGGTGCGCAGGGAACCCCCGAACCGGGCGCGATCCACGCCATGCCAGCCCCGCTCACTGTCCACCCCGCGGCCACACCCACCACGCTCCCGCCAACCCCCGCCGGAACCGCGCTCCAGCCAACCCTTCAACAACCCCTCACACCCCAACTCGCAGCCCCCCTCTTTTCCCTGGCGTCGGCGGCTCCGGGGGAGCACGTGATGACGCTGCGGGTGTCCCCTGAAGACCTGGGACCCCTCACCGTCCGTGCCCACATCGACGGCACCGGCGTGCGCATCGAGCTGTTTGCCCCCGGGGATGCCGGCAGGGAAGCCGTGCGTCATGTCCTTCCGGAGCTACGGCGGGGCTTGGAAGACTCCGGCGCAAGCCTGAGCCTGTCCTCCCACAACAGCCCGACGGACACCGGAAAAGACCCCGGCCAAGGAAGCGGCAGTGCAACCCGTGACGCGGAGCAGCCAGCCCGGCGCGACGGTGACCGGCGGGCAAACAGCACCGAAGACCAACCGCAGCAACCACGGCAGCCGCCACCCGGCGTCGTGCCTGACGCCAGCACTACAAACCGCCTGGACATCCTCGTCTGACGTGAAGGAGAGACAACCATGACCATTCCCGCAATTGCGGCCAGCAACGGCGTCGGATCGGGTGAGGCTGCCCGCACTCCCGTCAAGACCATGGATTCGGAGGTTTTCATGTCCTTGCTGGTGACACAGCTGAGGTACCAGGATCCCAGTGCGCCCATGGACACCAACCAGATGATGAGCCAGTCCGTGCAGCTTTCCATGATGGAGAAGATGACTGAGCTGACGACCGGTGCCAGGGAGAGCTTCTCTCTGCAGATGCGTACCGCTGCGGCACAGATCATCGGGACCCAGGTGAGCTACGCGCTCGCCGACGGGACCAAAGGCGACGGCGTGGCCAGCGCTGTGTCTTTCGCTGATGGCGTTCCGACGGTGACGGTGGGCGACGCCAAGGTCCCGCTGGATCTGATCACCGGCATGACCGCACCAAGCAAAAAGACTGAAACCTCAATCTGATTTTTCCCAAGACCTACCCCGAACCAACCCGAAGAAAGGCAACACCATGCTCCGTTCGCTGTACTCCGGAATTTCCGGCCTCCGCGCCCACCAGACCATGCTGGACGTCACCGGCAACAACATCGCCAACGTGAACACCACCGGCTACAAGTCGTCGTCCGCGCAGTTCCAGGACACGCTCTCGCAGATGACCCAGGGCGCTGCCGGCCCGCAGCAGGAAGTTGGCGGCTCCAACCCGGCGCAGATCGGGCTCGGCGTCCGGGTGGCGGGCGTCAGTACCAACTTCGGCCAGGGCTCGTCGCAGAGCACCGGCCGCGGCACTGACCTGATGATTTCCGGCGAGGGCTTCTTTGTCACCGGCAAGGGGACGCAGCAGTACTACACGCGTGCCGGCAACTTCCAGATGGACGCTGCGGGCCGTTTGGTCAGTCCCGACGGCGGCATCCTCCAGGGCTGGACGGCCACCAACGGTGTCGTCAACACAGGCGGAGCCACGGGCCCCATCACCTTGTCCCCGGACACCACTGCACCGGCAGTTGCCACGACGCAGGCCACCCTCGGCGGCAACCTGCCGTCCGACGCTGCGGTAGGAACCTCCGTTGAACGCCAGGTCAAGGTGTACGACTCCAACGGAGCAGAGCGCAGCCTCACCCTGACGTTCAGCCGTTCGGCCACTGGCTGGAACGTAGCCGGCGCGGATGCCAACGGGGCTACAGGAGCATCCACGCTCACGTTCGCCAACGGTGCGCTGACGTCCGGCGGGACCATGACAGTTGGCGGGATCACCGTCAACATGGGCGCGGTCACAGGGTTTGCGCAGCTGAACACCTTGGCTGTCACCAGCCAGAACGGCGCAGAAGCCGGTGAGCTTGAGTCCTTCACCCTTGCCGGCGATGGTTCGCTGATTGGTTCCTTCAGCAACGGCGCCAAAGAAGTACTGGCCCGGGTGGCACTGGCCCGTTTCACCAACCCCGAGGGCCTCGAAAAGGCCGGCGGCTCCACCTACGTTGCCACGGCAAACTCGGGAGCGGCCCAGCTTGGCGGTGCCGGTGATGGAGGACTTGGTTCGCTGGCCTCCGGTTCGCTGGAGATGTCCAACGTGGACCTGTCCCAGGAATTCACCAACCTGATTGTGGCCCAGCGTGGTTTCCAGGCAAACGCCCGCATCATC
The DNA here is from genome assembly GCF_037402035.1 of Paenarthrobacter sp. CCNWLY172. Lineage (NCBI taxonomy): Bacteria > Bacillati > Actinomycetota > Actinomycetes > Micrococcales > Micrococcaceae > Paenarthrobacter > Paenarthrobacter sp. CCNWLY172. The sequence continues at coordinate 56,071 of NZ_JBBEGB010000017.1, forward strand.
ACCACCTCCGATGAGGTCCTGCAGGAACTGAGCAACCTGAAGCGCTAAGCCCGGTGAGGAAGGCGGTGATCCGGCCGCCTTCCTAACGCCGAGCCCACCGTGGCCGACAGTAGGGGAAAGAACCACCTCCGCCCCCAGCCAAAGCAGAACAGCCCATGATCGTTGTCACCCGCCTGAACGGCACACGCTTCGCCGTGAATCCGGACATCCTCGAACGTATCCATGAGAGTCCGGACACTCACTTGGTGACTCTCGACGGCGCCGCTTACGTTGTGCGGGAATCGCTGGTTGAGGTGGTGGAACTGATCGCGAATTATCGTGCCAGTGTGCTGCGCCGTGCCCAGGACCTTCCGGCGGTAGCGGGCTATCCGCTGAGCCTGGTCAGGTCGCCTGAGGCTGGCGAAGAGCCAGAGCCCAACCACCCCAACGGAAGGTAGTCCATGACAATCGTCGGTCTGCTGCTGGCCTTCGCATCCGTGGTGGCAATGGTCACCCTGGAACACGCCAACCTGATGTCGCTGCTCCTGCCCGCACCCATGATCCTGGTTTTCGGTGCCACCATCGCGGTGGGGTTGGCAGGCAATACGCTCCGCGATGTGGTCCAGTCCTTCAAGGACGTACCCAAGGCTTTCATTGGCAAGCCTGCCAAGCCCACTGAGAGCATTGACGAGTTGGTTCGCCTCGCCGAGAAGGCCCGCAGCGACGGCCTGCTGTCCCTCGAGGAAGAGGCCAACAACGCCAAGGACCCGTTCCTGCAGCGCTCCCTTCAAAACATCGCCGACGGCACGGACGCCGAGGAACTCCGCCTCTTGATGGAGGATGAGATCGACACCAAAATGCGTGCCGACCACGTGTCCTCCAAGTTCTTCGCAGCACTGGGCGGGTATGCGCCCACCATCGGCATCATCGGAACCGTGGTTTCACTGACCCACGTCCTCGAAAACCTGTCTTCTCCCGACCACCTCGGCCCGATGATCGCAGCTGCCTTCGTGGCCACCCTCTGGGGCTTGCTGTCCGCGAACTTCATCTGGCTGCCGTTGAGCGCCAAGCTCAAGCGCCTGTCGGAGCTTGAAATCGAACGCATGACGCTCCTCATGGAGGGATTGCTGGCGGTGCAGAACGGCACCCAACCGCTGCTGCTGGCCGAACGGCTCCGTGCCATGGCTCCTGCCGAGACGAAGGGCAAGTCGAAGCAAGCCAAGGACAAAGCGGACGACGGCGGCAAGCCCGGCAAGCTTTCGGCGTCCAGGGCAGCATGAGGTCCCGCAGGAGACGCGGCGGGCAGCCTGAAGAGCACCACGTCGACGAACGCTGGATGGCCTCCTATATGGACATGGTCACCGTCTTGATGTGCATGTTCATTGTCCTGTTCGCCATGTCCTCGGTGGACCAGGTGAAGTTTGAGAAACTGCGCAACTCCCTGGCCACTGGATTCGGCACGGAAATCAGCCAGAAAGTGGACACTGCCAGCGGCGTAGTGGTGCCGGCCGAACTCGCCACGTCCAACGGCGAAGGCTTCTCGGCATTGGACCTGGCCATCAAGGAGGCCGACAAACTCTCGGCACTGCAGGGCGCCATGCAGGCTAAATTGGACGCCCAGGGCCTGTCAGCAAACGTTCAGTTCGTGGTGGGGGAGCGTGGGCTGACGGTAAAGCTGGTGGGTTCCCAAACGTTCTTCCAGCCCGACATGCCTGACCTCACCCCCAAGGCCGTCCAGATCCTGGATACCATCGCTCCCACCGTGGTGGGTTCCGGCCTGGAGGTCATGGTGGAGGGCCACGCGGCCAAAGGCGTCACGGCTTTCGCGTCCACGTGGGAGCTCTCAGCAGCACGTTCCGTGAACGTACTCCGGTATTTCGTTGACAACTCAGGCATGCCACCCGGGCGGATCGGCGCCGTTGCTTTCGGTGCTGCCCGCCAAGTGACGGACGATTCCACCGAGGAGCTCATGGAACTGAACCGGCGCGTGGACGTGGTGCTGCTCTCGGCCAGTCCGGAGGATGTCCGTGCGTTGATTCCGGGTGCCATCGAAGCGCAAACCAAGGAGTCTGCCGCCGCGGCGAAGGCGGCAAAATAGCGCCCGCAGCAGCCGCCACATAGTCCTGCGCAGAAAGCCTTACGCCCCTCCCTGACATGCCGATAGTGCCATCCGTGGGAGAACAGGAAGATCGCGCGGCGGCACGCCAGCGCACTGTGGACGTCTATGACTTCCGCCGACCCACCACCCTGCCCCGCCAACACAGCCGCGTGCTGGAAGTGGCCTTTGAAACCTTCGCGCGCCAGTGGGGGACGCAGCTCACCGCCAAAGTCCGGTTGAAGTCCACCGCCACCTTGGAACAGCTCAGCATGCAGAGCTACGACGAATACTCTGCCTCTCTTCCGTCGGTGACCTCCATGGTGTTGTGCAGGATCGACGGCAGCGAGTCCCGGCTGGTCATCCAGTTCCCCGCGACGGCTGCCTTGTCCTGGCTCAGCCGGATGCTCGGCGGGTCAACAGACACCGCGGCTCCGGAGCGGAAATTCACCCAGATCGAGCACGCACTGATTTCCCGCATGGTGGAGGAAGTGCTGGAGGATCTGCGGTATTCGCTGGGCAACCTCCTGACCCAGGCCGTGGCCATGGACGGTATCCAGTACAACTCCCAGTTCGCGCAAGCCGCTGCGCCGTCTGAACTCATGATCGTGGCCTCCTTCAGCGTCAACGTGGGCGAGACCCAATGCGCTGCCACCCTGGCCATTCCCGCAGACGTCCTGCTGTCTGGGCTCGGCGACGTGAACCCCACCGTCCACAGCGTGGATAACGAGGCCTTGGTCCGGACGCAGCTCGCCCAGGTGCCCGTGGATGTTGCCGTGCAGCTGACCCCCGCACCGGTGACGCCGGCGCAGATCCTGGGCCTCGCCGTCGGCGATGTCTTGCACCTGCCGCACCTGGAAAACCGGCCGTTCGACGTCACCATCAACGGCACCCGCCTGGCCACCGCCGCGGCTGCCCGCCACGGCTCCAGGGCCGCCGCCGTCATCGTCACAACCGAGGAGCACCAGCGATGAGCAACATTTTGACCCTTCAGGCGGCGGCAGCCGAGCGCCTGGCCCTGCATCTGCCGAGTGCTTCCACTCTCCGCGTTGCGGGCATCGTCCCGGCCCAGGACGCAGCAGCCTACGCTTCTCCCGCCGTGACGGCCACGTTTGTGGGTGCCTCGACCACGGACTTCGCTTTGTTGCTGGTGGACCGGTCCTTCCTGGCCGCCGCAGGCGGGTCCGGGCTGCTGGGTGCGGTCTCCGCCATCGATGTCTTGCGTCCCGCCTTGGAACAAGCCGCGTCAGCGTTCGACGCCGGTGTGCTGGGGGAGCTGCGCGAGGAAGACGCCGCCGGGCTGCTGTCCGATCCGGGAACCGCAGTATTCGAGCTCAACGACGGCGGTGCCCCCTTTGGCTGGTTCGCCGTCCGCGTGCGGGACAACGGTGCTGCGCTGAACACGGCCCGCGCCGGCCAGGACAGTGACATGGCTGCGCGTCTGGGCCTCATCAGCAATGTGGAAATGGCGCTGACCGTGGAGATCGGCCGTACACGGATGTCTGTCCGGGATGCCCTGGCACTGGAGCCCGGACGCGTCATTGAACTGGATCGTTCGGCCGGGGCGCCGGCCGATGTGCTGCTGAACGGCCGGCTCATCGCTCACGGCGAGGTAGTGGTGGTGGACCAGGACTACGCCGTCCGCATCACCCGCATCCTGGACGGGGCAGAGGGAACATTCTAGATGGACTCATTCATCCTCGGGCTGCGCGTGCTCGTGGCTCTGGGCGCGGTGCTGGGGCTGATCTGGTTCGTCCAGAAGCGACTCGGCAAGGGCAAAGGCCGCCGACGCGCCGACGCTGCCCTCACGGTGGTCAGCCGACAGGTGGTGGGCCAGAAAGCCTCTGTGGTGGTGGTCGATGCCGGGGACAAGCGCTTCCTGCTCGGCGTAACCGAGCACGCGGTCACTGTGCTGCACAGCAGCGACGCGCCCGTTGTTGTTTCGGAGACTGTCGAGGCAGTAGAGGCTGTGCAGGAACAGCCATCGGCGAGCTTTGCAGAGCTTTTCCGCCAGGCCTCGGGCGAGCCGCTTCCCGAGTTGCGCCGTCGCAGCGAACTCCACCTCCGGAGCCAGCCGCGCCGCCTCCCTGACGGTACCCGCGCTGACGGCACCCGCGACCCCGCGCGCACTGCACCACCGATGCACGGCTCCATCCTGTCCGCGTCCACGTGGCGTCAAGCCTCGGATGCCTTCAGGGGACGCCGCAATTGAACCGATCCGCTGATTTTGCCGTGCCGCGGCTGGTGTCCGTGCTGGCGGTTTTGCTGCTCACGGCAGCCTTAGTGTGGCTTGGCATGGCAGCGGCACACGCGACGCCGATCGACCCCACCCAGCCCACGCCGCCCACCTCGCCGGCGGCGCCGGAATCCGGTGGAAACGTCAGCATCGATATCAATGGTCTGGACGGGACACCCTCCACGGCTGTCGTGACGCTGATCGGGATCACGCTGCTCTCGGTGGCCCCGGCGCTGCTGCTCATGATGACGTCCTTCACCAAGATCTTCGTGGTACTGGCGATGACCCGGAACGCATTGTCCTTGCCCGCGATCCCTCCGAACCAGGTCCTTGCCGGCCTCGCCCTTTTCCTCTCCCTGTTCGTCATGTGGCCGGTGGTTTCGGACATCAACGTTGTTGCCGTGCAGCCGTACCTGAATGGCGGCCTGGACTTCAACGGTGCAATGGCTGCCGGGTGGTCGCCGCTGCAGCACTTCATGCTGGCCCATACGCGTGAAGAGGACATTGCACTGATGACAAGGGCCGCGGACATGGCCAACCCGGCCAACCCCGAATCCGTCCCGTTCCAGACGTTGGTTCCGGCGTTCATGATCTCGGAACTGCGGGCCGCCTTCATCATCGGGTTCGTCATTTTCATCCCCTTCCTGGTGATCGACCTGGTGGTCTCGGCAGCACTGATGTCCATGGGCATGATGATGCTCCCGCCGGTGATGATTTCGCTGCCGTTCAAGATCCTGTTGTTTGTCCTGGTGGACGGTTGGGGACTGGTCATCACGTCCCTGATCCAGAGCTATTCGAGCGGCTGATGGATACCAACGCAGTCCTGGACATCTGCCTCCAGGCCATGATTGTGGCAGCCAAGCTGGCTGCGCCTACCCTCGTCACCGCGCTGGTGGTCGGGCTGGCCATCTCCCTCCTGCAATCCATTACCCAACTCCAGGAAGCCACGCTGTCCTTCGTGCCCAAAGCTGTGGCAGTCGCCATCGCCTTGGTGGTGTGCGGCCACTGGATGATCTCGGAAATGGTCGCGTTCACCAACGAACTGTTCGCCCGCATCCCAGGACTGATCGGCGGAGCGTGAGGTGGACATTCCCCTCGACCAATCGTGGATCCAGGTCATGTTGCTGGCCTCGGTCCGCATGACGGCCTTCCTGATGGTGGCCCCGCCGTTCGCCCATCACGCCATTCCGGCCCGTATCAAGGCCATGCTGGGAATTGGACTGGGGTTGGCAGTCTCCCAGAGGCTGTCCGCTGATGCCGTTCCGAAAGACACCGCCGGCTTCGTCATGGCTGTGGTGCTCGAATTGGTCACAGGGTTGTTCCTCGGCTTCCTGGTGATGGTGATCTTCGCCGCGATCCAGTCCGCGGGCAGCCTGGTGGATCTGTTCAGCGGCTTCCAGATGGCCCAGGCATTCGACCCCCAAATGATGGTCAACGGTGCCCAGTTCACCCGCCTGATGCAAATGGCAGCCCTGGCCCTGCTCTTCGCTTCCGACGGATACCAACTGGTCATCGGCGGCCTTACCGGGAGCTTCAGGGCCTTGCCGCTGGCCGGTGGAATCGACCTCAGCCAGCCTGTCGAAGCCATGATCGGTGCCCTGACAGGAATGTTCCTCGCAGCAGTCCAGATCGCAGGTCCGCTGCTGGTGGTCCTGGTGCTGGCCGACGTCGGGCTCGGGCTCCTGACCCGCGTCGCCCCTGCGCTGAACGCCTTCGCCTTGGGCTTCCCGCTCAAGATCTTCATCACGCTGGCTCTGGCTGGGTTCCTGTTCCTGGCGCTGCCCAGGCTCGTGGCAACCCTCGCCGAGCAGGCGGCCAACACCGTGCTGGGGGTGGGCTAGTGGCGGATTCACAGGAGAAAACCGAACAAGCCACGGACAAGCGGATGCGCGAGGTCCGGGAGAAGGGCCAGCTCTCCAGGTCCCAGGACTTGATGGCCTGGCTGGCAGTGGGGGCTGCCGCTGCGATGCTCCCCGCCACCATCGACCACGCGTCCAACGCGGCAGTGGACCAATTGTTCACCGTGAAGAGTGTCATCGCAGAGCCCGACCCCGCCAAGGCCGTGGCCGCGCTTGAAGCGGGTCTGGGTTCCCTTGCCGGAATCCTGGGGCCGCTACTCCTCGTTGTCACCGTGGTGGTCCTCGCCGGATCCGCGCTTCAGGGTGGCATCCGGTTCAAGAAGTTTCGTGCTGAGTTCGAGCATTTCAACCTGCTCGCGGGCTTCAAGAGGATGTTTGGTGGCCAGGCACTCTGGGGAGGCGCCAAAGCGTTGCTGAAGACCGCCGTCGTGGGTCTTGTCCTGTACACCGTGGTGCAGGGGTTGATGCCCGTGCTCCTGACGGCCGGCGGCCTTCCGGTGGCCGGTGTGCTGGCGGCGGCCGCCGGTGGAGTCGGCGCACTGATCCAGTTTGCGGTAGCGGCCGGTTTGGTGTTGGCCGCGGCCGACATTTTTGTGGTGATGCGGCGCAACCGCAAGAAGACCCGGATGTCCAAGAAGGAAGTCCAGGACGAGAACAAGAACACCGACGGCGACCCCCTCATCAAATCCCAACGCCGCTCGCGCCAGCTCAGCATGAGCCGCAACCGCATGATCGGCGCGATCGGGGACGCCGACGTCGTGCTGGTCAACCCGACGCACGTGGCAGTTGCGTTGAAGTACGACGCCGGCAAATCGGCACCACGCGTCGTGGCCAAGGGATCGGGGCTCATCGCAGCCCGCATCAGGGAAGAAGCCGAAGCGAAGGGTGTGCCGATGGTTCAGGACATCCCCCTCGCCAGGGCGCTCCACTCCGCCTGCGAACTGGGGCAGGAGATCCCGGTGGAGCTGTATCGCTCCGTCGCCGCCGTACTGGCGTTCGTGATGTCGCTGAAGACGCGGGGAACTGCGCGAGGCATACACAGTATGAAAGAGAGTTTCCAGGCATGAAGAACAACAAATTCGCCCGGCTTTCCGTGCCGGTTGGCATCGTAGGTATTGTCCTGCTGCTGGTTGTTCCGCTGCCGGCGCCGCTGCTGGACTTCCTGATCGTGTGCAACATCCTGCTCGCGCTCCTGATCCTGCTGACCAGCATGTTCGTCAAGAAGCCCCTGGATTTCTCGGTCTTCCCATCATTGCTGCTGGTGGCCACGCTCTTCCGGCTTGGGCTCAACGTCGCGTCCACCCGTCTTGTACTGGGTCAGGGCTTTGCAGGGCAGGTCATCGAGGCTTTCGGCAAGGTCACCGTTGGCGGTTCGCTGATCATTGGCGCCGTGGTGTTCCTGATCCTGGTGGTCATCCAGTTCGTGGTGGTTACCAAGGGCGCCGAACGCGTTGCCGAGGTGGGCGCCCGCTTTACCCTGGACGCCATGCCCGGCAAGCAGATGGCCATCGATGCCGACCTCAACGCTGGGCTCATCACGGACGCCGAAGCCCGGAAACGCCGTGCCGAGGTCTCCGCGGAGGCCGACTTCTATGGCGCCATGGACGGTGCCTCGAAGTTCGTGAAGGGCGATGCCATCGCGGGCATCATCATTATCATCATCAACTTTGTGGGCGGCATCGCCATCGGCGTGCTGCAGCGCGGCATGGACGCCGGCGATGCCCTGAACACGTACGGCCTCCTGACCATGGGCGATGGACTGGTGACCCAGATCCCGGCCCTGCTCATGGCTGTGTCCACCGGCATGATCGTCACCCGGTCCAACGCCGAAGAGGACATGGGCCGTACGGCCTCCTCGCAGCTGATGCAGTCGCCCAACGCCCTGCTGATCGCAGGTCTGGCCGCAGGAAGCATGGCGCTCATTCCCGGCATGCCCATCCTTCCGTTCGTCGTGGTGGGAGCGCTGTTGGTCCTCGCTTCGCGGCGGGTAGCCACCCAACAGAAGCTCCAGGCTGAGGCGCAGGCCGCCGAGGCAGTCGCCGCCGGCACTGTGGAAGAAGATCCCAACGAGCGGCTCATGGAAGACATGCGCGTCCATCCCGTGGAGATCCTGCTGGCTCCGGACCTGGTGGACATCGTCTCCGGTGCCTCCGACGACTTGCTGGCACGGGTGCGTTCCCTCCGGCACAAGATCGCCATGGAACTCGGACTCGTGGTTCCGCCGGTCCGCACGCGGGACGCGATGGACCTGCCGCCGTCCACCTATGCCATCCGTATCGCCGGAGTCGAGGCTGGAAGGGGAGTGGCGCCGTCGGGCAAGCTGCTCGCCTTGGGCGACTTCCTGGACGCACTGCCCGGAACGGCAACCGTGGAGCCCGTCTTCGGGTTGTCCGGCAAATGGGTTCCCACGGAGATGCGCCACAGCGCGGAAATGACGGGGGCAACGGTGATAGACCGCGTGTCCGTTCTGGTTACACACCTGTCCTCGATCATCTCGGCCAACGCTGCCCGGCTCCTGACCCGTGAGGGCGTCCGCGTGCTCACCGAAGGGGTCCGTAAGCAGAGCCCGTCCGCCGTGGAGGAGCTCACACCGGGGCTGATGTCCTTGGCCGAAATCCAGCGCGTGCTGCAGGGCCTGCTGGAAGAGCAGGTCCCCATCAACGATCTCCCACGGATCTACGAGGCACTCGCGCTGAGGGCCAAGGTGTCCACCGACCCTGAGTCCCTGGTCGAGTCTGCGCGGCACTCCCTGGGCCCGGTTCTGGCCAACAAGTACCTCGACGGCGCAGTGCTCAACGTGATCATGATTGATCCGTTGCTGGAGCAGTCGATGCTTGAGGACATGCGCCCGGCCGAGGGTGGGACGCAAATAATCATGGGCCAGGCGAAACTCGACGGCGTCCTGACCTCGCTGAAGTCCGCCGTCGACGGAGCGGCCGCGGCCGGCAGGGAAGCAGTCCTGGTGTGCGCACCGGCCTTGCGCCCTGCCATCCGCCGCCTCGTAGCAAGCCCCGACGGCGGTGTCCCCGTCCTCTCGTACCGCGAAGTTACCTCGGCCAACATCCGCATTGAAACAGTAGGGGTGGTCCGCTATGCAGAAGCGCTACAAGCTTAGTGGCGCCTCGCTGGAGGCCATCCGGGAGAAGGCAGTTCAGCAATACGGTCCAGGGGCGAGGATCGTAGCTGCTGAGAAGGTCACCAATCCGGGCATTGTGGGGTTGTTCGCCGCAGCCCGCTTCGAGGCGACAGTGGAGGTTGCGGATGTGCCGGATGCCGCCCCTCCCTGGCCTGTTCATGAGTTGCACGGGCCGGCGATTGCGGCGTTGCTGGAGCGTGCCGACGCCGCCGAACTTGAGCTGCACAAGGCCGCACCCGCTCCCGTGTCCACAGCCTCTCCGGACTTCGCGGGCCTCCTGGAACAGCTCGGCAAGGAACTGCAACCAGCGGCTCCGCCGCGCTTACCCGCTCCGGTGCCCTTGCCGCCGTCGAGCGCTGTTCGCGTACCCCAAGCCATGACGGGCGACGGCAACCTCATCGTCCTCCTGGGCTTGGGCGATGACGCCCTCGGCCCCGCCCTGGAAATGTCCATCGCCGCCGGCGGCTCCGACGTCCGCACGGCCGGGGATCTCAGCGCCTTCGGTCACCGGCACCTCCAAGGACGGCAAAGTGCGACGGCGGCACGCGCCCAGGCGGTCCTGACCGGGCAGACCGTGGTGGCTGCCTTCGGACTGGGGCGCCCGCGCGACGTACCGCCGAAAGCTGCCCACATCGCAAGCCTCGCTGCCGATCAACTGTGGATTGTGGTCGACGCCCGGCGCAAGCCTGAGGACACGAAGGCCTGGGTGCAGGCGTTGCAGGATGTGTTGGCAGGAGAGTCAGCGGCGGTGTCGGGGCTAGTAGTCATCGGTGCCTCGGAAACAGCGAGTCCGGAGACAGTGGACATGCTTGGCATTCCCGTTGGCTGGGTGGACGGCACTCCGGCCACCGCACCGGCCCTAGGAAAGGTACATTGAAGGCATGTTGGTACTGACGCGTAAGCCGGGCGAAAAGATCATGATCGGGGACGACATTGTCATCACCGTCATGGAAGGGCGCGGCGACGGCGTTCGGATCGGAATCGAAGCCCCCCGGGGTGTGTCCATCCAGCGGAGCGAGGTGGTGGCGGCTATTGCTGCGGCGAACCTGGCCGCGACGCAGGCCGGCCCCGAGGCTGAGGAACTCCTGGCGAACCTCCGCCCGCCTGCCCCATCCGGCGAATAGCACCCTCTCTCACCTTCTGCTGTCGCTATTCTGAAGCTGTCAGGCTGAACTCGAAGGGATTCGAGCCCATTATTGGGGTGTCGGCACCCGACTGCTTGTCGCGGGCTTAGCCCAGGTCTCGGGCAAGGGGCCCACTGCAGCGATCCTTGGCGCATCAATTTCGACTGTTCAGGAGAAGCAACTCACACGCGAACTCGGCATGGCCAACGTGGGCATGGGGCTCTCAGGCCTTCTCGCGCTGGTGCCGGGGTGGGCGCTTCCCGCGGGATTCGCTGGCGGTGTCTTCCTTCTCGTCGCCGGCATCATGCACGTACCGAAGAAGAATAAGAACGCCAAGGAGGCGCTGGCCACCTGGACTGACCTGATCGTTGGAGTCACGGTGATGGTGCTCGCCGCCTATGGACTGTACCGTGCCGTTGCCGGCTGAAGGGGCGTGGGATGTGAGAGAGGGCGTTCGGGAAGCTAGCCCAGGCCCAGGAAGTCCCGGAGCAATGGCAGCGTGGCACCCCGGACAGCCGTGATGGCGCGTTGGACGTTGGCATCCCGGGCCAGGAGCGCAAGATCGTCCGTGTCACCGGCCAGGTCAGCAATACCGGGCTGCGGGAGTGGCGCAGGGGCCTGTGAGTCCTCCAACAGCGTGACGTTGGCGGCAACGGCGTCGTCAATTCCAGCCAGAAGTTCAGCCAACCCGCGGCGGTGATCCTCAAGAAGTTCAGGCCAGATTCCCGGCGGTGCGATCGAAATGAGGGCCGGAAGCGTCAAATGGTCCGGCGCTTTCCATTCGGCGGCCAGCGCGGACGCCTCAACACCGCGTGCGAGTGATTCGAATCGGAGATTTTCGAGGACTTTTTCAAGTTCGGCCGCGGTGAAGTTCAGCCGGTGCCAGTTGCCTGCCCGGAGATGCAGGAGCTGCGTTTCGAGCAGGAAAAGCAAGAAATCAAGTTGCCTCCGCTCGCGCCACAGCGTTGCCGATAGCTCGTCCGCCCCCACGGTTCCCCAATTCATTTTATTGCCCGCCAAAATCACGATTTGGCAGGGTTTGTGTTTACTTCTGTTGAGCGTACACGCAGAGTCGTTTTCAGGTGGTATGTTCACTGAACACGTACCTGAACGAAGTCCCGAAACGCCGCTGTGATTGGTCTCTAGGCGGCCTTGCGGGACTCAGCATTTCAGGTTCTTGCAACTCAGTAATCCGGTCTCATGGGGGGACTCACTTTTGAATCGCGAACAGCGCAACGAGCTGGTGTTGCAGCACCTTCCGCTCGTTGGTTACTTGGTCTCTGACCTTTGCGCGCGTGCCACGCATTTATCGCGCGACGATTTTGCTTCTGTTGGTTCCATGGCGCTCATTACGTCGGCGGACTCCTTTGATCCTGACCTCGGCGTTCCCTTCGGCGCATTTGCCCGCCGCAGGATCGTGGGCGCGTTCGCGGACGAGATGCGGGCCGGCGATTGGGCCACACGCTCAGCCCGCAAGCGGATCAAGGAAACCACGGCCATCCAGGAGACGCTGACGGGAGTCCTGGGACGGAGCCCCAGTGTTGCCGAGATGGCGTCCGCGCTCGGTGTGGAACGCAGCCACGTTGAGGCTGCGTTAGCCGATGCCTCGCGAACCCTCACCTCCCTCGACGAAGTCGTCGCGGATACTGTGGCCTCTCCTGCCGAATCTCCGGAGCACTCGGTCCTGGCCGATGAGCGCATCAAGTACCTTCGGGCCGCCGTCGATGCCTTGCCGGAAAAGATGCGCTTCGTGATCCAGGAAATCTACCTGGCAGGGCGTTCCGTAAAGGAGCTTGCCGAGGAGCTGGGCTCAACCCACGCCGCCGTATCGCAGCAGCGGGCCGAGGGTATCCGTCTCATGCGCGACGGTTTGGCCGCCCATTACGCGGACAGCCCGGATCAAGCCTTTGAACCTGAATCCCGCATCACGGCGCGGCGCCGCAACGACTACTTGTCGGCGCTGGCCACCGCAACCACCGGCGGTATCACCCGCGGCCTGGGCCTGGGGTCCTCACTCAACAGCGCTGTTTAGGTAGCCACCACGTAAAAGAGGCCGGGCCGCTGAGCGACCCGGCCTTCCGTTCTTGACACGAGGACTAGTGCGATTACTGCGCCTTCGGCACACGCCGGAGGACGACGGCGGCGAGCACTGCCGCGCCGGCCATCAGGACCAGCCCAATCGCCGCAGTGATGTGGACGCCGGACTCGAAAGCTGTCCGGGCGGCGACTGTCAACGCTTCCGACAATGGCGCCGGGAGTGCGGCTGCCGCATCAACAGCACCGGCGAGGGTTTCCCCTGACTTCCCGGCGGCTTGTGAGGAGACGCCGTCCGGAATGATGAGGTTGTGCTGGTAGGAAGCCGTGAGGATCGAGCCGAGCACGGCCGTCCCCAAGAGCGAACCCAACTCGTAGCCGGTCTCGGAAATGGCTGAGGCGGCGCCGGACTTGTCGGCAGGTACTGAGGCCAGGATGAGGTCGTTGGAGATGGTCTCCGCAGCACCCACGCCCACGGCGAGAACGGTCAGGGCTGACAGCAGGAATATCGGGCCGCTGCCGTGGTCGCCCACCACCACAATCAAGTAACCGATGGCGCTGAGCGTCAGACCAGCAGCGACAACGAAGCCGGGCCGGACACGCTTGACCAGCGGCACCACCAGCAGGCCTGCGATGACTGTTGCCAGGAGGGCAGGAATCATGGCGATGCCTGCCTCCATGGGGGACTGTCCCTCAACCAGCTGCAGGTGCTGGGCGAAGAAGTAGATGAAGCCCGTCATGGAGAACAAGGACAGCACGTTTGCCACGATTGCCGTGCTGAACACCTTGTTCTTGAACAAAGCGACGTCCAGCATGGGGTTTTCGATCCGCTGCTGGCGGCGAACGAACAGGATGCCCATCACCAGGCCGAAGCCCATGAAAGCTGCAGCCGACGCTCCGAAGCCGTGAACTGCGAATTCCTTGATGCCGTAGACGAACGGGGCCATGGTGACCACGGACAGGACAATGCTGTTCACGTCCACGCGGCCAGGATTGGCGTCCTTGGACTCGGGAATCAGGACCCGGCCGAAGGCCAGAAGCGGCAGGAGCAGGAACGCTGCCACAAGGAAGACGGCACCCCACCAGAAGTGCTCCACCAGCCAGCCGCCGAAGATCGGGCCGAGCGCCGCACCACCGGAGAAGCCGGCAGCCCACACAGCGATCGCGAGCCGCCGGCGGTTGGGATCGGTGAAGATGTTCCGGATCAGGGACAGCGTTGAGGGCATCAGCATGGCGCCGAAGACACCAAGGCCCGCGCGTCCGGCAATGAGCCATTCAGCGGAAGGCGCGAATGCCGTAGCAGCCGAAACCGCTGCGAAGCCGGTGCTGCCGATCAGCAGCAGCCGCCGTCGTCCGATTCTGTCGCCGAGGTTGCCCATGGAGACGAGCAGTGCGGCGAGGACCAGGGGATAGGCGTCAACAATCCACAGCAGCTGAACGCCGCCCACTTCCAGGGATCGGGCGATCTCGGGCAGGGCGAAGGTGAGCGCGGTGTTGTCGACGGCCACCAGCAGCACCGGGAACATCAGGAGTGCCAGTGCCGTCCAATCGCGCCACGGTGCTGCCTGGCCCATATCGGGACGAGCGGAACGGGGTGCTTGGGTTGAGGACGGCGAGTACATGTCATTTACTATACCGTCCAGACGGTATAGTTTCAAATACAACCCGGCGAGCCTTTAGGGAATGATGGACACATGCCACGAAAACCAGTTGCCCGGGACGCCGTCCTGGATGCTTTCGAAGCCCTCCTCATCGAGGTGGGGGAGCGAGCTGCCACGCTCGACGCCGTTGCCAAGCGCGCAGGGGTGTCCAAAGGTGGGCTGCTCTACCACTTCCCCAATAAGGAAGCACTGATCACGGCCCTGCTTGAACGGCTGGATCTCTTGGCCGACGAGGACACGGAGCTGATGAAGGCGTCGCCCGATGGTTCCGCCGCCTACTTCATTCGCTCCTCGCTCTGGGCGGACACGCCGATGGACCGGGCTTTTGTTGCAGTCACCAGATTGGCTGAAGTGGCCCACGAGGAAACGCGTCGCAGATTCGCCGCCATTCAACAGCGGTGGCTGGACGTGCTCGCCGAGGACGTCGGCCCAGAGGTTGCCAAGGCAGTCAGTTACATGGGTGACGGGCTCTATTTCAACGCGATGTTCGAGGGCGGGCAAGAGGGCGGCAATGTCGGGCGGGAGGCCGACGTCGAAATCCTGCTTGGAGTCCTTGAGCGGCTGAGGAAGTAACGGGCAGTCCATTTGCGGCGGCGACCGTGACGTAGGACAATTAACCCCTGTGGCCTCCCCTGATCGGGGTCATACATAACTGAAAATGCCTTTGATCTGCGGCGGGAGAGTCCTGCAAGCATGTGATGCAGGCGCCGTAGGAGCAAACCCTCCCCAGGAATCTCTCAGGCCCACGCACCGCCGCGGCGAGGCAACTCTGGAAAGCAGCAGGCATTCTGCCCACCTCAAGGGTGAAAGAGTGCTGTGCTCACCGACGGTGCAAGCGATGGTTGTTCACGCAACGCGCGGAAACTCTCAGGTCCAATACAGAGCGGGGAGGAACCCAGCCGCTGTGGCGTACCCAAACGCCGCCCAAGTAATGGAGTTCCTTCGTGACGGTTAGTTCTGCCTCCACCACCTTCGTTGATCGGCATATTGGCGCCCGCCGCCAAGCCGACATTGAGACCATGCTCAAGTCCGTCGGCTACGACACCGTTGATTCGCTGGTGGACACCGCCGTCCCGAACGACATCCGCCAGGACGTCGCCCTCACCCTGCAGAACGCTTTGAGCGAAGTTGAGGTTCTGGCCGAGCTCCGCAAGCTTGCGTCCAAGAACAAGACCGCTGTCCAGATGATCGGCCAGGGCTACTTCGATACCGTGACGCCGCCGGTGATCCGCCGTAACATCCTTGAGTCCCCGGCCTGGTACACCGCCTATACCCCGTACCAGCCGGAAATCTCCCAAGGCCGTCTCGAGGCTCTCCTGAACTTCCAGACCATGGTCCAGGATCTGGTTGGCCTCCCGATCGCCAACGCCTCCCTGCTGGACGAAGCCACGGCCGTGGCCGAGGCCGTCCTGATGATGCGCAGGGCCAATAAGAACGCAGGTGCACGGGATGGCAAGACCGTCCTCGACGCAGACTGCCTCCCGCAGACCATCGCCATTGTGAAGGGCCGCGCTGAGGCCCTCGGCTTTGAGGTCGAGGTTGCTGACCTCTCGCTCGGTCTCCCGGAAGGTGACATCAACGGAGTCGTCCTCCAGCAGCCCGGTGTTTCCGGCCGCGTCTTCGATCACTCAGCTGTGATCGCCGAGGCCAAGGAGCGTGGCGCGCTGGTGACGGTCGCTGCCGACCTCCTGTCCCTCACTCTCATCACCCCTCCGGGCGAGCAGGGCGCGGACATCGCCGTTGGATCCGCGCAGCGCCTGGGTGTTCCGCTGTTCTTCGGCGGCCCGCACGCCGCCTACATGGCGGTCCAAAAGGGCCTGGAGCGTTCCATGCCGGGCCGTCTGGTGGGCGTTTCCAAGGACGATGCCGGTGTCCCCGCCTACCGCTTGGCGCTGCAGACCCGCGAGCAGCACATCCGCCGCGAGAAGGCCACGTCCAACATCTGTACCGCACAGGCATTGCTGGCCATCGTGGCCTCGATGTACGCCGTTTACCACGGCCCCGAGGGCCTCAAGGCGATCGCTGAAACCGCGCACGGCCACGCCCGCACCCTGGCAGCGTCACTGAAGGCTGCCGGCGTCGAGGTCTTGCACGGATCCTTCTTCGACACCATCACCGTCCGCGTTCCCGGCAAGGCAGGCGAGATCGTCGCCGCCGCCGAGGCCAAGGGCATCAACCTGCGCGGCGTCGACGCTGACACGGTTGGCATCTCTGTTGATGAAACCACTACGTCCGAGATTGTCGGCGGTCTCCTTGATGTCTTCGGAGCTTCGGTTTCCGAAGCCGCTGAAGGCTTCGCTCTTGAGGCTTCCGTGGAGCGCACCAGCGACTTCATGCAGCACCCGGTATTCAATACGCATCGTTCCGAGACGCAGCTGTTGCGCTATATCCGCAAGCTCTCGGACCGCGACCTCGCGCTGGACCGCACCATGATCCCGCTGGGTTCCTGCACCATGAAGCTCAACGCCACCGCTGAAATGGAAGCCATTTCCTGGCCGGAGTTTGCCTCCATCCACCCGTTCGCTCCGGATTCCCAGACCGAGGGCTGGCGTGAACTCATCACCGACCTCGAGGCGCAGCTGACCGAGATCACCGGATATGACCAGGTCTCCATTCAGCCGAACGCCGGTTCCCAGGGTGAACTGGCAGGTCTGCTGGCGATCCGCGGCTACCACCTGTCCCGCGGCGACGAGCAGCGCAATGTTTGCCTCATCCCCGCTTCTGCCCACGGCACCAACGCTGCCTCTGCAGTGCTGGCCGGCATGAAGGTGGTAGTTGTTGCTACGGCGCCTGACGGCACCATCGACCACGTTGACCTCAAGAAAAAGATCGAAGCGCACCGGGATGCCCTCTCGGCCATCATGATCACCTACCCCTCCACGCACGGCGTGTACGACGCCGACGTCCGCGAGGTCTGCGACGCCATCCACGAGGCCGGCGGCCAGGTCTACATTGATGGCGCAAACCTCAACGCACTCGTTGGCCTTGCACAGCCGGGCAAGTTCGGCGGCGACGTGTCCCACCTGAACCTGCACAAGACCTTCTGCATCCCGCACGGCGGCGGCGGACCGGGCGTGGGCCCGGTTGCTGCCAAGGCACACCTCGCACCGTTCATGCCAGGCGATGCAGCCTCCTGGACCGAGGGCAACGACGTCCCGATCTCCGCATCCCGCTTCGGTTCCGCCGGAGTCCTGCCGATTTCCTGGGCCTACGTGAAGCTCATGGGTGGCCAGGGACTGACGGAAGCAACCAAGTCGGCCCTGCTCGCTGCAAACTACATCGCATCCCGTCTCAACGACCACTTCCCGGTGCTTTACACCGGCGAAGGCGGACTCGTGGCCCACGAGTGCATCCTGGACCTTCGTGAACTGACGGCCAAGACCGGCGTCACCGCTGAGGACGTGGCCAAGCGCCTGATCGACTTCGGCTTCCACGCCCCCACCCTGGCGTTCCCGGTTGCCGGCACGTTGATGGTGGAGCCGACGGAGTCCGAGGACCTCGTGGAGATCGACCGCTTCATCGAAGCCATGATCACCATCCGCAAGGAAATCGACCAGGTTGCCCACGGCGAATTCACGGTAGAGAACTCGCCGCTGCGCAAGGCACCCCACACGGCTGCCGCCGTCGTAAGTTCTGATTGGGACCGGGCGTACCCGCGCGAGCAGGCCGCCTTCCCGGTCCACCACCTCAAGCAGGACAAGTACTTCCCGCCCGTCGGCCGCATCGACGGCGCAGCCGGTGACCGCAACCTGGTCTGCTCGTGCCCGCCGATCGAAGATTTTGAGAACTAAGGACTGACTCCATGTCTGAGAACTACACCGCGCTCTACGAAGAGCACAAGAAGCTCGGCGCGTCCTTCACCGACTTCGGTGGCTGGCAGATGCCGCTGAAGTACTCGTCCGAGTTGGCCGAGCACCACGCCGTCCGCAAGTCCGCGGGCTTGTTCGACCTCTCCCACATGGGTGAAGTCTGGGTCACCGGTCCAGAGGCCGCAGCGTTCCTTGACTACGCGCTGGTGGGGAAGATCTCCGCCATGGCTGTGGGCAAGGCCAAATACTCGCTGATCTGCCAGGAAGACGGCGGCATCATCGATGACCTCATCACGTACCGGCGGGGTGACCAGAAGTTCCTGGTGGTTCCGAACGCCGGCAATGCTGCGGTTGTTGCTTCAGCACTGCTGGAACGCGCCGCCGGGTTCGACGTCGTTGTTGAAGACGCTTCCGCTGAGACCTCGTTGATTGCTGTTCAGGGGCCGCTGGCCGAAGCGATCCTCCTCCGCCTTGTGCCGGCTGAACAGCACGCACTGGTCACTGAACTGAAGTACTACGCGGCGGTTGATGTCCCGTTCACGGTCGACGGCGGCACTCAGGAACTCCTGCTGGCCCGCACCGGCTACACCGGCGAAGACGGTTTTGAGATCTTCGTTGCCAACGACTCCGCAGCCGCCCTCTGGCAGGCCATCGCCGACGCCGCTGAAGAAGGCGAACTTACCCCGGCAGGCCTCGCTTCCCGCGATTCCCTCCGCCTCGAAGCCGGCATGCCCCTCTACGGCAACGAGCTCTCCCGTGAAGGCAACCCCTTCGCAGCAGGGCTCGGGCCCGTGGTGGCTCTGTCCAAGGAAGGCGACTTCGTTGGCAAGGACGCACTCGCGGCGTTGAAGGCCGACGGTGCCGGCTCCACCAGCGGGCGCAAGCTCGTTGGCCTCAAGGGCCTGGGGCGTCGCGCCGGACGCGGACACTACCCGGTCCTCAAGGACGGCGCAGTGGTTGGCGAAGTCACGTCCGGCCAGCCGAGCCCGACGCTCGGTTACCCGGTAGCGTTGGCCTATGTCGACGTCGAGCATTCGGAGCTTGGTACCGCCCTGGACATTGACCTGCGCGGTAAGAGCGAGCCGTTCGAAGTCGTCGCACTGCCGTTCTACAAGCGCCAAAAGTAAGCCGGGTCTGCCTGCCAGCCCTTCGTGAACCGCTAAGGTGCTGGGGGCCACCTGCCGAAGGTATTCGGGGCCTTATCTCCGACCCATCCGTAGTTTTGACCAACCATAGTAAGGAAACAGAATGCCCAAAGTAGCGCCCGAACTTCAGTACTCCGACGAGCACGAGTGGGTCTCCCGCGGCGAAGGAAACCTCGTGTCCGTTGGCATCTCCGAGGTTGCCACCGACGCACTGGGTGACATTGTGTATGTTGACCTCCCCGAGGTTGGTTCTTCCGTGACCGCCGGCGAGACCTGCGGCGAAGTTGAGTCCACCAAGTCCGTCTCGGACCTGTACTCGCCCGTTACCGGTGAGGTCACCGAGATCAACGACGCTGTTGTCGGCGACCCCGCCCTGATCAACAATGACCCCTATGGTGCCGGTTGGCTCTTCAAGGTCGCTGCTGAGTCCGACGGCCCGCTGCTCTCGGCCGAGGAATACGCCTCCAAGAATGGCGGAGACCTCTCCTAGGTTCCTCCAACCGGGGAATGCCGCCCGTTCCAGGGGGCAACCCAGGCACGCATCCAGTGGCGTAGCGTGGGACTGTAGTAACTGAATAATTCGCGACGCCGGGTTGCCGCCTTTGGGGGGCCATCCGGCGTCGTGCTTCGGTCGATCTCCGCCACAAGCGGGGGAGGCCATCCGGCAGGACCATCTGCCGGACCGTTTCAAACTGTATTAAGGAATCCCGACCATGGCTGTTGGTGTTTTCGATCTTTTTTCCGTGGGTATTGGCCCGTCGAGTTCCCATACTGTGGGACCGATGCGCGCTGCTGCTGTGTTCGCCGGTGAGCTGAAGGACGCTGGTGTCCTGAGCTCGGTGGCCTCGTTGCGGGTTGATCTGTACGGCTCGTTGGCTGCGACGGGACGTGGCCACGGGACCATGACTGCCACACTGTTGGGCTTGGAGGGGTACCACCCCGAGCTCATTCTGCCTGACGAGGTGGAAGCGCGGTTGGCCGCTATCGCGGAGACGGGGAAGCTCAACCTGGCCGGTGCGTCCGGTGAAGGTGTGGAGCTGCCGTATGCGGTGGAGGATATGGTGTTGCATCCGTTGACGGTGTTGCCGCGGCATACGAACGGGATGAAGTTCGCCGTGGC
>NZ_JBBEGB010000018.1:0-64623 GCF_037402035.1 Paenarthrobacter sp. CCNWLY172
CAGGAACGCGCTGCACGGCCCGTGCCACCGTAAACCACCAAATCATCAGGACGCTCAGCGACCTCAGGATCCAGATTATTCATCAACATGCGCAGCGGCGCCTCGGTCTGCCAGGACTTGGCAGTCAACTCCGTACCCCGGGCAGCCTTGACCGGGCGGGCTCCAGTAGTGAAATCGGCAGTCATTCTTTACTCCTCTAAAAGCAACCGGCAAAAGCGAACAGCTGGATTAGCCCAGGTTCTTTGTCTTGAGCCATTCCTTGGCGATTTCGCCGATGTCCTCGAACTTGGCCACACGGCCGTTCATCTTGATGAGATCCTCGGTGGTCAAGGCAGCGGAGACCTTATCCAGCGTTTCCTTGATGGTGTCCGTGGACTTCTTCTCGTTGATGACCGGCACGATGTTTTCAGAGAGGAAGAGGTTCTTGTTGTCTTCAAGCGCCACGAGGTTGTTTTCCGCCAGTGCAGGATCGGTGCTGAAGAGGTCGGCTACCTGTACCTGACCGGAAAGGAGAGCGTTCAGCGTGAGCGGACCACCGGCGTCGAGCGCTGAAAATTCCTTGAACTCCAGGTTGTAGACAGACTTAAGGCCGGCAACGCCGTTGAGGCGGGTCTTCCACTCCGGCGGGCCGCCCAAAACGAGTTCCTTGGCAACGGGCTGGAGGTCTTCGATGGTCTTCAGCTTGTACTGTTCGGCGATTTCCTTCTTAACCGTGAGGACATCCTTGTCCTCCGCTTCGGAAGGAGTCAGTACTGTCAGGCCGGCCGGGATCTTGGTGGCCAGTTCCTTGGCGACATCCTCGGATGAAACGGCCTTGGTGGCGGAGTCGAGGTACTGCAGGAGTGCGCCGCCGTATTCCGGCATGAGGTCGATGGAACCGTCCTTCAGTGCGGGGATGGTCACCTCGCGGCTGCCGATGCTCGGCTTCTCGGTAACCTCGACGCCTTTGGCCTTAAGTGCTTCGGCGTAGATCTTGGCGATCAGCTGGCTTTCCGGGAAGTCCGCGGAACCGACGATAATGCTGTCCCCCGAAGCACCCGCTGCGGCGGTATTTGACGAGCTCATGGGGTCCCCGCCGCCACAGGCGCTCAGGGTGATGGCAGCAACGGCTGCCAGGGTGAATCCGGTGAGGTACTTCTTCATGTCAACTCTCCTGGGATGGGTGCTGCAAGGCATGCAGCGGCCAGATGGGGGTGGGGTGGAGGTGAATCCGCGCGGAACCACGCGCGCGGGTGTTGATTAGACCGTGACGGGGGTCTTCACGGGTTCGGCCACAGCGGCCGACTTAATGGTGCGCCGGGTCAATCCGGGTGAGACAACGCGGCGGGTGATGAAAGCGAGAAGCTGGTCGAAAAACAATGCCAGCAGGGCGACAAGGACCGCCCCGGCCACCATTTGGCCGTAATCGTTCTGGGCCTTGCCGTCGATCAGGAGGCGACCCAGGCCGCCAAGTGAAATGTACGCGGCGATGGTTGCCGTTGAGATGATCTGCAACAGCGCGCTGCGGACACCGGACAAAACCAGCGGAAGGGAACACGGCAACTGGACATCCGTCAGGATTTTCATGGTGCGGAAGCCCATGCCCTTTGCGGCGTCGACGGCGGCAGCATCCACTGCGCGGACGCCGGCATAGGTGTTGGTCAGGATTGGCGGAACTGCCAGCAATACCAGCACGATGAGGCTGGGAAGGACGTAGCCCATGCGGGAAGGGAAGGCGGGCGAAATGAGCAGGACCAACAGGATCAGCAGACCCACACTTGGAAGTGCCCGGAGGGCGTTGGCAAGGCCGGCGATCATGAACACACCCTTGCCGGTCACTCCAATGTAGATACCCAAGGGCACCGCGATGATGGCCGCAATGGCCAAGGCAATAAGCGAGTACAGGAGATGCTCAGCGATCAACGTTGGGATGCCGTCTGCGCCGCTCCAGTGCGCGGGGTCGAACAAGTAGTTCACGATGCCACCACCTTGGGGGTCCACGGTGTCAGCCACCGGTTGATGAGGATGATCAGTCCGTCCAGGATCATGGCCAGGACCACGCACAGCACGATGCCGGCGATGATCGGGGTGTAGAAACGGAGCTGGAAGCCCTGCGTGAAGAGCGAACCAAGCTGCGGAATGCCCAGCAGCGCAGCCACGGAGACGAGACTGACGTTGGAGACGGCGGCGACACGCAATCCTGCGCAAATCACCGGGACACCGACGGGAAGTTCAACCTTCAGGAGGCTTTGATAGCCCCGGTAGCCCATGGCTTTGGCTGCCTGGACGGTGTCTTCAGGAACGGAATCCAAGGCATCGGCGACTACGCGAACCAGCAGTGCCACAGTGTAGATGGTCAGTGCAGCCACAATGTTGAGCGGGTCCAGGATTTTGGTACCCAGGACCAGCGGGAGCAGTACAAACAGCGCAAGGGAAGGAACGGTGTACAGCAGACCGGCGACACCCACCAAGAGTGGGTAGATACGCCGGCTTCGGTGCGCCCACCAGCCAAGGGGCAGCGCGATGAGAAGCCCCAGGATCAGCGGGGTGACGGCCAGCAGGACATGCCAGCCGAGCAGGAAAACGATGTTGTCGAACTGGCGGCCCAGCCATTCGAAGTTCATCAGATCGTCTCCAGGTGGGGCTCGGCCTCGATGGCTTTGACCACGTCTGTTGCAGAAACGGTCCCGACCAGTTCGCCATGCTCGTTGACAACCACGCCGCGGCGGCTCGGGGAGGAAAGGGCGGCATCCAGCAGCTGGCGCATGGTGCCCGATGCTGCTGCCGGGATCCCGCTGAGATTCAGGTTCTCCCGCTTCACCTCACCGTTGAGAAGCTGCGGCTGAGCCCAACCTAGAGGCTTCCGGTCGCCGTCGACTACCAACACCCAAGCACCCAGCGCCTTGGCGCGGGCTTCATCCGCGGAAGCACCGAGCTGAACTACAGCTTCCTCGCCAATGGTCACCGTGCCTGCTGTTTTCGTAAATCCGAGCGATCGGTAGCCACGGTCACGGCCTACGAAGTCGGCCACGAACTCGTCAGCGGGGGCGGTCAGCAGTTCGGAGGGGGACGCCATTTGCGCCAGCTTGCCGCCCACGCGCATGACGGCAACCTGATCCCCGAGCTTGAGGGCCTCGTCGATGTCGTGGGTGACCATGATGATGGTCTTGCCGATCTCGCGCTGCAGGCGAAGGAACTCCTCCTGGAGCTGGGCGCGGACTACAGGGTCAACTGCGCTGAAGGGCTCATCCATCAGCATGAACGCAGGGTCCGAGGCGAGCGCCCGGGCAACACCAACGCGCTGCTGCTGTCCGCCGGAGAGCTGCCAGGGATAACGCTTGGCGAAGCTGGCGGGCAATCCAACGCGCTCCATCAATTCGAGCGCCTTGGTGCGGGCCTTTTGGCGGCTTTCCCCTAGAAGGAGCGGCATGGTGGACACATTGTCAACGATGGTCTTGTGCGGGAAGAGTCCGGCGTGCTGGATGACGTAACCGATCCTGCGGCGGAGCAACGCTGCGTCCATGCCGGAAGTCGGCTGATCATCGAGGTAGATGGTGCCGCTGGTGGGTTCGATGAGGCGGTTGATCATCCTCAGGGAAGTGGTCTTGCCGCATCCGGAAGGACCAACAAGAATGGTCAACTTTCCGGTGGGAGCCTCCAGGTTGAGGCCGTCGACTGCCACCGTACCGTCAGGGTACGCCTTGGTGACATTTTCAAATTTGATCATTTCTTTTCCATGCTTTCCTGGGGCACTTCATGGTTTCCGTCGGGTTCCACGAGGATGTTGTCGGCAACCTTCACCAGTTCCTCGCCAAATGTCTGCGCCTTCGCCTCGTCCAAGCGGTAGCTGGGCACCACGATGCTGAGGGCTGCCACTGTTCGGCCGCCGATCACAATGGGTGCGGCGACGGCCGTGATGTCGTCTTCAACGCCGCTCCGCACAATCGCGTAGCCGCGGCCGTTCTGCCCGCCGGTCAGCACCTTGCCGGCGGCGGAGCCCTCCAGCGGGATGCTCCTGCCAACCCAGCTGGTGTGCCGGACAGAGCGGGTACCTTCTACGATGGCGATGTAGATTCCGGTGTCCCCAGCACCGGGAATGCTCAAGTAGCAGGATTCGCCCGTATCAGCCACAAGCCGCTTCATGTGCGGCGTGCAGAGCGACACCAGGGACTCCTGCCCCAAAGCCAGCGCTCCCAACTGAATGACACTTGCTCCCGGGCGGAAATTGCCCCCGGGATCCCGCGTCACGAATCCGCTGCCTTCGAGGGTTCGGAGGAGGCGGAGCGCGGTACTGGCTGACAGATCAACCACTCGCGCTGCGTCACTCAGGCTGATGGAGCCGTCAGTGCAGACTGCACTGAGGAGGGCCAATGCCCTCTCGACTGTTCGGGTGGAAGAATCCGCTGCCACTGCCTGACCTGCTTTCAAGTGGTCTACATCACCATGTCTTGCCACTTAGTAAAAATCAATTTTCATCAAATGGCAAGAGTTTTTTGAAAAATGAGAGACAGGGCCGGTTACATGACGCCGAATGCCCCGCAGGAGGGCGGGGCATGTTTCCGCGGTGTAAATACTCGCGCGAACCCTTGCCATGGGTTGGCATCTGGTTTTTACTTGGTGGCAGTCTTGAATCGGAGGAAAACGTGGAAACCGTCAATCAACTCTTGTCCTCAATCCAGGATGTGGGCCGCGACGCGGTGCGCGGAGGATACTCAAGGGCCGTCTTCACGACGCCTGAACTGGACCTCAGGCAGTGGTTCGTCGAACAAGCACAACACTGCGGCCTCGACGTCGAGACGGACCGCAACGGGATACTGTGGGCCTGGTGGGGCCAACCCCAAGAGGGCGCACTTGTCACTGGAAGCCACCTCGATTCAGTACCCGGCGGCGGAGCATTCGACGGACCTCTCGGCGTCGCCTCCGCATTGGCCGCCATCGATATCCTCAAATCCCGGGGGCTCCAGCCCCCAAGGTCACTGGCAGTCACCGTTTTTCCTGAAGAAGAAGGATCGCGCTTTGGCGTTGCCTGCCTGGGATCGCGACTCCTCACGGGTGCGATAGACACTGACAAGGCCCTGAACCTGCGGGACGTGAACGGTGACACCTTTGCCGACGTCGCCAGCGCCAACGGCTTGGATCCCCGTCACATGGGCCCGGATCCGGACGCCATGGCGCGCATCGGCGACTTCGTCGAACTCCACGTCGAACAGGGAAAGGGGCTGGGGCAGGATGGCCCCGCCATCGCTGTAGGGAGTTCCATCCTGGGGCACGGTCGCTGGAAAATCAGTGTCAGCGGTCAAGGAAACCATGCCGGCACCACGCTTATGACGGACCGCGCCGACCCGATGGTCGCGGCCGCGCAGATCGTTCTCGCCATTCGCGAAACGGCAGCCAGGCAGCCGGACGCCCGAGCCACCGTAGGCCGCTTGACGCCGGTTCCGGGCGGAACCAACGTCATTGCTTCGCGCGTGGATCTTTGGCTGGACGCCCGTCATCCCGACGACGCCGTGACTGCTCAACTCATCGAGGGAATCTACCATGCAGCCCAGGATGTCGCAGCCGCGGAAGGTTGCACCGTAACGCTGACGGAAGAGTCGTACAGCGACACTGTGCACTTTGATGCCGGCCTAAGCCGTCGCATCACCGAGTTACTGCCAGGCGCACCCGTCCTGGCAACCGGCGCGGGGCATGACGCAGGTGTGCTGGCCGGCTACGTTCCCTCCGCCATGGTTTTTGTCCGCAATCCCAGCGGCATTTCGCATTCACCGGAGGAATACGTGGCCGATGAGGACGCCTCAGCCGGCGCCGTCGCGCTCGCTGATGTTTTGGAGGGACTCCTGTGAACGCCTTCTGGTGCGAGACCGCCATCACCACAAGCGACGACGGCAACAGCGACGGCGGCCGTAGACTTCCAGAGGTTGCCACCGGCGTACGTGTCGAAACCAGCAATGGCCGCATCTCTGCCATCCACACCGGCGTTGAGCCCCTGCCCGGTGACACAACTCTGGCGGGCGTCGCCTTTCCCGCAGCAGCCAATGCGCATTCCCACGCCTTCCACAGGATCCTTCGTGGAAGAACCCATGATGGACATGGAGATTTCTGGGTGTGGCGGGAGCAAATGTACCGGAGCGCGTCCGAGCTGACTCCGGAGAAGTACCAGAAGCTTGCCACAGCCGTCTTCGCCGAAATGGTGGTCAGCGGATTCAGCAGCGTGGCCGAATTCCACTACGTTCATCACCAACCCGGAGGCACGCCCTATGCGGAGCCTCATGCCATGGAGCTGGCCCTTGCCCGGGCGGCCGTGTCTGCCGGGATCCGCCTCACCCTTCTGGACACGCTGTATCTGACGGGCGGAATTGGCACCCCCCTGAGTCCCGACCAAGCCAGGTTCGGGGACGCGGATGCACAGGCCTGGCTGGACCGGCTGGCATCCCTTCGGACTGCGATGGCAGAGGAGTTTCCGCCCGACGTGGTGGGCGTCGGCGCTGCCCTGCATTCCGTCCGGGCGGTGCCGGAAGAGGCCTTGAGGATCGTTGCCAAGCATCTGCCCAGGGACATTCCGCTTCACATCCACCTGAGCGAACAACCCGCTGAAAATGACGCATGCATGGCGGCCTATGGCACCACTCCGACCGGACTCTTGGAACGCCACGGCCTCTTGTCCTCCAGACTTTCAGCTGTCCATTCCACGCACTTGACTCAGGAAGACATAACTTTGCTCGGCGGAGCATCCACCACCGTGGTGATGTGTCCGAGCACGGAAGCCGATCTCGCAGATGGGATCGGCCCTGCCCGGGAACTCTGCGACGCCGGAGCCACGATCGCACTGGGCACTGATCAGCATGCAGTGATCGACCCCTGGATTGAAATGCGCACCTTGGAACATGGGGAACGGCTGGGCAGCGGGCAGCGCGGAAGGTTTTCGCCCGGGGAACTGCTGGGCGCGGCCACTGAAGGAGCCACTCGTTCCATGGCCACCCCCGTAGCCCCGCAGGCCCTTCAAGTGGGTGGGGTCTGCGACATCATGGTCATCAACCCCGCCTCCACCCGGACCGCGGGATCCCGGCCCATGCAACTGGCTTTCAGTGCGACGGCGAGTGATGTCACGCAGGTAGTCATCGGTGGCGAACTGATCGCCTCGACCGGGGTGCACGCACGCCTTGGGGCTCCAGGGGCCCTCCTGACTGAAGCACTTAAGGAGTTCTCCTAACGCCGCCGGTACATCCGGAAGGTGGCGACGGCGGGGCGTCATTTAGCCCCATAAGGGGACGGCCCGTCGTCGCGCATTGCGTTCAAGTAGTTCCGCCAATAGCGCCCTTTTTCGGACCAAAGGGCACTCGGAGGAGCCGCCCAGCAAACACACAGCCACCAAACAGGCGCACATACGTTAATAACCTGAATGCATGTCACGTCGGTCACTTGACTGGAACTGGAGCGATATGACGTGCCACACTGTGTAGCGCGAGTGCACCGGCGTCCCCGTCGGAACAGCCGACGACGTCCCGCACCTCGCTCCCACAAAACCATTCCCCAAGGGAGACCCATGTCCAGTTCCAGCACCGAAGGCGCGCCCCCCGTTTCGCGGAAAGTGATCGGCCTGGCCGTCGCCGGCGCGGTGGGCGGTTTCCTCTTCGGCTTCGATTCCTCCGTGGTCAACGGCGCCGTGGACGCGATGGCGGACGAGTTCGTCATGAGCGAGGCACTAACCGGCTTCGCCGTTGCTGTTGCATTGCTGGGGTGCGCCGCCGGCGCCTATTTTGCCGGCAAGATCGCCGACCGCTACGGACGCATCCCGGCCATGAAGATCGGCGCCCTGCTCTTCCTGGTGAGCGCCGTCGGCACGGGCCTCGCCTTCAGCGTATGGGACCTGATTTTCTGGCGGCTCGTCGGCGGTCTGGGCATCGGCCTTGCCTCGGTCATTGCTCCCGCCTACATCTCCGAGATTTCGCCCCGCCACGTGCGCGGGCGTCTGGCTTCGCTCCAGCAGCTCGCCATCACCACAGGCATCTTCGCTGCGCTGCTCTCTGACGCAGTTCTTGCCAACTCGGCAGGCGGCGCCGGCGGCACACTGTGGCTTGGTATCGAGGCGTGGCGTTGGATGTTTATCGCCTGTGCCCTTCCGGCGGCCGTCTACGGCTGGATCGCTTACCGTTTGCCCGAGTCCCCTCACTTCCTGGTGCTCAACGGCAAGGAAGACCAGGCCCGTACCATCTTCAACAAGCTGATCCCCGGCGACGACATCGAGCGGCACATCCGCGAGATCCGCGAATCCATCCAGCAGGAAAAGCTGTCCACCAAGAAGGGCTCCCTGCGCGGCAACAGGTTCGGCCTGCTGCCAGTCGTGTGGATCGGCATCATCCTGTCCGTGCTGCAGCAGTTCGTCGGCATCAACGTCATCTTCTACTACTCCACTACGCTGTGGAAGGCTGTCGGGTTCCAGGAAAAGGACTCCCTCACGATCTCCGTCGCCACATCCGTGACCAACATCCTGGTGACCCTCGTGGCTATCGCTTTGGTGGACCGCATTGGACGACGACCTATCCTGCTCACCGGCTCCATCGGCATGGCTGCTTCCTTGGGCGTGATGGCGCTGGCCTTCTCTTCGGCAACCGGTTCCGGCTCGGAGATTACTCTTCCCGGCGCTTGGGGCCCTGTTGCCCTGGTTGCCGCCAACGTGTTCGTGATCAGCTTCGGCGCCTCGTGGGGTCCGCTCGTGTGGGTGCTGTTGGGTGAGATCTTCCCATCCCGCATCCGCGCCCGCGCCCTCGGCCTTGCTGCCGCCGCTCAGTGGATCGCGAACTTCGCCATTACGCTCAGCTTCCCCATCATGGCAGCAGGTTCACTCCCCCTGACGTACGCCATGTACGCTGCGTTCGCTGCGGCGTCGTTCTTCTTTGTAATGTTCAAGGTTCCTGAGACGAACGGCATGTCGCTGGAGCAGGCCGAAACGTTGTTCGTTCCCAAAGGCGCGCCAGTGGCGCCGTTGCCTGTCGCTTCCGACGAACCCAAATAGACGCACAAAAGGCCCGGCGGATTGATTCCGCCGGGCCTTTCCGTGCCTGGGATTTTCGTTGAGGCGCAGGCCACTACACGAGGTGCGGCTCGTGCGATGTCAGGTACCCGCGACCACTGACGGAGATGACGATCGCGATCACCATGGCCAGCGCGCCGGCAAAGAACGGAACCTGCGGTCCGAAGTGCTCACCGAGCTGCGCAGCCGCGAAGGGAGCCAGTGCACCGCCCATCCAGCGCACAAAGTTGTAGCCCGCGGAAGCAACCGGACGTGGCGAATCAGAAACGCCCATGGCCAGTTCCGTGTAAACCGTATTGTTGATGCCCAGCAGGGCACCCGCCACGATGACAAGCACGACGACGGTTGTCACCGACTGCCCCGCAGCAAGTCCCAGCCCGATCAGGTCAAGCATGAGGACAGCCAGCGTGCCGGTCAGGACCTTCACGGCGCCAAAGCGCTTCTGCAGAACGGGAGCAACGAATACCGAGAATACGGCGACTGCGACACCCCATCCGAAGAACACTCCCCCAATTCCGTAAGCGTCCATGCCCAGGATGAAGGGTGTGAAGGCAAGAATGGTGAAGAACCCGTAGTTGTAGAAGAGCGCACTGGCTGCTGTGGTGCGGAGTCCTTTGTGGCCCAATGCCAGGAGCGGGTCACGCAAGCGGGACTTCTTTGCCGGGGCGGGCGTCTTTGGCAGGAGGGCCAGAAGTGCCACGAAGGCTGCCGCCATGAGGACCGCAGTACCAAAGAACGGGGCGCGCCACTGCCACCCGCCCAGGAGTGCGCCCAACAGTGGGCCGAGCGAGATACCCAGGCCCAGGGCTGCTTCGTAAAGGATGATGGCCGTACCGGTTCCACCACTGGCCACACCGACGATCACGGCAAGGGCTGTCGCAACGAACAGGGCATTACCGAGACCCCAGCCGGCACGGAACCCGACCAATTGTTCAACGCTGCCGGAAAAGCCGGACAACGATGCGAACACCACGATGATAGCCAGGCCGATCAGCAGCGTTTTCTTGCCACCGATCCTTGACGACACGAAACCACTGATCAACATGGCGATGGCCGTCACCAGGAAGTAGCTGGTGAACAGCAGCGACACTTCACTGGTGGACGCCTCAAGGTTTTTGGCAATTGCCGGCAGGATGGGGTCCACCAAGCCGATGCCCATAAAGGCAAAAACGGCGGCGAGCGCGGTGGCCCACACGGCCTTTGGCTGCTTGAGGAAGGAGGCTTTTTCAGCCTCCAGCGTGGTTTCGAGGGTTGTTTCGGCGCTTGCTGAAGCGTCAGCCAACTGGCGTGACATTCAATGGCTCCTTGTCGGTGCTGGTTTTCTGGTGATGCTGGATCTTCTTAGTTCTGGAACGAGCTGTTGAGCTTGGCGATCACGGGCAATGCCGAGGCGAGACGCTCGATTTCCTCACTGCTGAGGTCCTGAAGCAGTTCGGCCACCATGGCGTTGCGCCGCTGATTGGCAGACTCGACGGCGGACGCCCCGGCTTCGGTGATGACCACCTGGACTGCTCGCGAATCGTCCGGATCCTGCTGGCGGGTGACCAGGCCGGTTCGCTCAAGCTTGATGATTTGCTCGGTGGCGCTGGGGACCTTGATGCCCAGGTTCTTGGCGACGTCGCCCACTCGGAGGCCACCGTCGGAGATCATGGACAGCAGGCTGAGCTGCGCGGCGGTAAGGTCGCCTTCAGGATCGAGGCGGCGGAACATGTAGACGCCGAGTCGTAGTGACTCGCGAAATTCCTGTGCGAGATCAAGTAACCGGGAATCAAAAGAACTCATATTTAGGTATCCTAATAGTTAGGTAACCTAAGAGTCAATATAGTGGTCTGCTTGAGCCAAATTCTCCCGCCCAGCCCCGGATTCGAGGTCCGGCAACTTCACTGATCGGCTGTGCCCTGGGAGGGGCGGCGCTGTTGATCGGTAGCTATGGCCTGTTGGCGTGCTGATTTCCAACGTGTGGACGTCGCCAGGCAACTGCTGCGCCGCCCAGCCAGGGTTTTCCTTGGTGTGGTTGCAGGCTTCGCAGAGTCCCGCACTGTTGGTCACGGTGGTAGTGCCACCGGATTGCCAAGGGACGATGTGATCGATATGCCTAATGGGCGCGTCGCAGTAGGGCGTGCGGCAGGTATCGTCCCGGACTTCGATGAAACGCCTCAACCTAGGGGGAAAGAGCCGCGCCTTGGAGTCCATGGTGATGAGCTCCCCTGTGGACGGCACCGTGTAGAGGCGGCGAAGCCAGACAGTGAACTCCGGATCCTTCGTTGGCGGCGGACTATCGCCCGTTGCAGACGGCCACCCCCCACGGGACTCGTCCGACGCGGCTGTTCCGGCGCCAACCAAGGCTCTCGCCCATGCCGCCGGGACGATTCCGTAGCCCTTGAGACGGGCTGGCTCACTGTCCCCCTGCAAAAGCGTGCGGTCCGTCATGATGATCTCGAGGTCGACTCCACTGATTCCGCCGCGCCTGCCGGTAATGCGTTCGACGAGGGTATCTGCCATGACTTGGCCTCTGTTCCGTGATTCACCAGCGGAACGCACAGAATCTGCCTTCCGGGTGAGCGCAGCATAGACGGCAACCCCATGGGCGACCGGAAGCAGGGCGGTCAAATACGTCATGGCATCCGGCGCGGGGCGCAGGCTGACGTTCCGCTCCGTGGCAGCCTGGCTGGCGCGCTGGGCAACAGTTCGGGGATCGCGCCGATAAGCGGCGGCTTTCGCTGCGGCGATGAGGGTTTTGTCGCCGACACCGTCGAAGGTGCCTGCGTCAGGTGCGAGTTCCTCGTCCACGGCGCGCCGATCTTCCAAGGAGAGGCAGGCCGTCTCTTTCACGAGCAAAGTGGCGCGCCATTCATTGAGCTGTCCGGATTCCAACGCAGCCATGGTGCGCGGCATCTCCGTCACCAACGCTTTCGCCAACCCAAGGAGACGTGAGCCCCGGCTTGGTGATTCGCGACGCGCCAACGCTACCTGCGCCCCTACGCCCTGCCCTTGCTCGGAGATGGGAATGCCGGCCGACGCTTGCTCGCGGCGCTGCGCGAGGTCGAAGGCTACGGCCGCCCTGGCCTGGACACTTGCGATAGCGGACTTCATATCCTCCAAACCACGCAGTTGGTCAATCAGCTCACCGCTGCTCGACCCGAGGCAAAGAGCCTTCAGCAGCCCCGTGAGGGCAGAGACACTGGGCACGGAGCCGTCAGAGCGAAACCCCAACAGCAGGGCATGTGCGTCCGAATCAATCGCTGGCCGCTCCCGAATCTTCTCCATGGCCCAACTCTTCCAGCGGGCTACGGGCGCCATAAGGCCGAAATCTCCCTATGTGGAAAACAAACGCATCCCGGGTCCAGCAAACTACCGCAGGCGCGCGCGTCTCCCCTCAGAGCGTCAGCTTCATGCCCTCATGGCTGGCTACAAAGCCGAGCCGCTCGTAGAAACGGTGCGCTGCCGTACGGGATTTGTCGGTGGTGAGCTGCACCAGGGAGCAACCCCGCTCCCGGGCCTGCTCAAGTGCCCACTCGATCATCAGCGCCCCCACACCTTGGCCACGCAGCACGTCGGACACCCGAACCGCCTCGATCTGGGCACGCCAGGAACCCTTACGGGACAAGCCGGGCAGGTAGCTGAGCTGGAACGTGGCCACCACTTCGCCCGCGAGCTCGCCCACCACCAGGAGGTGGGCCGGGTCGGCGTCGATCGCGTCAAAAGCCTTCTGGTAGGGCACTAAATCGGCGGCATCTTCGCGGGTGGCACCCAGCTGATCATCTGCGAGCAGCGCGAGGATCCGCGGCAGGTCGGCTTTGGTGGCGCGTCGAAGGCTGAAGGTACCAAGCCCGACGTCGGCGGTCATCAACGTGGGCGAGGTACCAGATTCTGCAGTCACCACCCCAGCATGCCATTTAGACCAGAACTCAGTATTGCTAAGTACCGGTACTTAGTTCTACTATGTAGTGGTAGCTAGTAATACTGAGTACTGAAGGAGGTGTCCAATGGGCAAGCAGATGACGGAGATGCTCAAAGGCACACTGGAGGGCATTGTGCTGGCCCTCCTGACCGGAAAGGCAGCGTATGGATACGAGATCACCACGTTGCTCCGGGAGCAGGGCTTCACCGAGATTGCTGAGGGCACCGTTTACGCGCTGCTGGTCAGGATCGAACAAAAGGGGTTGGTGGACGTTGAAAAGCGGCCTTCCGAAAAAGGACCACCCCGCAAGGTGTACACGCTCAACCCCCAGGGCCAAAAAGAACTGAATGAATTCTGGAACACCTGGAGCTTCTTGTCCGAACGGCTTGAACAGCTCCGCAAGGAAGGAAATTAACATGGCAGCAAAATGGATCGAACTGGTCACTGGATCACTCGAACAGAAGAAGCAGTACAAGCAAGCCAAGGCGCGGTTGGATTCCTTGCCCGAGCCCTACCTGACCGTGGCCGCCGCCTTCAACCGGTACTTGATGTACTACGGCGGCGTCACCGAGGGCGACACCATGGTTCAGATGTTCACGGACCTCGCAGACCTTTGGGAACGCGCCGCAATCGACGGCACGCCCGTCAGCGAAATCGTGGGCGAAGACCCCATCGAATTCGCTGAAAGCTTTGCCCAGGCCTACGGCGGAAAGCGCTGGATCGACAAGGAACGCGATCGCCTTAACAAGGCCATCAACACAGCGAAGGAGGCGGAATCATGACCGCTGCAGCAATCAGGGTGGAGGGCATTGAGAAGTCCTACAAGGATCTCCACGTCCTGCGTGGCGTTGACTTCGAGGTGGCGTCGGGCAGCATTTTTGCCCTTCTCGGCTCGAATGGCGCCGGCAAGACCACCATGGTGAAGATCCTCTCCACGCTGCTCACAGCGGATGGCGGGCATGCCGCCGTCGAGGGCTTTGATGTTGCCACCGAGTCGCTCCAGGTGAGGCAGTCCATCAGTCTGACCGGACAGTTCGCCGCAGTGGATGAGGTCCTGTCCGGGAAGGAGAACCTGATCCTGGTGGCGAAGCTGCGCCA
Organism: Paenarthrobacter sp. CCNWLY172; assembly: GCF_037402035.1. Classification (NCBI taxonomy): domain Bacteria; kingdom Bacillati; phylum Actinomycetota; class Actinomycetes; order Micrococcales; family Micrococcaceae; genus Paenarthrobacter; species Paenarthrobacter sp. CCNWLY172. Next base: position 14,010 of record NZ_JBBEGB010000018.1, read on the forward strand.
TCTCAAGGACCCGGCACAGATCGCGGACGAGCTGTTGGCCCGGTTCAGCCTCACCGACGCCGGGGCACGCAAGGTAGCAACCTACTCAGGCGGCATGCGTCGCCGGCTGGACATCGCCATGAGCCTGATCGGCAACCCCAAGGTGATCTTCCTGGACGAGCCGACCACGGGCCTCGATCCGGAGGCGCGGCTTGAGGTGTGGCAGATCGTCAAGAACCTCGCCCATCAGGGGACCACGGTCCTGCTGACGACGCAGTACCTCGATGAGGCCGAGCAACTGGCAGACCGGATCGCCATCCTTCATGAGGGCCGCATCATCGCCAACGGCACGCTGGCCGAGCTGAAGCAACTCCTGCCGCCGGCCAAGATCGAATACGTCGAGAAACAACCGAGCCTGGAGGACATTTTCCTGACCTTGGTTGGCACCGGCACCGGCTCCCAAAAGGCTGGTAACGAGTCAGTAAAGGACAAGTCATGAATACCCATTTCTTCGCAGACACGTCCGTGCTGCTGGGCCGTTCCATGCGGCACATCTTCCGCAGCGTGGACACCATCATCACCACGGCCATCACACCGATCGCGCTCATGCTGCTGTTCGTCTACGTTTTCGGCGGCGCCATCAAGACCGGCACTGAAAACTACGTGAACTACCTACTGCCCGGCATCATGCTGATCGCCATCGCTTCGGGCATCGCCTACACGGCAGTCCGGTTGTTCACGGATATGCAGAGTGGCATCTTTGAGCGGTTCCAGTCCATGCCGATTGCACGCTCCTCGGTTCTGTGGGCACATGTGCTGACGTCCTTGGTAGCCAACGGACTTTCGCTGGTGATCATTGTGCTGGTGGCGCTCCTCATGGGGTTCCGGACGTCAGCCAACATATTTGATTGGCTGGCCATCGCGGGAATTCTGGCGTTGTTCACCCTGGCCCTGACATGGATTGCCATTATCGCGGGGCTTTCGGCAAAGTCCGTGGATGGCGCCGGCGGGTTCTCCTACCCGCTGATCTTCCTGCCATTCATCAGCTCGGCCTTCGTCCCGACGGAGACCATGCCGGGCCCGGTCCGCTGGTTCGCAGAGAACCAACCGGTCACCTCCATTGTGAACACCATCCAGGATCTCTTCGCGCAGCGTCCGGTGGGCGGCGACATCTGGGTAGCCCTCGCATGGTGCTTGGGGATCCTGGTTGTCTCCTACGCCTTTGCCACTGCCGCCTACAAGCGCCAGATCGCCTAGTCACCGCAGCATAAGGACCAGCGCCCAACAAAGGCCCAAGCTCCCCCTTCATCAGGGCGGGAGCTTTCGCCATTCAGACCGATTCGCCATTCGTCAGGCATTAGCTATAGCTTTATCGAACAGATTTGTAACGGCCGTCACTATTATGGCGGATCCTTCGAAGGGTTCTTGAACTAATGTCCGACCAGACAACACAGGGGCAGCTCCGCGCCTCCAGCAGGGACAGCGAGCCCCACCTGTCACGCTCGCTCAGCAACCGCCACATCCAACTCCTGGCCATCGGCGGCGCCATCGGAACCGGCCTCTTCATGGGCTCCGGCAAAACCATTTCCGTCGCCGGGCCCTCTGTGATCTTCGTGTACATGATCATCGGCTTCATGCTCTTCTTCGTCATGCGGGCCATGGGACAGTTGCTGCTTTCCAACCTGAACTACAAGTCCTTCAGCGACTTCGCAGGCGACCTCCTTGGCCCCTGGGCCGGCTTCTTCACGGGCTGGACCTACTGGTTCTGCTGGGTAGTCACCGGCGTGGCAGACGTCATCGCGATCGCGGGCTACGCCAACGAACTCTGGCCGGGAATCCAACTCTGGATCCCGGGCATCGCCACCATCATCATCCTGCTCCTCCTGAACCTGCCCACCGTTAAGGCGTTCGGCGAGACCGAATTCTGGTTCGCCCTCATCAAGATCATCGCCATCGTGGCGCTGATCGTTGTGGGCCTGGTGATGATCTTCACTGGTTTCCAGTCCAACGCAGGCACGGCCAGCTTCACCAACCTGTGGAGTCATGGCGGATTCTTCCCCAAGGAATTCATGGGCTTCGTGGCCGGCTTCCAGATTGCCGTGTTCGCGTTCGTGGGCATCGAGCTTGTTGGCACCGCAGCAGCCGAAACCAAGAACCCGGAGCACAACCTGCCCCGCGCCATCAACGCCATCCCCTTGCGCGTGATGCTCTTCTACGTAGGCGCACTCATCATCCTCATGTCCGTCACGCCGTGGACCGAATTCAAGGCAGGCCAGAGCCCGTTCATTGCCATGTTCTCCTTGGCCGGTTTGGGCATGGCAGCCACCGTGGTGAACCTCGTAGTGCTCACCTCGGCCATGTCATCGGCCAACTCGGGCATCTACTCGACGTCCCGCATGGTCTACGGCCTGGCCAACGACGGCGACGCACCCAAGCTCTTCGGCCGCTTGTCCACCCGCAAAGTACCCCAGAACGCACTGTTCCTCTCCTGCGTCCTGCTGCTGGCCGGCGTCGCGCTTCTCTACGCGGGCAAGGACGTTGGCGTGGCGTTCGACATGGTGACCACCGTATCCGCCGTCTGCTTCATGTTCGTCTGGTCCATCATCCTGGCCAGCTACCTCGTGTACCGCAAGCGCCGGCCCGGGCAGCACGCGGCCTCGCCGTTCAAGATGCCCGGCGGCATCCCGATGGTGTGGGTTGTCTTCGCGTTCTTCGCGTTCCTCGTCTGGGCGCTCACCACGCAGCCGGACACGCTCACCGCGCTTATGGTGACGCCCATCTGGTTCGCGATCCTCGGTATCGCCTACGCCGTGGTCCGCAAGTCCCCGCTCCACCAGGCCCGCGTGGCCGAATGGAAGGCCATGTCAGAGGCCGAAACCGCGGAAGCGCGCTAACGCTTCAAAAGTAAAGCCCGACGTCGGCACCCACCCTGGGTGCCGACGTCGGGCTTTCTTGATGCAAGCGAGAGAGCGTCCGGCCCCACCACGCGAAAGGTGAGCGAGCGTCAGGCGAAGTACACGCCGATCCGGTTCCCGTCGATTTCCTCAATGCGGATGTCGATGTCGTAAACGTCGTGCAGCATCCCGGCGCGCATGATCTCCGAGGGCGTGCCCTGATGGATGAGCCGGCCGTCCTTCATGGCCAGGATGGTGTCCGAGTAGCAGGACGCGAAGTTGATGTCATGGACCACCAGGACAATCGTCTTTCCGAGCTCGTCGGCCAGCCGGCGCAGCAGCCGCATCATTTCCACGGAGTGCTTCATGTCCAGGTTGTTGAGCGGTTCATCGAGCAGCAAGTATTCGGTGTCCTGCGCCAGGACCATTGCGATGTACGCGCGCTGGCGCTGCCCGCCGGACAGCTCATCCACGAACTTGTCAGACATGGACGTCAGATCCAACTGCCGGATGGCCTCGTCCACGTGCTCAAGATCTTCCACCGTGGGCCGGCCGCCGCTGTGCGGGAAGCGGCCGAAAGCCACGAGGTCGCGGACCGTGAGCCGCATGGTCAGGTGGTTTTCCTGCCGCAGGATGGCCATGGTCTTGGCCAGTTCCTTGCTGGGCGTCGCTGTGACATCCAAGCCAGCCACCGACACTCCCCCGCCGTCCATGGGCTGGAGGCGGCTGATCAGGGAGAGCAGAGTGGACTTGCCCGCACCGTTGGGTCCAATGATGGACGTGATGCCGCCGCGGGGGATCTCGCAGGTGACGTCGTCCAGCACGGTGGTGCCGCCGTAGCGCTTGGTCACGTTCCGGACGGTAATCATGGGCACTTCCCAATCATTTCAGTGAGCCTTTCAGCAACAGGTAAAGGAAGAGGATGCCGCCGGTGAACTCGATGATCACGCTGAGGGCAGTGGCGAACCCGAACACGCGTTCCAGCAGCAACTGGCCACCTACCAAGGCGATGGCGCCAATCAGGACCACCATGGGGAGCAGCCAAGCGTGCCGGAAACCGCGGCAGAGCTGGTAACCGAGGCTGACCACCAGCAGCCCGAAGAACGTCACCGGCCCCACCAGGGCGGTGGAAACCGCCACCAGCAGCGAGCACGCGAGCAGCACCCGCATCACCACGCGCTTGTGGTCGACGCCCACGTTGATGGCCACTTCCCGGCCCAGCGCCAGCACGTCCAGCGTGTGCCGCATCCGCCACACCCCAACGCACACCAAGGCGATCAGCACCGCAGAAACACCCAGGAGTCCCGGGTCTACGTTGTTGAAACTGGCGAAGAACAGATCCTGGAGGATGATGAATTCGCTGGGCTCCATGAGCCGCTGCAGCAGGGAGGAGAAGCCACGGAACAGCGTCCCCAGGACGATGCCCACCAGCAACAGCAAATGCAGTGATCGCGTGGCCCCAGTGAACATCCACCGGTAAAGGAGCACGCTGAACCCCACCATCAGTACGATTTCCAGCCCGAACTTGAGCGTGGACGGAGCCGTGGCCAGCGTCGCAGCACCCGCCACGAACGCCAGCGCCGTCTGCACCAGGATGTACAGCGAATCGAAGCCCATAATGGACGGCGTCAGGATCCGGTTGGCCGTGACGGTCTGGAACAGCAGCGTGGAAACACCCACCGCCGCGGCCACCGAGAGCATTGCCGAAACCTTGATAACCCGCCGCGGCAGGACGTAGGCGATGTTGCCCTTGAGGTCGATGGTCAGGAAAACGGCAACAAGCACGACGGCGGCAATCGCCAACACGGCGATCACCAGTCCCGGCGGGGTGCTTCGGATGGCGTCGCGCCAACGGGTGCGGGCGGACAGGCGGGGTGCGGTCAGGAGTGTTTCAGGCATTGCGTTTCCTCAACAGCAGGAAGAGGAACAGGATGGCGCCCAGGACCGACATGACCATGCCCACCGGCACTTCGTAGGGGAACCGGATGGTCCGGCCGATGATGTCGCAGACCAGCACGAACGCTGCTCCGAACAACGCCGTCCAGGGAACAGCCCGGCGGAGGTTGTCGCCGAAGAGCAGGGACACAATGTTGGGCACTACCAAGCCGAGGAACGGCACGGCACCCACCGTGGTAACCACAACGGCCGAGATCAACGAAACGATCATCAGCCCCAACCGCATGGTGCGCGCGTAGTTCAGACCAAGGTTGGTGGTGAAGTCCTGCCCCATGCCGGCCACGGTGAAGCGGTCGGCAGCAAAGAGGCCCACCAACACCAGGACAGCCACGATCCACAGCAGTTCATACCGCCCGCGGAGCACGCCGGAGAAGTCTCCGATCATCCAGTTACTCAGGGTCTGGAGGAGATCGAAGCGGTAAGCGAAGAATGTGGTGACGGCTGCGATGATGCCACCCAGCATGATGCCTACCAGCGGAATCAGCAGGGTGTTACGGGCAGGAAGGCGCCGCAGGATCGCCAGGAAGAGGGCTGTGCCCAGAACGGCGAACACAGAAGCCACCAGCATCTTGGTGGGAATCGGAGAGTCGGGAGCCAGCACGGTGACCACCAGGATGCCGAGTGTCGCCGACTCCACGGTGCCCACAGTGGACGGCTCAACAAATCGGTTCCGGGCCATGAGCTGCATGATCAACCCGGCAACGGCGACGGCCATGCCGGCCAGGACCACGGCCACGGTGCGCGGCACCCGCGAGACCCAGAAGATTTCCCAGGCACCGGCGTCGTTCGCCAACAGAGCGGGCAGTGAAACATCGCTGACACCCACAAAAATGCTGGCCACGGCGATCACCACCACAACGGCAGCGGCCGCAACCAGGCGGGCAGTTTCGCCAGTCCGGTTGCGGCTTGCTGGCACCCTGGGGCGCACGGCGGTAGTTGTCACGTCAGGATTTCAGGTGGAGCGGTTGTCAGGCGACCGAGTCGGCCACTGCGGTGACCATGGCCTGGACGTTGTTCAGGCCGTAGCCCACGATGTACCAGCCTGCGGGATCCAGGTTGATGATCTTGTTGTTCTTGGCGGCGTTGGTGGACTTCACGAGCTCGTTATCCAGGATGGGGTTGGCGGTGGAGCCTGCGGTGCCGATCGCGGTGTCGCGGTTGATGACGTAGAGGATGTCCGGGTTGGTTTCCTTGATGTATTCGAAGGAGACAGCCTCGCCGTGGGATCCCTCGGACTTGACGTCAGCGGCCGTCGGAACGCCCAGGACATCGTGGATGATGCCGAAGCGTGAGCCCGCGCCGTATGCGGTGACTTCGCCACCGGAGGTCAAAACGATAAGGCCCTTGCCGGCCGAAGCGGCTTTGGTCTTGGTGTCGGCAACGGTCTTGTCCACTTCTGCGAGCTTGGACGCGACCTCGTCTTCCTTCTTGAAGATCTTGCCGAGCTTCTCGGTCTGTGCCTTGAAGCTTTCCATGGGCTTGGCCGCATCAACGGAGAGGTCGATGGTGGGGGCGATCTTGCTCAGTTCCCCATAGGCGCCGGCAGTTCGGCCGGAGACGATGATGAGGTCCGGGGCTGCGGAGCTGACGGCTTCGAAGTCGGGTTCCTTAAGCGAACCCACCTTGGCGTACTTGGCCTCGGAGAACTTCTTGAGGGCCTCCGGGTAGCTGGCCTCGGGAACACCGGTGGGCTCGACGCCGAGCGCGTTCATGGTGTCCAGGACGCCGAGATCGAAGGTGACAACCTTGGCCGGATTCACGGGAACGTTGGTGGTTGAACCCTGGGCGTGCTCGATGGTGATGGTGCTGGCCTCCTCGGGCTGCGAAGACGCCGTTGCCCCGCCTCCACAGGCCGTAACGGCCAGCAAAGCAGTGCCTGCAGCCAATGCCCCAATGTAGCTCGACAGCCTCTTTTTCACGCCAGTACTCCACTCACTAATAAGTCATAGATGTGTTGCCTAATTGCCTTTTGACTCTATTAGTAAGGTGAGGCTAACTTCAAAACCGAAAGGCTCTCCAGCGGGATTTTGTGACTGAAGTCACCCTTTTTTCTCCCGCTGGAGAGCCTTTGTTACTTTCGGGTGGCGCTTACGCCTCGGCCTGCCGATCCTCCACGAGCTTTTGGACCGCCGGGAAGAGCGGGTGCGACGGCGTCAGTTCCGTGATGCGTTCGACGGCGGCAGCCGCGTCCAGTTCGGACAGCAGCGTGGCAAGTTCCACGGCTTCGTCATCGTTGCCGTCGTCGAAACGCAGCGCTGCGGACATCGCCTCAAGGAGTGCCACTGGGGTGACACCGCGCTCAGCGAGCTCCGCGGCAGGACCAACGAACCGCTCATGCCGGCCCAGTTTCCGCAGCGGGGCACGGCCGACGCGGACCACCGTGTCCGGCAGGTGCGGGTTCGTAAAGCGGGACAGGATCTTCTGCACGTACGCTTCCTGCTCGGCCTCGACAAAGCCGTGCTTGGCCACCAACAGTTCCTTGGTTTCCTCCAGAACCGCCCGGACCTTCGCGGCCACGGACGGATCGGCCATGGCATCGGAGATCTTCTCCAGCCCGGCTTGGTAACCAAAATACGCTGCCGACGCATGGCCGGTATTGACCGTGAACAGCTTGCGCTCAATGTACGGGCCCAGTTCGTCTACGAACGTGGCGCCGGGGATCGTGGGCACCTTGTCACCGAACGGCGTGCGGTCAATGACCCACTCGTAGAAGGTCTCCACCGTGACGTCAAGGCCCTGGCCCGGAGCCTGGTTGGGGACAATGCGGTCCACAGCCGTGTTGGCAAAAACCGCGATGGCGTCCAAATCACCTGCGGAATTGTCCCAAGCCGACAGGATCGCCGTGTGCAGGAGGTCCGTGGCGTTGATGGCGTTCTCGCAGGCCATCACGTGGAGAGGCGGCAGGTCTGTGGGACGGGCCGCCAGCCCACGGGCGATCACCGGTGCCACGAACTTCAGGATGTGCGGCCCCACCGCCGTGGTGACCACATCCGCCGTCGAGATTTCCTCCACAACAGCGGCTTCCTGCGACGCGGAGTTGAAAGCTCGGAAACCAGTGACGGTCTTGACCGCTGGATTCTCACCAACCTCATGGACGTCGTAGCTGCCGGCCACCGCGAGCTGGCTGATCAGCGCGTCCGCGACATCCGCGAACACCACCTCATAGCCGGCTTCATGAAGCAGCAGCCCCACGAAGCCGCGCCCGATGTTTCCTGCCCCAAAATGGACTGCCTTCACTATGCATTGACCTTTCTGAACAGCTCCAGGACCTCGTCAACCGTGGTGGCCTCCTCCAACTGGGCAACTTGTGCCTTGTTGGTGAAGATCTTGGCGATGGAAGACAGGATGTGGAGGTGCTCATTGTTGACGCCGGCGACACCGACCACGAACTTCACTTGCTTGCCGCCCCAGTCGATGCCCTCTGGGTAGCGGATGATGGACACGGCCGAGTGGTTGATGTGTTCCTTGGCATCGTTGGTGCCGTGCGGGATGGCCAGGAAGCTGCCCATGTAGGTGGATACGGATTCCTCGCGCTCGTGCATCGCGTGGACGTAGCTGACATCCACGGCGCCGCGGTCCAGCAGGAGCTTTCCGGCCTCGTCGATCGCCGCGTCACGGTCAGTGGCCGTGCCGTTCAGGACCACACTTTCGCGGAGGAGGACACCTTTGCCCCCGGCTGCCTGACCATCGACGGCGGGGGCCGGTTCAGCGGCATGCGCACCGTGGGTGGCGGCTGCTGCGGCCGCGGGCTGTGCGCTGGCTGCGGGGGTAGTGCTGTTGCTGCTCCGCACCAGTTCAACGATCTCTTCGTACTTGGGGCTGTTCATGAAGTTGTCCACCGAGTAGTGCACTGCGCTGGACGTGCGCGGCTGGGCGCGTTCTGTGAGGTCCTGGTGCGTGACCACCACATCGTAGTTGTCGTTGAGGTTGGCGATGGCCGAGTTGGTGACCTTGACGTCCGGGAAGCCGGCGGCCTTGATCTTGTTGCGGAGGACCGAGGCACCCATGGCGCTGGAACCCATGCCTGCGTCGCAGGCGAACACGATGTTCTGGACCGGGCGGGTGAGCACGGTACCGGGCTGGGAGCCTGCCGGTTCGCCGGCGCGGTCACCAACAAGCGCGGAGGAGACGGAGCTCTTCTTGCCCTTCATGGCTTCCATGCGGGATGTCGCTGCCGAGAGATCATCCTCGCCCTTGTTCTTGGACGTGCGCAGGATGACCGCGGCAATCAGGAAGGAAACGGCAGTGGCCAAGACAACCGCCAGGATGACGCCAAGGTAGCTGTCGCGGGCAGTCTGTGCCAGCACGGCGATGATGGATCCTGGCGCGGCCGGAGCAACGAGGCCGGAGTTGGTGATGGCCAGGGTAGCGATGCCGGTCATGCCGCCACCGATGGCAGCCAGGATGAGGATGGGCTTCATCAGGACGTACGGGAAGTAGATCTCGTGGATGCCACCGAGGAAGTGGATGATCGCTGCACCGGGGGCCGAAGCCCTGGCCGCACCGCGTCCGAAGAACATGTACGCCAGCAGGATGCCCATGCCCGGGCCCGGGTTGGCTTCCAGCAGGAACAGGATGGACTTGCCCTGTTCCAGGGACTGCTGAATACCCAGCGGAGTCAGCACGCCGTGGTTGATGGCGTTGTTGAGGAAGAGGACCTTGGCCGGCTCAATGAAGATGCTGGTCAGAGGCAGCAGGCCGTTGTTGACCAGGAACCCGACCACGGCCCCGGCGCCGTCAGTGAAGCGCTGGACCACCCAGGAAAGGCCGTAGAAGCCCCCCAAAGCCAACAGCGCACCCCAGATACCCGCGGAGAAGTTGTTGACCAGCATTTCGAAACCGGGGCGGATCTTGCCGTCCCACAGGGCGTCGATCTTCTTCATGGTCCAAGCACCCAGCGGGCCCATGATCATGGCCCCGATGAACATTGGCGCGTCCGTACCTGCGATGACGCCCATGGTTGCGATGGCGCCGACCACGCCGCCGCGGACGTCATAGACCATGCGGCCGCCCGTGTAGGCAATCAGGATTGGCAGGAGGTACGTGACCATAGGGCCAACGATGCCGACGTTGGGATCGCCCTCGGCGTTGGTACCGAACCCACCCAGTTCAGCGACTGGAATCCAGCCCTTCTCGATAAAGAGGGCTGTGATGAGGCCCCAGGCGATGAAGGCGCCGATGTTGGGCATGATCATGCCGGACAGGAATGTTCCGAACTTCTGAACACCAACGCGCACGCTGGTGCGGGGCTTCGCAACTGTCTCTGTTGCCATGTGAATTCCTAACGTGTGTCCCGCGGCGGCGCGGGGTCAGTCGATAAAGATCGAGAGAACGCAGCCTTAGGAGCTGCTGGAAATGCGGTGAAGCCATTCAAGGAAAAGCTTCAGTTCGGAGCTGGAAAGTTGGTCCGAATGTGAGGCCTGCAGTGCCGCATTCAGGGCGATTGCCGCAACAACCACGGACGATTTACCGGAGTCGTCCGCTGCGGCGCCACGGGCGGTGTCCGTGGAGACGGCAAAAATCATGGAATCCCGGGTCATCGTTGAGAGCTCGAGGTTCCTTTCTTCCACCGGTTCTGCGATCAGCATGAGCGTGACGCCCACGTTGGCCGCCAGGATGCTACGGGCCGCTTCGCGGGGCGGCACGTTGATCTGACCGGAAATTGCGGCCTTGTTCAGCATTTCCTCCAGAAGCGCTTCAGCATCGGCCACGATTGCAGGGCGGCTTTCCGGCCTGATGTTGCCGAACATCACCAGGTACAGATGCGGCTGGCTCAGCCCGAACTGGACATGGTTATCCCACATCCGCCGGACGTCTTCCAAAGGCTCCCCGGACGGCGCAAAATCCCGCTCCCCCGCCACATACTCTTCAAATCCGGCTGAAACGACGGCGTCGAACAGGCCTTCCTTGTCGCCAAAGTGGTGGTAAAGCGTTGGTGCGGTGACCCCGGCCAGCTTGGTGATCTGGCGCGTTGAGACCGCTGACCCCTCCGAATTCGCCAGCAACTCGGCAGCTGCGCGAAGCAACCGAATTTTAGGCGGAAGCTGGTCATCGAAACTCATAACCGCTACCCTAGCACCTATAGCGCTGCTATATGAAGTGGCTCACAAAGGAATTTTGTAGGCTAGTTTTCGAGGCTCCCGGTGCCGTCGCCGGCGGGTCTGAACCAACAAGCAGGAACAGAGGATTCAGTGCAGAATTTCCAAGGAGTAGGGGTAAGCCCTGGCCGCATCATTGGTTCCGTCCGCCAGATGCCCAAGCCGGTGAGCGAACCGCCGTCGGGAGAACGGTTGGCTGCGGACGTTGCCCCGGAAGACGCCGTCGCAGGCTTGAAGGCTGCCGCGCAGTCCGTCCATGACGAGCTCAAGGGACGTGCGGAGAGCGCTTCGGGCGACGGCAAGGCCGTGCTCGAAGCCACCGCCCTCATGGCCAAGGACACCATGCTCCTGAAGTCGGCGGCGAAGCTGATCAACGCCGGCTCCTCTGCTGAGCGTGCCATCTGGGAAGCCGGCGCGTCCGTCTCCGAGATGCTGCACAACCTGGGCGGCTACATGGCCGAACGCGCAACTGACGTCCTGGATGTGCGCGCCCGCATCGTGGCTGAACTTCGCGGGGTGCCCGCACCCGGCATTCCCGCTTCGGACACGCCCTTCATCCTGGTGGCCGAGGACCTCGCGCCGGCAGACACCGCAACACTGAATCCCGCGGTGGTGCAGGCGCTGGTGACTTCCGGTGGAGGACCGCAGTCCCACACGGCCATCATCGCGCGCTCGCTCGGCCTGCCTGCAGTGGTCGCGGCTCACGGCGTTGACGACATCGCCGACGGAACCGAGATCTACGTCGATGGTGCGGCCGGCTTCGTGGCGGCTTCGCCCTCTGACGAGCACCGGGCTTCTGCCATCGCATGGGCCGAAACGTCAGCCACCCTCGCCGAATTCGACGGAAACGGCACGACGGCGGACGGGCACTTGGTGCCGCTCCTCGCCAACGTTGGTGGAGCCAAGGATGCCGTGGCGGCCGCCGCTTTGGGCGCCCAGGGCGTTGGCCTGTTCCGTACCGAGTTCTGCTTCCTGGAACGTGACACCGAACCCTCCGTGGACGAGCAAGCCGCAGCATACAAGGCCGTGTTTGACGCGTTCCCGGGCAAGAAAGTTGTCCTCCGCACGCTGGACGCCGGCGCCGACAAGCCCCTGCCGTTCCTCACGGACGCCACCGAACCCAACCCTGCGCTGGGTGTCCGCGGCTACCGCACCGACTTCACCACGCCGGGGGTCCTGGAGCGCCAGCTTGAAGCCATCGCCCGGGCTGCCTCCGATTCCGACGCTGATGTGTGGGTCATGGCACCCATGATCTCCACGGCTGCTGAAGCCGGACGCTTCGCTTCACTGTGTGCAGCTGCCGGAATCCGGACGCCCGGCGTGATGGTGGAAGTTCCCTCTGCCGCCCTGACCGCCGCCACCGTGCTGCGCGAGGTGGGGTTTGCTTCCCTGGGCACCAACGACCTCACCCAGTACGCCATGGCCGCCGACCGCCAGCTCGGCCCCCTCGCCGAACTCAATACCCCTTGGCAGCCCGCCGTACTGCGGCTCGTGCAGCTCACCGTGGAAGGCGCGGCGCAGGAAAGCTCGGGCCGTGAAGGTGACGCCAAACCCGTGGGTGTTTGTGGTGAAGCAGCTGCCGACCCGGCCCTCGCCGTCGTTCTTACCGGGCTGGGCGTCACCACGCTGTCCATGACCGCCCGGTCGCTGGCCGCCGTCGGGACTGTCCTGAAGACCGTGACCCTGGAGCAGGCGCAGGAACTCGCCCGCCTGGCCCTTTCCGCGCCCAGCGCCACCGAGGCCCGCGACTGGGTCCGCGCCAAGCTCCCCGTGCTCGAAGAGCTCGGCCTCTAATTTTCACTTCCGACCTTAGGAGAAACCATGCCCGAACGCACAGCCACCATCGCCAGCCGCTCCGGCCTCCACGCCCGCCCCGCCGCGCTGTTCGCCGAGGCCGCAGGCGAGCAGCCGGTTGAGGTCACCATTGCCATGCAGGGTGACCCTGCCGATGACGCGCTCGACGCCGCCAGCATCCTTTCGCTCATGACGCTCGGCGCTGCGAAGGGCGACGTCGTAGTGCTTCGGGCGGAGGGTGACGGTGCCGACGCTGCGCTGGACGCACTGGTGAAGCTGCTGGAGACGGACCTGGACGCGGAGTAGTTTTAGCTGGGCTGTCCCGGTTAGATGGTTTGCTGCGTGTTGGACGGCAGGAGTCGCCCAACGCGCAGCGAACCATCGAAATGGGTAGCGCTTTCAAACGCACGGCTCACGCTAGGCTTCTGCCATGGCATTGATAGCTCCCCGCGTCACCGCAGGACTCCCCGCCGACGACGCCCGGAATCTGGCGCGCTCCCTCCAGGACAGCGACGACATCACCGTGTTCGTGGACGGCACAGTCCACCGCCTGCCTGATGAGGCGAGGGATGCCGTCGTCGACCTCCTCGCACGGCTGGGCCGCGGCGAAACCGTGACGGTCAGCAGCGTGGAGGAAATGCTTACCACCTCGCAGGCCGCCGAGCTCGCCGGGATCTCGCACACCTATCTGCGCAATATGACCGACCGCGGCGAGATCCCCGTGGAATACCGCGGAACACATCGTCGGATCCGGCAAGCTGCCATCATCGCTTGGCTGGAATCCCAGAAGAAGAAACAGGCTGCTGCGGCGGAGGGCCAAGCCGGCGAAAGTGACGCCGACGCCGACTCATAGGGTCGACAGTGATAAGGATCAAGCAACGATCCCAGCCAACAGGCGGGCACCCCTTAAAGCCGGGGTTACGCTTGATCGGTGGGCAATTTCAAAGGGTGGCATATCGTGGCCGGGTTGGCCGCAATGGCCCTTGCCGCACCCTTGGGCTCTGCCATGGGATTGAACTTTGTGGCAACCTTCATGTTCGCGTGCACAGTGTTCGTGGCCGTTGCGATGTGGACGGAATCAAAAATTGCACGACGCCGGGACGCGGCTGAGGCGTCCGCCGCCGCCGAATCGGCACGCCCGGCAGGCGAACCCAACGAATCCGATGACGCCACAAGGTCCGACGACGCCACAAGGGAGTAGGCATGGGGTTCAATAGCGGTATGGCTTCGACTTCCCCCTCCGTTGTGTGGCCCGTGGTGCATGAGGAACGTCGCGCCCTGATCCGGGACCTTGAACCACTTCAGCCCTCCCAATGGAGGACCCCGTCACTGTGCCCTGGCTGGGACGTCCATGATGTCCTGGCGCACGTGATCGACAGCGCCAAAACCACACGCCTTAATTTCATTCGCCGGATGATTGCCTCCCGGCTGAACTTTGACCGCGACAACGCCGTAGGTGTTGAGCGCGAAAGGACCCCTGACCCGGCTACGACCCTGAGTCAGTTGAAAGCCGTGCTCTCCCGGAGATCCGGGCCGCCTGCAGGCCTGGGGACCCGATTGGTGGAGGCGTTCGTCCACGGCGAGGACATCCGCCGCCCGCTGGGGATGCGCCGCGACTACCCCGCCGCGCACGTGGCCACTGCCCTGCACTATCAGGTGCGGACCAGCACCAAGATGGGCGGAGGCAAGGAGGTGGCAGGAGGCTGGCGCCTGGTGGCCACCGATGCATCCTTCGATTACGGGGATGGCCCTGCTGTGGAAGGGCCATCCATTGCCCTGCTGCTGGCGGTGTCCGGCCGACCAATAGCAGAGGACGAGCTGAGTGGCCCCGGGGCTCCGGTGTTCTTGCGGCGGACACCATCATGAGGGCGCGGAGCAGGCCGGCAGCAATGCTGTCTGCAGACGTAGAAGTTCTGGGATTGAAGGGGCGGATCTTGTGGGCTGAGGGCACGCCTGAGCCTGCCGCTGTCCCCGCCGCCGTCCCCGCTGCCGATCCCACCGGGCCCGTCTATGTCCTGGTTCACGGCATCGGAGTCTCACACCGCTATTTGGCCCGGCTGCACACAGTCCTTGCAGCGAGCGCACCCACCTACTCCTTGGACCTCCCGGGGTTTGGAGGGACTCCGAAGCCTGATCGACAGCTCTCGGTGGAGGACTACGGCGCCTTCATTGCGGAGGCCCTCGCTTCCCGCGGCATCGGTTCGTACGTTTTGGTGGGCCATTCGATGGGTGCGCAGTTTGTTATCGAGGCGGCTTTGCATTCACCGGATCGGGTCCGCCAGGTGGTGCTGATGGGGCCAGTGGTTGATTCGCGGCACAAAAACGTGAGGCGCCAGTCCGTGGCTCTTCTCCTTGACGGGATGCTCCGGGAAAGCCCCTCCTCCAATTTGATCGTCACGTCGGACTATCTCCGCTGCGGTCCGCGCTGGTACCTTACTGAACTGCCGGTGATGATGACGTACCCCACCGAGAAACGCTTGGCTGGCATCAAGGTCCCTGTGCTGGTCCTGAGGGGAAGCCGCGACAACGTGGCCGGCCCGGACTGGTCGCTTCGGCTTTCGAGGGCGGTTGACCAGGGGCGCTTGGTGGAGATCCCCGGCGTCGGGCATGTAGCGCAACACATGCGGCCCCAGGCCGTGGCGGACGCCATCCGGAGTTTCGTTGCAGCGACAGCGCTTCACGGCCAGGCGCCTTGATGCGTCCACGCGTCCCGGCTAGGCTGGCGAAGCCACCGCATTAGTAAGTTTGCTTATGAAAGGGCTGATCGTGACCACTGGAGATAACAAGGACGAGCAAGGCTTCGGCGCAACCGGCGCCACTGGCCCCTACGGTGCCGCAACGCCCCCGGCCACCACCAAGGATGACGTCAACGCCGACCCCGAATTGCGCCAGGACGAAGACGAGGACCCCGCCGCATCCTCCAACCCCGATCCCCTCGACGGAAACGTCACGGGCTTGGAACCCGGCGGAGGAGTGCCTCCGGGAGAAACCCCGCCGGCCGAGGGCAGCATGAGCAGCGACCAAGGACACGAGGAGTAAGCAACTGCGGGCGCCAAGCTAGGGCAGCCCCAGGAGCTCCCCAAGATCATAATCCGCCGGCTCTTCCAACTGGGAGTAAGTGCAGCTCTCCGGCGTTCGGTCCGGCCGCCACCGCCTGAACTGCGTGGTGTGCCGGAACCGCTCGCCCTCCATGTAGTCGTAGGCCACCTCGATGACCAGCTCGGGACGCAGGGGTACAAACGAGAAATCCTTGCCCGCGCTCCACCGGCTTTGGGCACCTGGCATCCTGGAACCGCCGGCTCCGTCGCCCTGGCTGGCCCACTCACCCCAGGGATGCTCGCCCAGTTCAACCTGATACGGCTCGAGCTCAGCTACCAGGCTTTCCCTGCGGGCCATGGGGAAGGAGGCCACCACCCCCACATGCTGGAGCCGGCCGGCGTCGTTATAAAGACCCAACAGCATGGACCCCACAACTTTCGCGGTCTTGTGCCAGCGGAAGCCGGCCACCACGCAGTCCGCAGTGCGCTCGTGCTTGGTCTTGAACATCACGCGCTTGTTGGGCAAATACGTCCCATCCAGGGGCTTGGACAGCACACCGTCCAGGCCTGCGCCTTCCAACTGCACGAACCATTCCTTTGCACGCTCAAGGTCCGTGACTGCAGGGGTGACGTAAACGGGCGGCTCCGCCTTGGCGAGCGCACGTTCCAGGATGGCCCGACGCTCCGAAAAGGGAGTGCCCATCAGGTCGTCATCGCCGAGGGCAAGGATATCGAACGCGATCATGGACGCCGGAGTCTTCTCGGCGAGCATCCGGACCCGGCTGTCCGCGGGGTGGATCCGCTGCTGCAGCACCTCGAACTCCAGCCGGTTGCCCTCGATCAGGACAATCTCGCCGTCGATCACGCATTTGTCCGGAAGGTTCTTCCGCAGCGCCTCCACCAGTTCGGGAAAGTAGCGGGTCATGGGTTTCTCGTTGCGACTGCCCAGAATGATCTCATCGCCGTCCTTGAAGACTATGGTCCGGAAGCCGTCCCACTTGGGCTCGTAGTGCCCAACATCGGGGATGGCCGGAACGGATTTGGCGAGCATGGGCGAGACGGGTGGCATCACAGGCAGGTCCATAGACAATGTCTACCTGCCGGTGCACGCGGAAGCTAGTCCCAGGCGATGGATATCTTGGCCGTGGTGGCTGCCGCACCGGGAGCTCCCAGCGCCGGCCCCGAAGCCTAAGCGCCAGGACCCTCTCATCCGGGGAGGCCTACCGTCCGTTATATTAATGTGACTTTACTTTCCGGCTCATGTACCGTCGTAGGGCGACCCGTATCTCCGCTGGGCCGCTTCCGGAATGACGCCGAGCTCTGCCGCATTCCGGAATCCGCCAGACCCGCGGCAGAGGCGGGGGACCCAAAAGTTCCCGGACTTTCCCAAGTCCTTGGGGTGAAGCCGCTACGGCGGCCGGACGGCCTCGTCCGAACCCGACAGCTAACCTCGAAGGCGTTGAGAGGCAACCACCATGTCCCCAACCATGGATCAGCCGCGCCGCGCCGAGACTGAACGCGGGCGCACCAAGCCAACCGGACGCCGTCGGGCCCACCCCAGCGGATCCCCCCTCAGCGCGCAGCCAGACACTGTGGCCGCACCCGGAACGACAAGCACGACGCCGGAGGCCGCCACTGCGGCTATCCCCGCCGTCGCAACACCCACCACGCGTGCAGCCGCGCGCGCGGCCGAGCGGGAGCGTGCGGCACGGGCCGTGATCGCGCCTGAAGCATCGGCCTCGCAGCCGGCACCGGAAACGGCCGCACAGGAGGAACCCGCAACTGCGGCGATTCCCGCCGTGGAGGCAGCACAGGCTGCAGCTCCGGCCTCCACTACGCCAGGTCCTCCTACCGCGGCCATTCCCATCGTGCAGCAGGCCGCCCCGAACCACGGTTCTCAGGAACCCGACACCCCGGAGCCCGTAACTGCCGCCATTCCGGTGGTGGCCGAGTCCGCCCGCACTGAGCCACCGCGGGGCAAGTCCCCTGCCCAGGTCGCGGCGGCCGCAACGGCCTCGGCAGCACTGGCGAGCCGCAAGGACCTACGCAAACCGGCAGCTGCGCCCACGGCCGCCAAGTCGGGTTTTGGCGGCTCTTCGCCAGGCCGGGAACCCCATACGGTCCTGCGGAAAGCTGCATCCGTCAAACACATGAGCCAGCGCATGGCCGTGGTGGCCGGCGCCCTCGGGTTGGTCCTGACAGCCGGTACCCTGGGGCAGGCCCTCGAGCTGCCATTCTTCGGCCAGGAGACCCCCTCCCAGGAAGCCAGCGGCGCCGACCGGAATTCAGGCTCCGCGGCTCCCGCGCCCAGCGCCTCCTACTCAAGGGCATCATCGCCCTCCGCGTCAGCTGCTGCGACGTCGGCAGGCGGCCAGCCGGCCACGGTTCCGGAGGCACCCGCACCAGGGTCGCCGTCGTCGGTTCCCACCCCGAAAGTTTCCTTGGCCGACCCCGTATGGGTCCCGTCCGCAGTGCCGTCAACCATCGCCGCGGACCCGGCCACCGCCAGCCCGATCCCCACCCAGCCGGCGCCGGCACCCAGCGAGGTGCCGTCGGACACGATCACCACGCCACCCACGACGCCGACGCCCACAACCACACCGACGGTCACACCCACGCCGGCTCCTACCCCCACGCCGACGGGGACTCCCACGCAGACCACCAAACCCAAGCCCTCGGGCAAGCCCAGTGCGGCCACCGCGCCGCAGCCCTCCGGGACGGCACTTGAAGAAATCCTTGACGCGGCAAAGGACACCCTCAAATGAGCACCCGCTTGCCACGCACCACCACGCATGTGGGATGGCACAGCCGGTACTGCAGCAGCAGCCGGACGGCCACGTTCCGGCGTCGATTGGGCCGCTGGAGCTGCCAGCGGCTGAGGCGCCCGTAAAGCAAGACCATACCAATGAGCAGGCGCCCGCACCGGGCGCCTGCTCATTGTTCTTGACAACCTCAGATCCGCGGCCGGCCGGCCCAGCGGCGGGCTTTCAAGGCAGCGTGCAATTCGACGCGGATCACTCCGCTCAACGGGTCAGCGCCGATGAGCTGCCGGATCCGGCCGAGCCTGTTGTAGATGCTGCTCCTGTGGAGATGGAGTTTGGCCGCGACGTCCTGCACTGAACCATCATTGTCATAGAGGAGTTCCAGGACGGGCAGGAGTTCGCCGTTCTTGTCCTGGTCCTCCAGCGTTCGGAAGTGCACGGAACCGGTGTCGTCCCAACCTCCGGGTGCCAGCAAGCGGTCGAAGAGCTGATAGACGCCTACGGACCGGCTGTCCACGAGCTCGCCGAGGGGTTGATCGACGGCGGCAGCCTGCGCTGCAACCTTGGACTGCCGGTACGCTCCTGCGAGCTGCCGGATCACCTGGAACGGCTCGCTGATGCCCAGGATCACCCGGTCCACCGCCCTGCCGGAGCGCTTGGCGAGTTCCAGTTGATAGTGGACCAGCACCTGGGCGTGGTCCGCCCGACCACCGGACTCTCGAAACAGGACCACGGAATGCGTCTCCGTTCCGGCGCTGAACAACGCAGCGTTGACGCCGATGGTGGACTGCAGTGCAGCTGTTCGGTGCGTCAGGGTTGCGGCGAGGGGATCGACGTCGGACCTCGCGCCGTCCGCATCCAGGATGGTCACCAGTTGCCATGGACCGCGGCCTTGGATCTCCTTCCACCCGGCCACGGCCGCCACGGCATTCGATTCGCCACTGCAGGCCGAGAGGAACTCCTGCTCACGCCTGCGCCGGAATTCCGACTCTGCAGTGTTGGAATCAAGGAGCAAACCCGCCAACAGGTCCAACTCATCACGCACGCCGGGCAACTCGGCGAGTATCGCCGTCGGACTTTGCTCTTCAACGTCCAGCTGGACCCACAAGTAGCCCACGCGGAAGCCGCGCACCAGGAGCGGCACGCAGACGCGGCCCAACATTCCGAGTTCCTCGTTGGCGGGAACGACGACGGGACGCACCGCCGTGGCGATGCCGTGGGACAGTTGCCACGCGCTGACGTCGCTGGGGACACGCTTGCTGAGGAGGAAGTTCACGCGGACGCGGTCGGCGTGCGACTGGTTGGAGCTGTACGCGAGGAGGACGCCGTCGAGGTCTTCGAGGGACAGGCCGCGGCCCAGCTTCAACGCCACGCGTTCAACGATCTGTTCCACGTCCTGCTGCATCAGGAAAGCCTACCAACAGCAGGCGACACCTGACGCTCCAGGGCTCGACAAATGTCGAGCTGCAGAGGTGAAGATCCTTGAGTTTCCGGGGCGCCTCCGCCTGTCCGCGGCAAAACCCATGTCGCCTGCCTCACAGCCGGATTTATTCTGGAATCACAGCCCGCAACACATTTTCGGCCGAAAAGGCCGCTAACGATGGAGCCCACAGATGATCATCGGCGTCCCCAAAGAAATCAAGAACAACGAGTTCCGCGTAGCCATCACGGCCGCAGGTGTCCACGAATTCCGCACCCACGGACACACCGTTCTGGTTGAGCGTGGCGCAGGCCTCGGCTCGGGCATCACCGACGAGGAATACTCGATCGCCGGCGCCGAAATCGTCAACGAAGCTGACGACGTCTGGGGCCGTGCGGACATGGTCATGAAGGTCAAGGAGCCCATCGCGGCCGAGTACCACCGCTTCCGCAAGGGCCTCATCCTCTTCACCTACCTGCACCTCGCCGCAGAACCGGAGCTCACCGCCGAGCTCATCAACTCCGGCGTCACGGCCATCGCTTACGAAACCGTGCAGGAAGGCCGCACCCTTCCGCTGCTCGCTCCGATGTCCGAGGTAGCAGGCCGCCTGTCCGTCGTGGTGGGCGCTTCCTCGCTGATGGCTCCCGCCGGTGGCAAGGGCGTCCTCCTGGGCGGCGTACCGGGTGTCCGCCCGGCCAAGGTTGTTGTCCTCGGCGCCGGCGTTGCAGGAACCAACGCCGCTGCCATGGCGCTGGGCCTTGGTGCTGATGTCACCATCATGGACATCAACATCAACCGGCTGCGTGAACTCGACGCCCTCTACCAGGGCCGCCTGAAGACCGTTGCCTCCAACGCCTACGAGATCGAGAAGTCAGTCATCGATGCAGATCTCGTCATCGGTTCCGTCCTGATCCCGGGCGCCAAGGCTCCCAAGCTGGTCACCAACGAGCTCGTTGCCCGCATGAAGCCGGGCTCGGTCCTGGTGGACATCGCTGTTGACCAGGGCGGCTGCTTCGAGGACACGCACCCCACCACCCACCAGGAACCGACGTACAAGGTCCACAACTCGATCTTCTACTGCGTTGCCAACATGCCTGGCGCTGTTCCCAACACCTCCACGTACGCACTGACGAACGTCACCCTGCGCTACGCCGTGGCACTGGCCAACCTGGGCGTCAAGGCTGCCTTCGACCGCGACCCCGCGCTGGCTGCCGGCCTCAATATCGCCGCCGGCCACGTGGCACACCACTCCGTTTCCGAGGCGCACAACCTGCCCCTCGTCAACGACTGGCACACCCTGGTCTCCGCGTAGTTCCAAGGCCTGACAAACACGACGGCGGGGTGCGGCTTCCACACGAAGCCGCACCCCGCCGTCGCGGTTTAACCCGCACCGTTATCCACCCCGGTAGTTCTCCCCATGGCAGCCCTGTTCCGCAGTAGTTATGCTCGGGAGACGCCTGGTGCCACGACTGGTCCGCAGGTTTTTACCAATGTCGCTACGTTCAGGGGATGCGTGATGGGGCTGAGTACATAATGGGGCAGGGACTGGTAGGCGCCGACGTCGGTGATCTCCGCCGACTCTCGGCAGTGATGGACTCCGAAGCTGAGAAGATCACCACACTTCAACAGCAGCTCAATGTGCTCATCCAGAATGGCCACTATTGGCGGGGAAACGATGCCGAGCAATTCCGCAGCAACTGGCACAGCCAGCTGTACGGACGGCTCGGTGCGGCAGCGGTTTGCCTCAAGGACAACGCCCGCGCCCTGAAACTCAATGCCGACCAGCAGGAGCAAGCCTCGCTGGGCGGGGCGGGACGGGGGCTTGGCGACGGAAAGGGCAGAGGCCCCTCAGGGCCGCTGGGATTCACTTTTGATCCCACCACCTTCGGTCCGGTCACTGTGGAAGGCAATGGCGGATTCGACAGTCAGGCATCGGGCGAAACGCACGGATCCATGGGGCCGGGCGGAATCGCGATTGGTGGCTCCGGTGATGCGTCCACTGGCGGTGAGATGACGTGGACAGTGAAATCCGGATACGGGCCGGTGGACACCACTGTCACCAACGAAACATTCATCGGAGCGCGCGCCAACGGCGAGTTCGATGCAAGCGTGCCCTCCGGGCTGCGACTCCCCCATGCCAGCGCCACCGGCGAAGCTTTTGCAGGGGCCGAGAACACCACCACCGTGCGGTCCGACTTCTTCGATGGCTGGGTCACCAACACCTCTACCACGCGAATGATGACCGGAGTAGAGGCCAGCGCACACGCCGAAGCGACCAGCCCATTCCTGTTTTCTGCGGGCGGTGAGGGTTTTGCCGGTCAGAAGGTCACCATGGATAACAAGACCGACTTCGCCGGAGGGCTGTTCTCCCTGGGGCAGGGCGGAGAACTGCGCGCCGGTGCCTGGGCAAGCGCCGGCGAAGGCGAGCTGAGCGTCAAGGGCAGCGAGACAACCGGTACAGCCTTCAGCGCAGGTGCCGGAGCGGAACTGACCGGAAGCCGGTACGTCGAAGTTTTGGGCCAGACGCTGACCCTCAACGCAACAGTTGCCGCCGGAGCCGGGGAGGGTCACTTCTTTACGGCTTCCATGGACGAAGACGGACTGACCCTCGGCGCGGGTGCCAAGATCACTGCGGAGCTGGGACTGGGAGCAGGTGGCCAGATCACCATCAGCCCGTCCGGGTTCGTTGATTCAGTGACCGGGTTCGTCGACTTCCTCAGCAGATAGCTTCCTGCACTGACAGCGCTCCGAAAGGGCTCCCATGACATCGCACCAGGTTTTCCCATCCGCCGAGTTCCCCGCCTACCCCTCCATCAAACTCAACGCGCCCGCGGGATGGTCCCAGCAAGTTGTCCCCGATGCGGTGGGCGCCCTGATGGCACCCGCTGCGGAAGGACGCTACACGGCGAATGTGGTGATTTCCGTGTCGCGCCGCTTGCCCGGCTATCAGCTCCAGGACATCGCCGCGTCCGTGGACTCGTTCCTGGACGCCTTGCCGGATGCAGTTCTGCTGGGCACGGAGCCGGTGGTGATCAATGGCCGGGATTGGCACGTACGCGAAGCACGCTACACGCATCCGCAGGCCGGCTCGCTGGCCCAGTTCACCGCCGTCACGGTAGTTCACCACGAGACCGCAGCGGATATTGTCCAGCTGACGGGCAGTTGCCAGCCCACTGAAGGCAACGACGACCTCAAGGCCATCTACTCGCTGGTTGCCAGCGCGGACGTTACGCCAGCGTCCTAGCCTGCTCAATCAGCTTCAGCACCGCAACGGAGCCGTCCGGATCAACAGGCAAGGGAAGCGCCGAGGCTGTGCCGCCGTCGTCGAGCTTTTCCGCCAGAATCCGGTAGAACTCGGGGTAGGCGCCACGCTCTGTGGGGACCTGGATGCGCTGCCCGTTCAGTTCCAGCGTGCCATGGTTTTCTGCGGGTTCGACGCCGTACCGCGCGTCCGTAGGGAGCCCGCCTCCCAGCACGTAGGGCTCCTGGGGGTCGGTGCCGAACTTCACGAAGCCACCCTCGGTGCCGAGGACGCGGAAGCGCGGGCCGTGCAGGTGGCTGGTCAGGTTGATGGTGACATGGCTGACCACGCCGGACTGGTGCCGGAGTGCCAGGAAGACATCGTCATCGACGCTTTCCTGGGGACGGCGCGCCTGGATTTCCGCGTAGGTGACGGTGGCTGGACCAAAGAACTGCAGGCACAGGTCCAGAACGTGGGTGCCGAGGTCGAACAGGACACCGCCGCCGTCTTCCGCAGTAGCACTGGCCTTCCAGGCTTTGGCGATCTCCGGCGCCCAACGCTCCATTCCCACCTCGAACCTGGTCACTGTCCCCAGCGTTCCGGCGTCGAGCAATTTCCTGACGGTGAGCGAGTCGCCGTCCCAGCGCCGGTTTTGGTACACGGTGAGGACACGGCCCAATTTCGCCGCCAGTCGGATCAGTTCCTCGCCCTCGGCGCTGCGGACCGTGAACGGTTTGTCCACGACGACGTCGAGCCCGGCTTCCAGCGCGGCTTTCGCGAGCGGGAAATGGGTTGCGGGCGGTGTGCCCAGAACGATGAGGTCCAGCTGGTCAGCCAGCGCCAGGATGTCCTCCGGCGTGCTGACAATGGTGGCCTGCGGGTAGCGGTCCTTGGCCTTGGCTTGGCGCGACTCGTCCGAGGTGGAGATGACGGCAAGCTCATATGCAGGGTTGCTGGCAATGAAGGGCGCGTGAAAGACGCTGCCCGACAGGCCAAACCCTGCCACGGCGGTACGGATCGGCTGGGAAGTCATGACCCTAGGCTACCGACCCTCTCTCACATAACAGCCCTTTCACGCCAACCCTCTATCACCGGGTGAGAGAGCGTCCGACCCAAGCACGCGGGACGTGAGAGAGCGTGGGGACGGCGAAGGCCGGGAACCTCCCCGACCCGATGAACAGGTTGGGGATGTTCCCGGCCTTCTGGAAACTACATCTTGGACAACTACAGCGGGGAGGCTACTTCTTGGTGCCCTTTTCCCAGCCGATGGTGGTCCAGTCCGGAACGTTGGAGTTGCTCTTGAACAGGGACGGACCGTAGTTGGCCAGGCCCGTGCGCACAAACTGGATCTCCGGGCCGTTCAGCAGGGTACCCATGGAGAAGTACTTCGCCATGTGCTTTTTCTCTACCTCCATGGCGGCCTTGTTGCGCTCTTTGTCATCAGCAATGGTTGCCAAGCGCTTGATTTCAGCGTCCAGCTCAGCATCGCCGAGTTTGTTTTCGTTGGTGGTTGACTCGTAGAACTGCTTGACGCCGCTGGTTGCATCCGCGCCAACCGTGTAGCCCGAAATCGTCAGGTCAAACTCCCGCGACCCCAGAACCTTCTGGAAGTCCGCGTCACCGCGCTGCTCAACCGCGACATCCATGCCCGCTGCCTGAAGCTGCTTCTGCAGGGTCTGTGAGACGGCCGCCCGTGTGGGATCCTCTCCAAAATAGGTCACCTTGAAAGTTACGGGGACGCCGTCCTTGGCCATGATGCCCTTGTCATTGGCAGTGTAACCCGCGTCAGCGAGGACCTTCTTGGCGGCCTCAGCGTCCGAGTCCTTGACGGGGTAGTTGTCCTGGTAGTACTCGGAGAACGGCATGAGCATCATGGAGCCCGAGCTTTCCTCGGACCAGTTCAGTCCGTTGAACTGAACATCTCGGAGAGCTTTTCGGTCCACGGCCGTGAAGATCGCCTTGCGGACGGCCACATCGGCGAGGGCAGGGCGCTCGGCATTGAGGTTGAGACCACCGGCGAACAGTCGCTGACCGCGGCGGACCTCAGCATTTTTGGTTCCCTCAAGCTGCTTGTAGCGGCTCAGGGAGCGAGCGTCAGTAGCATCAATTTCGCCGTTCTTGAACGCGGCGATGGTTGCGCTCGGTTCCATCTGGCGCCAAATGATCTTGTCCAGGACAGGCTTCTGGCCCCACCACTTGTCGTTGGGAACCATAGTGACCGTCTTGGCGGTGGTGTCGTAGTTCTCCACCTTGAACGGGCCAGCCATCCATTCAGGATGCATGTTGCCAGCAAAGCCATTGTTGAAGATTTCCGCCGTATTGACGGCAGGGTGGATCAGTCCGAAGAAGAGATCCTCAAGCGGATAGACCGGCTGCGTAGTGGTGACAATGACTTCCTTGTCGTTGGCACCGGCTTTGACTGAGTCTACAAACGGATATGCCCCCGGGTTGACGATGTCAATCGCCTTATCTTCGCCGCGGGACATCTTCCAGGTGTTCTCGAACGTCTTGACGTCGATAGGCGTACCGTCGTTCCAGGTTGCCTTGTCGTTGACCTTAATGGTGATGGTCTGCTTGCCATCCTTGACTTCGCTCTTCACCTCTTCGCAGAAGTCCTTGTTCGGCTCAGCCTTGCCGTCAAAGTCCAGCTTCCAGCAACCGCCGATCCCGCCGCTGCTAAGGCCTGCCGGATTGACTGGAGTCAACACAGCTGCAGTGGGGCCGCTGTTCCCGACGTTGGAATTATTGTTGAAGTCCGGCCCGAGATCCACGGTAGGCAGGGTGACGGTGCCGCCCTGCTCAAGGTCTTTTGCTTCCTTGGCGTTGACGCTGATCAGCTTGCTGATGTCACCGCCGGCTGCTTCGGCCTTCTGCGAGGCCGGACCCGACGGCGTTCCCCCGCCGCAAGCGGTCAGCATGAGCGTTGCTACGAGCGCTACGCCGCCAATCGTCGTGTACTTCTTCATGGTTTGCCCTTCGTGTTTACGACTGAAATATCTTTGCGAGTTGAGACCAGGGATGTATTCAATGCTTCATATGTCGTCAGGCATGCACCACCAGCATGTCGGCATCCAGCTCTCCGTCCGGGAAGAAGCAGGCGAAGTCCTGCGCGCCTTCCTTCTCAGAAGCCAATGGCGGCTCCAGAGTAAGGCACTTCTCCTGCTTTGCGGCAGGTAGTGCGGCGAACACGGGACAACGGGTGGCGAAATTGCATCCCTTGGGAGCATCAAGCGGGCTGGGAAGGTCACCCTGCAGGATGATGCGTTCGCGGGTACGTTCCAGGTTCGGGTCGGGCACCGGGATGGCGGACAAAAGCGCCCGGGTGTAAGGGTGGCGCGGATTGTCGAAGACATCGTCTACGTCGCCGGTCTCCACGATCTTGCCCAGATACATCACGGCAACCCGGTCTGAAATGTGGCGGACCACGGAGAGGTCGTGGGCCACCATCAGGTAGCTCAGCCCCAACTCGGCCCGGAGCTTGTCCAACAGGTTGATAACTCCGGCTTGGACGGAGACGTCCAAGGCAGAAACCGGCTCGTCCAGGACCACGAGCTTGGGATTGACCGCCAGAGCCCGGGCTATGCCGATACGCTGGCGCTGACCGCCGGAGAACTGGTTGGGGAAGCGGTTCACGTGGTCAGGCTGCAGGCCCACCAGCTTCATGAGTTCCATGATGCGTTTCTTGATGGCGGCCTTGGGCATCCCGAGGTTTTCCAAGGGCTCAGCCAGGACTTCATACACGGTGAAGCGTGGATCCAGGGCGCCGGTGGGGTCCTGGAAAACCATCTGCATTTCCTTGCGCATGGCCATCTTGGTCTTGTGGTCGGTAGCCACTTTGTTGCTGACGCCCCCGATGATGACTTCGCCCATCTGATCCGGGTGGAATTCCATGATCTCCAGGAGCGTGGTGGTCTTACCGCAACCGGACTCGCCCACGATGGAGACGCACTCGCCCTCGCGGATGTCGAAGCTCAGCCCGTCCACGGCCTTGACCGTGCCGATCCGCCGCTTGATCAGGGCACCCTTGAGCAGCGGGAAGTGCTTTTTTACATCCTTGAGTTCCAGGACCTTGTCGCGCTCGACGCGGGCAACGCCGTCGAACTTTGACACCGGCTTGGGCGGCGCGTGGAAAATCTTGTGGGCGTCAGCGTCGCCGCTGAGCTGGTCTGCCTTAATGCAGGCTGCCTTGTGACCCAAAGTCTGACCTTCAACTCCGGGCACCGGGAACAGTTCCGGTTCGCCCTGAAGGCAGGCATCGCTCACCATCGGGCACCGAGCGGCGAAGGAGCATCCAGTGACGGGCAACGCCAGGTTGGGCGGGGTCCCTTCGATGGGCACCAGCGACTGCTTGCCCGAGGTATCCACACGCGGCACGGCCCCGAGCAGGCCCAAGGTATATGGCATCCGGGGGTTGTAGTAGATGTCCTCCACAGTGCCGGTCTCCACCGGCTTGCCCGCGTACATCACCATGATGTCGTCGGCCATGCCCGCTACGACACCGAGGTCGTGGGTGATCATGACAACGGCGGCGCCGGTCTCCTCCTGCGCCGTGTGCAGGACTTCCAGCACCTGCGCCTGGATGGTAACGTCCAACGCCGTCGTGGGTTCATCAGCGATGAGCACCCGAGGATCGTTGGCAATCGCGATGGCGATCATGACGCGCTGGCGCATGCCACCGGAAAACTCATGCGGGAAGGCCTTCAGCCTGTCCTTAGGGCTCGGGATGCCCACCATGCGTAGAAGGTCGACGGCGCGAGCTTCTTTGGCCTGCTTACTCATGGTGGGGTTGTGGACCGTCAGCGCCTCGATGATCTGGTTGCCCACCGTGTAGACGGGCGTCAGCGAGGACAGCGGATCCTGGAACACCATGGCAATGTCACTGCCGCGGTGCTTGCACATGGCTTTGTCAGACAGGCCAAGGAGCTCCTTGCCTTTGAAGCGCACGGAGCCGGTGATGTCCGCGGTTTCGGGGAGCAGCCCCATGACGGCCATGGACGTCACGGACTTGCCGGAGCCGGACTCACCCACGATGCCCAGGGTCTTCCCGGGCATGAGATCGAAATCCACTCCGCGGACAGCATGGACCACACCGTTTTCGGAGTTGAAGCGGACGTTGAGGTCGCGAACGCTGAGGACGGCGTCGCCGGGAGCGTAAAGTCCAGCGTCGCGGAGGCGTTCGGCCGGCGTGTGGGAGATGTTGGTGCTCATTTGTTGACCTTCTTTGCGGTCTTGGTCTTCGCCCGGCCGATGGAGCTGGAGCTGGGATCGAAGGCGTCGCGGAGGCCGTCGTTCATCATGGCCAGCGAACCGGTCAGCAGGAACATGACAGTCAGCGGTACCCAGAACATCCACGGGAAGGAGGACACCTGGCCCGTGGCCTGCCCAATCAGGACGCCGAGGCTGACGTCGGGAACCTTGATACCGATGCCGATGAAGGAGAATGCAACTTCGGCCAGGATTGCGCCGGTGATGCCGCGAGTGAAGTCGAGCACCAGCAGCGAGCCGATGTTCGGAACCAGGTGACGCCAGACGATGCGGCGTGACGGCACGCCCATGTATTTGGCTGCTTTGACGTAATCGCGCTGCATCAGGGACATGGACAGTGAGCGCACCAAACGGGCAGTGCCCATCCAGCTGAAGAAGAGCAGCACGACCACCAGGAGGAGCCAACTGGGGAGGTCCTTGAGTCCACCGCCGCCGCTGGTTGCCACGGCCACCACCAGGATGGCCGGCATCATGATGAGTGCTTCGAGGATGAACAGCATGGTGGCATCCACTTTGCCCCCGAAGAAGGCCATGGTGCAGCCGTACACCGCGGAGATCAGGACGGACAGGCCACCCACAATGAGGCCGATGAGAATCGAGGTTCGTGTGCCATCCACAATCAACGCCATGAGGTCGATGCCGGCCTGCGTTGTACCGAGCAGGTGGTCCGGTGACGGAGGCATGCCGATATTCAACGGATCGATGGTGTCCTTGTCCCACGACGTCAGGAACCCGCCGAAAATCGAGAAGAGGAACAACGCGAGGAAGATGAACAACCCGGCGACGGCGGTACGGTTCCGCATGAAGCGACGGAAGATGATGCGGGACTTGCCGATGACGACGTCCTGGTCGCCGACCCGGGATTCGTCGATTTCCGCAATGGGATCGATGATGTTGGTCATTACTGGACCCTCACTCGTGGATCGACCAGCGTGGTGGCGAAGTCGGCAAGGATGGCCCCGATCGCGAAGATCACGGAGCCGTAGGCCAGCGTGGCGGTGGCGACGTTGACATCCTGCAGGCTGATGGCCTGGATGCTCCAGAGGCCAATGCCCGGCCACGCGAAGATGGCCTCGGCGAAGAAGCCGCCGGTGAAGATCGCCGGGATGGTGAACGCGATGCTCTGGGCGACCGGGATGAAGGAGACGCGCAGGGCGTGCTTTCGGATGGCCTGGTTGCGGGTGAGCCCCTTGGCCCGTGCTGTGCGGACAAAGTCGGCATTGACGTTGTCCAGGAGGTACTGCCGCTGGGCGATCTGGTAACCGGCCCAACCAAAGATGGTCATCGCGAAGGTGGGCACGGCGTAGTGGGCAACCAGGTCCACGAAAGCCGGCCAGCCAGGGTCGATGCCCGGCGTCGAAATTCCCGTCACGAAGAAGATGCGCTCCCCAACGGCCTCGTTGATGCTGATGGCGCCGAGCTGCACCAGGAAGTAGGCGATGGGCGCTGGGAGGATGTGGACCAGGTAGCTGTAGGACGTGATGACACGGTCTTGGAACTTGTACTGGCGTGCGGCGGAATAGACACCGAGTGCGACGCCGATGACCAGGGTCAGGATGATGGAGGCGATGAACAGCCGGGTGGAGACCATCACGCGGTCCGCGAACTCGGCGTTGACGAAGGCGCCGTTCGGACTGCGTCCCCAGTCCCAGCGGGTGACGATGCCGCCAAGCCACTGAATGTACCGTTCCCAGGGGTTTAACTCCGGGTCAAGTCCCAGTCCACGGAATGACGCTGCTACCTGTTCCGGGGTTGGCCGCGGAATTTTCTCTTGCTCCAGAACCGCCGGCTTGAGCGAGGAGACTGCCAGGAAATACCCGGCGCTGGTGGTCAGGAAGATCATGATCAGGTAGATGCCCGACCGCTTCATCAGATATTTCAGCATGTCGGGCGGCTGCCCCGAATCGTGGCAAAACTCAATGCTCGTCCTTCCGCGGTTCCCGGCTGTGGCCGGCGTCAGCTACGAATTGATGCAGCGGGTTCTTGGGTCCCCCACACCCCTTCAGTGATCACCAGCCCTGTATGGCATGCGTCACATTCAAGAGGAAACTACCACAATAACTGCTTCACGTTTTGCTTCCTCGCGTCCAGTTTCCCGCCTGCAGCCAGATTGTTATGTGCAGACTGCGTCACGTTACCGACGCCAATGGCACTTATGCGCCTGAAGTAGCGGCAATGGGGGCGCTAACAGGGCGGGGCGGCGGGTTGCGCGGCCGGCAGTGGCGGAGCGCGGCCCACCCGCGGGCAGTCAGGTGGCGGGCAGCAGCCGCGTGATCAGTTCGCGCCAGGAGTCCGTGAGGCGCGTGGGTGAAATGCCGCGCACTCGGACGTCATCCACAATGCGCTCAGGGTCCAGGGCATAGGTCAGGGACATGGCCATTACCCAGGGATCAGCAATCCCGGCCTCGCGGAGCAAGATCTCCATGTGGCGGTGGGAGAGCTTGGTTGCGGGGACATCGAACCTGTTGCGGGTGGCAGCACCCGCCGCCTTCAGGAGTTCGCCGTTTTCCAGGACGAAGAAGATCCGCCCTTCGCCGAACGCAATCAGTCGTTCCTTTGCGGCGGCGCCTGGGCCCAGCGGTGGTGGCCCGAACATGAAGCCGTGTTGGAACTCGGATTCAGAATCGCTCAACAGAGTCATCATGAGCCCCGCCCTGCTGCCGAACCGGCGGAAGACAGTGCCCTTGCCTACATGGGCCTTACAGGCGAGCGCGTCCATAGTGAGTGCTTCCGCGCCGAACTCGGCCACCAGGTCCCGGGCAGCGTTGAGAAGGCGCTCACGATTTCGGGCGGCATCGCTGCGCTCGTGGGGCGCGCCCAGGGGCACGTCCGGCCGAAGAGGGATGGAGCTCACAGAAATATTCTAGACCCCGGGAATAGAAAGCGGACCATAGTCCGTTTAGTATCGATGAAGGCTCCAAAGCCCAGATACCGCAGGGCGGGTTCCGCAAGGTACCCGGCCAGACACAAGGAGACACTATGTCCAAGAGCACCGTTCTTACCCTCGTCGGCAGCCTCCGCGCCGATTCCCACAACAAGAAGCTCGCCGAAGCCATCCAGCTGAACGCGCCTGAGAATGTTGATGTGCAGATCCACGGCTCGCTGGGCAACATCCCGTTCTACAACGAGGACATCGACGTCGAAGGTCAGGTCCCCGCCGAAGCCGCCGCACTCCGCGCCGCAGCAGCCGACGCCGACACCATCCTGCTGGTCACCCCCGAGCACAACGGCACCATGCCCGCCTCGCTGAAGAACGCCATTGACTGGCTGTCCCGCCCGTTCGGCGCCGGCGCCCTCTCCGGCAAGCCGACCGCCGTCGTCGGAACCGCCTTTGGCCAGTTCGGTGGCGTGTGGGCCCAGGACGAGGCCCGCAAAGCAGCCGGCATCGCAGGTGCCAAGGTCCTGGAAGACGTCAAGCTGGCCGTCCCGGGTTCGATGATCCGCTTCGCCGAACTGCACCCGAAGGACGACGCCGAGGTCGTAGAGCAGATCAAGGGCATCTTCGAGCCGCTGACCGCCGCCCAGGACGAAGAAGCAGCAGCCTAGTCTTTCGCCTTCAACGCCCCCGTTCCGCTTTTGTGCGGGGCGGGGGCGTTCGCGTTCCTGCCGACTGTCGGCCTGCCGGACAGCCCCAGCGTGACCAACTCTTGTCCGAACCGTCACCGTAGCGGCATGTTGTGTTCCGTCCACCCGGCCTAACGTTGGAGATACAGGTGGACAGGAGCGCGGGGCTGTCATGTATGCCGGACGGGGACTAAAAAGTACGACGGCGATCACGGCTGCCTGCCTCTTCTTCAGCCTGGGAGTGGCTGGCTGCACCACTGTCCCCGCAGATCCCGCTGTCCCCGAAGGCGCAGCCCCTTTGCCGACCGTCTCCGTGACGCCGACGGCACCCTCACAGAGTGCAACGCCTTCTGCGTCGCGCCCTGTTGCCTCGGCTTCTGCCCCCGTAGTCCCCGGCACGCCGTCCGTTTCCGTATCCGCCGCGCCGCCCTCGCCGGCAACACCAACACCGCCGGCACCTTCATCCGCTCCCCCGGGCACCCCGGACGTTTCCGCAGCCGCACCTACCCAGCCGCGTGCCGCCGTCGAGCCTTCACCCGAACCGGGCACCAGCGCTCCGGAGCCTGCAGAAACCGGCACGGTAATGACCGTGGATGCCTCCGGTCCGGCGGTGTACTACGTGGCAATCGACGACGGCGGCGCCCGCGGCGTGCGCTTCGGCTGCAACGACAGCCTTGTACCCGTCCGCGGCATGGCCGTTCCCGGGGATCCGCTGACCGTGGCGCTGGGCCGGCTGCTGGAGGCAGGAATGCCGGTGGACAGCGATGCAGCCCTCTACGATGCCCTGGCCGGTTCCTCCCTGCGCTACCTGTCCGGCTACATGAGCGGGGCCACCGTGGTGGTGAACCTCAGCGGGTCACTGCGGCCCGGGGGTGTATGCGACATTCCACGCATCCAGGCGCAACTGACGCAGACCATCGTGGCGGCCAGCGGTGCGTCGCGGGCCGAGATCTATGTGAACGGCAGGACGTTGACGGAGGCCCTCAGCGTACGGTGAGCAGCGGTACGGTGAGCAGAGTCTTTGGAGAGCAACTCTTTGGGGAAAACGCTTGATGACATGTCCTGACGAACAGGTCTGGCCCGCAGCTGCGACGGGCTACCGCCGCTCGGAGATCACTGCGGTGATATCTCCGAGCACGGGAGCCAATGGTGTTTGGGAACGCGCCACGGAGCAGGTGCTGCGGTGGGGAGTGAAGACCGCAAGCGGATTCTCCGTCGATTCACCGAATCCCGTGTCTCGTGGTGATCGGGTGCTGGTTACCGCACATTTCTTCAGTTTCAGGGTGCTCGAACCCGTGAGGTGGTCGCGGCGGTAAAGGAGCCGGACCGGTCCTC
The DNA here is from genome assembly GCF_037402035.1 of Paenarthrobacter sp. CCNWLY172. Taxonomy (NCBI): domain Bacteria; kingdom Bacillati; phylum Actinomycetota; class Actinomycetes; order Micrococcales; family Micrococcaceae; genus Paenarthrobacter; species Paenarthrobacter sp. CCNWLY172. Next base: position 47,356 of record NZ_JBBEGB010000018.1, read on the forward strand.
GAAGAATCGGCCACCTTCATCACGCAGTCGCGATCGCCAGCACCCTCCGGAGGGCCCAGGCCACCCGCAACAAAGCCAAGGCAGAAGCGAACGCCAGTACGAACACCACACCCTCAGGAATCCACAAGCCAGTGGGCGCGCCTCCTTCCAGCACCATGGTGACCAGCGCAGCGATCAGCAGCAGGCCAAGCCCGGGGATGGCGAACAGGAACACCTCACCGATCTGGCGGCGATGGGTTGCCGATAATTTCTCCAGGGGAAGTTCCCGCTGGCCCGGCGCGGCTTTCTTGCCCAGCACGTTGATAAGCATGGAAACACTGGTGAGTGTCAGCCCGGCCGTGGCGCCGGCCAAGGTGGCGAGCGTTTGGAAGAGGGTTCGCCGGGTTCCGGCATCAACCCCTTCCAGCAACAACGGCTGACGCGCCAGCAATGTAATGCCCCACCAGATCAGGACGGCAAGAACCGCCCACAGGTAGTCGGCAGTGGGATGCAGCAGGAACCACCGCCACAGGGTCCGTCGCCTTCCGGAGCGTTCGATATCAACCTCGTACAAGCTCATGGCCGGCACCGCCTGCCGCGGCTTCATCAGCGAGTGCCGCGGCGGCGAGAGCATCGCGCACAGCAGTCATTCCGCCCGCAACGATGTCCGGCACCAGGCTCGAGTCAGCAGGGCCCTTGACGTCCGGCAGGGTCCTGGCAAAGAAGGCCTCGTTGTCCCGGGCTTGTTTGTTGAGGATGGCAATGGCCTCGGCCACTGACTTCTGAGGATCGTTGAACACGTCCGGGTCAACCTCGATGTGTGAAACGAACCGTTCCTTCAGGAGATCCACCACCTCCCGGTCACCTGTCAGCGAGTCCTTGCCCTCCGCCACCACGTAGTCAAAGTGCTCCACGGACCCAGCCCGGCGGAAGAGGTCGATGAGTTGCTGAATACGATCCCGGATCCGCTGCTTATCCTCCGCCCTCCCGGAACGGCCCACGCTCAGGGAAATGCGGAACGTTCCTTCGTTCATGAGGCGCGAGGCGCTCTCCAGGACGTCGGCCCATTCACCTTCCATCAGCTTCCCTGAAAGGCGCTCCGCGGGAAGCGCAAACTCGAAACGGCTTACTTCAAGCCGGGTGAGGATTTCCTCGATGTCCTCCCTCACCACAGGAACCAGGGCGGGTTCCAGTCCCAGCATCCCTCCGAGGTACTCCCCCATCCGGGATGCCCGGGGCCCGTTACCGCTGGTGAGCACGGCGATGACGTTCCTTTTTAGGAAAGCGAAATAGGTGGTCTCCAGGAGGTGGTCGCCGGGAGCCAGCGGGAGTGGTTTACGCCGGCCAAGGGCGTCGCCGACACTCGGTAGGTTGGTATCCCGGACACGGTCCAGCAACAGCACAGGATGAGGCGAGGATGCCACCGCCTGCGCGAGCAACACAGTCCCGTCCACACTGGTGAAATGCCGGTCCGTCGCGGAATCCTGGGCTTTCTTTAGGACCTCCACTACCCGGCGCGCCGGAAAGGGACGGCTGAGCTCATCACCGTTCAGCTGTTCGATCCGCCAAAACTGCACACTGCGTCGTGCCATCCGTACTCCCCTGCCGTGGTGGCCTTTGCTACAGATCCCAAGCTATCGGTGAGGTCCGACATTAAAGGCGGGCTCCGCCGTCCTGCGTTGCATCAGTTCACAAGCTGTACTTGGGCCCCTCCGCAAAGAGTGCATCCATCTCGTCGTGGCTGCGCGTGCCGGCGAGGCCGGCCCAGTTGCCGTCGCCCAGGATCTCCTTCGCAACCCGGGCCACCTTGGCGTAGGCAGCCTTCGCGGTGTTGCCGCCGATACTGACGCGACGGACGCCGGCGTCGTGCAGTTCCAGCGGCGACGGCGCCCCTACGCCCGCCAGCGCGTTCAGCGGCGCCGGTATGCGGCTGGATAGTTCATGGAGGACATGCAGATCCAGGACGCCGGGCACGAAGACGCCATCGGCACCGGCAGTGAGGTAGGCCTCGGCACGCCGCAGCGTCTCGTCGAAAGCCTCATCCGGAAACCGTCCGGACAGATAAGTGTCCGTGCGGGCATTGATGAACAGTGGGATCCTGCGGTCATCGGCCACGGCGCGGATGAGGGCTATGCGACGCGATTGCTCGGCGATGTCGGTGAGCGGTTCGGCCGCGGAGTCCTCGATGTTGATGCCCACAGCACCCTCGTCCAGGACGGCGTGGACGGTTGCCCGCAGTTCATCATCAGTGCGTCCGTAGCCCGTCTCGATGTCCGCGGTCACCGGCAGGGTGGTGGCGCCAACAACGCGACCCAACGCGGCCATGGCCAGCCCCCACGGCACATGGTCCCCGTCCCGGAAGCCCAGGCTCCAGGAGACGGCCGAGCTTGAAGTGGCAATCGCCGTCGCCCCTGCTTCCTGGACAACGCGGGCGGAAGCGGCGTCCCACACGTTCACCAGCACCAGCGGCACAGGCCCTGCATCATGGAGTTTGTGGAACTGTTCGGCCTTGGTCACGGATCCCCGGTGCGCTGTCATAGCTACATTCCAGCCCTTCCCGATCGCCACGTAAAGCGGGGACTGCCAAACTGGGAGAGATCCGAAAACAACTGTTGCCTCATTAGCAACATCGAGGAGTATCCTGTCACTGTGACCCACGAAACATTGGATGCCGGCGCAACGCTGCCCGCTGAAGCCATCGACGCCATTGAGCGGGCCGCCACGGCCGCCCACCCGCACGAGGAACTGTTCTCCGCGCGGGCCGCCAACATCAAGCAATCCGCCGTCCGCGATGTCTTCGACATCTCGATGCGGCCCGGCCTTGTCTCACTCGCCGGGGGCAACCCCTACCTGCAGTCGCTGCCGTTGGAGAAGCTCGGCCAGACCGCAGCCCGCATCATCGCCGAGGAAGGCATGACGGCCCTGCAGTACGGCGGCGGCCAGGGCACCGAAGAGCTCCGTGCCCAGATCTGCGACATCATGGCGGCAGAGGGCATCACCGACGCTGATCCCGGCAATGTGGTCATCACCGCCGGCTCACAGTCGGCGCAGGATGTGGCCACCAAGGTCTTCTGCAACCCCGGCGATGTGGTCCTGGTGGAAAACCCCACCTACGTGGGGGCCTTGAACACGTTCGAGGCATACCAAGTCGAGGTGGCACCGATCGACATGGACGACGACGGCCTGGTACCTGAGCTTCTTGAGGCCAGGATCGCAGCGCTCCAGTCAGAGGGAAAGAACATCAAATTCCTCTACACGATCCCCAACTTCAACAACCCCTCCGGGATCACCCTGGCCGCCGAACGCAGGCAACGGATCGTCGATATATGCCGGGACGCGAACATCATTGTCCTGGAGGACAACCCCTACGGACTCCTGCGTTTCGATGGCCATCCCATCGCCCCGATGCGCGCGGCCAACCCGGACGATGTCATCTACCTCGGCTCCTTCTCCAAGATCTTCGCTCCCGGCCTCCGGATCGGCTGGGCACTGGTTCCCGCGCACCTGCAGCGCCGCTTCTACCTGGCCTCCGAAGCCGTGACGCTCTGCCCGCCGCCACTGAACCAGATGATCGTCTCGGCATATCTCCGCGACTATGACTGGAAAAGCCAGATCGATACGTACCGCACGCTGTACGCGGAGCGGTGCGAGGCCCTGCTCTCAGCGCTGGATGAGTACATGCCCGCCGGGCTTACATGGACCCGCCCGGACGGCGGCTTCTTCGTCTGGGTCACCCTCCCCCACGGCGTGGACACGTACCCCTTGCTCGCAAAAGCCATCGACGCCGGCGTCGTCTTCATCCCCGGCGCAGCCTTCTCCCCCGCCGACGGCCCCTCCAACAAGCTCCGCCTGGCCTTCAGCGCAGTGCCGCCCGATACGATTGCCGAAGGCGTCCGCCGCCTGGCCCCAGTTTTGGCAGAAGCCATCACAGCCACCAATGAAGGAGCAGCACAATGACCGGAGTTGTGATTGTCGGAGTAGACGGCAGCGAGACGGCAATGAGGGCAGCTCAGGCCGCCCAGCAGCTGGCCATCGGACTCGGAGCCAGCCTGCGCGTTGTCAGCGCTTTCGACAGCAACCGTACTGAGGTGGTTGAGATCGGCACCGACAAGTGGATCGTGTCAGACGCCGCCGAAGCGGAGACCGTAGCCCGCACCGTGGCGGAGCGACTGACCCATGAGGGCCTGGACATCACCTACTCCGCGGCGCGTGGCAAGCCCGGCGAAGCCTTGGTGAAGGAAGCCGAAATGCAGGATGCCCGGCTGATCGTGGTGGGCAACCGGCGCATGCAGGGCCTGGGCAGGGTTCTGGGCAGTGTGGCCAACACCGTGGCCCACACGGCACCCTGCGATGTCTACATCGCCAAGACCGACCAGCCGTAAAGCGAGCTGAATCACGCCGCCGGGTGGGGAGCCTCACCCGGCGTTTGGCGTCTTTCGAGCCATTTCCCTGAAGTCATCGTTATAAAATCGAGATGCCCCCAATGGCGCGTGCCGCCTCCACCATCCGACTTCAGGGGATCATTTTCTTGCTTACTTTGCAGCCGCGCCAGCGCGTGGGACACGACATTCTGCTTGCCCGCCACGGCAACAACATCAGCACCATGCGCTACGACCGCAGTAACGATCGCATCATCGCGATGCTCGACGACGGCTCCTGGGACAGCGCCCCCAACATGATCACTCCGGGACTTGATATGCCGGAGACTTTCGCCAGCGTGTTCCGTAAGGACTGGCGCTTCCTGTCCGTGGCATGCGTTGCCATGCTCACCGTCGCCGCTGTTGCCATGGGCATCAGCGTCGACATGGCCAACCACATGTCCACCACCGAACTCCAGGCGCTGCTGGTCAGCTACCCGGCGTTTTAGCTGAGACGGGATGCGGCTCCTCAAGAGGGGTCGCGTCGTCGAAATCCAGGGCGATATTGCCTCCGGCCCTCCTGCGGCTCACCACGTAGATGGTTGCACCCACCGCAAGCCACGCTGCTCCCAGCAGATACGTGAACCAGGCGAGTGACGTCCACAGCCACGCGATGAAGGCGAATCCCAGCAGCGGCATGATCAGGTTCCGCAGCGCGCTTTGGGGACCGCGCTTACGCACGTCAAAGAACAGCACCTTGATGGTGGCCAGGTTGACCGCGGCGAAGGCAATCAAAGCCCCGAAGTTGATCATGTAGACCGCCTGTTCCAAGGTGATGAACAAAGCAACCAGTGAGACTGCGGATACCAGCAGCGCCGCCACATGCGGCGTGCGAAAGCGCAGGTTCAGCGTGGAGAAGGCCCCGGGCAGGATGTTGTCCCGCCCCATGGCATAGATGACCCGGCTGACACTCATCTGGGCCGCCGTGCCGCAGAGAACAAGTCCGCCGAGGTTAACCACCACGAAGACCACCATCAGGACATCGCCGCCGGCACGTTGCATGAGCTCCGTTCCTGCTGCATCAAGGTTCTCAATGGCCCTCCACTCGGGAGCGATGAGGCTGCCGGCTACGGAAAACAGCGCGTAACCAACACCTGCGAACAGCGTGGACAAGATAATGCCCCGCGGCACGTCCCTCTTCGGGTTGCGCGCTTCCTCGGACAGCGTGGAGACGCCGTCGAACCCCAGGAACGCAAAGGACACCATTGCAGCGGCGGCCATGACCGGCGCCAGCCCACCCTCCCCAAGAGTGAGGGGCCGGATGAGGTTCTCCACAGTCAGGTCCGGAGCGTTGCGGACCGCCAGCACGAGGAAGACAAGAATGACGACGACGGACGCCGCCACCACTACAAAGTTCATCTTCTTGATCCACGCAACACCGATCACACTGAAGAGGCCCACCACCAGCAGACAAGCCAGGACTGCGAGCTGTGATGGTATGGCAGGCAGCAGGCTGTTGAGATAGAGGCCGAAGAGCAGGAAGTTGACCATGGGCAGGAACAGGTAGTCCAACATCATGGCCCAACCCACCATGAAGCCCACAGGCTTGCCAAAAGCCCTTGACGCGTAGGCGTACGCGCCACCGGTGACAGGAACATTGCGTGCCATTTGTCCGTAGCTATGAGCTGTAAAGAGCATGGCTACCAGGGCAGCTATGTAGGCTGCTGGAAGATGTCCATCACTGATCTCCGTACCGGGTCCGTAGACCGCCACCACGGACAAGATACCCATGGACGTTAACCCGAAGGCGACCAATGACGGCAAGCCAAGGACCCTCTTGAGCGTTGGCCCAGAGGGCGGGATTTGGGTAGCACTTGCTGGGGTGGTGTCCATGGGCTTCTCCTCGATGCGATTCACATCACATAAATGAATGGTGATCATTAGAGTAGGCGCTCGATCGAGTTCTGTATAGATTTGGTATTCCAAAAGGCTTGTCTCGCTCTTTCTTAAGCTGGTTTTCAGGCGTTGTTCCTGCAAAACTCCCTCGCGGTGGCGCTTTGGTATACCGTTGAGACATTACTTGGGAGGCCTTATGACAACACATTCACCAACCCGCGAAGTAGGCCAAAGTCATTGGTCCGGCGGCCCGGCTCTCCTCACGACGCGGGGCTTCGTGGACGCACACATTCACCCGGACAAGACCACAGTGGGTTCTGCATGGTTGCCCCGCCGATCCGCCCCCACGCTGGCCGACCTCATCGGAAACGATCTCCGTGCACAGCTCTCGTTCCAGGACAGCGTGGAGAAACGTTCCTTCGCATTGATGAGGCAAGCTGTCCTCCAGGGGACCATGGCGATGCGGGCGCACGTTGACGTCGGTACCCAGATCGGGCTCAGGAACATTCACGGCGTCAGGGCGGCCGCGGAACGCCTTGCACCCTTCCTCGACGTCCAAATCGTCGCTTTCCCGCAGTTCGGCCTCCTCAGTAATCCGGGGACGCTCAACCTCATGGAAGCGTCATTGGCTGAGGGGGCAGACCTGGTGGGCGGCCTTGACCCTGCTTCGCTGGACGGCGATCTGGATGGCCATCTGAAGGCGGTCTTCGGACTGGCGAACAAGCATGGCAGGGACGTGGACATCCACCTCCACGACGCCGGACCGGACGGACTGGCACAATTGCGGGACATCGCACAGCGCACGCGGGCGGAAGGCATGCAGGGCCGCGTCACCATTGGACATGCTTTTGCTCTTTGTGACCCTGCGCAACCCGGGCTCGAAGCCACCCTTGATGCCATGGCCGAGGCCGGAATGTGGATGGCGACGTGTGCCCTGGGTGCCGATCCGGTCCCTGTTCTGGACGTCGTGGAAAGGCACGGGGTCAAAGTTGCGCTCGGCTCCGACGGAGTCCGGGACGCGTGGTCACCCTTTGGTACGGGGAGCATGATGGACCGCGCGCATCTGCTCGGATACCGCACTGGTGCTTCCACCGATGCTGAGCTGGAACGTTGCTTCAGGATCGCTACGGTTGCAGGCGCAGAGCTTGTGGGATCGGCGGCTGTGAGCGATTTTTCCGGTGCGGAATCAGGTGACCGTCTCGAATTCGCAGCAAACTCAATCCCCGAATTGGTGGTCGACCGGCCATCACCGCTGAGGGTTATCCGGGATGGGCAACAAGTGGTGATCTAGGCGGCAAGCCAGCAGTGCTAGAGCATCATGTCCTGCAACAACCACCACAGGCCGGCGATCACCACGCCACCAAACAGCGAGCCGACGATGACCTGGCCCAAGGTGTGGGCACGCAGGACCAGCCGTGACCAGCCCACTGCTGGCACCAGGAGAAGTACAGGCAGCCATGCAGGCCCAAACATGGCGACCACAATGACGGCCGCCGCGGCAAGGGCAGACGCATGCCCGCTCATCTTCCAGAAGGCGCTGACCACCGCCAGGATCCCGATACCACCGATGAGCGCGATGATCATTACCAAGACGCTGACCGGACCATTCATCAGGTGCAGCACCACCAGGCCAACCACTACCGACACCAAGGCCATCAGCAGCAGGGCCGGCCGTTGGCGCCGGTCGCTGACATGGTGGTCCGTGATCCTGCCCAATTTGACCATCACCAGCACATAGGCCAGCGGGAGGACACAAACGAACAACGCGGCCAGGAGGCCGAACCACATGGTTCCAGGAAATCCGGGCTCTATCGCGGGGCTGATCAATAACAGCCCAAACACCACAACCGGCGGCTGGAACACCTCCGTCAGGACACGGGCAACCGTGCGCCACGGCCCCGACACCAGTTGAGGGGGCACGTGGCCTGGGACGTTGGCGGACACCTCAGCGACAGGCGCCGCGTCGGGGTAGGGCGCGGCGTCCGGGTAGGGCGCTGCAGCGTCCGCTTGAGACGCTGCACCCGGACGCGGTGAGGCGTGCCTGTCAGTCAAGCAGCAGCGCCGGTTCTTCGAGAATGGCTGCAACATCGGCCATGAACCGCGCCGACAGGTCGCCGTCCACCACGCGGTGGTCGAACGAACCGCCCAGCGTGGTGATCCAGCGGGGAATGACTTCGCCGTCCAAGACCCAGGGCTTCTGCTTGATGGTTCCGAACGCGATGATGGCAACCTCGCCCGGGTTGATGATGGGCGTTCCGGTATCAATGCCCAGTGCACCGATGTTGGTGATGGTCAGGCTTCCGCCCTGCATCTCCGCCGGCTGGGTCTTGCCTGCACGTGCCTTGGTGGCCAACTCGTTGAGCGCCAAGGCCAATTCCTTGAGCGAGAGGTCCTGGGCGTCCTTGATGTTGGGGACCATGAGGCCGCGCGGGGTGGCGGCTGCAATGCCCAGGTTCATGTAGTGCTTCACCTGGATCTCGGCGTTTCCGTTCCCGTCAGCATTATCCACCCAAGTGGCGTTGACGCTGGGGTTGCGGGCAGCGGCCCAGATAACCGCTTTGGCCAGGATGAGCAGCGGCGAAACTTTGATGCCTTCGAAGTCGCGCGAGACCTTGAGACGCTTGACGAACTCCATGGTGCGGCTGGCATCCACGTCCACAAAAATGCTGACGTGGGGAGCTGAGAACGCTGACTCCACCATGGCCTTGGCGGTCGCCTTGCGCACACCCTTGACGGGTAGACGCTCAACGCGCTGGTCCTGCGGTTTCTTGGACGCGCCCCAGAACGAGTCAGCCTGATCGTGTTCGGCATCGCGTTGCGCCTGGTAGCTGACCAGGTCCTCACGGGTCACCTCGCCGCGCTGGCCCGTGGCCACGACGTCGGCGAGATCGATGCCCAGATCCCGGGCGAACTTGCGAACAGGAGGCTTGGCTAGGACCTTGTTCACCAGGCCACTGATGGTGCCGCTGATGGCTGCGCCCCGGGAAGCGGCCGTCGGCGTGCCCGCGGGCTGGGTTGCTGGTGCGGACGGCGCCTGGATAACCGGCGCCTGGGCGACAGGCGCTTCGGAGACAGGCGCGACGGCGGTGCGTGCCGGCGTCGTGCGGTGGGAAGCCGGCGCTTCGGCCGCCTTGGCTTCAAGAACTGCCTGGTGGTCCTGAACGGTACCTTCGGCATTCTCGGCGACCGTGGCTGCCTCTACCGAACCTGCCGGCCGCTTACGCGCGCGGCGCTTGACGGCGTCGGCCTTCGGTCCCGAACCGACCAGCGGTCCACCGGCTGGACGGTTGTCATCGTGGTCGTCATCGGCGGGCAGTTTGCCGTACAGCGGCATCTCGATGGCGGGAGCTGCCGGCGCGACATCGCCTGTACCCTCTGTGCCTTCCGCGCCTTCGGCAACAGCGATGATTGCCGTGCCGACCTCCACTGTGATGCCCTCTTCCACCAGCAACTCGGTAACTGTGCCCGCGAAGGGCGACGGCAGCTCGACGAGGGACTTGGCGGTCTCGATCTCGCACAGGACATCGTTGATCGCCACAACGTCGCCGGGCTTGACCTTCCAAGCCACTACCTCGGCCTCGGTCAGGCCCTCGCCTACGTCCGGCAGGTTGAATTTCTTTACAGTCACAGTGGTCCTCGGTTTCCGGTTACCTGGCAGCGAAGCCGGGCAGGATCAGGGCGGTTTGGTAGGCCAGTGGGCGCTGGTAGGCCTCTGGGCTTTAGTAGGCCAGGGAGCGGTCGAGCGCTTCGAGGATCTTGTCGATGTCCGGCAAGTAGTCCTCTTCCACCTTGGCAACGGGATAGGGCATGTGGAATCCGCCCACACGGATCACAGGAGCTTCAAGGTGCAGGAACGCCCGCTCGCTGATACGTGCCGCGATCTCACCTCCGATGCCGCCGAAGGTGGGGGCCTCATGGGCGACGATCAGCCGGCCGGTTTTCTTGACCGAGGCTTCCACGGTGTCGAAGTCCAGGGGCGAGATGGAACGGAGGTCGATCACCTCGATGCTCCGTCCGTCCTCGGTGGCAGCGTTGGCGGCTGCCAAGGCCACAGGCACCAGCGGTCCGTAAGCCACGATGGTGGCATCGGTCCCCTCGCGCACAACGTGCGCCTTGAAGGGATCCTCCGAAAGGCCGGCATTCTCGACGTCCACTTCACCCTTGAGCCAATACCGGCGCTTGGGTTCGAAGAAGATGACAGGGTCCTGGCACTCAATGGCTTTCTGGATCATCCAGTAAGCATCGTGGGCGTTGGACGGCGAGATGATGCGCAGGCCGGCAGTGTGTGCGAACAGCGCTTCCGGAGACTCGGAGTGGTGCTCGATCGAACCTATGCCGCCGCCGTACGGAATGCGGATGACAACAGGCACGGTGAGTTTGCCGAGGCTGCGGGCGTGGATCTTGGCAAGCTGCGTGGTGATCTGGTTGAAGGCCGGGTAGACAAAGCCATCAAACTGGATCTCGCACACCGGTGAATACCCACGCAGGGCCAAGCCGATTGCCGTACCCACAATGCCCGATTCGGCCAACGGCGTGTCCAGGACGCGTTCGTCGCCGAATTCCTTGATGAGGCCATCGGTGACGCGGTAGACGCCGCCAAGGTGGCCGATGTCCTCACCCATGAGCAGGGACTTGGGATTATCCGTCAGCGATGCGCGCAGACCCTCGTTGATGGCCTTCGCAATGGTCATGGTTACCATCAGTTAGCTGTCTCCTCATCGCTTTCGAATCCGGCCGAGTACTCCTCGAACCAGGCCAGTTCCTCCGCAATCAGAGGGTGTTGTTCGGCGTAGACGCTGGCGAACGCATCCCGGATGTCCGGAACTTCAAGGCCATGCGTGGTGCTGCGGACATACTTGGCCAGCTCATCGCCGTCGGCTTTGACCTGGTCAAAGAAAGCTTCGTCCGCAAGCCCTTCGGCGCGCAGGTAGGTCTCCAGGCGGTCCAGGGGATCCTTCTCGCGCCAGGCAGCTTCCTCGGCGGATTCGCGGTATTTGGTGGGGTCATCAGCGGTGGTGTGCGCACCCACCCGGTAGGTGTACGCCTCGATCAGCACCGGGCCGCGGCCCTCACGGGCATGCTCCAAGGCCCACTCGGTGACGGCGTGAACTGCGATGACGTCATTGCCGTCCACACGGATTCCCGGGAAGCCGTAGCCCTTGGCTCGATTGGCCAGCGGCACTTTGGTCTGGACTTCGGTGGGCACGGAAATGGCCCAGTGATTGTTCTGGCAGAAGAACACGACCGGTGCGTCGTAGGACGCTGCAAAGACCATGGACTCGTGGACGTCGCCTTCTGAGCTGGCTCCGTCACCGAAGTAAGCGATGACTGCGGCTTTGGGGTCTGTGGAGTCAGTTGCTGCGGCAAGCTTCTGGTCCCTCTGGATACCCATCGCATAGCCAACTGCGTGCAGCGTCTGGGCTGCAAGAACCAGCGTGTACAGGTGGAAGTTGTTCTCACGGGGATCCCAGCCGCCGTTGGACACGCCGCGGAACTGCTTGAGCAGTTCAGCAAGGTCCACATTGCGGACCAGCGCGACACCGTGTTCGCGGTAGGTGGGGAAGATGTAGTCCTGGGGCTGGCTTGCATGGCCGGACCCGATCTGCGCAGCTTCCTGGCCTGTCAGCGGCACCCACAGCGCCAACTCACCTTGGCGCTGCAAGGCGGTGGCTTCCTGGTCAAAACGACGGATCCTCGCCATATCTGTGTAGAAAACACGCAACTTCTCCGGATCGATGCGCTTGGCGTAATCCGAGAACACTGGATCTGAACCCAGTTTTCCGTCAGGGCCTAGCAACTGAACCATTTCCACCGGTTCGCCTGGCGCGGCTGCTGCCGCGGAGGTTGCCGCGAGAGTGTCTTCCGTCCCGGGGGGCAGTTGTGTCGAGCCCATTCCGTCTCCTTGCTTGCCACGGCGGGTGCCGGGCAATGTCTGTCGCTGGGATATATGCCCGTTCCGGAATGTATTCCGGAACGGGCATATTATTGGCTTTCGTCCCTTACTTTATCGGCAGTAAGTTGGGTTGGCGCATTTGTTAACCGCTAGGAACCCAGCGGCGCCTTTGTATAACCTGCACAGAGTTCCAGGAATCGGGTGTTGGCCTCGACCTCACCGATGCTCACCCGAACACCCTCATTGGCGAAGGCCCGCACGGACAATGCTTGCTCTGCCGCCAAGGCCGCAAACTCGCCACTGTGCTCACCAAGATTCAGCCAAATGAAGTTGCCCTGGGCTTCAGGAACAAACCACCCAAGGTCCCGCAGACCGGCTGTGACACGGTCCCGCTCGTCCACCAGGCTTTGTACCCTTTCCACAACCTGATCGAAATTCTCGAGGGAGGTAACGGCGGCGCGTTCTGCGATTTGGGAAACTGCAAAAGGAGTGGCGGTGACGCGGAGGTGCTGCGTGAGCGCGGGGCCCGAGACACTGTATCCAACCCTCAAACCGGCCAGTCCGTGTGCCTTGGAGAAGGTCCTCAGTACCACCACATTGGGATAATCGCGGTACAACTTGATGCCGTCCACCGCGTCTGCATCCCGAACGAACTCCTGATACGCCTCATCGATGACCACCACCACGTGTGGGGGTACAGACTGGATGAAGCGCTCAGTTTCTTCTGCCGTGAGGATGGGCCCTGTGGGGTTGTTCGGGGTGCACAGGAGGATCACCTTGGTGCGGACAGTGACGGCCGAGGCCATGGTCTCGAGGTCGTGCCGTCCGTCGGCCAGCAATGGGATCTGGACACTGGCGGCACCTGCAAGGCCGACACAGATGGGGTATGCCTCGAAAGAACGCCAGGCGTAGATGACCTCGTCCTGCTTGCCGTCGTCGTTCTGCCCGGCAAACGTTGCGAGAATCTGGTTCAGCGCTCCAAGGCTGCCCGCACCAGTGACGACATCGTCGGCGGGGACATCAAGGAAGCCGGCAAGCGCGGTTCGCAACTTGGTGGCGAGTGGATCCGGGTAACGGTTGATATCGGACTGGTCAGCAATTGCCTGCAACACTGCAGGAATCGGAGGCAGCGGGTTTTCGTTGGACGACAATTTGTAGCTGGTGAGGCCCTCAATCGCAGCGGGGGGTTTACCTGCCGCGTACTTCGGTAGCCTGTCCACGACCGGTCGAGGGAGTACGCCCTCCGGTGCGTTGTCAGTAGTAGTCATGGCTTCAAGCCTACTTGGCTGCTTATGGCTAATGCTGAGCTGATTAACAGCTCCGTGTGAAAGCATGGGCCCATGGGTTCATTCATCATTCGCGTCCTCATTAATGGGCTTGCCCTGTGGGTGGCCACCTGGCTCCTGCAAGGCATGGATATCACCACAAGTGCCACCGAGACAGCCGCCACCAATGCAGGACTCACCCAGGGCGCAGACACCGCCGGCATCATCCTGGCGTACTTGTTCATAGGACTGATTTTTGGTGTAGTGAACGCAGTCGTCCGCCCTCTGGTCAGGCTGCTGTCCCTTCCGGTAACCATCCTCACGCTTGGTCTGTTCACCATCGTGATCAACGCGGCGATGCTGTACCTCACTGCCTGGCTGAGCTCTTTCACGCCGGTGCACCTCACCCTCGACTCGTTCTTCTGGACAGCCATTCTGGCCTCGCTCATCATCAGCATCATTTCGATGGTGGCGGGCCTGATACCTGGAGCCCGCAAGCGGTAGGAGCAGCGCACCTACCGCGTTCCGGCCCCCTTCCTCGTGTCCTGGACTGTCGGCGGCGAATCCGGCTTCACCGCCAACGGCAAAACTGCCAACCGCGAGACCGGCATCGGCGCCCTTTCCATCTTGAACCGCGTCACTCTTGCTACCCCACCGGCCCCCACAACCCCCGCGAATACGGCGGTCGAAGCGACCAGTGACTCGTCGTGGCTCGCGGCAACCAACTCTGCACCTGCCGCGTAATTCTCCTGATCGTGTCCCGGGCCAAGGCCAGAGTCCTGGCCTTCGGGCGTCCTGACCTCGTCTGTCAGCGACACCGTCACCCTGTCTTTCGTATCGGCGTTTACTTGGCCGTCTATTCCCGGGACCCAGTCCTGCACATGCTCCAGGTGGAGTGAGGTAATGCCCGGCTCGGGGGTAATGCCGCCGACAGGGGCTCCGGCTGTCAACACGTATTTGAGGTCGAACTCTCTGAGAAAGGCCTGGTTCCGACTGAGGTTCATGGCGTGTATACCGCCTTGGCTGTGCCCCACCGCTACGACGTGGTCTCCGGCTTCTGCTCCGGCTTCGCGGAGGGCCTGGCCAACAGCCGGGATCACTTCCTCCGAATCGTAGGCAACAGCCTCGCCGATCCCTTGAATATCGAGCGGGTTCGTATTGGGTGAGTTGGGTTGGGTTCCAGGTATCAGCACCATCCAGGACGACGAGCCGTCCTGTTCGAACTGGATGACCTCGATCTCGCCGTCATTCCGGGCGTGAAGCCTCTCGAGCCGGCGAAGGCTTTCTGCCATTGAAGGCTCCACATGTTCTACTGCTTGCTCAACTTTTCCGACCCTGACGTCTCTGGGTTGAAGGACTTCCAGGAGCGGCGACTCCAGAATTCCGTGAAGGGTATCCCTCGTGTTCGTCCAAGGTGGAACCACGACACCCCTGAGGACGTTGTGCGTCATGTCGCGGCCAGGGAACCAGCCTGTTCCGGAGACCCTTAGCTCATCGAGACGCAGTTGCTGCCGGAAGCCGTTGCCTGCTTCCATTAGCTCGTAATCCCGGTGGCTGGCCCGAACACCCGCGCTGACCTCAATCAACTCCTGACGCACTTGCGCCACGTCCCTCCTGCTCCCGGCAATGGCGTCGGCGGCACTGCGGCCCGAGTCGAGGGACTCGTATAGATACGGTTCCAGATCGTCTTGGACCCGACGTGCCTCGTCTTCGATACCAAGGAGCTGTTGGACTACGTCATCGAGTTGGGTTGCGCCCCGCAGAAGTTCCTCCAACTGGAAAGACATCCCTCCCACCCCGCCCCGTATGGTGAGAATTCCGTCCGGCGCCGGTGGTAAGGGTCGTGGCGCTTCCCCGGCTCCCACTGGAGCTGAATCGGCCATTACTGGCCCCTCTCACCGGAAACTGAAACGTTCCGGGAATGACGCAACACCAAGGCAGCTGCGGCGTCCATGGCCTCACGGGCACGCATCAGCGCTGAAGCATGCAGGGCAACGGTTGTCCGGTAGGCGCGTCCGGCGGGAGACTGCCAGTCATCCATTTGGGTTCTTCGCAAGGACGTCAGAACAGCATCCACTTGGTCCACGCACGTCTTGAGGCGCCAAGCGAGCCGTTGGACTTCGTGGCTTCTGGACGCACACTCCAGGGGGCCAAAAGTGGGCGGGTTGGCTGCAGGCATCAAGCCGACGCTCATGTCCGTATACTCCATTGATTGTTCTGCTGATCGGTAGGTTCGACGCTACGGAGTGCCAGAGCCCGACGAAAGCGCTGACGTTGCGTATGTGGATAACCCGGGGGTCGTCCACATAGCGTCGTCACCGACTCGGGCACCATTGCGGAACATGAAAGAATAGGGACCATGGCTGAATCCCCTCGCGTGTCCCTCGCTTCCGAACCCCTCGCCCTTGGCGCCCTTGACGGCCGCTACCGTGCCGCCGTCGCGCCCCTCGTGGATTATTTGTCCGAGGCTGCACTTAACCGCGATCGCGTTCACGTCGAGGTCGAGTGGCTCATCCACCTGACCAGCCAGTCAGTACTGCCGGGTGCCGGTCCTCTCTCCGACGAGCAGATCGCGCAATTGCGTGCCATCGTTACCGATTTCAATGCCGAATCGGTCAACGAACTCGCCGAGATCGAGGCTGTCACTGTCCACGACGTCAAGGCCGTGGAGTACTACATCGGCCGCCGCCTGCCCGCCATTGGCATCGAGAACCTCACCGCCATGGTGCACTTTGGCTGCACCTCGGAAGACATCAACAACCTCTCCTATGCCGTCGGCATCAAGGGCGCAGTGGAGAACGTGTGGCTCCCGAACGCCGCCGCCCTCGTCCAGCAGATCGAGGCCATGGCGGAAGAGAACCGCGCTGTGCCCATGCTGTCCCGCACACATGGCCAGCCCGCCACCCCCACCACACTCGGCAAGGAACTGGCGGTCATCGCCCACCGCCTGAACCGCCAGCTTGCACGCATAGCCAAGACCGAGTTCCTGGGCAAGATCAACGGCGCCACCGGCACCTACGCCGCACACGTCGCGTCGGTCCCGAATGCTGACTGGGAAGCCGTCGCCAAGACGTTCGTTGAAGGCCTGGGCCTCACCTGGAACCCACTCACCACCCAGATCGAAAGCCACGACTGGCAGGCCGAGCTCTACGCCGACATCGCCCGCTTCAACCGCATCCTGCACAACGTTTGCACGGACATTTGGAGCTACATCTCAATCGGCTACTTCCGCCAGATCCCGGTTGCCGGCGCCACCGGTTCCTCCACGATGCCGCACAAGGTCAACCCGATCCGTTTCGAGAACGCGGAAGCCAACCTTGAAATCTCCAACGGTCTCCTGGACACCTTGGGTGCCACGCTGGTGACCTCCCGCTGGCAGCGCGACCTGACGGATTCCTCATCGCAGCGCAACATCGGTGTTGCCTTCGGCCACTCGCTGCTGGCCATCTCCAACGTCGCCAAGGGCCTCAAAGCCCTCGACGTCGCCGAGGAAGTCCTCGCAGGCGACCTCGACGCCAACTGGGAAGTCCTGGGTGAAGCCATCCAGATGGTCATGCGCGCAGAGGCCATTGCCGGCGTCGAAGGCATGGAAAACCCGTACGAACGGCTGAAGGACCTCACCCGCGGCCAGCGAGTGGACGGTGCCCGAATGCAGGAATTCGTGCAGGGACTTGGCCTCTCCGCCGACGCCGAGGCCCGCCTGCTCGCCCTGACCCCGGGCAAGTACACGGGCATCGCCGACAAGTTGGTGGACCACCTGCAATAAGAACAGAAGTACGACGACGGCGGGCCGGGGCTTGGGGCGGTTTCTAGGAGTCGTTGCAACACCTGTTGGTTAGGTGGTTAGTAGTAAATCACGTAGGCGCTCGGCTGGGGT
>NZ_JBBEGB010000019.1:0-63656 GCF_037402035.1 Paenarthrobacter sp. CCNWLY172
CTTCTCCGATGCCGATCCGCAACCGTGCGCGCAGGAACTGGGCCGCGTTCCGGTACCCGTCATCCAGAACACTGGCCGCTCCCGGAACCGTTACGCCCGGATCCGTTTCGCCCTTGGCCGGTTCGGTCCAGCCGGTCCGCCATTGCGGTGCTGCAGCCGAGGGTCCGGGCTTGGTTTGCTGGGCTTCGGTCCGGGTCCGTTCCACAGCCTGCGCCGCGACCACCTGCAAGTACTCCACCGACCGGGCGATCTCCTCGACCTTGCCGGCAAAATCCGCCGCTTCAACAAACCCAAACAGCCGCGCCTCACTGGCAGCTATCGATCGCAACGCGTCGGCTGCGGCGGCACCCTCAAATAGCGCCGCTTCCAATGTGGGCACGTCAGGTAATGACGGCTCGGCGGACAACGGGCCCCGACCTTCCCCTGGCGCGGATTTCGATCCCGCGGTCAGCGCCGCCCTTCGTGGCGCCACTGGCGCGGATGCCCCGGGTTTGGGCCACGCCTCAGGCACCTTTGGGGGCGCAGATCCCCGGTATTCGCGCGAGCCCGCGGACACCGCCGCCTCCAGCAATGCCTCAGGCAGAGGTTCACCGGGAGCGGGCAACGAATCGAGTCGAGGAAGCAGCCCGGAATTCAGGTCGGTAACAGCATCGCCGGCTGCCGGCGTCGGGCACGTGCGGACAGCGGGTCCGGTAATCGAGTCCAGAGAGAATGATGACATGTGAGGGGCGCCGGACGAACCTGCCCGCCGCGCCACGATCTGCCCTATGCCATCCATAAATCAAGCCTGTCACGATGGCTTGACCGCTATAAGCCCTCATCTGCGCTATGTGGAAAACTACCGTCGGAGGCTCCTGCAATACCTGCAGGCCACCGTCTAGAAGGCTTTTATCCGGCGACTCCGGTTTGGTGGTCGATGCCTGCTTGGTCCACCTTTCGGTGGAAACGCATGCCGGCCTTTCCGCCGACGATGGCGCCCAGAAGCGGGACGATCAAGGCGATGACGAGCCCGATGATGCCGCTGGCAGTCATCAGGCTTCCGTCGAGGGGAATCTGGGGTGCGCCGTTGAGGTCGTCGAGGATGTTGAACTGGTTACCTGCTACTGCCGCGAGGATCGCCACGAGAATGGCGACAATGATGCCCCACAACCACACAGCGAGCCCTTGCTTCGCACCATCGAAGCGGGCCATCCGGCCGGCGACGTAGCCGCCACAGTAGTAGGCCAGGAACAGGACGACTGCCAGCACGATTCCACCGACGATCCCCAGGGTTTCTGCGTTCTGCCGGGCCTGATCTGCTGCCTGACCGGCGCCTGACGGGTTCGCCGCTCCTACGCCAACCCCGATGGCCGTAGCCAAGGCGGTGAGAAGGACGGTCATCCCGACGGCCGTTAGCCAGCCAAAGAAGGCCGAGCCCCATTTGATGCCGCCAAAACGGTCCTTTTCCGCCCGGACGACCTCGTCCCTGCGGGCTTTGGGAGTGCTTGATCCCGAGTCATATCCATCAACCATGTCAGCTCCTGATCCGGTTGCCTGAACTTTGGTAAACCAAGCAAAACACCATCTTCAGCTAGAAAGCAAGGATGCTTACTAAAATGCTGTTACAGCAGTGGCGAGGGCAGGCCACGGCCAGCCCGCCAAGGATAGCGGCGGGTAGCACACAAGCGCACGACGGCGGCAGCTCGCCGTTGTGGGTTATCTAGCCTGCCTGCGCGGCGGATTCCGCTGGTTCTCACATTGAGTCTTGTCAAGCAAACACTAAGCATGCTTACTGTATTGGTGTTCCTTAAAGCCGACGGGTTGAATTTCTTCCCCGCTCCGGCGTTCGGAAACCATGCCTGGTGATGCAGCCCGCTTGGCAACCACATAAGAGAACCGCATTCCAAGGAGACATCATGCTCGCTAGGGAAAACATTGACCGGTTGATGGGCCTCAACGGACACGTCCGTACCACTGAAGGTGACAAGGTGGGCTCGATCGGCACGTTTTACACCGATGATGACACCGGCGAACCCACCTGGGTGACCGTCAAGACCGGACTTTTTGGCAGTTCGGAATCGTTCATACCGCTTCAGGACGCCGCCGTGGATGGTGACGACGTAGTGGTTCCCTACAGCAAGGACCACATCAAAGATGCTCCCCGGGTGGCCGAAGACGGGCACTTGGATCCGGGTGAGGAGAGTCGCCTGTACAACCATTACGGACTCGAGGGCGAGCGCGGCTTCAGCGGTCACGGCGATGATATGCGCGCCGACTCGACAACTGATCGTGATGCACATTTCGCCGGCACCGTGGGTACGCGGGACCCGGTGGGAACCCAGGATACGCTCGGCACCAGGGACGCGATGGACACGGGAGGCGCCTATCGTCCGGAGGCTGACAGGAACGACGACGACGCCATGACCCGCTCTGAAGAAAGGTTGAACGTCGGCACGGAGAAGCAGGCCACGGGTCGGGCACGCCTCAGGAAGTACATCACCACTGAGAACGTCACCACGACGGTCCCCGTGCAGCGCGAGGAAGTCCGTGTGGAGCGGGAGCCCATTACGGACGCGAACGCAGGCGATGCCATGTCCGGTGCCGAACTGACGGAGAGTGAGCACGAGGTCACCCTCCACGAGGAGAGGCCCGTGGTGGACAAGGAGACCGTCCCGGTGGAGCGCGTCCGCCTCGAAAAGGACACAGTGACCGAGGATGTTCGGGTGGACGAGGAAGTCCGGAAGGAGCGCATCGAAACCGAGGGGACCAGTTCGGACGACGTCCGCCGCTAAACGCATGGTGTGAGGCCCACTCTACGTACCACGTGCCCGGGTACGGGCGCAGAGCGGGCCCCGCATCGCGAATTTCGCTATCGCAAAAGGGCGGGGGATGGGACGATCTCCTTATGGGCGAACATGAGAAGGACCGGACTGCTGCGCGCTCGGACGCCGCACAAACGGACACGGGACAAACAGCCGCCGCACAAACGGACGCCGCGCCATCAGCCGCCGCGCCGGAGGACAGGGCAGACCCCACCACCCAGCAGTTGAGGACCGTCGGCCAGCGGCGGCGTGAGGCCGAACGCAAGTTGGATATCCACTTGGAAGAAGCGAGCCATAAAGGCGAAACCCCGCCTAACGCAGGCGAGGGTCATTCCGAAGGGTAGAACCGCTGGAGTGCCCCGGATGTTTTGGGTGCCCCAGCGGGGTGTCGCTCTTGTGTGCCTCTCCCTGATGCAGTTGCAAGGCGCTGTGAATGAGGGGGAAATGGCTGAAGGCCTGGGGAGTATTGCCCAGTTGCCGTTGGGCACGGGGGTCCCACTCCTCGCTCAGCAAACCCACATCGTTGCGCAGGGTGAGGAGCCGCTCAAAGAGCCCGGTTGCCTCGGTGGAGCGGCCGATGCCCAGCAGCGCATCCACCAGCCAGAATGAACAGGCAAGGAAGACTCCTTCGTCGCCAGGCAGGCCGTCGTGCCCGGACTGGGTTCTGTAGCGGAGGACCAGGCCGTCATCCGTGAGTCCTTTTTGGATGGCTTCCACTGTCCCTGCGACGCGTGGATGCCTGTGCGGGAGGAAGCCGACGCGGGGGACCAGAAGCAGGCTGGCATCCAGTTCCTTGCTTCCGTAAGACTGGACGAAGGTGTTGAGTTCCTCGTCGAACCCCTTGGTCATGACGTCGTGATGGATTTCGCTGCGGAGTGCTGCCCAGCGGTCATGCGGGCCGGGTAGTCCGGAGCTCCGGACGCCTTTGACCATGCGGTCTGCTGCCACCCATGCCATGACCTTGGAATGGGTGAAATGCTGCCTCGGTCCGCGCATTTCCCAGAGCCCGTTGTCCGGCTGGTCCCAGGCTCCTTCGAGGTACTCCATCAGGGCCACCTGGATGTCCCAGGAACTGTCCACGGTGCCGTCCTGGAAAGCCGCCCGGGTCAGGGAAAGGCCGTCCAGGACCTCGCCCCACACATCAAGTTGTAACTGCGGGGCTGCGGCGTTTCCGGTGCGGACGGGCAGTGAACCTTCGTAACCGGAGAGCCACGGGATGTCTGCCTCGGGGAGTCTCCGCGCGCCGTCGAGCCCGTACACAATCTGAAGCTCCGACGGGTCGCCGGCGATAGCGCGCAGCAGCCAGTCCCGCCATGCGGACGCCTCCTCCGTGTACCCGGCGGCGAGCAGTGATTGCAGGGTCAGGGTAGCGTCGCGCAACCAGCAGTAGCGGTAGTCCCAGTTCCGGGGCCCGCCGATCTGCTCGGGCAGGGACGTGGTTGCCGCTGCCACAATGCCTCCGGTGGGCGCATACGTCAGTGCCTTGAGGGTGATGAGGGACCGCTCCACCGGTTCCTTGTACTTCCCGGCCATTTCGCTGCGGCCAATCCACTCCAGCCAGAACGACTCGGTCACTGAGAGTGCACGGAAGGGGTCGATCCGTCGCGGCTCCCGCTCATGGCTCGGCGCCCAGCGCAGCACGAACGGGACCCGATCACCCGCGCGGACCGTGAATTCGCTGTAGGTGCGCTTGTCCCGGCCCTCGAGCGGGACGGGGGTGGTGAGGTAGGCCGAGTCGGGACCCGCTACCGCGCTGATGCCGTGCTTGCTGTGCCGGACCCACGGCACCACGCGGCCGTAATCGAAGCGCAGGACCAACTCCATCTGCATGGTGACTTCGCCGGAGATGCCCTCCACGATCCGCACCAGGTCCACGGCGTCGTCCCGGACCGGCATGAAGTCGATCACCCGGACCTTGCCGCCGTCCACTTCCCACTCTGTCTCCAGGATGAGGGTGTCCTCGCGGTAGCGGCGTCGGGTGCAGTTGCCGCCGTCGGGTGTGCCGGCGGGCGCCAAAAGCCAGCGGCCGGCGTCGGGCGTGTGCAGCAGTGACGCGAAGCAGGCGGGGGAGTCGAACCGTGGCAGGCACATCCAGTCAATGGACCCGCTCCGCCCTACCAAGGCAGCGGTGTTCAGGTCCCCGATGATCGCGTAGTCCTCAATCCTGGCCATGGATCAGATCCTAGTCCGCGTCTCCCGCCAGACGGCTCAAGCCGTCCAGAATGAGGTTCAGGCCGAACTGGAATTCGTCGCCAAAGTCGTAGCCGGGCTTAAGGACATGCTCGACGGCGATCTCCACCATGCGGGGATACTCACCGGTGGCGAAGCGCTCCAGGATGGGGCTGGTGATCTCGGCTGCGGTGTCCCGCCCCTCGAACGGGAGGGCCGCTTCCTGCACGGCAAAGCCGTAAATGTAACTGTCCAGCAGGGCGTAGGCGTGGGCAGTGAGCTGGACGGAGAATCCTGCGGTCCTCAGCGTCGCGAGCGTTGCTTCGTGATGCCGGAGCGTTGCAGGGCCAGGCGCGGACCGGCTCTCCAGCAACCCGACTGCCCAGGGGTGGCGCCTGAGTGCCGACCGCATCCGGTGGGCCCTCAACTCCATCTCCTTGCGCCAGTCCCCGTCAGGTGCCGGCAGCTCGATTTCGCTGAACACCATATCCACGATGCCGTCCAGGATCTCGTCCTTGTTGGCGACGTAGTAGTAGAGGGACATGGGTTTGGTTCCCATGCTGAGGGCGAGCGTGCGGATGGTCAGGGCGTCGATTCCGGACTCGTCGGCGAGGGTGACGGCGCATTCAAGGACCCGCTCCCGGCTCAGCGGGCTTCGCTGCGATGCTGCGGCGGGCACGGGCACTCCTCGACTGGTTGCTGGGCTCTAGCGGATTAGTACAGTGTACGGTAATCTCATTGGTACAGCGTACGAAAACCACACCAAACCACTGCTGCATCACTCACCCACCGCACAAGCACTGAAAGGTCCGGCCATGACCACTGGTCAGCAAGCCAAAGAATCCCGTCGCCACAAGGATCGGGCGTTGCCGGGTCCCACCATGCGTGCCATCGTGCAGGACGGCTACGGTTCCGCCGACGTTCTCCATGATGCCCGGGTTCCGCGTCCTGTCATCGCGGAGAACGAAGTACTGGTGAAAGTCCAGGCGGCCGGGCTGGATCGCGGCACCTGGCACATAGCCACCGGCCTGCCCTATGCGCTGCGCCTGGTGTATGGATTCAAGGCTCCCAGGCAGCCCGTCCCCGGGCTGGACCTCGCGGGAACCGTTGAAGCGGTGGGAGCAAAGGTGACCCGCTTTGCGGTGGGTGACCAAGTGTTCGGCTCGGGCAGGGGAACGTTTGCCGAGTATGCCGCAGCCCGCGAAAACCAGTTGGCCCACAAGCCGGCGAACATCACCTTCGAGCAGGCCGCGGTGGTGCCGGTGTCCGCGTGCACGGCGCTGATCGCCCTGCGTGCGGGCGGCATCGAGCCCAGCCAGGACCACCCGGCGCAAGGGCTCAAGGTCATGGTCACCGGAGCTTCGGGCGGCGTAGGCAGTTATGTGGTGCAGTTCGCCAAAGCTGCCGGGGCTGAGGTCACCGGAGTGGCCAGTGCTGCGAAAGTGCCGATGCTGAGGACCCTCGGTGCCGACCACGTGATCGACTACACCACCCAGGACTTCCTCGACGGCACTGAGCAGTACGACGTCATCATCGACATCGCGGGCAACCCGTCGGTTACACGTTTACGCCGGTCACTCACCCCGTCCGGGACTGCCGTGATCACCGGCGGCGAGGAGGGCGGCTCGTGGACGGGAAGCATGGACAGGCAATTGCGCGCCGTGGCGCTCTCGCCCTTCATCCGCCAGCGCCTCACCATGATCGTGGGTACCCAAAACGCACCGGATCTTGAGTACTTGGCCGGACTTCTCGAGGCGGGAACCATTACTCCCGTCATCGACCGGACGTACCCGCTGGCCCAGGTCCCGGACGCCATGCGCTACTTGGATGCCGGCAAGGTCCGCGGCAAGGTCGCCATCACCCTCTAAGCGGTGGGTGCAAGGCAAGAGCCAAAAGAAGGAGGCGGACGACGGCGGGAGGTCGCCGTCGTGCGTTAGTTCTCTTTGCCGGGACCGGTGGCGGATAAGGTCTCAGATGCGGGTCCCATGGTGGTGGGCTCGGCCAGGGGAGGCAGTTTCCTCTCGCCCCCGCGCTGGGAGGCGACGCCGGCAACAACAACCAGCGCGATACCGATGAATTGGACGATGGTGGGTTGCTGGTGCAGCACCAGCAGTCCCAGGAGAACGGCGAAGGCAGGTTCCAACGACATCAGCGTGCCGAAAGCCGTGGACGTCATCCGGCGCAGTGCTTTCAGCTCCAACACGAACGGCAGGACCGGCATCAGGATGGCGACGCCCAGGGCACCTGCCAGGATGCCCCAGTTGAGGTGCCCGGCAGCCTGTGGAATGCCGACGACGGCGGCCGTCGCGGCGGCGATGGGGACCGTCAGGGAGAGCGCTCCGATGCCGGTGAAACGGTCGCCGATCAGCTGCGTCAGCAGGATATAGGCGCCCCACCCAGCGGCGGCGATGGCCGCGAACATGATTCCCAGGAAGTCGACGCGGCCATGCCAGGGTTCGGTCAGCAGGACCACTCCCAGCAGCGCCAGCACCGGCCATGCCAAGGCGCGGCGGTTATGGCTGCGGATGGCCGCCACCGTCAGTGGGCCCAGGAACTCGATGGCGACGGTGGTGCCCAACGGGATCCGCTCCACGGCAGCGAGGAACATGATGGTCATGAGCCCGGTAGCGATGCCGAGGCCCAGGAGTGGCAGGATGTCCGGCCGACGAACCGATCGCAGGGGTGGGCGCGCGATGGCAAGGAAGATGATGGCACCCAGGCTGAGCCGCAACCATGCTGTTCCGGCCGCACCCACCTCCGCGATGAGGCCCACCGAGAGGGCGGAGCTGAGCTGCACCGAGAACATGGCTGCAACAGCAAGGCCCCAAGGCGGAATGGGGCCGCCTTTGCGGGCGCTCACTTGTTGATTCCCATGCCGCTGGGATCCGTGTCCTGCCGATGCCCTGAGCCCACGCCGGGCTCAAAAACAGCAAGGATGAATCGGGCCGGCGTAGCGCCAAGGTTGGCGTAGGAGTGGGCGATGTCGCCTGGGAAGGTCATGGCATCGCCACCTTCGAGGGTTACGGAGTGCTCCCCTGCATCTACGGTCACCGCACCGGCTTGAACCTGCAGGAGTTCCTTGGTGCCCGCCGTGTGGGCCTCGCTGGCATGGCTGTCGCCGGGGCCCAGGGTCCAGTCCCAGAGTTCCACTACGTCCGGTGATTCGGTCCCGGCCACCAGGATTCCCTGGCCGCCCTGTCCGCTGCTCCAGAGTGTTGCGCCTTCGCCGCTGCGGGTGATCTTGACGGGCTTGGGGCGCGGGGACTCCACCAGGGCCGGGAGCCCAACTCCCAGGGCGTCGCTGATCCGCAGCAGTGTTCCGATGCTGGGGTTCGCGGCTCCTTGCTCCACGTTGACGATCATCCGGCGGCTCACGCCTGCAGCCTCGGCCAGGTGGTCCAAGGTCCATCCCCGGGCTTGGCGTTCCTGCTTGACCCGGGTGCCGATGGCCAGGGAGAGGGTGGTGGTGCTGTCATCCATAAGTGCAGCATACTGCACTTTCGGTGCACTCTCGCTATCAGCGAGGCCGGAGGCGGGGTGAACCGGGGGCTGGCTGCCGTCCCGCGCTCGTGCTACCACTGACCCTAGGAACAAAACCAAAGGAGAAATCGTGGCCGAAGACCTTCCTGTCCTTGTTATTGGTGCCACGGGATTCCTCGGTGGCCAAGTGGTGGATGAGCTCCTGAAGCTCGGCAAGAACGTCCGGGCCTTGGTGAGGCCCAAATCCAATGCCGCCAAGGTCGAGGCCAAGGGAGTTGAGATCGTCCGCGGGGACATGCTGGACGCCGCCTCCTTGATCGCCGCGATGACGGGCGTTTCGGCGGTTGTCTCGACAGCCGCCGGCTATACGCGAAATGACAAGAACGCCCAGGCCATCGACACCTTTGGCAACAGCAACCTGGCCGTCGCCGCCAAGTATGCCGGCGTGCCCCGCTTCGTGCTGATCAGCATCGTCACCAGCGACCAAACGCCACAGATCCCGCATTTTTGGAACAAGAAGCTGGCTGAGGACAAGTTCCGGGAGTTCGGCGTTCCCTTTGTGGCTCTCCGCCCGGGTGCTTTCTTTGACCAGGCGGTGGGCATGGGCGGCGACCCCTTCGCCAAGGGCCGCTTTGTATGGCTAGGCTCCAAGGACGCCAGGCTCACTTTTGTCCTGGCCAGCGATGTGGCACGGTACCTCGCGGAGGCTGTTGACGCGGACATTGTTGAGGGGGAGCACATTGATGTTGGCTGGAGCCGCCCCGTCAGCATTCAGGACGCTGCGGACATTGCCGGCCAGCGGGCAGGCAAGCAGATCAAGGTGATGTCCATTCCCGCGGGCGCCATTGCCGGGCTCGGCAAGGTGACCTCGAAAGTCCTTCCGCTGGTAGGAGACATGGCCAGCATGGTGGCGTGGTTCGAGACCGGCAAATATGTTGCGGACACCACCCGCCAGGAGCAGGTGTTCGGGCCCGCGCCGACTCCCGAGGACGCCATCGCCCGGGTGGCCGCACGCTACGGCCACTGATGCAGGGCCCGTCGGAGGGCTTCGTATGGCTGGTGGGAGCCGTGGTTCATAAGTATGCTGACTGTATAGATTCGGCCGACGATCCCTGACCACGCGCCGAACGGACACGAGGAGCACGCTATGAGAATTGGTTCTTCCATTGCCCTGATTGCCATCGGCGCTATTTTGGCCTTCGCGCTCGCCCCGGGACTCATTCCCTTCCTGGACCAAGTCCTGGTGGGCTACATCCTGATGGTGGTCGGCGTCATTGGCCTCATCATCTCCATCGCCATGTCCAACAGGACCCGCCGGACGGTCGTCGAGCGCCGCACCGCCCCTGAAACAGTGGTCGAGCGGCGCGCCGCCCCCGAAACGGTTGTGGAGCGTCGCCCGGAGGTTTAGCAGCCGCCAGCAAGACAACAAGAAGCGCACGACGCCGGACTGCCGCCGTCGTGCGCTTCTTGCGTAGCGCGCTTCTTGCGTCGGGCGCCCAGTCGGCCGTCGTCCAGCAGTCCGGTCGCTCACCGCTCACACGAGTGAGAGGGTGAACGAAAGGACGAAGCCCGCTGCCGTGCTCAGTGCCACTGCGGGGCCGCCATGCTCGTAGGCCTCGGGCATGAGGGTGTCCGCCAGCGACGCGATCACCGCGCCGGCGGCGAACGCCAACGGCAGGGAGATGGTGGCGGGTTCGGCGGAGGACAGGGGCCCGGCGCCAAGGACCACGGCTGCCACCAGCAGCACGGCGCACACACTCCAGAGCAGCATGATCGACCCGGCTTGGCGGCCCTGGCTGCGCATGGACGAGGCCCCCACCAGGGCCTCGGGGAAGTTGGACACAAAGATGGCCGCCAGCAGTGCCAGGCCGCCGGATCCTTCTTCCAAGGAGATGCCCAACGCCACGTTTTCCGGTACGCCGTCCAGGGTCACAGCGGCCAGCAACGCCATTCCGGCAGCCTCGCGTGTGGAGGCGGACGTGGCTGCCCTATCCGACGCGGCGGCGTCGGTGTCCAGCTTCGGGCTGCCCTGCACTTCGTCTGCGGGCTTGGATTTCGATGTGCGGCCGGGTTGGGCCAGGCGATCCAGGAAGGCGCTGAGCGCGGTAAACACTATGGCCCCGGCAAGGAGCCCCACGGCCGCACGCACAATTCCGCCTTGCTGGTAGGCGTCCTCGAACAGTTCGAACGCCAGCGCGGTAATGAGTGAGCCGGCCGCGAAGGACAGCAGGATGGCGAGGAGCCGCTTCGGCAGCTCGAAACGCACACCGATGAGCGCGCCTATCACCAAGGCGCTGGAGGCAATCAATCCGAACCACAGTGATGCCATCACAATGCCATTATTGAAGTAAGTAACCTGATCTTCTCTAGGGTGAGGAGGCAGCGTTCGACGGCGGCAGCCCGCCGTCGAACGCTGCTTGCCTTGGGCGGGCGGTCAGGCCGTTCCGGTGCCCTGCCGCGCACCGGGTGAATCCTTGCTCCAGTCCGGCGACTGGAAGTGGGCGCCGCCGAACATCGGGAAGGGCAGCACGCCTTCCTGGTCCCGGAGTTTCGGCAGCCATGCCGAGATCATCGCTGCAGCCGTGCGCGCTTCCTCCGGCAGGTTTCTTGAGAAACTCGCCGAATCCGTTGACCCTGACATGAGCCCGACGGCGCGGCTCGCCGCCGTCATGAGCGCGGGCACTACTGCCGGACTGGACGACGACGTCTCCCGGATCCTTTACGAATACTGGCCCCACATGCTCCGTGACCCCGAGCAGCGGCGCATCCAGGACGAGCTCACCAGCGCCCAAGAGCAGATCTACCGCGACATCATCGACGCCGGAACCCGCTCCGGCGAGTTCTCTCCCCTTCTGGACCCGGCCAAGATCGCCAGGACCCTGGTTGCCCAGGAAGACGGGCTGGTGATGGATGTGCTGGCCGGAAGTGCCGGCAGTGAGTACGTGCTGGATCTCATGGGGAGCCTGGCGTCCGCCCTTCTGGGGCTGCCGGCTGGGGCGCTGCTGGAGCGCATGGGCGCACGATCGGCACCGGCCACGTAACGGCGAACGGCGCGCCCGGCGGTAGGCTGCTGGCATGGAGAAGTCATTCGATATTGAACTGGTCAATCAGAACGAATACTTGGTGCGCTGGGCCTCGGAAGGCCAAACCGGGGAATCCCTGGTCCACACCAACCCGGAGTTCCTTGCCGAGGCTGGCCTTGGCGGATTCGACGAGCAGATCGTTGTTGAAGAAACCACGTCGTACCTGGCCGAGCACCAGCCGGTGATCGACTTCCCCCAAACAGTGGACCTGGAAGAGATTGCTGCCGCCTATACGGATTACGCTGAACAGCTGAAGGCGCGGCTGGAAGCACGGTAGCCGGCGGGTCTATGCCCGCCCGTTAAGGCCAGAGGGCGATCGCGAGGACGCCGACCCCCAAGAGAAGATAGAGCACCGCTGCAGCAACCGATCGTTGGGTGGTGCCCGTGGCGAATCGGTCGTAGACCTTTTGAAGTTTTTGCGGACCTTGTCGCCGTGAGCGATGCCGAGGGCAAGCAGAATCAGGCATGGCACGCAATAGATGATCGCGTATCCGGCGAGGACAAGCAGGCCCGTTCCCGTGGATGTATCTGCGTCCACCATCCGTTCAATGGCAATGAAGTAGGGGAACGCGTTGGGAAGATCGGCGCCGGTGACCAGTACACCGAACGGAAATGCTGTGCCTATCCCGAACCAGGATGGCAAGCCGATGCCCTTTCGGGGGCGATCCTTGAGGCGTCGGTAGCCGGTGATGAACAGTGTTACGGCAGCCACAAGGAAGACGATTCTCCGGAGCCAGGCAAGTCCGTCACTGACGGTGTCTGCTGCTGCTCCGGCGCCGAGGAAGATCACTGTACCCAGAATGAATACGGTGCTCAAGGCGCCCACGACAAACGACAATGCCGAGGTCACCGGGTGCTTGCGGACCGTGAGCAGGATGAGGGTTATGGTCACGATTGTCGCCGGATTGAGGCTGTCCGCCAAGCCGAGACCAAGGATCGCCCACAGCAGGCCGGCGGTCATTCGGCGTTCCTTCGTGGCTCCAGCCACGTCAGGATGTTCTCGACCGGGGGAAGAGCCTCCCTCGTCAGGGAGTTCATCACCATGCCATCTCCAAGGAGTCGAACGATCGACGCTGCCACGGGGTCTCCGAGCTCGGCTGTCAGGAGTTGCTCCCAGCGCTTTGATGCCTCCGCTGAAAGGCTCAACAGCCCGTCTGCGTTCTCTCCCAGGTCCGTGAAGGACACGAGGAGCGCCCTGTAGAGATCCGCGTCATCTTGTGACATCGAGATGCGCAGCCACGTCTCAACCACGTTCCCCCTGGTGACGGCCGCGTTGAGGGCCTCATCCAAGGATTCGATGGCCTGGACTGCCAAGCCTTCGAGCAATGCAGCCTTGGTTCTGAAGTGATGCGTGAAGCCACCCTTTGACACCTTCGCCGCGGCTGCCACGGCATCCATGGACGGTATGGATCCGGTACTGATGGCGAGCTGACGGGCCGTGGCGAGAATCTATTGGCGCCGTGATCACGGCAATCCCTCCCAGGACCGGAATGTCCAGCTTGTGACCGCTGGTTGGAAGCCGCGCTGAGCGGCTGGCAGGGGACTTCTGCCCATTCCCGTCGCATCGAAGGCGCCCCTAATGTGGGGGTTCAAAGTAATCCAACAGGGGGTAACGATGAAAAAGCTCAATACGGTCCTGGCAACAGCAGTGGCGGGAATTTCTCTCAGTGCAGGGGCGCTGGTGATGGCCGCGCCAGCCCATGCTGACTACAACACCTACCAAGTGGTCAGGGCCACCAACGCTGCGTGTTCAGCAGAACTCCGTGCAGCGATCCAGGCTTATGGGGGTTCGGTAACTGCGGTTACTCCGTGCCACTGGAACAAGTACCAGCGGATGTACATCGGCAGCTTCGGCTACAACTACTAAGCTGCCCGCCGCCGAGGGTTCAGCCGTCGGGAGGGCGAAGGCGGTCGCCAACACCGGCGGCCGCTTTTCCTTGGACAAAACGCGAAATCAGGCCTCGACGTCGGCGGTGACGCGCTCGCCGTTGAAGTACTCCAGCTGCCAGCCGTCGGTCACGTGGTGATGGGCCAGGTTAAGCACCGCGTTCTGGACGCTGTCCAAGGTGCGGCCGATGGCGCGGCTGAGGGTCAGCCGGATCAACGTGCCGTGCGCGACCACGAGGACGCGCTTGCCGGCGAATTCTTGAGCCAATTCTTCCAACGCTGCGATTCCTCGATCGGCTGCGGCTTCATCGCTTTCGCCGCCGCGGAAACCGCCCGGGATGCGCAGGGCCTCCAGTTCCGGGCCGGCCTGCAGCCCTTCGGCGGGTCCAAAGCTGCGCTCGGTGAGCTCAGGAACCAGCCGGGCAACCTTCAAGCCAAGCCCTTCGGCGATGATCTCCGCAGTTTCGGCGGCACGGCCCAACGGCGAGGACACCACGGCGTCCCACGGCTGGTCCGACAGGAAGGCGACGGCTTCGCGCGCCTGGCCGCGACCGACGTCGTTCAGCGGAATATCGGTGGACCCTTGCAACCGGCGCTCCGCGTTCCAGTCGGTCTGGCCATGGCGGACGAGGGCGAAAGTTGTGAGGGTCATGCCTTCCATTGTGCCCTGCGTACCTGCGGGACCGCAGTTCCGTACGTCACGTAAGGAAGCGCACGACGGCGGGAGGTCGCCGTCGGGCGTTCAGCGGTGCCGCAGTTCGTCCAGCAGTTCCCTGACGAGGGTGGGTTGCTCGGCAATCGCGAAGTGGCCGCAGTTCGGCACTGTCATGGTCCTGACATGCGGCCCAGCGGAGGCCAGCTGATCAAGATCGGATGGGGGAGTGAACGCATCGCTGTCCCCGCGGATTGCAAGGATGGGACACCTGATGCCGTTCCACTGGGCAAAGTCGTACTGCGCCACGGCCCGCGTTGCTGCGCAGAAGGCCCGTGGGCGGGCGTTGCGTCCCAACCCGCGGATGACGTCCGCCGGAATGGCCGCAGGGTCCGCGAAGAGGGGCGACAACAGCAGCCGCATCAGTGGAGTGGCGCCGACACCCCGGATCAGGGCCAGGCCCCAGGCACCCAGGGCTGCCATGGCACGCATGAGCAGGAGCATCCCGACAAACCACGGCAGCGTCGCGAGCCCGCGCCACGGATGCCGGACAGAGTGGGCAACGCCGAAGGTCGTGGGCGATATCGCCGCAACGCTGCGTGTTCGTTCGGGCCACGCCGCAGCAAGATGAAAGGCAATGACGCCACCCATGGAGTGGCCCACCAGGTTCCACGTGCGGTAACCGAGGCTGTCCAGAACCTCGACCACGGCATCCGCCATGGCCTCGACGGTAGCGGACTCCAGCCGCGCATTTACGGTGGAGTCACCCCAGCCGGGCAGGTCCAGGAGGATTTGGTCGCGTTCACGGGAGCCGGGGAGCAGTGGTTGGAAGGTTGTCCACGATCCCGCGGCACCGTGGAGGTAGACGTCGGCGATGTGGTCACGCCTCCTCGGGGCTTCCTGAACGCGTACAGCGCACGGACCCAGTTGGGTGGGAATCACCTCCCGCCTAAAAACTGCGCTGCCCGGTAGGGACGCTTCCTGCAGAACTTCCGTGATCACCCGCTGCTCCTGGTCTTTGCCAGTGATTCGGAGCAGCGGGCGTTCTGGATCGGCGCGGTGGTTTCAGGCGGGTGATGGGTCCTGTTCGTAAACCGTGCGCCCGCCCACCACTGTCCGCAGGACCTTTGCGTCCAGGAGCGCACGCGGGGCTTCTGCAGTGAAAACGTCGGTGTCCAGGACCACGAAGTCCGCGTACAACCCAGCAGCCAGGCGGCCGATGTTGTGTTCCGCCCCGCACGTCCAGGCCGAATCACGGGTGGCGTGTTCGATCGATTCGGCCAGTGGCAGGGCGAAGTCCGGGACGTTGGTTCCGGCCGTGGCATCCAAGGCTGAGGCACGCGTGGTGGCCACGTACATGTTGGGCAGCGGCGCGTGCGGGGAGGTGGGCGAGTCCGTGCCAAAAGCCAGCCGGGCGCCGGCAGCGGTGATCCAAGGCCACGGGAAGCCGCGTTCCACGCGGTCATCGCCCAGCTTGGCGCACCAGTTTTCGCTGATGGCGGGATCAGCATGGACCGGTTGCATGCTCGCGGTAATACCCAGTGCGGCGAGGCGATCGACGTCGGCCCTGTCCGCCAACTCCAGATGCTCAATGCGGTGACGGCGTTCGCGGGGGCCGTTCTCCGCCACTGCGTGTTCCACGGCGCCGATGGCGATCCGCACGGATTCATCGCCGATCGCGTGCATGGCAACTTTCAAACCGGCAGCGTCTGCCGCGGCAACCACAGGCGCGAGTTCGGCAAGGCTCCAGATCGGTTCCGCATTCGAACCATCGGCGTAGGGCATCCCGAGGGTGGCAGTGCAGCCATCGATAGTGCCGTCGATGATCACCTTGATGCCCACCACGCTCAGGAAAGGAGATTCATGCTCGACGGCGAGCGCGGCCGCCCGCTGGACCTGGGCGATGTTCTCCTCGGCCGATCCCGCGTTGTTCACCCTCCAGTAGGCGATGAGCCGGCTGGTCAGGGTGCCGTCTTTGTCCGCACGCTTAAAGGCCTCAAGGTCGGTCTCGTTGAAGCCCATGTCGCAGGCGGTAGTCACGCCTGTTTCGCGGTAGGCCTGCTGGACTGCGGCGATGCTGGCCTCGTGTTCGTTTTCGCTGACCTGGGCATCGAGGTAGGGGAGCACGATGTCGTAGAAGGCGTTCTCGTCGATGTAGCCGGTGGCGTTCCCGCGGGAATCGCGCTTGATGGTGCCGCCGTGCGGGTTCTCGGTGTGGTGGTCGATGCCGAGTTCAGCCAGCGCCGCAGTGTTGACCCACACGGAGTGGAAGTCGTAGGCGAAGGCGTACACGGGCTTGTCTCGAACTACGGCGTCCAGCATCGCCGCGTCCGGCACGCCGCCCGGAATGGCGCCGTGCAGCCAGCCGGTGGCCAGGATCCGGTCAGCGTCCGGGCGTTCTGTGGCCCTTGCCTTGATGCGTTGCTGGATGTCCTCCACGGATTTGGCTCCCCACAGGCTGACCTGTCCCAGGGCTTCTCCAGTACCTACGACGTGCGCGTGACCGTCCACGAATCCGGGGACCACCAGGCGGCCTCCAAGGTCCACCAGTTCGGCGTCCGGGCAAAGGCGTTCGGCGGTATCGGCGTCGCCGACGTACAGGATGCGCCCGCCCTGGACGAGGATGGCCTCGGCCCAGCGGCGGGTGTCGGAGGTGAAGATGCGGGCGTTGGTGTAGAGCTGGGTGGTCACGCTGCGTTGTCCTTGCTTTCGGGTGCTGTTTCGGCTGCTGCTTCTTCCGTGGCGGCTGCTTCTGCCGCAATCCGGCTGTCCAGGGAATGGCTCACGTCCAGGAGCAACTGGTTTTGGAGTTGGTGGAGGTGCTCGCTTTCGGGCTCAGGCCAGGTGGACATCTTCACGATCACGGTATCGGTGGCGGGGTCTATCCAGAGGTACTGACCGTAGATGCCGATGCCGGTGACGTTGCCTCTCCCGTTGCCCGTGCACCACCACTGACGGGTGTAGGAGCCCTGCGGGTGGATGGCTGTGAAAGAGGAGTCTGCCATGGCTTCACGGTCCCCGCCGTTGAGGATGCTCCCCACCCATTCCGGGGAAACCACCCTGCCAAGGGGACCTTTGCCGTCGTCGAGCATTAACTGCCCAACCCGGGCGAGGTCCCGGGCGGTGCAGGAGACCCCACCGTTCGCGAAGCCGAAGCCGGCGGAATCCACGGTGATGGTGGCATCCCGGTCGGCGTCGAGTTTGGACCACAGATACGTGGACAGCGCCTCGGAGTAGCGCAGCCCTGTGACGCGTTCGATGATCCAGGCAAGAACATCGGTGTTGGCCGAGCAGTACTGGAATTCGGACACTGTGCCGTTGCCGGTGAGCGTGGTCAGGAACGCGTAGGTGTCCTGGGGATCCTCGGGACGACGGGTGCGCCACCCTGCGGAGCGGTCATGGGTTTGAACCTCGGACGCTGGGTCCACATAGTCCTCGCTGTAATTGAGGTGAATGGCCATATCCAGCACGTGCTGGATGGTGGGCCCGTCGTAGGCGGAGCCGGCCAGCTCTGGAACGTAGTCCACCACGCGGGCGGACGGGATAATCTCTCCCGAATCGATCAGGGCCCCTACCACCAGGCCACACATGGACTTGGATACGCTCATCACCAGGTGCAGGTCATCCGGTGCGAAGCCGGGGCGGTAGTACTCTCCGATGACCTGGTTGTGATGCAGGACCAGGAAGGCATCGGTATAGGTCTCTTCGAGCCGGCGCTTCAGGCCCGGGAGCCCCAGTCCGTCCAGGCTGTCAGCAGCCGCAACGCGGTTGTCCCGACGGCGGCGGGCAACTACCGCCGTCGGGACTATCTCGCCAAGGTGCGCGAACGTCCAACGGTTGTGCGGTCCTTCCTGCCAGGTGTCCAGCGTCGGCTGGCCGGTGGCGCCGGGATAGCGGTCAGGGTGGTGGCCGGTGGGGGCGGTCATGCGTGCGCTCCTTGGATGACGGATGGTGTGGTGGTACTGCGGCGCAGGGAAGGGGTCAAGGCGACGTACGCGCCGGCGGTGACGATCATGGAAACGGGTACGGAGAGATCCAGGAAGCCCATGGCTGCCGAGACGGGTCCGGTCCATACGGCGTTGGTGAGGAAGAGCGAGGCCACGGTGGCGCCGAGGACCACCGCGAGCAAGCCGGGGATATGCCAGCCACGGCTGTACCAGAACGGGCCGCCCGGTTTCTCGTTGAAAAGGTCTTCACCTTTGTATCGATTGCGGCGAAGGATGACGTCCACGGCGAAGATGGCCATGGTGGGGCCGGAGATCAGGACCAGCAGTTGCAGCATCAGGTTGACGGCGTCCAGGAGGCTGGTGGACATGACGAGGTAGATGGTCAGTGCTGTGCCGATGGCCCCCACCACGATGGCCGAAGGGATGCGCCTGATCGGGACGCCGATGGACTGGAACGCCATGCTGGCGGTGTAGGTGGTCATGCCGTTGAGCGAGATCGTGTTGATGATGACCCCCACCACGAAGATTGGTCCCAACCAGGCAGGGAGCAGGGCCAGGAGTGCCGACTCGATGCCGAGGTCCATGGCTGCTGGGCTGATGCCGGTGGCCAGCAAAGCTCCCACGGCCGTGAAGAACATGCAGGGCAACGCGCCGCCAAAGGCCGTGGCCGCGATGATGTGGGAGCGTTTGGTGGTCTCCGGGAGGTAGCGGGCCAGATCCGGGCTGTTGGTGTAGGAAAGCGGGGTGGAGGCCAGGATGGCGATCCCAATGGTCACGGCAGACCACAGCGGTGCTCCTTCCAATGGTGCCGGAGCCGCATATCCCCACTGCACGTGGGGCAGGACGAACACTGTGACCAGCAGGAAGATGGCCAGCAGCACCGAGGCCACTACGGGGTAGCTGCGGAGGATCAGGCTGTGGCCGAAAACAGCTACCAGCACGGTAACCGCGGCAACAACGATGGTGACGATCACCGGGCCGGCTACGGGATCCGTGAAGCCAAGCTGTGCCAGGAGTTCAGCGCCCATGAAGGAAGAGGCGAGCCAGTTCAGGGCCAGGAAGACGGCGGAAATGAACCAGCCGAAGAAGGCGACGACAACCCTGTTGCCGCGGATTCCGTAAATGGCGCGGGTGATGACGGAGCCGGATGTTCCTGCGGCCGGGCCGCTGGTGGCCACGATCCCGGTGAGGATCCATGGGAGGCTGCCGGCAACAATGACCAGAAGGGCCTGCCACAGTTCCAGGCCGAGCAGGATCAGCGAGGCACCCACGGTGAAATTCAGGACGCTGACGTTGGGGGCCGCCCACACGGGGAAGAGGTCGCGGGCGCGGCCGTGCCGTTCGGAGGCTTCGATGAGTTCGATGCCGCGGGTTTCGGGATGGGCAAGGGGTTCCGGGTAGCTGACCGGATCGGTGACATGGGGCTGGGACAACGCTGTTCCTCTCGGGCAAGGTCCGGCTCACGACGATGGGATACCGGGCCATTGGTGCTATTGGTCATGCGACCAACGTGCTATTGGTCACTAATCCAATAGACTGAGGAGCATGGTGTCAAGCCCCACATCCCAACGCGTTCGAAAATTACCCGGCGAGCGCCGTGCCGAAATCCTCGCCGAGGCCGCGTCGATTGCCCTGAGTGAGGGGCTCGAGCGGATAACCCTCCGTGCTGTCGCGGACCGATTGGGTGTGCGACCCGGTCTGATCAGCCACTACTACCCCGCTGCCGAGGATCTGGTGGTCGCAGCCTTTGTTCTGGCGGTATCGGAAGAGCGGGAAGAGTTGTTTCCCGACGGCGGAACGCCGCTCGCCCGGATGGCCCACCTGATTTCCCGCATCGAGGGCGGCGGCGCCTTGGAGCTCACCCGGCTTTGGCTCAATGCGAGGCACCTCTGCCGCTTCACGCCAGCGTTGGCGGAGGCCATGCTGGCCCAGGAATATCTGGACCGGACACGGCTTACAACCCTCATTGAGCATGGCGTGACGTCCGGTGACTTCGTCGTGGATGACCCCTTCGCGGCCTGCATCCGGATCTGGGTGGCGATCGACGGTGTCGGCTCCTACGTCAACAACCCCGGAACCTTCGACTATGAAGCGTTCACTCGGTTCGTCGCCGATGTTGCCGAATGGTCCCTTGGCGTGCCCGCGGGAACGCTGCGGGCGGCGGTGGATCAGGTGCGCGAGGCCTGATTCCCGCCGTAACGCAGCACTCCGCATTGCCCTTCCAGCTCCTTAATCAGTATCCTGATGACTTATCTGGTGAAACCGGATGATGCTGTTCGGGCTCCTTGCCTGGGCCGCACGTGGCTGAAGCAGTCGGCCGCGCGGCCATCGTGAAAGTTTGATTGACGGCATTGCTTGGTGACGCAAGGACAGCGTTTGGGTCCGGGGCTCCAGGTTTGCCTGAAGGACGTGACATTCGTGGGCACCATTGACGAGGCTGTGGACTCCCCCGTCCCTGATTCCATTGACGACACACTTGACGGCCGCTACCAGCTGGGGCCCGTCCTTGGCCGTGGCGCCATGTCGGCTGTCTACCGTGCGACAGATCTGCTGCTGGGCCGCGAGGTGGCCATCAAGATCTTCCTGCCCGGCTCAGGCGACGAGTCATTCCGGGCCCGCCAGGAAAACGAGATGCGGCTCCTCGCCGCCTTTGACCATCCAGGGCTCGTGGCGGCATTCGATGCCGGCGTGGACACCAGGAACGACGAAGAGCGCGCCTATCTGGTCATGGAACTGGCGGAAGGCCGGGACCTGCGGGCCGTGCTGTCGGATGGACCGCTCACCGTTCCTGAGACCGCCCGCATAGGGATCCGGTTGGCCGGGGCGCTGTCCCAGGTTCACAAGCAGGGCGTCATCCACCGTGACATCAAGCCTGCCAACATTCTGGTATCCGACGACGACGCGCTGGGGGAGTCGGTGAAGTTGGCGGACTTCGGCGTGGCGCTGGTGATGAACGACAACCGCCTGACCGCCACCGGATTCACCGTGGGCACGGCACAGTACCTGAGTCCCGAACAAGCCCAGGGTTTGCATCTGACCCCGGCGAGCGACATCTACTCTCTGGGCCTGGTGCTCCTTGAATGCCTCACCGGCAAGGCAGAATATCCGGGGACGCCCATTGAAACGGCATCAGCGCGCCTGCATCGAGCGCCACAGGTCCCCATGGAATTGCCCGCCCCGCTGAGGGAGCTCCTGGAAGCCATGACGGACATGGATCCCGACAAGCGTCCCAGCGCCCACCATGTGGAACAGTCACTGGCCAAAGAAGGCATCCAGTCCGGCCGCAGGACTGCGTTGCTGCCGACCGTGCTTCCGAAGCGTCCGCTGCGTTCGTCGACCCGGAAGCAGGCGACGGTTACCAGCATCCTTGACTTCGGCAGGCGCCGGCCCAAGACGGTCAGGGGTGTCGCAGCAGCCGCCGTCACCATCCCGCTGGCGCTGCTGATTTTCTCGCAGGGGATCAATCCGTCCGGCAACAACACTGCCGATCCGTCACAGCCCGCTGATCCCGGCGTATCGCAGGCCGAGCCGCAGCCAAGCAGTCCTGCCGCCCCGGCTGCGCCCGTGGATCCAGTAATCGCGGATCCGGTCCCTGCGGAGACTGGGCCAGGTGGGAGCGTGCAGGCGGAAGTGGTGGACCTCTCGGAGGCAACCCGCCCGGAGCAGGTTCCAGCGCCCGCCAACCCGCCCGCCGTTGAGCAGGCGCCCCTCACAGGCAAGGACCTCGCAGGCCAGAAAAGCGAGGGCAAGAACGACAAGAAGTCCGAGAACAGCAAGGGCAACGGGAAGTAGTCCAAGCGCTGGTGGCCAACGCACGACGGCGACCTGCCGCCGTCGTGCATCAACTTCCGGAGGGAAAGCTCACTGCCACGGTGGTTCCGCCGCCCGGGGTTTCCGCGAGGGTGAGGTCGCCTCCGTGGGCTTTGGCGATGCTGCTGCAGGTGGCAAGTCCCAGGCCGGAACCCGGGCCATCGCCCTGCCTCCGCAGGCGTACCAACGGTTCCAGGACCTTGGCGCGGTCCTCGGGGGCGATCCCCTTGCCGTTGTCCGCAACGTAGATGGTGGCCCCATGGTAGTTGGAAACGCCGCTGATCCGGATGCGGAGGTCGCGGTCCGGGCTGCGGTAGTTCATGGCGTTGGACAGGAGGTTCTGCAGCAGGGTGCGGAGCTGGCCGCGGTCCGCGTGGAGCCCGAGCTCCTGGACCTCCACGATGCCATCGTTCTCGATGCCAAGGTCCCGGGCAACCTCCTGGGTGACCTCGTGCAGGGAGACGTTGGTGGGCTGGATGCCACCGCCCACGCGGGAGTAGCTCAGGACATCTTCGAGCATCCCGAGCATCCGGCGGCCGCTGGCACCGATGCGGTCCAGGTACCGCGCAGCAGTGCTGTCGGGTTCCACGTCCGGATCATCCTCCACCAATTCCACGTAGCCGAGGATGGTGGTCAACGGGATGCGGAGATCGTGGCTGACGCGGCCCGCAAATCCGGCGAGTTTGGCGTTGCTGTCCCTCAACTCGGTGTAGGTGCGGTCCAACTGGACGGTGCGGTGCTGCAGCTCGAGCAACTCCACTACTTGCTTGGCCAGGACCTCCAGCATGCTGACCTGTTCGGGGCGCAGCTCCTGGGTCTTATCAGAGAAAACACACAGGGTCCCGGGGACGAACCCGGACTCTGTTTGCAAGGGAACCGAGGCATAGAAGCGGACTTTGCCGATTTCCCCGGTGACAAAGGGATTGTCCGCGAAGCGCGGATCCTTGGATGCGTCCGCCACCACCGTCCTCTCGCGGGAGAGGAAAACCTTGGCACACATGGAGTCTTCGCGGGAGCAAACCCCCGGGTCCACGCCCCAGGCCCCTATCTGGTGCTGGTACTCGGCGCTGATGATGTTGACCACGCCAAACGGCGCCCCGCACAGCTCCGTGGCCAGCCTCACGAGGTTCTGCAAGGCGCTCATGACGGCGGCATTGGGCAGGAGCGTCGAATCCAAGGCGGGGTCGAGCCCGTATTCCTGGAGTTCCAAGTCCCTGCCGGCGTCCTTGGTGAAGGACAGCTGCCCCTGAATTTCCGTCATAAAAACAATCCCCCCAGCGTCTCGTGAATTCCCTGCCGATACTACCGGGAGGTTGGACCCGGTGGTTTACTGGAACGCATGACCGAGCAGGAACCGGCCACCGCCGCGTCTACTGACAACATCGATCTCTCCCTACGGACCCCGGCACAAAGATCCCGCACGTTCACCGGGATCCTGGTCAATACAGCCATGGCCAACATCACCACGAGCTATCTCTGGTTCGCGTTGACCTTTTGGGTGTACCTGGAGACCCGCAACGTCATTGCCACGGGGGTAATCGGCGGCGCCTACATGCTGTTGATTGCCCTCTCCAGCATCAGCTTCGGAACCTTCGTGGACCGTTACAGGAAATTGGCAGTGATGCGGTTCGCCGCCGCGTTCACCCTTGTGATGTTCGTGCTGTCCGGGGTCATGTTCCTCCTGACACCGGAGGAAGCCCTGCTTGACCTGACACAGCCCTGGTTCTGGATCTTCACCATGATCATCCTGATCGGCGCGGTGGTGGAGAACATGCGCAACATCGCGCTGTCCACCACGGTCACCATCCTGATAGAGCCTGACCGCCGGGCCAACGCCAACGGGCTGGTGGGTATGGTGCAGGGGCTCATGTTCATTGTTACCTCGGTGCTGTCCGGGTTGTCCGTGGGGCTGCTGGGCATGGGGTGGACCGTGGTTGTCGCCCTGGTGCTTACGGCGTTGGCCTTCGGACACCTGCTGACGCTGCGCCTGCCGGAAGAAGTACGGGCAGCCGCCTCCGACGCCGAAGGTGGATTCGACCTGCGCGGCTCTTGGGCTGCCGTTATGGCAATTTCCGGACTGTTCGCACTGATTCTCTTCTCCACGTTCAACAACTTCATCGGCGGCGTCTACATGGCGCTGATGGACCCCTACGGCCTGGAAATGTTCTCCGTGGAGATGTGGGGAACCGTCTTCGCGATAGGAGCCACCGGGTTTGTGGTGGGCGGCGCGCTGATCGGCAAGTTTGGCCTGGGACCCAACCCCTTGCGGACCATGCTCATCGCGGTGGGGCTGATGGGCCTCATCGGTGCCGTGTTTACGCTGCGGGAATGGGCCTGGCTCTACATTGTGGGGATCTGGCTGTACATGGCGTTGGTTCCGGTAGTGGAAGCAGCCGAGCAGACAGTTATCCAGAAGGTGGTTCCGCTGACCCGCCAAGGAAGGGTGTTCGGCTTCGCCATGGCATTCGAGTCGGCGGCCGCACCCATCACCGCCTTCCTCATTGCCCCGATCGCCCAGTTCTGGATTATCCCCTACGCCCGTTCGTCCGAGGGGGCAGCACAACTGGAACCGCTGCTGGGTGAGGGCATATCCCGTGGTATTGCCTTGGTATTCCTGGTGGCCGGCCTCATCATGATTGCCGTGGCGCTGCTTGCCTTCCTGACCCCGGTCTACCGGCGTGTCTCGGCCTCGTATGCGCAGACAGCAGCGGAGGAACCCGAGAACGCGGACTCTTCAGCGGCAGGTTGAGGTGTTGATTCCGCCTGACTGACCCGAAACCAGGGCAGACGAGCACCCAAAGATCACTCTTTTCGGATGAGAGGGCATGATTGTCCCTGGGTGCAGGGTTGAGTCAGACCGTGGCGCCGGGGGCAGCGCCACAGAGAGGGAGGTACTTCCATGGAGGAGAAGGATCCCTGCGACTACGTCATTGGCTTTGAACCGGACGACGTGATGTTTTTGGTGTGGAATTCCGGGGTCCGCATCGAAGCTGCCAACGCGCGGGCCGCCGTCGAGGCTGTGAACGACCTCGCCGCAGGCAGCAGGTACCCCCTCTTGGTGACCATGGCCGAGACCGCGCATCTTAGCCGCGCAGCCCGCGACGTCTTTGTTGAACCCTGCGCTGCCTCGAGGATTGCTTTGCTGGGGAACAATCCCGTGGACCGCATGCTCGCCGACTACCAATTGGCCGTCCAAGAACCGCCCTGCCCCACGCGCTTTTTCACCTCCCACACGGAAGCTCTCTCCTGGCTCCGGGAAACCTCCGAGGGGTCTTAAAGCGCCCAACGCCAAGCCAAGAATGACGCGCGCTGAGCCGGCCACCAGCAAAAGCGGCAAACGCACGACGGCGGGAGGCCGCCGTCGTGCGCTGTTTCGGCTGCGCTGTGGTGCGGTCAGGCTGTGAACGCCAGGTCTTCCAGCCTCACCGGGAACCGCAGCGTTTCCCCGCGGGACAACCGCAGGGCCTCGTTCACGGCGCTCGCCGCCATGCGCTCCAGCTCATTGCCCAGTGACCCCGCCACATGCGGGGTGAGCAGCACGTTGGGATGCGTGTAGAAGCGGGATTCGGCGGGCAGCACCCACGGGGTGGTCACGTCCAGGACCGCGTAGAGGTCGCCGCGTTCTATCCGTGCGAGCAGTGCATCCTGGTCCACCAGTTCGCCGCGGGAGGTGTTGATGAACGTGGTGCCCCGCTGCATCCGCTCGATCAACCCCGCGTCCATGATGTTCCTGGTGGAGGGCAACGACGGCGCATGGAGGCTGACCACATCGCTGCCTGACACCAGCTCCTCCAAACTGACGAGCCCGACGCCGAGGACGGCCGCTTCCTCGGGGGATAGGTAAGGGTCGGCCACCACTACCTCCAGCTCGTACGGAGCCAGCAGCCTGATCACGTGCCGGCCGATCTTCGAGGCCCCAATGATGCCGACCCGCTTCCGGTAGTTGCCCATGTCCGGGAAGAGTTGCTCAGCCAGGACGTCGGTCCGGGTGGTGTGCAGGGCGCGGGCGATCTGGAGGACGCGCTTGTTGGCGAGGATGATCATGGCCACGGTGTACTCGGCCACCGGGATGGCGTTGGCGTCCGCGGCGGAGCTGACCTGGATGCCCCGTTCCCAGCAGGCGTCACCGATGTGGTGTTTGACGCTGCCCGCGGCATGCAGGACATAGCGCAGACGGGGTGCGGCATCCAGCACGGTGTGGTCGATCATCGGACACCCCCAACCGGTGATGAGGATATCGGCCTCCGCCAATACGGCGCGGCCTTCCG
Organism: Paenarthrobacter sp. CCNWLY172; assembly: GCF_037402035.1. Lineage (NCBI taxonomy): Bacteria > Bacillati > Actinomycetota > Actinomycetes > Micrococcales > Micrococcaceae > Paenarthrobacter > Paenarthrobacter sp. CCNWLY172. Next base: position 26,098 of record NZ_JBBEGB010000019.1, read on the forward strand.
CAGTGGTGAAGTCCTGAATGGGGTCACGGCTCAGCAGCGTCAGTGCTGGCTCCAGGGGATCCAGGCTCCTGGGCGGGAACACCGCCCGTGCTGTGTGGGACGGCATGGCCAAGGCAACGTTCAAGTTCACTTGACGCTCCCTGCTGTGAGGCCGGACTTCCAGAACCGCTGCAACATGACGAACGCGAGCAGCAGCGGGATGATCGAGAGCAAGGAACCGGTAATGACCATAGGTGTGAATTCGGGCTGGGGGATGGAATAGCCCTGCCAGATGGAGATACCCACACTGACGGGCAACAGCTTCTGGTCCTGGAGCATCACCAGCGGGAGCATGAAGTTGTTCCAGACGCCCACAAACTGGAACAGGGCGATGGTGATGTACCCGGGCATCATCATGGGAAGGCCCAAAGAGAAAAAGGACCGGATGGGCCCGGCTCCGTCAACGCGGGCTGCCTCCAGGGTCTCGGCAGGAACGTAGGCCGCCGAATACACCCTGGCCAGGTACACCCCGAACGGGTTGCAGAGCACCGGGATGAGGATGGCCCAGATGGTGTTGGTGATGCCGAAAACGGAGGCCAAGAGATACATGGGCAGAACCGTGGCCGTGTTGGGAATCAGCACGCCCACCAAGACGATCCCGAAGAACGAATCCTTGCCGCGGAACTGGAATTTGTCGAATGCGTAACCGGCCATGACGGAGATGAGGCCGCCAAGAACTGCTCCGAAGGCGGCGTAGAACATGGAGTTGGCCATCCAGCGGAGGAACATCCCGCCGTCCTGGTTCACGACCGCCAGGACGTTCTCGAAGAAGGCCGGTTCACCAAAAGCGTAGGCGGCTGTTCCGTAGAGATCCGCAGTGTTTTTGGTGGAGGCGAAGAACAGCCACACCACGGGAAGCACCATGTAGGCGCAGCCCAGGATGAGCAGGGCATTCACGGTGAACGTGCTCGCGAAGCCGCCGTTGCGGGCGTGCCGGCGCCTGCCCTGTGACGGCGCGGGGGCTTCGGCTGGGGTGCGGGACATCGTGGAGGTGCTCATGCTGTGTTCCTTGAACTGAAGCGGGTCACGGCCCAGGACAGGACTGCGGCCATGAGCGCGATGATGATGGAGGCAGCCGCGGCCTGGTTGAGGTTGTGGCGGTTGAACGCGGCGTCGTAGGCCCACATGTTGGGCACCCACGTGCTGGTTACTGATGCCGTGGCCTTGGAGATGATGTTCGGCTCGGTGAAGAGCTGCAGCGTGCCGATCACGGTGAAGAGCATGATCACGCTCAGCGCCGGGAGGATCAGAGGCAGCTTGATGCTCATGGCTGCACGGATCTCTCCTGCGCCGTCCACACGGGCAGCTTCCAGGATTTCCCGGGGCACTGCCTGCAGGGCAGTGAAGAGCACAATGACGTTGTAGCCCGTCCACTCCCACACGGCGATGTTCACGATGGACGGCAGGATCAGCTGGTTGTCCAGGAAGTTCAGCGAGATTCCGCCGGTTTCCAGGACTGAGACGATCGGGCTGACTCCGGGTGTGTAGAGGTAGGCCCAGATCAATGCGGCGATGACGCCGGGCACTGCGTGGGGGAGGAAGACGAGCAGTTGGAACAGTTTCCTGGCCCGCGCGACGGCCGAATCCAGCAGCAGCGCAAATGCCAGGGCGCCGCCCATCATCAAGGGGATGTAGAGCAGGCAGTACAGGACAAGGCGTCCGATGCCGCCAACGAAGCTCTCGGACTGCAGGACCTGGACGTAGTTTTCGAAGCCCACAAACGCGGTCTTGGCCTCACCGAAGCCGAGCCCGGACTTCTGCTGGGCGAAGAAGCTGAGCACCATCGCGTAGATCACTGGCGCAACCATGGCAAGGGCAAAAATGGTGAAGAACGGCGTCAGGAACAGTGCAGCCGTCCGGCCCCCGGTTCCGGACATTGCACGGGGTTTCTTCGGGTTTCGAGGCTCCACGGCGGTGGCTGCCTTGTGCGGTGTGGGTGAAGTGGTTGCTGTGGACGGTGTGGCACGGTCGGCCATGATGATTCTCCTCGTTGGCAGGGCGGCTCCGTAAGTGCGGAGCCGCCCCACCGTGCGGGCCTACTCCTTGACGGAGAGGCCGTTCTGCTTGAGCCCGGCCACTGTGGCGTCCTGGGCGGTATCGACGGCGTCCAGGACCTTGCCGCCGCTGGTCAGCGTGCCGTAGGCGTCCTTGAGCGCGGTGTTGGTGATGTCCCAGTTGGGACCCCACTGCCAGCCCGGCGTGATGGTGGAATATGCCTTGTCGAAGACCTCGTAGATGTCGTTGCCGAAGTAGCTGGCATCGAAGGCCTTCTGCGCCACAGGGGTCAGGCCCGGGTAGGCAAGGAACGCAGAGCCGGTGTTGCCGCGGGCAGAGATGGCCTCTTTGCTGGTGGCAAGGAACTCGATGAATTTCGCCGCGGCGGCCGGATTCTTGCTGCTCTTGGTGATGTTGAAGCTGGAGCCGCCGTAGAACGCGTCCGCCGGAGTGCCCCAGTTGGGCACCTCGGCAGCGATCCACTGACCCTTTTGGCCGCTGGCCTCCGTCCGCTTCTGGATACCGGTGGCGCTCCAGTTGGCACCCAGGACTCCGACGACGGCGCCGCTCGCCAGGTCTGCGGACCATTCGTCACTGAAGGACTGCTGGACTTTGACGATCTTCTGGTCGATCAGCTTCTGCCAGTACGTGGCGACTTTCCGGGTGGCTTCGTCGTTAACACCAACCTTCCAGCTGTCGCCTTCGGTGCCGAACCACTTGCCGCCCGCCTGCCAGGACAGCGCAGCAGTCAGCGCAGCCTCGTTCGGGTTGAAGCTGGCCAAATGCGCTTCGGGGGCAACGGCCTTGAGCTTCTTGCCGGCCTCCTCGAACTCCTGCCAGGTCTTGGGTGTGGAGACTCCGGCCTTGTCCAGCATGTCCTTGCGGTACCACATGATCATCGGCGCGGCATCGTAGGGGAGTGCGTAGGTCTGCTCGCCAAACTGCACCAGGGCCTTGGTTTCATCCGTGAGTTTGTCCACGGTTTCAGCCTTGTTGATGTAGCCGTCAAGAGGCTGTAGCTGGCCGTTGCTGACAAATTGGGGCAACTGCGGATATTCGATGGTGGCGACGTCCGGGCCGTTGCCTGCGGTGATGGCAGTGGAGAGCTTGGCATAACCGCCGGCTCCGCCGTTGGGGATGGTTTCAAACGTGACTTTGATCTTGTCCTGGCTGGCGTTGAACGCTTCCGCCACCTTGTCCATACCGGCCATGGAGGACCAGAACGTGATGTTACCTCTGGGGTCTTCCACCAGGGTGGGGGTCGGCGTGGCGGCCGTGGTGCTGCCACAGCCGGTGACGAGTGCAGCGCTGGCCATGAGGCTGGCTGCTCCAAGCAGAAGCTGGCGACGCTTCATTCTGTTCTCCTTTGAAGTTCACGATGCGAAAGTCGTGGTGCTCTGGGGGCACTTTCGGACTAGGCACCATGAAATCCACAAAAGTGAACATCATCAACAAAATGAACAGAAGTAAACAGTCGAATCGCAGGTGTGGGCAGGCTACACCTGCGTGGAGCCGCGCACCTCCAGCGCCGGGGACAGGTTCACCCGTTGCAGCGCGGACGTGCTTCCGCGCCGCGCCCCGATGCGGCTCAGGCACATCACCAAAGCCTGGTGGCCGACGTCGTATTTTGGCGGCGCCACAGCGGTAAGCGGGACGGCGCCGAGGGCGGCGATCTCGTCGTCGTAAGAAACGATAGCGAAGTCCTCCGGCACGCGGATCTGCCGTTCCAGGCAGGCACTGACGAACTGGAGCGCGTCCTCGTCGGTGTGGACAACAGCGGCCGTCACCTCCGCCGATCCGCACCAATCCAGGATCCGGTCCACCAGTTCACGGTGGGCCTGGGGATCGTTTTGGGCGCGGGACATGGCACGCACCATCGAGTCGTCGCGGGCATGTCCGGCACGGTGCATGGCCAGGTGGAAGCCATCGATGAGTTGCGGGGCGGTGGGGCTGTTTTCACGGAGGCAAATGGCGATTCTCCGGTGGCCCAGGCCCAACAAGTGGTTCACGGCGATTTCCGAGCCGCGGACATGGTCGCTCCGCACGGCTTCGAGCCGGCCGTGGTCCAAGGCGTCGTCGATGGACCGTTCCACCACTACCACCGGCACCTCTGCCTCGGCCAGCAGGTCCAGTGTTTCGGTACCTGCCAACGATTGCCCGCTGGGCGTAATGAGGATTCCATCCACGCCGTGTTCGTAAAGCCGCCGCAGCTGCCGCCGCTCTTCCGCGTCTGAATAGTTGGTGACGCCCAGCACCAAGCGGACGCCTGCTTCCTGCGCGGCGGCTTCGGCGCCGCGAATGACGCCCGGGAAATAGTACGACGCCGACGGCACGATCATCCCGATGGTGGCCAAAGGCCGCCTCCCGCCAGGCCGCCAGGACGTGGAGGGCTGCGTAGCGGGTCCTGCCGACGGCTTGCCGCCCACCGGGATGGCGCCGCCGTGGACCCGTTCGAGCAGGCCCTGTTCAGCGAGCACTGCGAGGTCCCGCCGCACGGTCATCCCAGAGGTGCCCAGTTTCGCCGCGAATTCGCTGGCATTGAGGGAACCGTTCAGGGCGAGTTCCCTCAGGATGAGCTGTTGACGATCCTCGGTCAGCATGCAGGTGTCCGCCTATAAAGTTCACTTGTGTTCAGTTTGTTCATTATGAACCAGAACCCGGCTGCGTGGACCCTGTCGGCTAACTGCCCAGCTTCACCACGGATATCTCGACGACGGCGGCCCGGGGGAGAAGGTGCCTGCGGATCGCGGCGGCTGCTTCGCGCGTCACAGCCGGAGCAGGACGGGAAGCATCCACGCCAATCCTGACTTTCACTGCCAGTGTGTCGGCGGTCCCCGCCAGGCCGATCAGGGGAAGTGTCTCGCCGGTGACCGCGGCCAGGGCGGCGCCGGCTATGGACTGCCACAACGGCTGCGCGGGATAGACCGAGTGGACCCCTTCCACCGCCTGGACGAGCACGAGCAGTTCCTCAGCCAGGGTGGTTGACGGGGCTGCCGACCCGCCTGAAGGGGAAGTGTTCGCGGCTTCCAAAAACTCCGTCATGGCTGGTCCTCCGTGCTCAGCGGTCCGGTGGTGGCGGGTGTATCTGCGGGCTGGACCGGCGGTGCCGGCGGCTCAAGGACGTCCGTCACGGTGATATTGATGGCTTGGATGTTCAGTTCTGTCTGGGCTGCCAGGGTCCTTGCCAGCTCGTCGCGGAGGGTGGCTGCGCGTTCTTCCATGGGATGTCCGTACACCACGGCCACTTCCACCTCCACGGTGATGGGGGCTCCCATGGTGGTCACCTCTCCCTGCAGCCGGCATTTGCCGGCGGCTGTTCCAGGGAGTGCATCGGCCACGGACCGGATCAGGGCGGAGATGGCTCCTTCGGATTCCCAGAGCGTGTCATCCGGGTGTTCCGCCTGCAAGGGAATGCTCCGTCCGGGCCGCAGTTCCAGGCGCAGGTTGTCCAGGATGGACTGCATCCAGTCGTCATTGCCTGAGCCCGCGTCTGCTACATCGGACCGGAGCAACTCTCCGCCGAGTTGGGAGAGATGGCGCAAGGAGGCCAACGCGGCCTGGCATTCGGGGCACCTCTCCAGGTGGGCTGGATCATCAATCTGTCCCGTGTCCAGGTAGGCACTGAGATCCGCAAGGCTGTGCCCGCATTCGAGGGTGTCGCTGGGGGTGTTCATCGCCATTCCTCCATGGTGCGTGCGAGCGTGATCCGTGCCCGGGCCAACCGGCCGCGGACACTGGCTGGGCTGATGTTCAACGTCAGCGCAATCTCTTCGTAGCTCTGGTCATTGAACTCCTTGAGTACCCAACAGCGTCGTTGTTCCTCGGGGAGTGCGGCCAGTGCGGCCTTGAGGGCTTCCACCCGGGAGGCATTGACTGCGTTGTTTTCCGGATCCTGGGTTCTCGTCCGGGGGCTGTCATCGCGCTGGTTTTCCACGTCGTCCAGATCCATGTGGTGGCGTCGTTTCCTGAGGTGGTCGATGCTGCGGCTGCCAAGGATCCTCAACAGCCAGCCTTTGACGGCGGCAGGCTCCCGGAGGGTGTCCAGCTGTTTCCAGGCCTGCACCAGTGTTTCCTGGACCACGTCATCGGCGTCCGCCAGGCTGCCGGTCAACCGGCGGGCGGTGGCCCGCATCAGAGGGCCGTGGCGACGGGCAAGCGCTTCGAACGCTGCCGTGTCACCGTCTGCTGCCCGGCCGGCCAGCAAGGCATCCGGAACGAGGTCCAGTTGGTGCTGCGCCACGGGTGAACCAGTCACGTTCTGCCTTCCCAGTGGGGTCGAGGTTAGTGGAGGAAAGGGGCCGGCCCCGCCATCGGTAAGGGGCCGGCCCGGGAGGGGCCTACTTCCCGGTGAAACCCTCTTTGAGTTTCCGGGCCGCATCTTTGATGTTGTCTCCGATGTCGGCGGCAGCGTCCTTGACCTTCTCGCCTGCCTGCTGGAGCTTTGCCTGGGCCTGATCGTGCTGGCCTTCGCGCTCCAGTGACTGGTCGCCGGTCAGTTTTCCGGCACCTTCCTTGGCAGCGCCGAGGTGTTCGGTGGCAGCGTTGTTGATCTTGTCGTTGATTCCCATGGTGTTCCCTTTTCTTTTCAGTGCGCGTGCTCTGTGGTGCCGCGCATGGTTTGAGTGGAGAGAAGTGCGTTCCAGCGGTTACCGTGCACGTCGGGATCCTGACACCTGGGTTCGGGCGCCGATGGTAATTCGGATCAGGACGGGGATGGGATGTCCCAGCAGGGCATCTATTTCGCGGATGAGTTCTTCGGCAGTGTCGGCAAGTTCGCGTGGCGAGCTTCCCTTGCGGGCTTCCACGCGGAGCCGGAGGGCGGTTCCCCGCCGTGACTCCCACGCCGAAACGGACGTGGCAAGGACGTCGCGGTTCCCGCTTAGGGCTTCCCGGAGGGCTGTGGAGACCAGGCTGACATCCACCACTGTCCGGCCCCGGGCCCCGCCTGTCCCCGTGGGTCCGTTGCCTGCGACCGTCCCGTCCAGTTGCTCGGCGAGGCGAGGAGTGCGTCCTCCGCCTTGGGAGGCGAGCCAGGCTGCGTTGAGGGCGATCCCCACAAGCAACACGGCGATTCCTGCCACCAGCCACCAACTCCGGACGGGGTCCGGTAGAGGTGCGGCGCCCACGAGGTTCCTGGCGGATTCGCGGACGGACGATGCCACTGCTGTCCAGGTATCCGCTGCTCCCGGCATGGTGCCAGCTGCAATGACTGCGCCACCGGCTCCCAGCAGTGCAAGGCCCAGGATCGCAAGCAGGATACGGTTCAGTGCACGGTTTGTTTGCCTCATTGCCCCACTGCTCCTTGGTTCAATACCTGGACATCAGATGAGGTCCGGCGGTCCAGCGCAAAGGCGGCCAGTTCGCCGTCGACCACTGTTGTCACGGACTCAAGGTCCAACGGAACGCCCGACGTCGGACGCACCTGGACGCGTACGGACCGTCCACCGACGGTGGTGGTCACCTGCCCGGGGGCCAGGCCGGCGGCGAGCCGGGTGGTGCTGGAGAGAGCTGCGGCGATCACGTCGTCGTCCACCACTACGGCGGCGCGCCGGCTCGCCAAGGAGCGTCGGGCCTTCCGTCCCTTGCCCACGGCAAGTCCCAGCAACAGCAGACCCAGAATTCCAAGGCCCGCTCCCGCAGCTGCCATTCCCACCGGGACTGTGGTGACCGGAAGGTCCACGAGCCACTGGAGCATCTGTGCGGGGCTTGCCAGCAACGCCTGGTCCTTAAGGATCCACAGCACGGCTTCCACTGCGAGCCAGAGGAAGACGACCATGAGGATGCAGGCGGAAAGGATGGACGGAAGAGCCCGCGAAGAGTGCGTTTCCCGACGGATCATCCGCCGTTGGGTTCGGTCCTGGTTCAAAGCACCCTCCTTTCCTTGAGTCGTTCCGTGGAGTGTTCCTTGGTACGGGGCTGCTCCTTGGCTCCGGCGAGGCGGATATCCACCCGGCCGATCTCGAGCCCGGTCAGCTCCAGGCCGCGGGACACCAGTTGTGTTCGTGCTGTTTGAGCCTGCTGAAAGACGGTGGCTGTGGTTTTCCGCGGGCCCGGAAGCGGCGCGAGCGACAGCTTGACGGAGAGGCTTACTCCGAGCTTGCCGGCATCGTCCTCCAGCTCGGCTGCCACGTTTCCCACTCCCACCCGGAACGCCTGGGCGGTGACGGCTTCCAGGGTTTTCCGGAGGGCGTGCTGGGTGATGCGGGTATGTCCGGCGCGGTTCGTTCCGGCGCGGTTCATGATGAGGAGCGCTTGCCCCGCAGTGCATCCAGCACGCCACGCAGGTCAAGCTTTCCCTCGGCGGAACGGCCCAGCACGGCCCCGGCACCCATGAACAGTGCCGTCAGCAGGAGGCCCCAGAAACCAAAGGCCAACCCTGCCAGGGCCAGGACAGCTCCGATGGCTATGCCGGCGATGGTGGGGTTCATGCGACCCTCGGCTCGCGCCCGGCGTCGTCTGCGTCTTCGTCCTCGGAAGGAACGTGGATGTCGGTGATGGTGATGTTGACCTCGGTCACTTCCATGCCCACCAGGTCCTCGATGGCGGTGTAGACGGCGTCGCGGGCGTTGTCCGCTACTTCCTGGAGCGGGTGCGGGTACTCAACAACCAGGGTGACATCTACGGCCACCTGGGTTTGGCCCACTTCAACGCTGACGCCCTGGGTGAGGTCCTTCTGGCCCACCTTCTCGCGCAGGTTGCCGATAGCGCGGGCAGCACCGCCGCCGAGGGCGTGGACGCCCGGGATTTCCTGGATGGCGATGCCGGCGATTTTGGCGACGACGCCGTCGGCAACCGTGGTGGCCCCGCGGCCATCCTTGCCCTTATTCAGTGCAGGAGTGGTGGTGTCATGGGCCGCTGTGGGGTTGTCGCCCCCCGTGGTGTTCCTGGCCGGGACATCTGCGGGGGTGTGCGTCTGGATTGTCATGGCGATTGCTCCTGTCCGTTGGTTGCAGCGCTTGGTGTGCGCCGTCATGAATAAGACGTGCCGATGCAGGGATTCCTCACGCTCGAGTTTTAGTGATGTGCATCACCCCCACCGCAACTCGCCAATTTAGCTAGATTCACATATAACTAGTTTGTCGAGACACATTCTTACACGGGAAGGCACCAAGTGACTGCAGTAGTTGTGAGGGAATCGCAAGGTGGAGCTTCCCTCGAAGTAACGCCCCCAGTACTGATCACCGAGGCCGCTTCGGCCCGAAGAACCGGAGTGTTGGACGAAGTGTGGACAGCTGCCGCCAGGGTGGAGGGGTTGCAGTGGGAAATGGACGAGGCTGAGGATTGCCTGGTACGGGCCATGCGAAACGCGACGGCGGCGGGAGCGGGCCTTCCGGACCTTGCGATTGCCTCGGGCCTGGGCTTTGCCGACATCGAGCGCCTCATGCAGTAGGCCTGGCGTCGGGTTCACTATTGTTCAACTCGCGTCATGCGAAGGGTGGAACTCCTAGTGTGGTGGGGCTACTACTACGTGCCCCTGCAGGAGAATCATGGCAACCGCAATCACCATGCCCGCCCCGGATTTTAACCTCAGCCCCATCACGGGCTGGACCCGGGAACACTGGGTAGCCTTCGCTGATCAGCAGTTGCTCGCGGTGCGCCCCCACTTCTCCCCGCTGAAGGCGGCCATCCGGCTGGGTGGCCGCCCGTCTTCGTCGGGAGCTGTGTCCGATGGCCTGGAGGGCTTCGCGCGGACGTTCCTGCTGGCGGCCTTCCGGGTGGCGGGGGAGCAGGGCAGCGACCCCTTCGGGCATCTGGACTTTTACCGTGAGGGCCTGCTTCACGGCACGCAGAACAACGGGCCTGAAGCGTGGCTGCCCATCACCGACCGCTCCCAACCCATGGTGGAAGCCGCCTCCGTGGTCCTGGGGCTCCAGCTCACCAAGCCCTGGTTGTGGGACACGCTGTCCGCTGCGCAACAGGATCGGGTGGCTGCCTGGCTGCGGGGTTCCTCGCGCAGCACCTGTGTGGACAACAACTGGGTGCTCTTCCAAGTGATGATCGCCGAATTCCTGGCCGGTGCGGGCTTTGAGTACAACGCAGCCCAGATAGGGCATGGCCTGGACAGGCTGGACGACTGGTATGCGGGCGGAGGTTGGTACCGGGACGGAGACAACGACGGCACCGGCGACTTCTTCGACTACTACTGCGGTTGGGCCATGCACTTGTACCCCATCCTGTGGGCCGAGTTTGCTGCCGGCCGGCATCCACAAGCCGATCACCGGCTTGAAATCTCCCGCCGCCGCCTCGCCACCTTCCTGGAGGACCATGTCAGGTTCTTCGGCGCCAACGGTGCCCCGATGTTCCAAGGCCGCTCCCTGATCTACCGTTACGCCGCCGTCGCGCCCCTCTTCATGGGGGAGGCGATCGGCGCAACGCCGCTCGCCCCCGGCCAGACCCGCAGGATCGCCAGCGGTGCAGCAAAGTACTTCCTCGACAACGGAGCCTACGACGACGGCCTGCCGTCACTGGGATGGCTCGGCGCTTTTGAACCGATGACCCAGGAATACTCCGGGCCGGCCTCGCCGTACTGGACCTCCAAGGCATTCGTCGGGCTGCTCCTTCCCGCCGACCACCCGGTGTGGACCGCCGTTGAGGAGCCTTCGCCCCTGGAAGCCGCAGACGGATTAAAGCATGCCGAGGCCCCCAACTACCTGCTCCACTCCACTGCTGCGGACGGCATCGCCCGCCTCCTCAACCATGGCAGCGACAAGTACTATGCGCCCGGCCCGGATGATCCCCTCTACCGCCGCCTCGCCTATTCAAGCCATACGGCGCCGCTGTTCACGGAGCACCCCGTCGACAACCACTTCGCCCTCCTCAACGATGCTGGGACGCCAAGCCGGCGCTCGCGGATCCACCGGCTGCCTGCGGGGCCGGGGCAAGCAGCCAGTTGGCACGCCCCGGTGTGGAACGATGCCGAGGATCCCGCTGATTCGGACTGGCGCGCCGCGACGGGGACCGCCGCTGCAGGCGGATACGAACTACGGGTGCACGCAGTGGAGGCGCCGGACAGCTCCATCCTCGCGGTCCGGGACGGCGGATACGCGCTCGCGGGTGATCAGCCGATGCCAAGCAGCGGCGTCCTTGCTGACGGCCGGCTGCACACAGCCATCTGGCCGCTCCACGGCTACACGGACAGCGGCACGTATCAGGGCCATGGGGTGTCCCCTTTTGGCGCCTTTGCCAGCTGCCGCTATCTGGAGGGCAGGCTGTCCGGGGAGCGCAGCTGTTTCGCCTCCCTGGTGTACCTCGGCGGCGAGCCGCCTGTCTGGGTTCCTCCCGCCGTCGGGCCTCCTCCCGCTTTTGAGCTGTTCGACGACGGCGCCAGCGTCAGCGCCCGCCTCGCCTTGGGCCCGGATCAGGTGCTGGAAGTGGAGTTCGCCCTCTAATGTGCCGGCCCGGAATCTTGAGCGAATCTTGAGATGACCCGGCGCCCTTCTTGAGGGCTCCGTCCGATGGTTGAAACATCAGCCAACCGCTGACGGAGCTTCCAGGAAGGACCACCCAAATGACTGACCAGATCTCCACCCAGTCCCAGAACGCCAGCGTCGTTCATGACGCCCTGTCAGGCACCGCAGAGGCCGTCCGGCATGCCGGCGAGGTTCTCGGCCAGACGCGTGTGGCCGTCCGTGAGCAGTTCAACCCGCTGGGCGTAGGACTGCGCAGCATCTGGCCGCAGTCGGTGGTCGGTTTCTAAAAGGGTCGTACTGACCCAGAAACCTGGAGCTTTAAAGCGGGCAGGCACCTCCCCCATCCGGGAGGTACCCTGCCCGGCGTCCTTTAAGGGACGATGGATGCAGCTCAATAAATAAGGAGGCTTGTCATCAAGGAAGAGATGAAGAAGGCCGCCGAAGTGGCTGAGGAAGCGTCGAATTCGCAGGCCTTTGCCGCTGTTGCGCGCGGCGGGTATGTGGTCAGCGGAATCCTGCACGTGCTCATTGGCGTCATTGCCCTCCAACTGGCGTTCGGAAGCAGCGGCGAAGCCGATGTCAGCGGGGCCGTGACGTCCCTAGCCAGCCAGCCCTATGGGCCGCTGCTGCTCTGGGCGTGCTTCGCTGCCTGCGCCGCGCTGGCACTGTGGCAACTGGGAAACGCCATCCTTGGCCACCGGAACGGCTCGGACAAGATCACCAAGAAGCTGTCCGCCATAGGGCAGGCGATCGTCTTCGCCGCTCTCGCCACCACCATCGTCTCCTTCATTGCCGGCAAGGGCCAGAACAGCCGGGAGTCCAGCAGTGACTTCACCGTCACGCTCCTCAAGGCCCCGTTTGGGGTGTTTCTGCTGGTCGCCGTTGGTGCCGGCATCGCCATCACGGGAATCGTTTTCGCAGTGCGGGGATTCCGCCGGAAATTCACCAAGGACCTGACGTTGTCCTCCAACAGTTCGGTGAAGAAGTTCCAAATGGGGGTAGGCGTGGTGGGGTACATCGCCAAGGGGATCGCCCTCTTCCTGGTGGGCCTGCTGGTGGTCATCGCGTCGGTGCGGGCCCAACCCGAACAGTCAACCGGGCTCGACGGCGGTTTGAAGGCGCTCAGGGAGCAGCCCTACGGGGTGTACCTGCTGGCTGCCGTGGCAGTGGGGCTGATCGCGTACGGCCTGTTCCTGATGGTCAAGGCGCGGACCCTGCGGACATAGCTTTTCCGGACTGTTATGTCGGGAAGGGCGGATACGGATTCAGCGGTAAGTGAGAGAAGCGGTCAGCGCGGTTAGGCGGCGCCGAATGCGGGTAAGGAACAATCATGACTCATCATGATCCGGACAACTCCGGCCAGCCACAGAACCGTCTCACCTCTCCGCCGGCGGACCCCCGTCGCGGATACCACTCCGGCGAGTTCCCACAACAGGAGCAGGAACAACCGGGCCTGACCCGGCCCTTGGATCCGCAGCCGGACCACGGCGAGAAGAGTTACGTGGGACACGGCCGGCTGCAAGGCAAAACCGCGCTTATCACGGGCGGAGACTCCGGGATCGGCGCCGCTGTGGCTATCGCCTACGCCCGCGAGGGCGCGAAGGTGGCCATCAGTTACCTGCCGGAGGAAGAAGAAGACGCAAGGTCGACGGCGGAATGGATCCGTGAGTGCGGCTCGCAGGTGCTCCTCTTGCCCGGTGATGCGCGGGAAGAGGCGTTCGCGGCCGAGATCGTGGAGCGGACCGTGCAGGAACTCGGCGGTCTCAACGTGGTGGTGTTGAACGCCGCTTACCAAAAGAACCGTGAAGGCCTGGAAACCATCCCCACGGAGGAGTTCGACCGCGTCTTCAAGACCAACCTGTACTCACTCATCTGGACTGCGCAGGCGGCCATTCCCCACCTGAGGCCAGGAGCATCGATCATTGTCACGGCCTCTATCCAGGCCTTCAACCCCTCCGCCCAGTTGGTGGACTACGCCATGACCAAGGCTGCCCAGGTGGCCTTCACCAAGGCCATGGCCGAAGAACTGGGGCCCAAGGGAATCCGGGTCAACGCCGTGGCCCCGGGACCCATCTGGACCCCGCTGATTCCCGCTACGGAATGGCCGGACAAGCTTCCCACGTTCGGCCAGGACACGCCGCTGGGCAGGGCCGGGCAGCCTGCTGAGCTGGCCCCGGCCTACGTGTTGCTTGCCTCAGATGAAGGCTCCTACATTTCCGGAGCCGTGCTTCCTGTGACGGGAGGCAAGGGATTGTGAACCGCTTGGCCGGAGGGCGCCCATGATTGCAGTGCTGGTCATCGACATGCAGAACGCTTACTTCGAGGACCCCGCATTGAAGGCGCGCCAGGAAGAAGTTGTTGCTGCCTGCAACTCCCTGACCAGCGCAGCGCGTGAAGCGGGCGCATACGTGCTCTTGGTGGGAACCGTGCATGAACGGGACAAATCCACGTGGAGCCTGAATATGCTGGACGACGATCAAGGTTTCATCTTCCGGGGCAGTGGGCAGGCAGAGTTCGTACCCGGCCTGCTCACTGCCGACCTTCCCCGGCTCTTTAAGACCCGGGACAGCGCCTTCTTCGGGACAGACCTCGCCATGCGGCTCCGGAACTGGGAGGTGGACACTGTGATCCTGGCCGGAATCTCCGCCCATAACTGCATCGCGCAGACTGCGGCCGACGCCTTCGCCCACAACATCAGGGTGATCTATGCTGCAGAGGCCACCGGCACGGAGAACGCCGAGGCCGCCGAGTCGGTGTTGCGGGTCTTCACCCGCGAATACCGGCAAGCCGTGCTGCCGCTGGAGGAGATCCTGCGGTTCCTCGAAGCCGGGCCCCCAGCCTGGTCCTAGCGATCGCCTGGTTCTTCCCGCTCCACCGGAATCCAGAGCTGTCCGCGGCCGCGGTTGCCCCCTTCCTCCGCCTGGACGCTGAGCAATTCCGGCCCCGGTGCCCACCTGTACGGGTTGGCCGGAAACCACTCAGTAGCAGCGTCCGCCCACATGCTTTGCAGGACCTCCGGGAAACTCCCCTCGGTTTCGAAAACCACCCACAGGCCCGCTGGAATGTCCAGGACGTCAAACCCCTCCGGTGCCGGCTGGCTGGACGCCACGGCATGCCAGTAGTCCAGCCCGCTTCCCTCGCTCCGCTGCTCATCGATGTTGTCAGTGACGGACAGCGGGCCCGCCGGCTCCATGTCTGACAGCCCCAGCAGGCGCTGGGTGACAGCGGGGTCCAGGCCCCGCTGAAATTCGATGATGGCCTGGTTGGGTCCTTCGTGGACCAGGGGGACGCGGGCTTTCAGGCCAATGAGGCGGAAAGCGGATTTGTCTTCTATACGGTGTTTCATGTCGGTATTCCCTTCGACTCGCAGGTGGAACCTCAGCTGAGGTTGGGAATGAAGCACGGCGCCGGCCGGCCTCGCTTCAGACGGCGTGAGGCCGTGCATGGCCTTGAACGCACGGGTGAACGCCTCAGCAGAGGCATAGCCGTAGCGGACAGCAACGGCCAGGACTGTGCCGCCGTCGATGATCTCCGCCGTGGCCGCTGTCAGGCGGCGCCTCCGGATGTACTCCGAAACCGGCAACCCGGCCAAGGAGGAGAACATCCGCCGGAAGTGATACTCGGACGTCAAGGCGATCCTGGCCAAAGTCGCCACGTCAATGTCTGCCGTGAGGTCCTGCTCGATTGCCTCTATTGCCCGGTTCCACTCCTGCATGCTGACCTGTTCCTCGCCTTGTTTCCCTACCGTGTCTTCATTCCTGCCCTTGACACTACGGAGGGCTTGGGACCGATGCCCCACCTATCCTTGCCCGAAAATATCAGGGCCCGCTTCGATGGCCCGTTGCGATCAGAGCCGGTCGGACGGCACGCCGCGCAGCGAAGCCCCGAAACCTGGCCACCTTCGCTGCCGGAATCCGATGCAACGCAAGGACCCGGAGGCTGCGGCTGCAGCACTCCGGGTCCTTGGTGTTATTCAGTTACTGCCGGTTAGGTGACAACCGGTTCATTCTTACGGGCGACTGGAGCCGGATGCTTCTTCATCCGGTTCGGATGAGAAGGGCCGGTCCTCAGGGATGTCTTCCGTGTTGTGCTCGTCCAGCTCAGCGTCGGCCGAGGGTACCGTCTTCTCGGCGTAGTCCCCTGCGGTGTAGTCGCCTCCGGCGTCTTCTTTCAGGGTTTCCGGGGATACCCCGGAATCGCCGTAGTCGCCCTCGGAGTACTGGCCTTCGAGGTCGTCGCCGTTGGCGTCGCGGTTCTGGTTGTTAGCCATGGTGGGTCCTGCGGCTGGTGACCAGGCCGTAGATCAGCAGCACGATGATGGAGCCGCCGATAGCCAGGAGCCAAGTGGTCAAGGAGAAGAATTCCTGCAGGCCCGTACCGAAGATCAGGCCACCGATCCAGCCGCCCAGAAGAGCGCCGACGACGCCCAACAGGAGGGTGATCAGCCAGCCGCCACCCTGGCGGCCCGGAAGGATAAGTTTAGCGATAGCGCCGGCCAGAAGACCGAGCAGAAGAAAACCAAAGAAACCCATTTTTGGTCCTACTTTCTTGTTGATGGAAATTCCATGAACGTGATGAAGCGAGTAAGTTCACCGGGTGCCTGTTCCGAGGTATAGGCACCGTAATGGGGCCCCTGGAGGCCCTATGGAATGTGGGGATTGGAACTGTTTATGCAACCCCGATGAATTTATGAAAAGCAGCCAATAAAGCACTCCTGCCGATTGGGTCGGTCTCGGTACTACACCAGTAACGCTAGCGGCTCCCGGGGCTAGTAGCAAGTAACCTGACTATTAGCTCAGCCTTGCTTGCGGGCCCGGAATGCCGGGGATCCGCGCCCCAGTGGCCCTCGGGGGAGTCCACTACGCCCTTAATGGCGGCCTCGATTTTCCCACCCGACCGCTGGTGGTCTGCCTGAGATGGCCCGCCGTGCCCAGGCCTGGAGGCCGCCGTCACCGGTGTTGCTTCCCGCGGTTACCCGCTGGCTGGCTTTGCGGTTATTCCAAATGTTCTATTTCGGCAAATTACTATTGAGCATGCCGTAATCAATGGGCAGGTGACAGGTCATGCCCGCCGGGACTAGTGTCGAAGAATACCGCCTCGAAAGGAGTGATTCCTGTGAAAGGGAAAGCATTGTTCGCCGTTGGAGTGGCCGTTGGCTACGTCTGGGGATCCAAGTCCTGGCCGGAGGTGTATCGGCGCCTCCGCGGAGGCACTGAAAAGGTCTGGAAGAATCCGGAAGTCCAGGAGAACGTCCACCATGCAACTGAAGCTGTCCAGGAGTCGGTTCCGGACATCTTGGACAACCTCTATGAGGCCGGCAAAAAGCTGATGGAGAAGGCCGAAAGCATGTTCCCCGGCATTACCTCGCCGAAGGCGGACCAGCGGTCTGGTCCCTCACATACCAGCAACTCTTCCACTGGCCCTACTGTCACCACCGTCCCCACGGTCACGTCCGACGTCGTGTCGGACCCAGCCCGTGATGACACCACCGGAAGTGACTGGGCGGATGAGGGTGGCGCAGTGCCGGAGGGGCCCGCCACGAACACGCCGCCCAAGGCCTAAATCCCTCGAGCGTAGTACCCCTCACGTTGGACGGCCCCGGTCCCTGGGCTTCGGTGTCAGGGGAGGGCCGGCGTCGGGGGCTGCTTGGCGTGCTCCGCAGCGGTCAGGATCGCCTCTCCCAGTTCCTTCGGCTTGGTGAATTGCGGCCAGTGGCCCGTGGGAAGGTCGATGTAGTCCACGTCCCGGATCCGTGCGAGTTCGGCGGTGAATGGGTGCCCGGCGTCCATCCATTCCTTGAGGAGCGACGACGGGAACTGGCACGCGATGATCGTGGCCGGAACGTCGTACCTGCGGACGTCGCTCAGGTGCTGCTGGTCGAATGCCACTCCCTTGGGCTCGGGGATGGCGCGGGCGCGGAAAGTTTCCTTCAGGTCATCGGTGAGGTCAACCAGGTCTTCGTCTTCGAACGCTTCCCATGGCGGCAGCGGGATGTCGTCGCCGTCGTCGGGCAGCTCATCATTGATGACCCCACCCTCGCCAAGTGGTCCGCTGTCCACATAGATGGCGCGGGCCACACGGTCCGGGCGGGCGTCGACTGCGCCGTGGATGATGGCGCCGCCGCCTGAGTGGCCCACCAGGATAACGTTGCCCTCCAGCGAGTCCACTTTCGCCACCACGGCCTCGATGTGCGCCCGAAGACCGATGCCGGCGCGTGGAGCATCGGCAGATTCCAAGCCGGGCAAGGTCAGTGGGTGAACTGTATGGCCGGCGGCAACCAGCGGGGGAGTCACCTCCTCCCACGACGATGCGTCCAACCAGAAACCGGGTACGAGGATGATGTCCATGCCGGTACCCTACGGGAGGCCTCCGACAGGATGTAAGGGTGGTCGGCTAAGCGGCCTCCCACTGCCCCCACCAAGGACCAGCATTCCCACCCGCTTGGGCGCGGAAAGGGGGGTTGACGCGGGTCACATATCGGGTTCATAGTTATCGTATACGATTTCGTACCTGATGCAGCTCGAGGAAGAGGAGGCGCCGTGACAGTGGAGTTCCGGACCCAGGAAGTCAGCCAGGACATGCTGGCCCGGACGCGCAAAGTCATTGCCGTCCACATCAACTACCCCAGCCGCGCGGCCCAGCGCGGGCGCACTCCCGATCAGCCGTCGTACTTCCTGAAACCGCCGTCGTCGTTGGCGCTCGGCTCCGCCGACGCCCCGGGCACTGTTGAGCGTCCCGCAGGTTGCGAACTGCTTGGCTATGAGGGCGAGATCGCGCTGGTGATTGGCAAGTCCGCCCGTCGCGTGGGTCTCGAGGATGCATGGAGCCACGTCGAGTGGGTCACGGCGTCCAACGACCTTGGTGTGTACGATCTCCGCTATGCGGACAAGGGCTCCAACGTCCGGTCCAAGGGCGGCGATGGTTTCACCCCCGTTGGCCCGGCGCTGATTCCGGCCGACGCCGTTGATCCCGCTGCTCTAAGGATCCGCACCTGGCACAACGGCCACCTCGTCCAGGATGACACCACCGAGGACCTGCTCTTCCCTTTCGCGCAGCTCGTTGCGGACCTTTCGCAGCTGCTCACGCTCGAGGAGGGCGACATCATCCTCACCGGAACACCGGCAGGCGCCTCGGTGGCCAAGCCGGGTGACGTCGTCGAAATCGAGGTCACCGGCGGTGACTTCAGCAGTGGCCGCCTGGCCACCAAAGTCACGGAAGGCACGACGCCGTTCGCGGACTTTGGTGCCCGCCCCAAGACTGATGATACTCAGCGTGAGGAGGCCTACGGATCGCGGGAAGCTGCCGGTCTGGAGGCTTCGGGACCGGCAGCTGCCGAGAGTGTCCTGACGCCGGAGTTGAAGGCGAAATTGGAGTCCGTCGCCACCGCCACCCTGTCCTCCCAGCTCCGCAAGCGAGGGCTGAACAATGTGAGCATCGACGGCCTGCAGGCCACGCGCCCGGACCGCAAAGTCGTGGGCCTCGCGCGAACGCTGCGGTACGTGCCCAACCGGGAGGATCTCTTCAAGACCCACGGCGGCGGGTTCAATGCCCAGAAACGCGCTATCGATTCCGTCAACGAAGGCGAAATCCTGGTCATGGAAGCCCGGGGAGAGAAGGGGACTGGCACTGTTGGGGACATCCTCGCACTGCGGGCCCAGGTCCGTGGAGCGGCGGCGATCATTACCGACGGCGGCGTCCGCGACTACTCCGCCGTGGCCGACTTGGAGATGCCCACCTACTTCGCCAATCCGCACCCGGCAGTCCTCGGACGCCGGCACATCCCGTGGGACACGGACATCACCATCGCCTGCGGTGGTGCAACTGTCCAGCCCGGCGACATCATCGTGGCCGACTCCGACGGCATCCTGGTGATTCCCCCGGCCATCGCCGAGGAACTGGTGGACGACTGCATCCAGCAGGAAAAGGAAGAGACCTTCATTTTCCAGATGGTCCAGGAAGGCAACAGCGTGGACGGGCTGTACCCGATGAACACGGACTGGCAGGCACGCTTCCAGGAGTGGCAGAGCCGGCAAGGAGCCCACAGTGACTGAAACCGCCGTCGGAAGTACCGCCGTCGAAAACGCCGGAGCCCAAAGTAAGTCCCAGCAGGCGTATGCCGCCGTGAAGGCGAGGATCGTTGAGGGCGCTTATACGCCGGGTTACCGCTTGGTACTCGCCAAGATTGCTGAGGACTTGGGTTTCAGCGTGGTCCCGGTTCGCGAAGCGATCCGCCGCCTGGAGGCTGAAGGGCTGGTGAAGTTCGAGCGGAACGTGGGCGCTACGGTGTCCGGAATCGACCCCACCGAGTACCTGTACACCATGCAGACCCTAAGCATCGTGGAAGGTGCGGCCACGGCGTTGTCCGCGCCGCTGATTGACTCGGTCTCCATTGCCCGTGCCCGTGCGGTGAACGAGGAGATGCGGGAGTGCCTGGAGCACTTTGATCCGGTCCGCTTCACCTCCTTGAACCAGGACTTCCACAGTGTTCTGTTTGAGCACTGCCCTAACCCGCACATTCTTGACCTGGTCCACCGGGGCTGGAACCGGCTGGCCTCCATCCGGTCCTCGACCTTCCGTTTCGTCCCTGGCCGAGCGCAGGAATCGGTACGGGAACACGAAGCTTTGCTGCAGCTCATCGAGAGCGGTGCAGACGCCGACACCATCGAAAAAGCAGCCCGCCAGCACCGCGCTTCCACCCTGGACGCCTACCTGGCCCAAGCCAAGCAATAACTACCAACCACTGATCGCTAGTTAGGACTTCAACGATGACGACCTCAGTAGAGACCGCCAAGCACTACATCCCAGAGAACCTGCCGTCCCACATCCAGCACTTCATCAACGGCGAGTTCGTTGATTCGGTATCCGGCAAGACCTTCGATGTCCTGGACCCGGTATCGAACGGCAACTACGCCACCGCTGCCGCCGGCCAGAAGGAAGATATCGACCTCGCCGTCGCCGCGGCACGTGAGGCATTCGTCAATGGCCCGTGGCCGAAGATGAAGCCGCGCGAACGCGCCCGGGTGCTGAACAAGATCGCCGATGCCGTCGAGGCACAGGAAGCCCGCCTCGCCGAGCTGGAGACGTTCGATACCGGTCTGCCAATCACCCAGGCCAAGGGCCAGGCACTCCGGGCTGCCGAAAACTTCCGCTTCTTTGCTGATCTGATCGTGGCGCAGTTCGACGACGCCATGAAGGTCCCCGGCTCGCAGATCAACTACGTGAACCGGAAGCCGATTGGCGTCGCAGGCCTGATCACGCCGTGGAACACCCCGTTCATGCTTGAGTCCTGGAAGCTCGCCCCGGCGCTGGCCACCGGCAACACTGTGGTGCTGAAGCCGGCCGAGTTCACGCCTTTGTCCGCCTCGCTCTGGGCGCAGATCTTCAAGGATGCGGGCCTGCCCGACGGCGTGTTCAACCTGGTCAACGGCCTGGGCGAAGAAGCCGGCGATGCCCTCGTGAAGCACCCGGACGTGCCGCTGATCTCCTTCACCGGCGAGACCACCACGGGCCAGACCATCTTCCGCAACGCCGCCGCCAACCTCAAAGGCCTGTCCATGGAGCTCGGTGGCAAGTCCCCGTGCGTCGTGTTCGCCGATGCCGATCTGGACGCCGCAATCGATTCGGCGCTGTTCGGGGTGTTCTCCCTCAACGGCGAACGCTGCACCGCCGGCTCACGCATCCTCGTGGAACGTGCCATCTACGACGAGTTCTGCGAAAAGTACGCCGCCCGGGCCAAGAACATCGTGGTGGGCGATCCCCACGACCCCAAGACCCAGGTGGGTGCCTTGGTTCACCCGGAGCACTACAACAAGGTGGCGTCCTACGTGGAGATCGGCAAGTCCGAAGGTCGGCTCCTCGCCGGCGGCGGCAGGCCCGACCACTTGCCCGAAGGCAACTACATCGCACCGACGGTGTTCGCCGACGTCGCGCCTGACGCGCGGATCTTCCAGGAGGAAATCTTCGGTCCCGTCGTGGCCATCACGCCGTTCGAGAACGACGACGAAGCCCTCGCCTTGGCCAACAACACCAAGTACGGCCTGGCGGCCTACATCTGGACCCAAAACCTGACCCGGGCCCACAACTTCTCCCAGAACGTCGAAGCCGGCATGGTGTGGCTCAACAGCCATAACGTCCGTGATCTCCGCACCCCGTTCGGCGGCGTGAAAGCCTCCGGACTGGGCCATGAGGGCGGCTACCGCTCCATCGATTTCTACACCGACCAGCAGGCCGTGCACATCACCCTCGGAGCTGTTCACACTCCCAAATTCGGCGCCTAGCGCTTCCCACCAGACCTTTCAACGAAGAGAGAATCCCATGAGCAACTTCACCGGCCCCATCCCCACCCCCACAGTCCCGGCCCCGGACATCGTCCGCTGCGCCTACCTGGAACTGGTGGTCACGGACCTGGCCAAGTCCCGCGCGTTCTACGTGGACCTCCTCGGCCTGCACGTCACCGAAGAGGACGAGAACACCATCTACCTACGCTCCTTCGAGGAGTTCATCCACCACAACCTGGTCCTCCGCAAGGGCCCGGTCGCAGCCGCTGCAGCCTTCGCCTACCGCGTAAAGTCCCCGGCGGAGGTGGACGCCGCCGAGGCCTACTACCGCGAACTGGGCTGCCGGGTGGAGCGCCGCAAGGAAGGCTTCACCAAGGGCGTGGGCGACTCCGTCCGCGTGGAGGACCCGCTGGGCTTCCCGTACGAGTTCTTCTACGATGTGGAGCACGTCGAACGCCTCACCCAGCGCTACGACCTCTACTCCGCCGGTGAGCTGGTCCGCCTGGACCACTTCAACCAGGTCACCCCGGACGTCCCACGCGGCCGCAAGTACCTGGAGGACCTGGGCTTCCGCGTCTCGGAAGACATCAAGGATTCCGACGGCGTCACGTACGCCGCGTGGATGCACCGCAAGCAGACCGTGCACGACACCGCCCTGACCGGTGGCAACGGACCCCGCCTGCACCACATCGCCTTCTCCACGCATGAGAAGCACAACATCATCCAGATCTGCGACAAGATGGGTGCCCTGCGCATCTCCGACAGGATCGAACGCGGACCCGGACGCCACGGTGTGTCCAACGCGTTCTACCTCTACATCCTGGACCCGGACGGCCACCGCGTGGAGATCTACACCCAGGACTACTACACCGGCGACCCGGACAACCCCACCGTCACCTGGGATGTCCACGACAACCAGCGCCGCGACTGGTGGGGCAACCCCGTCGTCCCGTCCTGGTACACCGAGGCTTCCCTGGTCCTGGACCTCGACGGCAACCCCCAGCCCATCATCGAGCGGACTGATGCTTCTGAGATGGCTGTCACCGTCGGCGCCGACGGCTTCTCCTACACCCGGCCCGAGGGCGCTTCAGATACGGCGGAGGGCTTCAAGCTGGGAGCCCAGGTCTAAACCATGCTGGACGCGAAGACGATCGAAGCCATTGCCGACGAGCTCCTCGAAGCCGGCCGGAACCGTAAACCGGTCCCGCGCCTGACCGCGCGCTACCCCGACATGACGGTGGAGGACTCCTACGCCGTGCAGCAGCTGTGGATGCGGCGGAACGAGGAAGCGGGGCGCACGTTGGTGGGGCGCAAGATCGGCCTCACGTCCAAGGCCATGCAGGCCGCCACGGGCATCACCGAGCCGGATTATGGTGCCATTTTCGATGACATGGTCCTGGAAACCGGCTGTTCCGTGGAGTGGGACAAGTACACCCATCCCCGGGTTGAGGTGGAACTGGCCTTCGTGTTGAAGTCCGGCCTCAAAGGGCCCGGCTGCACGATTTTCGATGTCCTCAACGCCACCGACTACGTGGTTCCGGCCCTCGAGATCCTGGACTCCAGGATCGAAATGGAGGGCCGGACCATCGTGGACACCATCTCGGACAATGCCGCGATGGGTGCCATGGTGGTGGGTGGCCGCCCGGTTCGGCCCGACGCGGTCGACCTCCGTTGGGTGTCCGCCATCCTGTACAAAAACCAGACCGTGGAGGAGACCGGAGTGGCCGCCGGGGTGCTGGATCATCCGGCCAACGGCGTGCACTGGCTGGCAAACAAGATCGCCGCGCACGGGGATTCCATGAAGGCCGGAGATATCATCCTGGCGGGCTCGTTTACGCGCCCACTCTGGGTGTACAAAGGTGATACCGTGCACGCTGACTACGGACCGTTGGGAGTTGTGACATGTCACTTCAGCTGAGCCCCACCTTCTATTCGGCCCTCTCCGAGGCTGGCCGTCCGTTGGCCGGCATGTGGGTTTGTTCCGGTAGTCCCTTGGTTGCGGAAATTTGCGCCGGTTCCGGCCTGGACTGGGTCCTGATCGACGCCGAGCACAGCCCCAACGGACTGGAATCCATCCTTGCCCAGCTTCATGCCGTGAGCGGATACCCAGTGCAGGCCATGGTCCGGCCACCCGTCAATGACACCGTGGTCATCAAGCAATACCTTGACCTCGGCGTGCAAAACCTCCTCATTCCCATGGTGAACTCGGCTTTCGAGGCCGCGTCCGCCGTCGCCGCTGTCCGCTATCCGCCACATGGTGTCCGCGGTGTTGGCTCGGCACTCGCCCGGGCTTCGCGCTGGAACCGGGTCCCCGACTATTTGGCGTCGGCGTCGGAATCCATCAGCCTCACGGTCCAAATCGAATCCGAGGCTGCGGCGTCGGCTGTGGAGGAGATCCTGGCCGTCGACGGTGTCGACGGCATTTTCCTCGGGCCCTCGGACCTCGCCGCTTCCATGGGCCTGCTGGGACAGCAGGAGAATCCCTTGGTGAGGGCCGTCGTCGAGCATTGCCTGGCAGCCGCCAAAGCGGCTGGAAAGCCGGCGGGCGTGAACGCCTTCAACGAGACAACCGCGCGGGCGTATCTCGACGCCGGTGCCTCCTTCGTGCTGGTCGGCGCGGATGTTGCTGTGCTGGCCCGCGCGTCGGAAGCGTTCGCGTCCACGTTCATTCCTGTGTCCGAAACGGCTGACCGCGAAAGCTACTGACCGTCCCCATTGGGTTAGGCTCGACGGAACGAGAGCCTGAGGGGGCAGAGCCATGAATCGTCGTGTCTTAGCCGTGCTTGTTGTTGCAGCCGGGATTGGACTTGCCGGCTGCTCGGCGCCGGCGGGGCTGAAAGCGCTGGACAGGGAAGCGACGGCGGAGGACAAGCTTCCGGAGTCCATGAGCCTTACAGGCGTGGATCTGAACGTCGACGCCGGGACAGTCCGGTTGCTGGCAACCGACGACGGCGTGAGGTACTTCGCAGCCCGTGGTTCCACTGCGGGGACCGTCTGCTTGATCGTGGCCCCCGAAGCTGTCCCGGAACGGTGGCGTGCTGCCTGCGGCGGAGCGGCGACGGACGAGGAGATCCTTGCCCTGACTGGCGTTGACGGGTCCACGACGAAGTTCATCAGGGACGGAGTCGACGCCAGCCAACCGAAGTACGAGGGCTGGAAGCAGATTCACGAGAATGTGCTGATCGTCGCCCGCTGAACCGTGGAAGGCTACTTCCGCGCCATGAACCATTCAGTGAATTCGCGGGCGCGGCCATCCTCAGCGAAGCGGATGACCCACAGGTTGTCGTAGGTGGGGTCACCGTTCAGGTACGTGGTCAGGCCTTGGACGAACGCTGTGTCACCGTCCTTGCCCAGGAGCGTCCATTCGAAGGTCCAGTCCTCCGGCTTGTCACCGGCGTCGGCCCACGCCTTGACGATTTCCTCGTGGCCGTTCCATGGTTGCGCCGTGTTGGGGCGGTCGTTGTAGACGGCGTCCTCGGTGAAAAGTGCCCTGATTTCCTCAGGGTCATTCGAGGTCCACGCCCGTTCGTACTGGTCCATCCAAGAGTTCACGTCGCTCATTCCTCCGTTCTACCCTGCTGCTGGGCCGGGGTTCAACGGGACGCTGCCATGAAACTAAGCAGGACGCGCGATTCCCCGGGTGGACCTGCGGATGTGGTCCGGTGTCAGCCCTGTCAGGGAAGCCAACTCAAGGTCATCACAGACCTGGTTCCGCAGGGCCATGACGATCAACGCTTCCCGGCGGTCAGTGATCTGGTCCCGATGCCGTTCCGCAGCTGCCAACTCGGTGCTTTTGGCCCTCAACGCCGCGACGTGTGCATCGCGGGGGAGTCCGCTTGGGTGGAGATCCTCATAAGCCAAACCGATGGTCCGGACGGCGCGCAGATTCTCTCCAGTCACCGCAGATACCGTGGTCAGAGTCAGCCCGTCCTCCAGGGCTTGGGCGATCAGCTCGTTCCTCGCGGCTGTCAGGGTCCGGATGGCGCTTGACGCATGGGAGAGGAGTTGCCGGTGCGCGGCGAGGGCACGCGCGAGCCTGGCATGCTCCCCGTCGACCTGCGACCGCGGCGCCTTGGCCCGGTAGGTGTACCTGCCGGTTACTGAACGGCCTTGCCGTGGCTGGACCGGGGAGGGCAGGGCGGACCGGCTGCGGGTTGGCATGGGCTCCCCTTCGAAACTCATTGACTGACTCTTCTGACACCTCGAATCTAGGCAGCGTTCACCGCACCAAGGAAATACCAATACCGCGTGAACCCATAAGCAAAGTGCATGGAAGGGTACCCATATGCGCACAGATGTGCCCGTTTGGGAGCAGGGAACCCATAAAGGCCCCCGTGTCATAAGACCCCCTTATAGATCCACGCACATTAGGTCTTATCCAGCGCGCGAACCAATCCCTAGTCTCGAAAAAGGGGATACGCGAATCCGCGCGTCCTGAGTTCCACATTCCTGGAGGAGACATGTCCGACTACATGCCGGCGTCGAGGGTCACCCGCATCAAGTCCTCAGCGAGCGTCGCCGCGGCCGCCCGCGTCCGCGAACTGAAAGCTGAAGGCATCCCGATCATCGACCTCACCGTCGGCGAGCCGGACTTCGACACCCCTGACCACATTAAGGCCGCCGCGATCGACGCCATTAAAGCCGGCGAGACCAAGTACACCTCGGTGACCGGTACACCTGAACTGCAGACCGCCATCCTCCGCAAGATCGAAGGCCACACGAGCCAGCACTACGAGCGGAACCAGCTGACCATCGGCGGCGGCGCGAAACAGGTCCTCTACGTTGCGCTGATGGCTTCGCTTAACGAGGGCGATGAAGTGATCGTCCCGGCCCCGTACTGGGTTTCCTACCCGGACATGGTGCTCGCCAACGACGGCACCCCTGTGATCGTCCCCTGTGGCGAAGACACCGGTTTCAAGCTGACCCCTGATGCTTTGGCCAAGGCCATCACCCCCAGGACCAAGTGGCTCATCCTGAACGCACCATCCAACCCGACCGGTGCCGTCTACTCCCGCGAAGAGCTCCAGGCCCTGGGCGCGGTCCTCGAGGAGAACCCGCATGTCTTCATCCTCACCGATGAGATCTACGACGAGGTCTACTTCGGTGACGGCCGCGTCACCAGCCTGGTCACCGCGGTACCCGCCTTGAAGGACCGCATCCTGCTGGTCAACGGCGTGTCCAAGGCCTACGCGATGACCGGCTGGCGCCTCGGCTACGGCGTCGGACCTGCCCCACTGATCGCGGCCATGAACAAGCTGCAGTCCCAGACGTCGTCGTGCCCGTCGTCGATCAGCCAGGCTGCCGCCACGGCGGCGCTGAACGGCGACCAGTCCTTCGTCCGCGACAGCGTGGAGGTGTACCGCAAACGCCGGGACACCGCCGTCGACGGTTTGAACGCCGTCAACGGCCTGTCCGTTGCGCCCGCGGAAGGCGCGTTCTACGCGTACGTGAACTGCAGCGGTGCGATCGGCAAGACCACGCCCGACGGCAAAGTCATCGAAAACGACCAGGACTTCACGCTCTACTTGCTGGACGCTGCGCGCGTCGCCGTCATCCAGGGCTCGGCTTACGGACTTGGCCCGTACTTCCGGATCTCCTTCGCCACGTCGCTGGAGACCATCAACGCCGGCGTGGACTCCATCCGCGACGCCGTTAACGCCCTCACCTAAGCCCTCACCAGGCCCCCACAGAAAGATCCCACCATGATCCACGTCAAAACCAAGTTCGAGCGCCCCGACGCTGACGTCGTCAGCCGCCTCGCAAAGTTCTCCTCTGCCACGATCCACGAAGCCCAGGGCCGCCGCGGCGCGCTGAGCTCCAAGATCAAGCCGATCGACCGCTCCATGTCCTTCTGCGGTCCGGCAGTCACTGTGGCCTGTGCTCCGCAGGACAACCTCATGCTCCAGGTCGCCATCCACTACGCCCAGGCTGGCGACGTCGTCCTGGTAGGGGCGCAGGAGATGGCCGAGGCCGGCACGTTCGGTGACGTCCTGGGCAACGCCATGAAGGCCAAGGGCGTCGCCGCCATGGTCACCGATTCAGGCGTCCGCGACACACAGGACCTGATCGAGCTGGGCCTGCCTGTCTTCTCGGGCAGCGTCAGCATCAAGGGCACGGTCAAGGAAACGCTCGGCCCCATCAACCACCCCATCGTCTTCGGCGACGAGATCATCTACCCCGGTGACATTCTCCGCGGCGATGCCGACGGCGTGGTGGTGGTCCGCCGCGAAGAGGCTGAGGAAGTCATCGCCCTCTCCCAGGCGCGCGACGACCACGAGCGCGAGCTCATCAAGCTCTACCATGACGGCGGCAACACCATCGAGCTCTGCGGCCTCACGGAAAAGCTCAAGGAAAAGGGCCTCCTGGTCGAGGACTGACTCTCCAGCCAGGGCCGGTCACTGCGGTGACCGGCCCTTTGGCGTGCTCTTGTTCCCGGTACGGCGCGTTGGGGCCCTGTCTGGTGGGTACGGCGCGTGTGCCCGGTGTCGCGGCGGTGCCGAGGGCGCGGAAAGGCGCGGTGCCGAAGGCACGGAAAAGGCGCCGTGCCGGGTGGCAAGGCGCCTTAGGGTGCTGCAGGCTCAGTTAGCGTTCGACGGCGGACGGCCGGGTCGGCGGGTCGGTGCGAATCCGGCGTCAGTCCAGTCCGGAATGGCCGGGGCGCGTGTCCACCAGATGCCATTCGATGCTGTTGCCGGCATGCGTGGGCATCAGGCTGCCTTCAAAAATGAACAGGGGCTCGCCGATGCCGCCAACAGGACGCCAGAAACCATTTCGTGGGCAGTGAAATCCTGTCCGTGCGCTGATCGTTCCGCGGGTTGGATTTGAAACCCATCCGGCCGTGCTGATCTTTTTCACCGTTTTATCCTTTGAATATGCTTCCGGTCCGCCGGAGGCTGCTTTCGAATTACTTCTTAATTCGATACTAGGAAATTAAAACCGGCTTGAATAAGACCAAAGCTGTTTGTCCGGATAAGACTTTGTTATGGATGGGCGGGCAGCTGGACGGGGTCCGTTCCGTACTTGTTGATGAGCTGTTGATGCAGCATCTCCTTGACCACCAGCAGCACAGCCGAGGCCGCCTCGGACAGGGGCTCATGATCCGGAGTGCAGAGGGCGATCTTGCTCTGCAGGCCCGGTTCGACGATCCGCAACACTTTGAAGTCCTGCTCCGGGAAGAGCGCGTCGGCGGCTGACTTCGGCAGTACGGTGCCACCCAGGTTGGCCCGGATGAGCCTGGTCAGCGAAGGGACAGACTCCACCTCGCCCACCAGCCGCAACGGCAAGTCCTGCTCCGACAGGCCTTTCTCTATGAGCTGGCGCAGGGTGTGGTTCTTCTCGGGAAGGAAAAGCCCCACGGTGCTGGCTTCCTTCAGCGTGACGGTGTCCTGGCTGGCGCTGCCTTGGGCCACGTCCATGTCGGGGTGGACCACCAGGTGAAGGTCCTCCACGATCATGGTGGTGAACTGGACGCCGCGGATCTTTCCCGGCTCGTAGATCAGCGCCATATCAAGGCGGCCGTTCTTGATGGCCTCGCTCAGGACGCCGCCAAAAATCTCGGTCAAGTGGACCACGATGTCGGGGTAGCGGCGGCCTACTTCGCTGATGATCTGCGGTGTCAGGCTGGATGCCATGCTGTAGGGCGCGATGGCGATGGAAACCCTGCCCGATGGCGCAGCGCCGGAGGAGGCAACGTCCTGACGGGCCTGCTCAACCAGGCGCAGGATCGACTGCGCGTGACGGTAAAGGGTGTGTCCGGCGGCTGTAGGTTCCACGCCTTGCTTGCTACGGATCAGCAGGCGCTGCTTGAGGTCGTTCTCAAGCGCAGACACCTGCTGGCTCAGGGCCGGCTGGGCTACATGCAGCGCCGCAGCGGCCTTCGTTATGCTCCCCGAGTCGACAATTTGCACGAAGTACGAGAGCTTCCGCGTGTCCATGGATCCACCTTTCTGGTTGTTCAAATATAGACGCACCCGCCGTAGGCCACCCTCTGCGACTACCACCACAGGCCTCAGTGGCCCACGTCATAACGGAGAGCTATCACGGGATAGCGAATAGGTCTTTGTGCAAGGCAGTTGGAGGGTGCGAGACTTTTGGAAAGAACTTCAGGCGACGCTTTGGATATCCAAAAGCGCCAGCCATTTCCCGGAAATTCAACTTACCTCCTGAGGGTGATCCTTGAATTCCGAACCATGAATGCAAAACCACGGAAAGAGAACCACGTGAACCCGACAATTGATCTTGTAGCGGATCTTGGAGAGGGATTCGGCGCGTACACCATCGGCGACGATTCCGAACTCCTGGAGATCGTTTCAAGCGCAAATATCGCATGTGGGTTCCACGCCGGTGATCCGGACATCATGGCCGCCACTGTTGCCGAATGTGTTCGCCGCGGAGTCGGCATCGGAGCACACCCGAGCTTCCCTGATCTGCGCGGCTTCGGCCGCAGGGACATGGGCCTCTCCGCAGCAGAGGTTCAGAACGATGTCCTCTACCAACTCGGCGCCTTGAACGGTTTCGCCGCATTCCACGGGACAAGGGTCACGCACCTCGCACCGCACGGCCGGTTGGGCAACCTCGTCGCTGTCCGCGCCGACTACGCCAAAGCAGTGGCAGAAGCCGCAGCCCGCGTGGACAACGAACTCATCGTGGTGGCACAGGAAGGCGAACTGGCCAAGGCCTCACGCGAAGCCGGCTTGAACGTTGCCATCGTTGGCATCGTGGACCGGGCGTACCAGGAAGACGGCACGCTGGTTCCCCGCAGCCAGCCCGGCGCTGTCCTGCACGATCCTGCTGAGATCGTGGAGCGGACCCTGCGCATGGTGGTTGAGGGCAAGATCCGCTGCGCCAACGGTGCCGACATGGATATCGACGTCGATACCGTCCTCCTCCACGGAGACAACCCCGGCGCCGTTGAACTGGCCCGGCTGATTCGTTCGGAGCTCATCTCGGCCGGCGTCCGCATCGCCCCTCTGGCAGAGGTCATGGACGCCAAGAGGAAGGCAGCCTGACATGCCGGTACTCACAGCAGCCCCGACTGAGATCTACGAGTCCGGCGATTCCGCGCTGCGTGTCGTGGCGATCTCGGAGGCCCGCGAAGACAACTGGCTCACCGTGCACCGGCTGGCAGACTGGCTGGAAAGCTGTGGCGCAGAAGGTCTTCACGGTGCTGTCCCCACCTACGACTCCGTGCTGGTGGAGTTCGATCCTGTCCTCGTTTCAGCCCGCCAGGTCCGCGCGTTCGTGAAGCTGGGGCTCACCGAGCTTGGCCGCTCCGAGGGTGCCCATTCAGCTCCCCGCGAGTTCGACGTCCCCGTAGTGTACGGCGGAGAGTACGGACCGGACCTCGGGAAGGTTGCCGAACACCAAGGCATTTCCACCGCTGAAGTCATCCGCCTGCACACGGAAAAGACCTACATTGTCCGCTGCCTGGGTGCCCCCGCAGGCTCGCCCATGTTGGACGGCCCCGCATTTCCC
The DNA here is from genome assembly GCF_037402035.1 of Paenarthrobacter sp. CCNWLY172. NCBI lineage: Bacteria > Bacillati > Actinomycetota > Actinomycetes > Micrococcales > Micrococcaceae > Paenarthrobacter > Paenarthrobacter sp. CCNWLY172. Next base: position 57,293 of record NZ_JBBEGB010000019.1, read on the forward strand.
CGTCCCGTACCGCGGCTGAAGGACCCCCGGCTGAGCGTGCCTGCAGGTGCGGTGGCCGTGGCCGGCCGCCAAGCGGTCATCGCTCCGGCGGTAGCCCCTGGGGGATGGTGCGTCATTGGCCAGACTCCGCTGTCCGTGTTGAACATCCGACGCGAGCCACTGGTGCCGTACAAGCCGGGCGACGTCCTCCGTTTTCGACAGATCCGTACCGAAGACTTCGGCCAGTACACCGGGATGGAATTGGAACCACGGGAGCTTCGGCCATGACCGGCGAAATCCTGATCCAACAGCCGGGCAACTCCGTCGTCACAGACCTCGGCCGGACCAGGGGACCCCGCTTCGGCCTTCCCGTCAACGGTGCACTGGACCAGTACTCCGCCCGGGCAGCCAACATCCTGGCAGGCAACCTTGATAACGATCCGCTGGTGGAAATCACAGCACTGGACTTCCGGATGAAGGCCACCGCTGACATCCTGATCGCGGTCACCGGTGCTCCCCTCACGCTGACCGTGGGCGGCCGTCCGTCCAGCCAGTGGGAACCTGTCTCCGTTCGCGCAGGAGAAACCGTCTCCATCCGCGGCATCCACCGGGGACTGCGCGCCTACCTCGCGATCCACGGCTCCATCGAAGCGGAGACGCTGCTGGACAGCGCCGCCCCCGACACGGTGGTGGGCTTCGGACTTCAACTGCGGGAAGGAACCACACTCGTCACACGCCGCAGTGTGGGACCGGTACGCCAGCCGTACTTCGACCTTCCCTTGTTCCGGCTCGGCCTTGAGCGGCCAAGCATGGACTCAGACTTGTCGGTCGATGTGACCGACGGGCCGGACCTCGCCGAATTTGGCGAATCCGGTGAACTGCTCTTCACCTCCGAGTACACCGTCAGCGGACGCAGCAACCACATCGGCCTGCGGCTTGCCGGAGAACTTCCGGAAAGAACCTCAAGCGGTGAGGTGCTTTCCCGCGGTGTCCCAGTGGGCGCCGTCGAGGTCCCCTCAAGGGAAGAGCTGCTGGTACTGCACCGGGGACGCGGCGTCACCGCCGGGTATCCCGTACTCGCAGTAGTCACCAGCACCGGACTGGATGTCCTGGCCCAAGCACGGCCAGGGGACAAGGTCCGTTTTCGGAAAACCACAGTGGCAGAAGCAACTGCCGCCCATCGGCGCTCGCGGGCCCAACTCGAAACACTCCGCGAATCCGTCAATACCGTCTTCGGACTCCTCGGCATCGGATGCCGTCCCCAGTGGCAGGACCTACCGGTTGCGGCATGCACCTAAAGAACCTGTCGTAATACCCAGTAGGCGTTGCTACGCTCATCTCAGTAAGGAAAAGTCATGACCGCAAGCACCAACGCTGCGCCAGTGCAGCATGAGCGGCTTACGAGCCGTCAAACCCGCAAGGTCGTCACCGCAGGTTGTGTTGGCATCTTCGTGGAACTGTACGACAACGGCATTTTTGCCTTCATGGCGGGAACGCTGGCGCTCGTCTTCCTGGCCCCGGGCAACCCGGACAACGCCCTGCTTTTCGTGTTCGCAGGCTATGCAGTCTCGTTCTTCGTTCGCCCGCTCGGCGCTGTTGTGTGTGGCTACCTTGGCGACCGGATCGGCAGGCAAAAACTCCTGGTCTTTGTCATCCTGCTGATCAGTGTCGCCACCGCCGGCATCGGCCTGCTGCCCCCGTACGCAGCCATCGGCATCGCCGCTCCCATTCTTTTGGTCCTCATGCGGCTCCTGCAGGGCTTCTCCGTTGGCGGTGAGGCCGCCGGCGCCATGACCTTCCTCGCCGAGCACGCCCCCGAAGGCAAGCGCGGCATCATCACCTCCTACGCACAGATCGCATCCTTCGCTGCACTGCTCACCGGTACCCTGGTGGCTTATTCCATGTCGCCGTGGCTCACCCAGGCAGCTATTGACGGCGGCGGCTTCGGCTCCTTCGCATGGCGCATCCCGTTTCTGGTGGCAATCCCCATGGGCATCATCGGCTGGTACATCCGCAAGGCCATCAGCGACACCCCCAACTTCGAAAAGCTGAAGGAAGAGGGCGGCCTCTCCAAGAACCCCCTCAAGGAAGCCTTCCAGTCCAAGGAGCACCGCCGCGCCATGCTCCTGGCCCTCTTCATCCCGCTGATGAACGGCTCCGGCTACTACGTCCTCTTCTCCTACATGCCCACGTTCCTCAAGGGCAAGCAACTGAACTTCACCATCGGCGAAGCCCTCCTCGTCACCGCCTGCAGCCTGGTGGTCATCTGCATCGCCATCCCGTTCATGGGCGCACTGTCCGACCGTGTTGGCCGCAAGAAGGTCATCGCCGGCTCCGCGATCGCCATGGCAGTCCTTGGCATCCCGTCCTACGCCCTCATCGCCACAGGCGAAATGGGCCTGGCCATCCTGGGTGCCTCCATCATGGCCGTCGTGTTCGCCGGCCACACCGCAGTCATCCACATCCTGATCGTTGAGCTCTTCCCCACCCGTGTCCGCTACTCGGCATACGGCCTCGGATACAACATCTCCTCCGCGCTTTTCGGTGGCACCGCCCCGCTGCTCATGACTTGGCTCATCGGCAGCACCGGCAACATCTACATGCCCGCGTTCTACGCAGTCGTCACGGCCCTTGGCACGCTGATCGCGGTCAGCACCGTCAAGGACCGTGCACACGAACCGCTGCGTGACGCCTAGCCACCACCGACCTCCGGGCAATGCGCCGGGCTTCCGGGCCCGGCGCACTGAGCCCCACCGAGTCCCCACCTTTGGAGAAACCAATGTCTTTTTCTGACTACACCACAGCCCTCGTCACCGGAGCTTCAACCGGCATGGGTGCAGCCATCGCCGAGCGCCTGACCAAGCGCGGACTGACCGTCCACGCCGTGGCCCGGAACGAGGAACGCCTCGCCGAACTGGCCGACCGAACCGGAGCAGTCCCGCACGTGGTGGACCTGACCGACACGGCCGCGCTGGCCGCCGTCGTGAGCGACCTGAAGGTGGACGTCCTGGTGAACTGCGCCGGAGTATCCCGGCCCGGCAACATCCTGGACTCGTCTGAAGCGGACATTGACGAACTGGTGGACGTCAACCTTCGCGGCCTGCTGCAGCTTACGCGCCTGGTGCTGCCGGGCATGGTGGAGCGCGACCTCGGCCACGTCATCAACATCAGCTCGATCGCCGGTACCTACAACTTCTACGGCCACACGGTCTACCACGCCACCAAAGCCGCAGTGCACCAGATCTCCCGGCAACTGCGCAACGACACCGTCGGCAAGCGCATCCGTGTCACCGAGATCTGCCCGGGCCGGGTGGAGACCGAGATCTTCGGCCGCAACATGGGCGGCACGCCCGAGGCCATGAAGGAAGCATGGGAGACCTACTACGAAGGCTACGAGTCCCTCACCACGGACGACATCGTCAATGCCCTGGACTACGCCATCGAAACGCCGCGCCACGTCAACGTGGGCATGCTCGAACTCATGCCGACGTTCCAGGTGCCCGGCGGCCTGACGTTTGACCGGCGCTGACGTTCGACCGCTGCTGATCCTACCGGTCAGCACCCCACAGGTTCCGGTGGCATCACTCCCGTCACCGGAAATACAAGCTGGCGGCCGCGTTCCCGCGGCCGCCAGCACCCGTTTTAACCGCTGTTTACGATCGAAAGCCACCGCAGATGAGAAGGGCACTGTGCCTCGCCGACCGGAAGGACTGGGACGCCGAGGACTTCGACAACCTTGATGAGTACCGGCAGGAACCGCGGCGGCAGCAATTGGTCTGTTTGGCCTGCGGAGGCAAGGCCATGTTCCGCTCAGCCGGTGTTGGCCGCAAGGCAACTTTCAGCGCGCGGCACTCCGCCGACTGCTGCCTGAATTCCAGGTCCTGGACCGTCTTCCGGTACCTGCAGTAGGTTGCTTCCGACCACACGCCATCCTGCCCCGTGACCTTGGTCCGCGTGACGTCGACCAGCACCGGACCGGGCGCGCACCTTGGCATTGTCCCGCGTTGCCGGAGTCAGCAACGCGACTGAACGCTGTGCCGCCATCCCAGCGTCAGTATAAAGAGCACGACGCCGGGTGGTTCAGTCCTCGTCGAGCGTTTCCGTCAGGTGATGCGTGGGGATGCGGTCCCGGTCGTAGGTGATTTCCGTGTAGCCGTGCGGCTGCGGCCGTCCGTCGGTGCCCAGGTTTACGAAGACTATTTCCTCGATGGTCAGGATGGCCTGACGGGTGATCATGTTGCGCACTTCGGCGCGCATGGTCAGGGAGGTGCGGCCGAAGCGCTTGGCCGTCAGCCCCATCTCGATCAGGTCGCCTTGCACAGCCGAGCTCACAAAGTTGATCTCGGAGATGTACTTGGTCACGGCCCGGCCATTGCCCAGTTGGAGGATGGCGTAGATCGCTGCCTCTTCATCGATCCACTTCAGCAGGCTGCCACCAAAGAGTGTGCCGTTGGCGTTCAGGTCCTCGGGCCGCACCCATTTGCGGGTGCGAAAGGTGATGTCTGCTTTTTCCATAATCCGAGATTATCGAACTGCGGCGGCGGCCGCTTGATGTTGCGACGCAGGACCGCCGCCCGGCTCCGACGCTGCCATGTTCACAACGCCCAGTGGGGGCGTCCCGGCGCGGAATTCGCAACCCCGTACACCCCTACTCCAGCCACGCCAGCCTTGCTACGCCATGGCGGTATGCGAAGCGCTGTGGGAGTCGATCCTCTTGGAGTAGCAATACGATTCGGTGACGCCAACATATGGGCCAAAATTCGGTACCGCTGCAAAACCGGCGCTCTCGTAGAAGCTTCGACCGTCAGACTGGGCCGAACCCGCCTCCGCTGCGATGACACTGAACCCGTGGGAATGCGCTTGGGCTTCCAGCGCGGCAAGGATGGAGCTCGCGACTCCCGAACCGCGGGCATAGGGAACCACGTACAGCCTCTTGATCTCCGCAGTCTTCTCGTCGAGCATCCTGAGTCCGCCGCACCCCAGCGGTTGACCTGAGCATTTCTCGTATGCCACAACAAATACGGCGGTATCTGCTTCCGACGGCGGAGGCCCCGGCTCATGGTCCGTGCTGCCGAACCGGGCATCGAGTTCAGCCTGCTGTGCGGCCCGGAGGTCAGCACCCACGGGGTTGGCCCATGTGACCTGCCGGATGTTGAGCCGTGGGTTGGTCTGCATCTTGCCTCTTTTCGCCGGTTTTCGGGGAGGTGTCTATGCCTCTCAAGCCTAGGGAGCTGTGGTTACCGCGGTGTTTCCTGCGCGTAAGCGTCCGGAGAATTGCCAGCCTTTCCCGCATTGTGGGGCCCGCTCTGCGCACTCCGGAGGCGTTATGGGGTGCAGAGCCGGCCTCACAACGCCAAGAATCAGAATCCGCCCGCAGCGGACTCGCGCCGATCAGGGCTGACGGGCCTCGCCCGTGGGATCCTCCGCGGTTCGGTCGGCCAAGGCCATTCCGCCCACGGGGATCTGGTCCCAGTGCAGCACTTTCCAGCCATTCCGGGGGTCGCCTTCGAGAGCCACGATTCCGGTATTCGGGAGTTGATGGGTTTGAGCGAAAACAGTGTCGATGTCCGTCGCCCGGCGTCCCGCCCAGCAGCGGATCGCGGCACCATGGCTGACGATCGCGGCCGTGGAGTGTCCAGCGGCCGCAACTTCCTCCACGGACGCATCGAACCGGGCGAAGAAGTCATGTCCAGTGAAAGCGCCCGGCATCCGGACGTCCAAGTCGCCGTCCGTCCAGGCAAAGACTGTGCTCATGTAGCGGAGGTGCGACTCATGGTCTGTTTTCTTCTCCAAGGCGCCCGCCTCAATCTCGTGGACCCCCTCCAGAATGGCTGGCTTCAAGCCTGTGGCCTTCGCCAAAGGAGCGACAGTCCGTTGGGTGCGCAGCAGCGTGGAGGTGTAGAGCACCTCGATGGCATCGTCCGCCAGCGCATCCGGGAGGGCCGCTGCTTGGCGCTCACCGAGTTCTGTCAGTCCCGGTCCTGGAAAAGCTGTGTCCAGTTGGCCGGCAACATTTCCGGGCGTTTGTCCGTGCCTGATCAACAGGAGCTTCATAAGTGCTCCGCTCCTTACGTCGTCACTGATCCTTTTCCAGAGAGGGTCGCGCGGTCACATGAACCGCCGCACTGGCTGCGCCGGCTGTGCTGGTTTCCACTGGCTGCACCGCGAGTTTCCTCCAGTCTTCCCAGCCAATCAGCCACTCAAGCACCGGAGGGACCCGACACGCCGTGGCCCGGAATTCCGCGCTCGATCCCGGGAGGGAAGCTGGGAGAAAGCACGATTAACGCCGACGGCGGGCCGAGGCACCAGGCCGGTTCTAGCGGTCGTTGCAACACCCAGAATTTTTGGGAGTTGCAACGACCGTGTCGTCTTTAAAGAAGGTACC
>NZ_JBBEGB010000020.1:0-39435 GCF_037402035.1 Paenarthrobacter sp. CCNWLY172
ACCCCAGCCGAGCGCCTACGTGATTTACTACTAACCACCTAACCAACAGGTGTTGCAACGACTCCTAGAAACCGCCATGTGGTCGACCCGCCGTCGTTGAATTCTGTTGCAGTTGCCGGCTAGTTCACCGGACCGGTGAACTTTTCGCCGGGGCCCTTGCCTGGAGCATCGGGAATCAGCGATGCCTCGCGGAAGGCCAATTGCAGAGAGCGAAGCCCATCGCGCAACGGTCCGGCGTGCTGTGAGCCGATCTCCGGGGCGGCTGCGGAAACGAGGCCGGCAAGGGCTGTGATCAGCTTGCGGGCTTCGTCGAGATCCTTGAGGTCCTCGGCGTTGGGGTCATCCGCCAGGCCAACTTTCACGGCAGCTGCGCTCATCAGGTGAACGGCGCCAGTGGTGATGACTTCTACGGCCGGGACTTCAGCGATGTCGCGGATCTGCTGGGAAACCCCGGCATCAGCGGCAGGCGAAGCCGCGTTTTCGCTGTAGGAGTTGCGGGAATTGCTGTCTTCAGTGCTCATACTGGTAAGCTTGTCACAGACCGACTGGAAGTCGTTATTCACGGCCAACATCAGCAGTAATGCTCCCGCCACGTGCAATGTGCGCTTGGCGGGTTGTTTCTGTAGAATTGTCTTTCAGTTTGCAAGCGGAGTTCTCTCCCACCCGCGTCAGCCGTTCCCATCAGGGACATGATCCCTTTCGGGACAAGAGGTTGCCGGGTACCTGGTCGGACACGTGGGCGGCACAGCCACCCATAGTGCGTACTTCCCGCAAGGGGAGTGCAGCCGATCTTCGAGGCCTTCGATTGCACCAGCAATTGGGGGCCTTCTCTATTTGCCGGTGATATCACCACAACCACAGGAGCTTTAACATTAGCGAGCCAAGAATCAATGAGCGTATCCGCGTCCCCGAGGTGCGGTTGGTCGGCCCTGCCGGCGAACAGGTAGGAATTGTCCGCATCGAGGACGCCCTGCGTCTTGCTGCCGAATCCGATCTCGATCTCGTTGAAGTTGCCCCGCAGGCTAAGCCTCCTGTTTGCAAGTTGATGGACTTCGGCAAGTACAAGTACGAGGCTGCAGTCAAGGCACGCGAAGCCCGCAAGAACCAGACCAACACGGTTCTGAAGGAAATTCGCTTCCGCCTCAAGATCGACAAGCACGACTACGAAACCAAGCGCGGCCACGCACTTCGCTTCCTCGGTGCCGGTGACAAGGTCAAGGCCATGATCCAGTTCCGCGGTCGTGAGCAGCAGCGTCCGGAGATGGGCATCCGCCTGCTCCAGAAGTTTGCCGAGGATGTTGCCGAGGTTGGCATCGTTGAGTCCAGCCCGCGCATTGATGGCCGCAACATGGTCATGGTGATCGGTCCGTTGAAGAACAAGGCTGAAGCGAAGGCAGAAGCCCGCCGTGCAGCCCAGCGTGCAGAAGCCAAGGCCCAGAATGAGGCCAAGGCGTCGGGACACGTGGACACCACTGGTGACCAGGCTCCGCTGACGCAGACCTTGGGTGACCTTCTTCCGGCCGGCCTGCTGGCTGGCAAAGACGAGACCACGCAGGAAACTGTGGAGGCTCCCGAGGCTGAAGCAGCCGTTGCCGAAGAGGCACCGGTTGTTGAAGAGGCCCCGGCAGTTGAAGAGGCAGTGGCAGTCGAGGAAGCTCCTGTTGCAGAGGAAGCTCCGGCGCCTGTTGTCGAAGAAGCACCCGTAGTCAAGGAAGCCCCGGCTCCCAAGGCTGAACCGGCCAAGGCAGCACCTGTAAAGGCTGCACCGGTTGAAAAGGCTCCGGCAGCTAATGCTGCCCCGGCCGAAACACCGAAGCCTGTGGTTCCGGCCGCTCCGAAGCCCGCGGTTCCTGCGGCTCCGAAGCCCATGGCCAAGCCGGCAGCTCCTAAGCCGGCAGCTCGGCCCGCGGCCCCCAAAGCCGCGCCGAAGCCTGCTTCACGCAAGACCAACTAACTAGTTCAACGCCGCGGAGGCTCCGCCTCCACCGGCAAGCAACCAGCATGCCGGCCCTCGCAGGCCGGCTGCGCGAAAGAATCGCGGATTCGTCCGTGGATACGTAAGGAGATCGGTTCCCATGCCGAAGATGAAGACCCACAGCGGTGCTAAGAAGCGCTTCAAGCTGACCGGTACCGGCAAGCTGAAGCGTCAGCAGGCCAACCGCCGTCACTACCTGGAGCACAAGTCCTCCAGGCTGACCCGTCGCCTCGCCGGCGACAAGCTCGTCTTCAAGGGCGATGCCAAGGTCATCAAGAAGATGCTCGGCGTCTAAGTTCCAAGTTCTTTGGTTGCTGCCATCCGGCAGTTGCCGACTACACCAAAAGCCTTCTCAGGCCGGCCGGGTTTCCGGCAGTAGCAGCTTGGGATAAAGATTTCTGAAGGAGTACGCACGTGGCACGTGTGAAGCGGGCGGTAAACGCCCACAAGAAGCGCCGGGTTGTCCTCGAACGCGCCAAGGGTTACCGCGGTCAGCGTTCGCGCCTGTACCGCAAGGCCAAAGAGCAGCTGCTGCACTCGTTTGTGTACAGCTACGGTGACCGCCGTAAGAAGAAGGGTGACTTCCGTCGCCTCTGGATCCAGCGCATCAACGCTGCATCCCGCGCCAACGGCCTCACCTACAACCGTCTCATCCAGGGCCTGAAGGCCGCTGAGGTTGAGGTTGACCGCCGCATGCTGGCCGAACTGGCTGTCTCTGACGCCAACGCTTTCGCCGCTCTGGTGAACGTTGCCAAGGCTGCACTTCCGGCTGACACGTCGGCTCCGGCTGCCAAGGCCGTAGCTGCTCCGAAGGCTGCAAAGGTTGCTCCGGCTGCCGCCACGGCAACGGCTGTCAAGGCTGTCGTCTCCGAGAAGCCCGCCATCGATGGCGCAGTTGCCGCTGATGGCGACGAGGCTCCGGAAGGCTACGCCATCAAGGGCAACGCCGAGTCCAAGAAGTACCACGTTCCGGGTTCCACCTGGTACAACACCACCGCTGCTGAATACTGGTTCTCCACAGTTGAAGCTGCAAAGGCTGCCGGCTTTGAGCCTGCAGGTGGCGAAGCACGCCAGCAGATCAAGAACTAGTCGCAACAGCCACTAAAGTTCTTTATATGAACGAAACCGGGCGCCCGCAAGACTTTTCGATGACCAACCCCCGAGCTGATCGGGTGAGGGATGTCGCCAAGCTTGCCGGGCGCCCGGCGCGTTTAAAACGCGGACGCTTCCTCGCGGAGGGTCCGCAGGCGGTACGCGAGGCGTTGAGCCTCCACCGTGAGCGCACCGCGGCGGGAGGTCCCGCCGTCGTGCATGAAGTTTTTGCCAGCGAAGCGTGCCTGGACCGTCTTCCGGAACTGGCAGACCTCGCGCAGGGAACGCCGCTCCGGCTTGCAAGCGACGAAGTCCTGGCCGCGATGGCGGACACGGTGAATCCGCAAGGAATCGTGGCCGTGTGCAGTTTTGTTGACGTCAGCTTGGAATCAGTGCTCGACGCCGGCCCGCGCCTGATCGCTGTTATGTGCCAGGTGCGGGACCCCGGCAACGCCGGCACGGTCCTTCGTGCAGCTGATGCGGCCGGTGCTGATGCCGTGATCCTGACGGGCTCGAGCGTGGACATCTACAATCCCAAGGCTGTCCGATCCACGGCCGGTTCCCTGTTCCACCTCCCAGTGGTGCTTGGAGCCGAGGTTGAGGATCTGGTGGAGCGCTGCAGGGAGCGCGGTATCGGCGTCCTTGCCGCGGACGGCTACGGGACCGTGAACCTGGACAAGCTCCAGGACGAAAATGCTGCCCGGAGGTTGGGGAATGATTCTGTAGCCTCTGTGTACGCTCTTGAGGCGCCTACGGCGTGGCTGTTCGGCAATGAGGCGCAGGGTTTGTCAGACGCCGAGCTGTCGCTCGCTGACCACCGCGTGGCTGTGCCCGTCTACGGATCGGCTGAGAGTTTGAATCTGGGCACAGCGGCCACTGTGTGCCTTTACGCCAGTGCACGCTCCCAGCAGGGCGCCACAACGCAGGCGCTGTACGAGGCCTGGGAATAGTTCCAGCGCCCGCACGGCATCGAGGGATTAGCTGGCAAGCGGTCGTTTGCGTTCCAGCAGGCCGCTGAGCAGGGCTACGCCCAGGCCCAGGATGGCCAGTACCGCCCCCACAAGGGCGGGCGCCACGTAGCCCCAGCCCCACGCGATTACGGTGCCGCCCAGGAAGGCTCCGAGGGCATTGGCGATATTCAGGGCCGAGTGGTTCAGCGAGGACGCCAGGGACGCGGCTCCCGGGGCAGCGTCCAGCAGGCGTGTCTGCAATGCCGGAGTCAGCATCGAACCGACGCCTCCCACAACGAACGCCATGATGAACGCTGCCCAGGCCCAGTGCGCTGCGATGGCGTAGACCACCAAGGCCACGGCGATTCCCGGCATTACCCAGTAGATGGTGCCCATGACGGATTTGTCGGCGATTCGCCCGCCCACGATGTTGCCCACCACCATGCCGAGGCCGTAGAGGGCCACGACAGCTGGAATGAGGCTCTCGGGGATTCCTGCCACAGATGTCATGGTGTGGGCGATGTAAGTGTAGACGGCGAAGAACCCGCCGAAGCCGATGATGCCGATGAGCAGGGCCAGCCACACCTGCAGGCGCTTGAGGGCGCCAAGTTCACGACGGATGCTGGCATCGGGGTGGGCTGCTTCGAAGGGGACGAACTTCCACACCATGGCAACGGTCACCAGTCCGATGGCACCAACAATGATGAAGAGCAGCCGCCAGCCAAAGGTTTGTCCCACCCAGGTGGCCAAGGGCACGCCGATGACGTTGGAAACTGTGAGGCCGGCCATCACCATGGAGATTGCCCACCCGCGCTTGGTTGGTGCAACGAGCCCGGCGGCGATGACGGCGGCCACGCCGAAGAAGGCTCCGTGCGGAAGGCCCGAGGCGAAGCGGGAGAGCAGCATGAAGCCGTAGTCCGGTGCGATGAAGGATGTCAGGTTCGCCAATGAAAGGAAGAGCATGAGTCCCAAGGCGAGGTGCTTCTTGGGGAGCTTGGCCCCGAATGCGGCGAAGATCGGTGCGCCGATGACCACGCCAAGGGCGTAGGCCGAAATCAGGTTTCCTGCCTCAGGTGTGCTGATGCCGAGTCCCTCCTCCACTTCCTTCAGGAGGCCCATCATGGCGAACTCGGTAGTACCTATGGCGAACCCGCCCATGGCCAAGGCCAGGATGGCCAGGCCAAGGTGGCGCCTTGTTGCTTTAGCGTCGGTGGACGGGGACACAGTGGTAGTCATAAGCCTGTTTCTTGAGGGTGCCTTGTGGGCTGGGGAATGCGGAGAAAATCCGATAACAAGTTTAGTCCCGTGGCTTGTCGTTGACGCAGGAATGTGACGATGCCCATCAAGTGGCCGCCCCTAGACTGGGGGAGTGACTGCACTGATAAATGTTGTTGGCGCTGCGATCGTCGACTCCCTTGAAGTACCCACCCGCCTTCTTGCTGCGCGCCGCTCAGCACCACCGCAGTTTGCCGGTATGTGGGAATTTCCGGGGGGCAAGGTGGAGGCCGGCGAGACTGCAGAGGCCGCCCTGCATCGGGAACTGGCCGAGGAGCTTGGCATTGAGGTTCAGCTGGGACACGAGTTGGAGTCAGGTCAACCCGAAGGGTGGGTCCTCAACGATCGGGCCGCAATGCGGGTCTGGTTTGCGGAACTGACAGCTGGCGAGCCCGCTCCGCTGGAAGACCACGATGAACTGCGGTGGGTTTCGCTGAGGGGCGGTATTGAAGCTCTGAGCCTTCCTTGGATCCCGGCGGACTTCCTCATTGTCCGGGCTCTGCTTGACCGCGTAGTCGCACCTGCATAACAGGGCCGGCTCAGAAGAGCGGCTGCTGTCCTGGGAGTGTGCCTGCGCCCACCTCAGGGGCGGCGGACCCCTGCGCCGGGCGGGCGTTGCGGTGGCTGAATCCTGAAGTCCGGGTGTAGCCGTACTTCGCTTTGAAATGGGTGATCCGGCCGGTCAGCCAGGTGCTGTATTCCTTGGAAACGTAAGAGCCTTGGCCGTAGAGGCGGCGGTACTTGCCGACGAGTCCGGGGTGCTGGGCCGCCAGCCACTGCATATACCACTCCCGCGTTCCTGGCTTCAGGTAGAGGGCTCCGGCGGTGACGCCCGTGGCGCCGGCTTTGGCCAGTTCGCTGAACAACGAATCGAGGGCTTCGTCCGAGTCGGTCAGCCACGGCAGGATGGGCATCGCCATGACGCCGCAACCCAGTCCAGCATCCCGGAGCCGGGAAATCAGTTTCAGCCGTGCCCTGGGGGAGGGGGTACCGGGTTCCACCAGCTCGGCGAGATCTTCATTGGTCATGGCGAGCGAGATTCCGAGGTCCACGGGCACCATGGTGGCAGCGTGCTTAAGCAGTGGGATGTCCCGGGCCAGCAGGGTGCCCTTGGTCAGGATGGAGAAGGGTGTGCCCGAGTCCGCCAGCGCACGGATGATTCCGGGCATCAGGGCGTAACGGCCTTCGGCGCGTTGGTAGGGGTCGGTGTTGGTCCCCAAGGCCACTTGATGCCTTTTCCAGGAGGGTTTTGTGAGTTCCCTCCGGAGGACTTCGGCGGCGTTGATCTTCACCACCACCTGGGAATCGAAGTCACGCCCGGCGTCGAACTCCAAATAGGTATGGCTCTTGCGGGCAAAGCAGTAGACGCACGCGTGGCTGCAGCCGCGGTAAGGGTTCACCGTCCATTCGAACGGCATGGCAGAGCCCGAAGGCACCTTGTTGAGCACTGACTTTGCGGTGACCTCATGAAAGGTGACTCCGGAGAATTCGGGTGTTGAGATGGAACGCACCAGCCCGGCCAGCGGCAGCAACGCATCCATGGCCGGGGCAGGGCCTGGAACTGGAGAGCCGCCGTCGTCGGACGCCGGTCCACGCTTGGGTGACAGTGCTTGTGCGTCCCATCTCATGAACTCCATTCGAAGGTATGTTCGAATGAATGTCAAGGACCCTCGAGGTGAATTAAGGAAAGCCGAGGGTCAAGCGTTGCTAAGGTTGGCCCATGATTCTGCTGACTGGCTTCGAACCGTTTGGCCGGGACGATGTCAATCCTTCCTGGCATGCGGTGCGCCGCGCACGGGACATTCTGCGGGCTGAAGGCCTGGATGTCGAAGCCCGGGAGCTGCCGTGCGTCTTTGGTGACTCTGCCGCAGCACTCAGCGAGGCAATGGCCACCACTAAGCCGGACCTTGTGATCTGTGTGGGATTGGCCGGCGGACGTGCACGGATATCCTTGGAACGGGTGGCCATCAACTGCGATGACGCACGGATCCCCGATAACAAGGGCCAGAAGCCTGTGGACGAGGAAGTAGTCCCCGGTGGCCCGGCAGCGTACTTCTCTACCCTGCCCATTAAGGCCGCGTTGCGGGACCTCCAGATTGCTGGAATCAAGGGCGAGGTTTCGCAGTCGGCAGGAACCTACGTCTGCAACCACCTTTTCTACGCGTTGATGCATTTGCTCGCATCGACCCCAACCATCCGTGGCGGTTTCGTGCACATCCCTTATCTCCCGGAACAGGTGTCCCCGGAAAGCGGTACCCCGTCCATGCCCTTGGAATCCATGGCGGAGGGTCTTGCCGTCGTGGTACGGACGGCCCTACAGACGCAGGTGGACGCTGCCTTGGGTGCCGGCGCCATCCACTAGAGAAGCTCCCATTCCACAGTGACGCTGGCGGTGACGGAGGACTCTCCGGCTTCAACGGGCAGGGATTCAGCGGAAAAAGATGCCCTGACCATCCCGCCCAGGGGAATGGGTGCGCCATGGACGGGCTCTTGGGCAATGGATTTCACCTGCCCCAGCCGGGCAGAAGCCAGCGATGCGTACTGTTGGGCACGTGCCAGTGCGTCCAGCCAAGCCGCTTCCTGCGCCTGTGCGGTCACCGAGGTTGCATCGGCGAAGCCTTGCTCGATCCCATTGATCCTGATGTCGTCGCCACCGGCCGCCACTGCCGCGGCGATGGCTTCCGGTGCATCCGCGTGTGAGCGAATTCCCACCTGCAGCGTGGTGGACGCCACATACGCTGTGACCTTCTGGCCTTGGCCTTCCACCCACACCAGCTCGGCCCGAAGGTTCAGGCCGCTGGTCCGCAGGTCGACGTCCGTGACGCCGGCCTCCCGCAAACTGGCCGCGACAGCGCCGGCCGCCTTCCCGGCGTCGTCGTAGGCCTTGGCGGCAGTGTCCCGGCGTGTTTCCACGCCAAGCGTCAACGTGACCAGGTCCGGGACTGCTGTGGCGCTCGCATTCCCCGTTACGGTGATGGTTCGCTTCATGCTTATGCCTCGATTCGATGGCCGGCAGGTCCGTCCGGCCGGTTGTGGTGGTCGATGTAGCCGCCCGCCGCGAGGCCAGCCTGGCGCTCGAAGAAGTTACTCGAGCCCGGATTCCCGCTGCGCAGCATGGACCACGCGGCGGCGACGCCGTAGAGGGCAAGGAACGGAAGTCCCAGGCAGTAGGCGTACTGAGTGCTGTGCCGCTCCTCATGTCCCAAGAGCACGGGGTTCGTTCCGGCAACGCCATGGGGCGCCCGGTACAGGATCACGTTCCCCAGCGTGAATGCTCCGGCGTGGGGGAGTTTCCAGCCATACCCGGCTGCTATCAGGAGGCCGCGTGGCCCGCGGGTCAAGGTGCTTCGGGACGCAGCGGCTACCGCGAGTCCCAGTGGTGTAGACAGGTTTGCGACGTTGGCGATCTGCCGCAGGCGTTGCGCGGGAGTCATGAAGCAATGCTAGACCCGTCGCGTATGGCACGGCATGAGCGGCAGGGATACGCTGTTCGAGCACTCATCGGTGCAGGGGAATGAATGGGGGAAGAAACGCGATGAACATTAAACGCGCCGTGGGCGTGGTGGGTGTCCTGCTTGCAGTCATGGTGGCTTTGACCGGCTGCGTCAAGCTGAACATGTCCGTCAAGGTGAACAACGAGAAAAGCGTGGACTACGAGGTTGTTTACGCGATCCAGAAGTCGGTACTGGGCGATAAGTCCTTTGAAGAATTCATGGAGTCAAACGGCAGCGGCAGTGGCAGCCAGGAGATGGACATCCCGGAGGGTGCCACCGTGGTGGACTACGAGGACGAAAAGTACAAGGGCAAGCGGATCACAGCCGCCAACCTTGACCCTGCGAAGCTCGCCGAGTCGTCCAGCTCCGAAAATCCTTTCGAACTCAAGAAGGAGGGTGACTTCTATGTCCTCTCCATGGGCGGCGTGACCGGGATGGACAGCAGCGATCCCCAAGCCTCCAGCATGGCCAAGTCAATGTTTGACGAAGCCACGGTCAAGTTCACGTTCCCCGGCAAGGTCGTCGAAGCAACAGGTGCGACCGTGGACGGCAACACTGCCACCTTCGACATGCTGACCATCAAAGAGACTGCGGTCCAGGCCAAGGCCGAAGCCAACGCCGGCGTTCCGATGTGGATCATCTGGATCCTGGTTGCCGTTCTGGTGATCGCCGCTGGGTTGGTTCTCCTGTTCCTGCTGCTGCGCAGGAAGTCCGCGCAGCAAACGCCAGCGCTCGCAGGGGCTGCGCCGTACGGCCAGCCGGGTTACGCTCCCCAGCAGGACGCCTACCCCCGGCAGCCAACGCAGTCACCTCAAGCGGACTGGGCAGGGCAGGGTTACACTCCTGGGGCGCCGCCGGCTCAGACCGTGCCGCCTGCCCAGGTCCCGCAGCCGCCTGCCCAGCAGTTCCCGACGCAGCAGCAGCCTGCGACGCCACCCGTCCAACGGAACGACGACGGCCAGTCGCCACCGCCGCCCATGGCACCGCCCGCTTAGGGCGGCGAGGAACTCCTGGCGATTTCCGCCGTCGTGCCGTTCATATGGCGGGACGCGTCTTGGTGGGTTAAATCCAGTCCATGACGTTCAACTAGACTGAAGGGTAGTGCCTGCCGTCCGCGGCGAGCACTGCCCTTTCGTTTTGCAGGCCTGCCTTGCCGGCCGCTCCCGACTCGTAGCTAAGAACAGTAGATGACTGACACTTTGCCAGGCGCTGCCATCCCGAATCCGCTGGATGAAGCCGCCATCACCGCCGCCGTCGAGGATGCCATCGCCGCAATTGCGGCTGCTTCCTCCCTTGATGAACTCAAGGCTGTCCGCCTCGCCCACACCGGCGAGAAGTCGCCACTGAGCCTCGCCAACCGTGAAATCGGTGGGCTCGCCAAGGAGCACAAGGCCGCCGCCGGCAAGCTCATGGGGTCCTCCCGCGGCCGCGTCAACCAGGCGCTCGCTGCCCGGACCGAGGTTCTCGAAGCCGAGAACGACGCCCGTATCCTGGTCGAAGAAACAGTGGATGTGACGGCCGCTCCGCGTCGTCGCCGGGCAGGTGCACGTCACCCGCTGTCCACGCTTCAGGACCGCGTCTCAGACATCTTCGTCGGCATGGGCTGGGAGATTGCCGAAGGCCCAGAGGTGGAGTCCGAGTGGTTCAACTTCGATGCGCTGAACTTCAAGCCGGACCACCCCGCCCGCGAAATGCAGGACACGTTCTTCGTGGAACCGCCCGAAGCTCACCTGCTCATGCGCACCCACACGTCTCCTGTCCAGGTACGTTCCATGCTGGAACGCGAAGTTCCCATCTACGTTCTGTGCCCGGGCAAGGTGTTCCGCACCGATGAACTGGACGCTACGCACACGCCTGTGTTCCACCAGTTCGAGGGTCTCGCGATCGACAAGAACCTGAGCATGGCGGACCTGCGCGGCACGTTGGAGCACTTCGCCCGCCAGATGTTCGGTGACGAAGCCTCCATCCGCCTGCGCCCCAACTACTTCCCGTTCACGGAGCCTTCCGCGGAACTGGACATCTGGCACCCGGGTGCCAAGGGCGGTCCGCGCTGGATCGAGTGGGGTGGCTGCGGCATGGTCAACCCCAACGTCCTCCGTGCAGCGGGCATCGATCCGGACATCTATTCAGGTTTTGCCTTCGGCATGGGCATTGAGCGCACGCTCATGTTCCGCAACGAGGTCGGCGATATGCGCGACATGATCGAAGGCGACGTACGTTTCAGCGAGCACTTCGGGATGGAGATCTAACAGTGCGTATCCCACTTTCCTGGCTGCGTGAATTCGCGCAGGTTCCGGCCGATGCAACGGCCGAAGATGTCATGGCGGACCTGGTCAAGGTCGGCTTTGAAGAAGAAGAAGTCCACCGCCCCACGGACGAGCTCTCCGGGCCCATCGTCGTGGGCCAGGTCTTGAGCCTGGTCAAGGAGCCGCAGTCCAACGGCAAGACGATCAACTGGTGCCAGGTCCGCGTCGTTCCTGAAGGACAGGAACAGACGCTCAAAGGTGAGGGCATTGACCCTTCCGGAGTGCAGGGAATTATTTGCGGTGCCCACAACTTTGTTGAGGGCGACAAGGTCGTAGTTACCCTTCCCGGAGCTGTTCTGCCAGGAAACTTCAAGATCTCAGCCCGCAAGACCTACGGTCACCTGTCCGCGGGCATGATCGCTTCCGTCCGGGAACTGGGCATCGGCGACGACCACGACGGCATCCTGGTCCTCTCCCGCATCGGCCTCGATCCGGAAATCGGCACGGACGCCATGGAACTCCTTGGCCTCTATGACCAGGCTGCCGAAATCAACGTGACCCCTGACCGCGGCTACGCGTTCTCGATCCGGGGTGTCGCCCGCGAGTACGCGCACGCCACGGGAACCTCGTTCGTGGATCCCGCGTCCAAGGTGAGCGCGCCGGCAACCCTGCAGGGTGGCTACGGCGTCAAGCTCAACGATGACGCCCCGATTTACGGCAAGCCAGGCTGCGACCGCTTCGTGGCCCGCACCGTCCGTGGCGTTGACCCATCACGTCCCACACCGCCGTGGATGTCCGCGCGCCTTCGTCTGGCCGGCGTTCGTTCCATCTCGCTGCCGGTTGATATCTCCAACTACGTCATGCTTGAGCTGGGACAGCCCAACCACTGCTACGACCTCGACAAGCTCGCGGGCGACATCGTGGTGCGTCGTGCAGTGGCGGGGGAGAAGATCACCACCCTCGATGACAAGGAGCGCACGCTCGACGTCGAGGACTTGTTGATCACCGATGACTCGGGTGCCATTGGCATCGCCGGCGTGATGGGAGGAGCCCACACTGAGGTGTCGGATTCCACCACCAACATCCTGGTGGAAGCCGCGCACTTCGACGAAGTGTCGATTGCCCGCTCCCGTCGTCGCCACAAGCTGCCCTCCGAAGCCTCCAAGCGCTTCGAGCGCGGCGTTGACTGGCACGTAGCGAATATTGCTGCCCAGCGCGTGGTTGACCTCTTGGTTGAGCTTGCCGGTGGTACGGCAGATGAGGCGGGGACCGACGTCGGAACCGCCCCTGATGCGGTCACCATCGAACTTCCGGCAGGGTTCGCCTCGGCCCGTATCGGCATCGACTTCACCGAAGAGCAGATCATCACGTCCCTTGAGGACCTTGGCGCTGTGGTTGAAAAAACTGCCGCCGGTTACAGGGTCACGGCTCCCAGCTGGCGCAATGACCTCGAAACCAAGGAAGACCTGTCCGAGGAAATCGCGCGCCTTGTCGGCTACGACAACATCCCCTCGACTCTTCCGGTGGCGCCTCCAGGCCGTGGCCTGAGCCGCAGCCAGCAGCAGAAGCGCCGGGTCGTCCAGGCCTTGGCTGATGCGGGGCTTACTGAGGTGTTGTCCTACCCGTTCGTGTCCAAGGCAGCCAACGACACCTTTGGCGTTGCTGCTGAAGGCGGTGCGCGTCCGGCGCTCAAGCTCGCCAACCCGATCAGTGAGGAACAGGGCTACCTGCGGACGTCCATCCTGCCGGGCCTGATCGAGGTTGCCCGCCGGAACCACTCACGCGGCTTCCGTGACCTGGCTGTGTACGAGGCGGGTTCGGTCTTCCTGCCCGGTGACAAGCTCGGCACGGATTCCATCCCGCCGTTGGGCGTCAAGCCTTCCGATGAGGTTCTGGATGCGCTGTACGACGGCGTCCCGCCCCAGCCGCTGCACGTCGCAGCTGTCTTGACGGGCCATGATTCTCCGGCTGCCGCTACCCACACACCGCGCGTCTGGGACTGGGCGGACGCTGTTGACGTGGCACGCCTCATTGCAGATGTTTTGGGTGTCGAGCTGGTCGTCAGCCAGGGCAGCCACCAGGCATTCCACCCCGGCCGTGCAGCTCAACTGGCGCTGCGCAATGGCGACGTCGTGGGCTACGCAGGAGAGTTGCACCCCAAGCTCCTGGCGGCTCAGGACATGCCAGCACGCTCCGTGGCTCTGGAGGTCAACGTGGAAGCGTTGTTCGAAGCCGCTGCTGACGTGATTGTGGCCAAGCACATCTCCGGATTCCCCGTCGCCACGCAGGACGTCGCCTTGGTGGTTCCGCAGGATGTGGCGGCAGACCTGGTCCTCTCCGCGCTGCGTGAAGGCGCCGGAGAACTCCTCGAAGACGTGGCGCTGTTCGACGTCTACGCGGGTCCCGGCATCGAGGAGGGCAAGAAATCGCTGGCTTTCGGCTTGCGTTTCCGTGCGGACGACCGCACGCTGACGGCGGATGAGGCTTCGGAGGCCCGAGCGGCTGCCGTTGCCGTTGCGGCCGAGCGCTTCGGAGCAGTCCAGCGCTAGCACTCCCTGTATCGAGTGAATC
The DNA here is from genome assembly GCF_037402035.1 of Paenarthrobacter sp. CCNWLY172. Lineage (NCBI taxonomy): Bacteria > Bacillati > Actinomycetota > Actinomycetes > Micrococcales > Micrococcaceae > Paenarthrobacter > Paenarthrobacter sp. CCNWLY172. The sequence continues at coordinate 13,604 of NZ_JBBEGB010000020.1, forward strand.
CCCGGGACTTGATGGTTCCGGGGATTTTCTTTTATTGAGATCGAGCTCCCAGCATCTTGACAGACTATTCATGCATGTATGACAGTTTTGTCATGCACATGTGAAGCATGTGTATCACATCCCTCGCACGGCTCTTCTCTGAGCCGTCCCTTGAAAGGTACCCATGAAGAAGCAGAACGTTGCTTTGCTTGTCGGAGCTGCAGTGATGGCTCTGACGTCCTCGCTTGGTGGAGCCGCAACCGCGTCAGAGTCGACGCCGCAGGCAGCCGCCGCCGAGGTCCAACCTGTATCGCACACGGTAGACCCTTCGCAGACGTCCGGTTCCGCTGCATCGCCACTGGCTGACAAATACACGATTGCCGCACCGTCGAAGAACGGAGGGGCCTCCACCGACTCAGTGATCGGCGCTGACGGCCGTGTCCGCATCACCAACACCACAGCTGCGCCCAACCGCTCGATCGTTCAGATCGAGTTCAACGGCGGCTACATCTGCTCCGGTGCCTTGATTTCCGACGACACCGTTCTGACCGCAGGGCACTGCGTCCACGAAGGCGGCACTGGGTCAACGGCTGATTACTCCTGGGGCGTAAAAGTGGCTCCTGGTCGGAATGGATCAACCGATCCTTACGGTACGTGTGGCGCAACGCAGCTCTTGACGGACCAGCGCTGGATCGACTCTGCCAATACCAATGCTGATTGGGGCGTCATCAAGCTCGACTGCACCATCGGCAACACCACCGGCTGGCTCAATTACACCGGCACCACCGCAAGTCTGAATGGCACCAATGTGACCGTTCGGGGCTACCCCGGAGACAAGGCCTTCGGAACCATGTGGTCCATGACCGGTCCCATTGAGAGCACCACCACTGAGAAGGTCTACTACAAGATGGACACGTTCGGCGGCCAGAGCGGTGCGCCCGTGTACAACAGCTCCAACACCATCATGGCCATCCACACCAACGGCGGCAGCTCCAACTCGGGCACCCGCATCACGCCCACACTGGCGAACTACCTGACGTCGGTAAAGTAGCGCAGTTGAGTTAAGCCACACACAGTGTTCCCCGCGGCGTAATTGTGGCTGCGGGGAACACTTGCTTTGGCGAAAAGGAGCCCGCCACACAAGCTGCAGTTTGCAGGGGCCATAGCTACAAAGGGGGTGGGTAGATTTAGGTGCAAATCTCCTCATTTATGAGCACTTGCGTCTGTGCACGGACCACATCGGAAGGGCTGGAGTGCGGACAACCTCCAGAACGAAAGGAACGTAGGGGTCTAAGCACGCCGCGGTCGGCTACATACAGGCTCGTGAGACGCTCCGTAGCTTATAGCTGAGGGACGCAACCTGTGGTGCACACGTACTGCTCCGCGACACGACGGGCGAGGCGCGCTGGTTTGGCCCGAGAAAAGCCTTCACAGGTAAGAGGCCACTTCTCCATTCAGCGCCTGTCAGGATGGTCTAACACCTGTCGTACGGAACCCGATTTGGGCATAGACGCGGGGCGATGGCAGAGTCGTTTGAAGCCTCACAGAAGGGGGAAATCCACCCATAGCTGTTGCGACATTGGGCTGGGGACTTAGCCGTGAGAGGAGGGCATGATGCAGAATCCGGTGCTTGACCTGCGGAGGCTCGATGAGACGCCCGGCGCAGGAGGCGCGCTTGAACTGCTCGGCCAGCTGGCCCTCGAGCGCGCCCTTCGCTACGCCAACCCCGCAGACCGTGAAGAGTTCATTGCAGGGCGGGTGGCCTTGCTGGACTTTGCCGCTGCGCTCCTGGAAGTGGATCCTGCTCGACTCGTTCCTGACTATCACTGTCCGCGGTGCGGCCCCGGCCAGGACCATGGTCGCCCAGGGTTCATGCTCGACGGCGGCCCCGCACCTCTGGCGCTCAGTGCATCCCGGGCGTCGGGCTGGGTACTACTGGCCGGCGTCGTGCATGCTCCCGAAGAACTACGGCTGGGAGTGGATCTTGAATCGACTGGCAAAGCAACCTTCGAAGGCTTCGACGACGTCGCACTGACCGCAACCGAGAAACGCTTCCTGTCCACCATCCCGGATCAGGAGCGAGATAGTCAGCGCGCGCGCCTGTGGGCACGCAAAGAGGCGTGGCTGAAGATGACGGGGGAGGGCCTGAGGCGCAACCCCGCAGAGCTGGATGTGCTGGACCTGCCCGGCCTGCGGGATGTCACCGGCATCCAAGAAAACCGAAAACTGCCTGACGGTTTGGTTGCCGCCCTGGCACTGGGCTAGCGCGCTGGAGGCAGCGGCGGAAGCGCAGCCTCGTAGAGCCATGGCCGGAGAATCGACGCAGCATCAAAGCCCGGAATGAACGAATCCGCAGCCTCAATGAACGCCTCCGTCGACACTGAGCCATGCCGGTTGGTGGCAGTCCAGTGCTGCAGGAAACCAAAGAAGGCCTCGTCCCCAGCTGCCATCCGCACCGCGTGAACGGCAAGGGCGCCGCGCTTGTAGACGCGGTCGTCGAACATCAGCTCAGGGCCGGGGTCTCCGACCAGCAGATCCTGGGGCGCGGCGTCGAGCCTCTTCCATGCAGCCGTTGCCCGTGCAGCAACAGTCATGGTCCTGGATTCTTCGGACCACAACCACTCCGCGTAGCAGGCGAATCCTTCATGGAGCCAGATGTCTTTCCAGCTGCTCACGGTCAGCGAGTTGCCGAACCACTGGTGGGAAAGCTCGTGGGCGATCAGGCGCTGGGCGTCCCAGGACTCGCGCATGTGGTTTCGGCCGAAGATGGAGACGGTTTGGGCTTCCAACGGGATTTCCAGTTCGTCTTCAGTGACCACCGACGTGTAGTCCGTGAACGGATACGGTCCGAAGCAATCCTCGAAGGTGCGCATCATGTCCGGCTGGCGGCGCAGGCCTTGCAGAGCATCCACCGCCATCTCGGGCGTGACTGCTACGAACTGCGGCACCCGGTGATGGGTGTCGTCATTGTGCAGGGGAACTCTGACGTACCGGCCGATCTGAACGGTGGCGAGGTAGGTGGCCATGGGTTCAGCGTGTTCATAGACCCAGGTCTCCCTGCTCGACTTGCGGGAGTGGGAGATCAGCGTGCCGTTGCACACCGGCCGGTAGTTGTCGTCTGTGGTCACGGAGATAAGGAAGCTGGACTTGTAGCGTGGATGGTCATTGCAGGGGAACCAGGAGGCCGCACCGTTGGGCTGGCCGGCCACCAGTACGCCGTCGTTCAGTTCTTCCCACCCCACATCGCCCCAAAGCCCGCGGCGGGGCTGGGGGTTCCCGTCGTAGCGGATCTCCAAGGAGAACTGCTGGCCGGGCTTAAGCGGGGAGGCCGGGTTGAGCACCAGGTGTTCGGCCCTGTGGCTGAATTTCTGGAGCTTCTTGCCATCCAGCTGGACCTTGCCGGCCCGCAGGCCCACCAGGTCGAGGACAATCTGTGCCAGGGGTTTTAACGCCGTGCACCGCAGGACCGCCTTGCCGATCAGCTTGTTGCTGCCCAACCTGACGTCGAGATCCAACTCGTACCGGTCCACACGGTAGTTGCTGCTGCCGTGGTCCAGAGCATAGGGGTCAGCTTCGGTCGTGGGGGCGGTGATTGGTACGGTCATGATCCGTCCAATCTACTTGAGGCGCGGCGCTTGTGTTGACGGACCCACCCATGGGCTCACCGGGTTGCCCATCCAATACGTTCCGGCCGGCACTGTCTCACCCCGCATAACCAACGACGCCGGACCAACAGTTCCGCCGTCGCCGATGCTGGCCGCGGGGAGGATGACGCCGTGCGGACCCATGGTGGCTCCGTTACCGAGCAGCACGGTGTCCAGGCTCATCACGCGGTCGTGGAACAGGTGCGTCTGGACAACGCAGCCACGGTTGACGGTGGAATTCTCACCGAGCGTTACCAGGTCAGCTTCGGGCAGCCAGTAGCTTTCACACCAGGTCCCACGGCCGATCTTCGCTCCGAGGCCGCGAAGCCACCACACCAAGGCGGGAGTTCCGGCGGCGGAGCGGGCAAACCACGGGGCACTCACCATTTCGATGAAGGTGTCCACTACCTCGTTGCGCCAGATGAATGAGCTCCACAAGGGGTGCTCACCCGCGCGGATGGTCCCCACCAGGGCCCACTTGGCCACGATGGAGCTCAATGCGGCCACGGCACCTGCTGCCAGCATCACGACACCACCCAGGACGGCTGCCACCCAGTAGCCCCATCCACTCGCTATCCAATCCAGAACCAGCATGACGCTGACGGCGATGGCAACTGTGAGGATGACAGGCACCAGCCGGCACAGTTCCCACAACGCCCGGGCAACCTTGAGCCTGCGGGGCGGCTGGAAGGTCCGGGTTTGGTCAGCAGCGACGGCAGTGCGGCGCAGCCTGACCGGCGGGCTGCCCAACCAGGACGTGCCGGATTTGGCTTTCGCCGGCGTGGCAGACAGAACTGCAACGAGGGAGTTCTTGGGAACGTTTCGTCCCGCAGCAGTCATGCCCGAGTTGCCCAGGAAGGAGCGCTTTCCTATTTTGGCGGGAGCAATCTTCATCCAGCCCCCACCGAGTTCGTAGGAGGCCACCATGGTGTCGTCAGCCAGGAAGGCTCCATCCCCAATGGTCGTCATTTTAGGAACCAACAGAACGGTTGAAACTTCCACGTTTTTGCCGACTTTGGCGCCCAGAAGGCGCAGCCAGATCGGTGTGAAAAGGCTTGCGTAGACCGGGAAAAGGAGGTCCCGGGCCATGTCCAGAAGGCGTTCCGTGGCCCAAACCTGCCACCCGACACGGCTGCGGACCCCGTAGTAACCCTCCTTCAAACCCACCCCGAGAAGCCGGGCAACCATCAGGATGAGCAGCAGGTTGCCGAAGAACCACACCAACGCCGCAAGAGGCAATGCCAGAGCTATTTGAGCAAGCGCAGTTTCCAGGGATTCGTGGCCCTGCATGAAAGCCAGGACAACCAAGGCCGCCGCGAACGCAGAAATGTAAGGAATAAGGGCCAGGAGCGCCGAAGCGCTGGCAAAGGCGGAGAACCAGAGCCTGTCAACCACTGGCCGCCGGGTGATCGTTTCAGGCCACTCTTGCTTCGCTTTTCCACGGCGCTCGGCGGGGGAGCCGGCTACAAGGTGCCCGGCCTTCACTTTGCCCAGTACTGCCGACCCGGCTTCGACGCGCGCACCCGCACCGATGGTGGCCCCTGGCATCAGGGTGCTTCGGGCGCCGACGACTGCGCCGGCTCCTACATGGATCTGCCCGATATGGACGGAGTCACCATCCACCCACCATCCGGAAAGGTCCACCTCGGGCTCGATGTTGGCTCCGCTTCCGAGGGACAGCAAACCGGTGACCGGGGGCAGTGAGTGCAGGTGGACATCCTTGCCGATCTTGGCTCCGAGGGCCCGTGCGTAGTAAGGGACGAACGGGGCGCTGGCCAGACCGATGGCGCCCGACAGGTCTTGTATTTGCTCGGCCAGCCACAAGCGCAGGTGGGTCTTTCCGGAACGTGGGTAAGTGCCGGGTTCGATCCTGCCAAGAAGCACCCTGGCTGCAACCACCGAGATCGTCATCCGGCCCAGGGGGCTGACGAAGACCAGCCAGGACGCTGCGATCCACCACCACGACACGACGGGTGCGGCGGTAAATCCAGCAAAGTCTGCCAGCAACCTGTTGGCGGCCATGAGGTAGGTGAGCCAACGCATCCCCACCAGGATGTGTAAGGGCACGCCCATCAGGACCTGGAAGATCTGTGACTTCAGCGCCGTGGGCCGCACGGTGCGCTCTGCAGCGGGACCCGGCGCGCCGCCGTCGGGAAGTGATTGCCGCGCTGTGTCGATCAGTGCGCCGACACGTGGCGTGGCATAGATATCCGCCACGGTGATGGTGGGATACCGGACGCGAAGGGCAGAAACGAGCTGCGCCGCAGCCAAGGATCCGCCACCATAAGCGAAGAAGTCGGCGTCCAGGGAGCCGACGGGACTTCCCAGCACGGATTCCCATTGCTCAACCACCCAACGGGCGTCATCGGGCAGGTTCAGCGGGGCGTTCCCGGCTTCGGTGGCACCGGCTCCTGCCAGCGGCCACGGCAAAGCGTGACGGTCAACTTTTCCGCTCGTCTTGGTCGGGAGCGAATCCACCACGGTCAGCAGGGGGATCAAAGCGGCCGGCAGGCTTTCGCCAAGCAGCCGGCGTGCCTCGTCCATGGACAGCTCGTAGCCGTCAACGGGGGCCAGGTAGCCCACCAGGATCTGGTTGCCGGCAGCCGTGGTCTGCACGGCCGCAGCAGCACCGGCGACGCCCGGCAAGGACTGGAGCGCAGCATCCACTTCGCCCAGTTCGATCCGGCGTCCACCCAGTTTCACCTGTTCGTCGGCGCGGCCCATGAAGATCAGACCCTCGGCTTCGAAGCGGACCAGGTCACCCGATCGATAGGCCCGGCCCCATCCCAGCGATGCCATGGGAGCGTACTTCTCGGCGTCCTTTGCGGGATCGAGGTAGCGGGCAAGCCCGACACCGCCGATGATCAATTCACCGATCTCACCTTCGGCCACCGGGACGCTCTGCGGATCGACGACGGCAAGGTCCCAGCCATCCAGTGGAAGCCCGATCCGCACGGGGCCGGGTCCGCCCAGGGGAGCGGCACAGGCAACGACCGTAGCCTCTGTGGGCCCGTAGGTGTTCCAGACTTCCCGGCCGTCCACCGCCAAGCGTTCGGCCAGTTCGGGCGGGCACGCTTCACCGCCGAAAATCAGGAGGCGGACGTTTTCGAGTGCTTCGGCAGGCCACAACGCAGCCAGGGTGGGCACGGTGGAAACCACCGTGATGCCGTGGTTGATGAGCCAAGGGCCGAGGTCCGTGCCGGTGCGAACCAACGCTCGTGGTGCCGGTACCAGGCAAGCGCCGTGGCGCCAGGCAAGCCACATTTCCTCGCAGGAAGCGTCGAAGGCGACCGAAAGGCCGGCCAACACCCGGTCCTGGGGGCCAATAGGCTCAGCTTGAAGGAAGATCCTGGCCTCGGCGTCAACAAACGCGGCCGAGGACCGGTGCTGGACGGCAACGCCCTTGGGGGTTCCTGTGGATCCGGAGGTGAAGATGATCCAGGAATCGTCGTCCAGTCCGGGGAGGGAGGGTGTGGAGATGGGTTCCCGGGCCTCGCCGGAAAGCTGGATGTCCAGGCCCGCAGCGATGATGGCACCCACCTTGGCTTCGCCGAACACCAGACGGGCGCGTTCGTCGGGGTCGTCCGCATCCACGGGAACGTAGGCAGCGCCAGCCATGAGGATTCCCAAGATGGCGATGTAGAGCTCGTTGGTGCCGGATGGGATCCGAACGCCGATTTTGTCGCCCCGGCCAAGACCTGCCGCATTGAGCCGGGCAGCGAAGGCGCGTACCGCCTTGAGAAGCTCGGTGTAGCTCAGGGACTTCTGCCCGTCATCCAGTGCCGAGGCTTCGGGGAATGACGATGCGGTTTCTGTCAGGATGTCAACGAGGGTGCGCTCGGCCGGGGCGGCGGCGCCTCCCGGCAGCTGGGGACGGTACGTGGTCATGGCAGGGATATGCCCGGCCCCCAATGGATGTTCTGTGCTCACGACGTCAGCTTTCCGCAGAAAGATGAACAAAAGGTGTCTGACGTTTCCTGCGCGTCACTTTCTGTTGCACAGCAGTTTGCCTGCGCGTCACTGGCCGTTGGGAACCGGACATGGGGGCTTAGGAAACCAGCAGGACTTTGCCGGTGGTGCGGCGGCCTTCGAGGTCCCTGTGCGCTTGGGCTGCTTCGGCCAACGGGTATGTGGCACCGACCCTGACAGTGAGGGTGCCGTTGGCGGCGGCGTCGAAAATCTCGGCTGAACGCCACCTGCGTTCCTGGGCGTTCTGCACAAAGTGCGCCATGGTGGGCCTGGTCAGCGTCAGCGAACCTGCGGCGTTCAAACGCTGGGGATCGAAGGGCGGCACCGGGCCGGAGGCCGCACCGAAGAGCACCATGGCACCCCGGATGCGCAGGCTCTTCAGGGAGTCATCGAAGGTGTCTTTGCCGACGCCGTCGTACACCACGTTGACGCCCTCGCCGTCGGTCAGTTCACGGACCCTGTCAGCGAAGCCCTCGTAACGGAGTACTTCATCAGCGCCTGCAAGCGTGGAGAGATCGGCCTTCTCATCAGAGGACACGGTGGTGATCACACGGGCTCCGCGGGCCTTCAGCAGCTGCGTCAACAGCAGACCAACGCCACCTGCGCCTGCGTGGAGCAGAACGGTGTGGCCCGGCTCTACGCGGAACGACGAGTTCATCAGGTAATGGGCAGTGATGCCCTGCAGCGGCAGGGCTGCTGCGGTGTGATCGTCGACGCCGTCAGGAACCGGAAGTGCCTTGGCCGCCTCCACCACGGCGTACTCTGCGTACGTCCTGGACCCCTCAGCCGTGGCAACCCGGTCGCCAACGGAAAATTCTGTGACACCTTCGCCTACGGACTCCACGGTGCCGGCGGCTTCGGCGCCTGGGGTGAAGGGGTATTCCACCTTGTAGGTGCCGCTGCGTTGGTAGGTCTCAATGAAATTGACCCCGGCAGCTGCGACCTTGATCAACAGCTGGCCGGGGCCAGGTTTCGGTATTTCCACAGATGCGTATTCGAGGACCTCAGGTCCTCCGGGCTGCTGCGCAACGATGGCGTGCGTCATGGTGGCTCCTCACTCCGGGGCGGTCCTTCCGGGGCCCGGTTTCAGATTCCATCCTAGGGAAGTTGGGGCTTCCCTTGTTGAACGCCTAGAAGCGTCCGTGCGTCGAAGCCACGGGGCAATCGAAGCCGCGGCCTGCTGCCAGGCCTACGTCATTGAGGTATCTGACCACGATGCCGTAGGACTGCATCAACGTGGTTTCCGTGTAGGAAATGGAGTGCTTGGCGCAGAACTCGCGGACGATCTTTGTGGCCTTGTACAAATGGGGGCGAGCCATGTCCGGGAACAAGTGGTGCTCCACCTGGCGGTTGAGTCCACCCAGGAGGAAGTCCATGAAGAGACCACCGGAGATATTGCGCGAGGTCAGGATCTGGCGGTTGAGGAAGTCCACGCGGCTGTCCTTGGGAAGGACGGGCATGCCCTTGTGGTTCGGGGCGAACGAGGCTCCCATGTAGAAGCCGTAAACCATGATCTGGACGCCAAGGAAGGCGAACGCCATGCCGATGGGCAGGAAGGTGAAAGCCAGGACCGGGAGGGCGGCAAGCCTGGTCACGAGGATGGGCGTCTCCACCCAGCGGTGACGTACTTTCTGCTTGCCGAAGACGAAGCGAAGGGAGTCGAACTGCAGGCTCAAACCCAGGAGCGTCAGGAGCGGGAAGAAGAACCAGCCCTGCTTTTTGGTGAGGAAAGCCAGGCGGCCTTTGCGTTCGGCTGCAGCGTCCTCATAGAACACCAAGGCGTTGTTCCGGATGTCCGGGTCCTTGGAGATGACGTTGGGGTGGTTGTGGTGGGCTCCGTGCTTCTGTTCCCACCAGGAATAGCTGATGCCGGCAACTCCTGTGGCCAGGAGACGGGCTGACCAATCGTTGGCACGCCGGGAAGCGAAGATCTGCTTGTGACCTGCCTCGTGGGCAAGGAAGCTCAGTTGCGTGCACAGGATGCCTACGGCTGCAGCGATCAAAAGCTGGTACCAGGAATCGCCGATCAGTGCGAAGCCGAGCCAGGTGCCGGCCATAAGGAGTGCCAGGGCCACGAAGACCCAGATGTAGAAGCCGCTACGGCGTTCCAGGAGTCCGGCTGCCTTGACGCTCTTGAGAAGCTCCGAGTAGCTCTGGACGACGGGATTTGGTTGAATTGCGCGAGCTTTGGGGCGCTCAGCGGTGGACGTGGGTGACATAAATGTGCCCCGTATCGCTAACGGGCAACGCTGCAGCCGACGTTCGGACTGCACGGTCTGGATCACCCTTCACTAAGCATACGTCCAATCCCCAAAATAATGAGACTGCTCACAACTGCATGCATAAATATCGGACAGCATGAATATTCTTGCTGTACAGTGGAGTCATGACTATTTCTGTTGCCGTCTCCGGTGCCAGCGGCTACGCCGGAGGAGAAGTGCTGCGCCTGCTGGCAGGCCATCCGAACGTCACCATCGGTGCCATCACCGCACACAGCAACGCCGGTTCCAGACTAGGGGAGTTGCAGCCGCATCTCCATGGTTTGGCCAGCAGGATTCTGGAAGACACCACGGTGGAGAACCTGTCCGGCCACGACGTAGTGTTCCTGGCGTTGCCGCACGGTGCTTCGGCCGAGATCGCTGCTCAGTTGCCGGAGGGGACCGTAGTGATCGACGCCGGCGCGGACCACCGCTTGCAGGACGCCGCGGCATGGGAAAAGTTCTACGGATCTGCGCACGCAGGAACATGGCCTTATGGACTGCCTGAACTGCCCGGTCAGCGTGAAGCCCTCAAGGGCGCCACCCGCATCGCAGTGCCTGGTTGCTACCCGACGTCGGCGTTGCTCGCCCTGACACCCGGGTTCGCCAACAATCTCCTCCTGACGGACGACGTCGTGATTGTTGCGGCATCCGGTACCTCCGGTGCCGGCAAGGCGGCCAAGGTGAATTTGATCGGTGCCGAAGTCATGGGTTCCATGAGCCCCTACGGCGTGGGTGGCGGACATCGCCACACGCCGGAGATCGAACAGGGACTCTCCAATGCGGCCGGTGAACCGGTATCGGTCTCCTTCACGCCCACGTTGGTTCCCATGAGCCGGGGCATCCTGACAACGGCCACCGCTAAGGCACAGCACGGCGTGACGGAAGCTGAACTGCGCCAGGCCTGGGCAGATGCCTACGACGACGAACCGTTCGTGCACCTCCTTCCCGAAGGCCAATGGCCCACCACGAAGTCAGTGCAGGGTTCCAACCACGCAGTGATGCAGTTGGCATTGGACCAGCACACTGGCCGCGTGATCGTCACGTGCGCCATCGACAACCTCACCAAGGGGACCGCCGGCGGAGCCGTGCAGTCCATGAACATTGCCCTCGGCCTGGATGAAACCGCCGGCCTGAACCTGCAGGGAGTTGCACCGTGACCATTACCGCACCCAAGGGATTCCGCGCCTCCGGCGTCAAAGCCGGCATCAAGGCATCCGGGAACCCGGATCTGGCCCTGGTAGTCAATGACGGGCCGCAAAAGTCCGCAGCTGCCGTATTTACCTCCAACCGTGTAGCTGCTGCGCCGGTTCACTGGTCACGCCAGGTAGTCAGCGATGGCCGTGTGGATGCCGTCGTCTTGAACTCGGGCGGCGCCAACGCCTGCACCGGCCCGCAGGGCTTCCAGAACACGCATGCTACTGCCGAGAAAGTGGCGGATGTGCTGGGCATCTCAGCCTCCGACGTCGTAGTGTGCTCCACGGGCCTGATCGGTGAGCAGCTGCCCATGGACAAGATTCTTGCTGGTGTTGATGCGGCTTTCCGTGAATTGTCGGAAGACGGCGGTACCGCTGCCGCCACGGCCATCATGACCACTGACAGCGTGTCCAAGGAAGCCGTCTTCACCGGCACCGATGCCCAAGGCAAGCAGTTCACTGTGGGAGGCATTGCCAAGGGTGCCGGCATGTTGGCGCCCGGCCTGGCGACGATGCTGGTGGTCCTGACCACCGACGCCGAGGTTCCTGCGAATGAGCTCGACGTCGTCCTCCGTGACGCCACGCGCGTCACCTTTGACCGCGCGGACTCGGATGGCTGCATGTCTACCAACGACACCGTGGTGCTGCTGGCATCCGGCGCCTCCGAAGCTCTGCCGTCTGCCGAGCAGTTGAGCGAAGCGGTCACCATCGTCTGCGCCGAACTGGCACGCAAACTCATCGGTGATGCCGAAGGCGCCAGCCACGACATCGCGATCCGGACCTTCAACGCCGCCAGCGAACGCGACGCCGAAATCGTCAGCCGCAGTGTTGCCCGCTCCAACCTGTTCAAAGCTGCCATCTTTGGCAAGGATCCCAACTGGGGCCGCGTGCTCTCGGCTGTGGGGACCACAGATGCTGTTTTCGAGGCGGACCAGCTCAACGTCGCCATGAACGGTGTGCAGATTTGCCGCAACGGCGCTATCGGCGATGACCGCAACCTGGTGGACCTTGAGCCGCGCGAAGTCTTGGTCGAGATTGACCTGCAGGCCGGCGACGCTGAGGCGACCATCTGGACCAACGACCTCACGCACGACTACGTGCATGAGAACAGCGCCTACTCGAGCTGAGCTAATGACAATGACTGCCCATACCCGCGAAACCACGTCCACGAGCCACGTCTCGGCCGAGGCAGCCCAGGACAAGGCCGGCACGCTGATCGAAGCCCTGCCGTGGATCCAACGATTCGCCGGCACCACCATGGTGATCAAGTACGGCGGCAACGCCATGGTCAACGACGACCTCCGCCGCGCCTTCGCTGAGGACATCGTGTTCCTCCACCACGTGGGCATCCACCCCGTGGTGGTTCATGGCGGCGGCCCCCAGATCAACTCCATGCTCGGCCGCCTCGGCATCGAGTCGGAGTTCAAGGGTGGGCTGCGCGTCACCACGCCCGAGGCCATGGACGTGGTCCGCATGGTCCTGACAGGTCAAGTTGGCCGTGAACTCGTAGGGCTCATTAACTCCCACGGTCCTTATGCCGTCGGCATGTCCGGCGAGGATGGTGGCCTGCTGCGCGCCGTCCGCACGGGCACCGTGGTTGATGGCGAAGAAGTGGACCTCGGCCTGGTGGGCGAAGTCGTGGGCGTGGATCCAGCCGGCATCACGGATATCCTCGACGCCGGTCGCATCCCCGTGATTTCAACCGTGGCCCCGGAGATCGTGGACGACGGAAACGGCTTCCAGACCACCGGCCAGGTACTGAACGTTAACGCCGACACCGCAGCTGCCGCCGTTGCTTCGGCCCTGGGTGCCACCAAGCTCGTCATCCTGACCGACGTGGAAGGCCTGTACGCCAACTGGCCGGACAAATCCTCGCTGATCTCGTCGCTGACAGCCTCGGAACTCCGCGAAATGCTTCCCCGCCTCGAGTCGGGAATGATCCCCAAAATGGCCGCCTGCCTGAAGGCCATCGACGAAGGCGTGGAGCGCGCACACATCGTGGACGGCCGGCTCCCACACTCGATGTTGTTGGAAACGTTCACGACGGCGGGCATCGGCACCCAAGTAGTACCCGACGAGGAAGTGAACGCATGAGCACCGAACTGAGCCATACCGCCGAAGGCCGCAGCAGCGTCGGGGGGCGGCTGGGGACGGAAGGGGCCCCCATCGCTGCGGAGGCTGCCGCAGCCACGCTCGTTTCCCAGAGCTCAGGCGCCGATTGGCTGGCGCGCTACTCGTCCTCGCTGATGGGTGTCTTCGGCACGCCCCAGCGGGTCCTGGTCCGTGGCGCCGGTTGCCTTGTGTGGGATGCAGACGGGAAGGAATACCTTGATCTCCTGGGCGGCATCGCTGTGAACGCCCTGGGCCACGCGCATCCTTTCGTCACCTCCGTGATTTCCAGCCAACTGGCCACGCTTGGCCATGTCTCGAACTTCTTCACGAGCCCCACGCAGATCGCTCTCGCCGAGAAGCTGTTGTCCCTCAGCAAGGCCCCGGCTGGTTCCAAGGTCTTTTTTGCCAATTCCGGTACCGAGGCCAACGAAGCAGCGTTCAAGCTGGCACGCAGGAACAATCCCGACGGGAAGCGCACCAAAATCATCGCTTTGGAGGGTGCCTTCCACGGCCGCAGCATGGGTGCTTTGGCCCTCACGGCCAAAGAGGCCTACCGTGCGCCGTTTGAACCACTGCCAGGTGGTGTGGTCCACATTCCGTTTGGTGACATCGAGGCCCTGCGTGCCGCCGTCGACGATTCCACTGCTGCCGTGTTCCTGGAACCCATCCAAGGCGAAGCGGGGGTTCGGCCGCTCAGCGCCGAATACCTGCAGGCAGCCCGTGAAGCTACCACCGCAGCGGGTGCGTTGTTGATCCTGGACGAGGTCCAGACCGGCATCGGCCGCACCGGAAAGTGGCTTGCCAGCGAAGACGCAGGAATTGTGCCTGACGCCGTCACGCTCGCCAAGGGCCTTGGCGGCGGGTTCCCGGTGGGTGCCCTTGTCACCTTCGGAAGTACGACGTCGGCCCTGCTCACCGCAGGGCAGCACGGCACCACTTTCGGCGGAAACCCGGTGGCTACGGCCGCCGCGCTGGCCACGCTGCACGCCATCGAAAGCCAAGGTCTCCTGCGGAACGTGCTGAGCGTCGGCGCGCACCTGCGCGAAGGGCTGGCTGACGTCGATGCTGTCAGTGAAGTCCGCGGCGAGGGCCTGCTGATTGGATTCGACGTGAACGCCGACATCGCACCTGCCATGGTGACCGCAGCTTTGGATGCAGGCTTCATCATCAACAGTCCGGGCCCGCGGACCATCCGTCTCGCCCCTCCGCTGATCCTGACCACCGAGCAGGCCGACCGGTTCCTGTCAGCCCTGCCCGCCTTGATCGCCACGGCTACCGCCCAAACCGCTAAGGATGCACAGTGAGCACGTCAACCACCCGTCACTTCCTCAAGGACACGGACCTGAGCCCCGCCGAGCAGGCTGAGGTCCTGGAACTCGCCGTCCGGATGAAGGCCGCGCCTTACAGCGTGCAGCCCTTCGCCGCAGAGGGCAACGGCCGCAAGACCGTTGCAGTGATCTTTGACAAGACCTCCACCCGCACCCGCGTCTCGTTCGCCACGGGCATCGCAGACATGGGTGGCAACGCATTGATTATCAACCCGGGGGAAGCGCAGATCGGCCATAAGGAATCCGTGGAGGACACTGCCAAAGTCCTGGAGCGCATGGTGTCCACCATTGTGTGGCGGACCGGGGCGCACGCCGGACTGGTGGCGATGGCTGAAAACTCCAAGGTCCCCGTCATCAATGCCCTGTGCGACGATTACCACCCCTGCCAGCTCCTGGCCGACCTCCTTGCCGTCAAGGAACACAAGGGCGAGCTGGCCGGACTGAGCATGGCGTACCTGGGCGATGCCGCCAACAACATGGCCAACTCGTACCTCCTTGCCGGCGTCACTGCCGGGATGCACGTTCGCATCTCCGGGCCGGAGGGGTATCTCCCTGCCGCGGAAATTGTTGCCGCTGCAGAGGAACGGGCTGCGGAGACCGGCGGTTCGGTCCTCATCACCAGCGATGCTGCCGAGGCCCTCAAGGGCGCCGACGTCGTTGCAACAGACACCTGGGTTTCCATGGGCCAGGAGTCCGAAAAGGAAGCGCGGATGCAACTCTTCCGTGAATATTCCGTGGACGAGGCCGCCATGGCGCAAGCTGCGCCGGACGCCGTCGTGCTTCACTGCCTTCCCGCTTACCGCGGTTACGAGATTTCGGCGGACGTCATCGACGGCCCGCAGTCGATCGTGTGGGATGAGGCGGAAAACCGCCTCCACGCCCAGAAGGCACTCATGGCATGGTTGATGCACCGCTCGGGACTTGCTTTCGTGGAGGGCCTTTCACCTGTTGAAGGTACCGGGGAGAGCACGTTCTAGTGTCCACCAACCCGTCCGTGCCGGGCGCCAGCCCAGCCACCAAGACTGCCCGCCAGGCGCGTATCACCGCGATCTTGACAGGTGAGTCAGTGCGCTCCCAGGCAGAGCTTGCAGCCCTGCTGGCGGACGACGGCGTCCAGGTCACCCAGGCCACGTTATCCAGGGACCTCGTGGAGCTGGGCGCAGTCCGGGTCCGCGGAAAGGAAGGCGCGTTGGTTTACGCCGTTCCGGGGGAGGGCGGCGACCGCAACGCCAAGAGCGGCGTGACCCAGGAGATTCTGGATGCACGTCTGACGCGGTTGTGCGGCGAACTCCTGGTCACCGCGGAGGCCTCGGGCAATATCGTGGTCCTTCGTACCCCGCCGGGTGCGGCGAACTTCCTGGCACTGGCCGTGGACCACTCGGTGATGCCCTCTGTATTGGGTACGATCGCAGGCGATGACACTTTGCTGTTGGTCGCCCGGGATCCCGATGGCGGGGCGGAACTGGCGGCGCGTTTCCTGCGCATGGCCGAAGAAGCCGGGCCGGCCAACCAATAGATTTTCCCAGCATTGATTCACACCAGCATTGATTCGAATGAACCAAGCAACAACAAAGGAGCACTCTCGTGACTGAGCGCATTGTTCTGGCCTACTCCGGTGGCCTTGATACTTCCGTAGCCATCGGCTGGATCGGTGAAGCCACCGGTGCCGAGGTCATCGCTGTGGCCGTCGACGTCGGACAGGGTGGCGAGTCCCTGGAGACCATCCGCCAGCGCGCCCTCGGTTGCGGCGCCGTCGAGGCCTATGTAGCCGACGCCCGCGACGAGTTCGCCAACGAGTACGCCATGCCCACCTTGAAGGCCAACGCCCTGTACCAGGGCCACTATCCGCTGGTTTCGGCCATCTCCCGTCCGGTCATCGTGAAGCACCTCGTCAAGGCTGCCCGCGAATTCGGCGCCACCACCGTTGCCCACGGCTGCACCGGCAAGGGCAACGACCAGGTCCGTTTCGAAGTCGGCATCCAGACCCTCGGCCCGGACCTGAAGTGCATCGCACCGGTTCGCGACCTCGCCCTGACCCGCGACAAGGCCATCGCCTTCGCCGAGGAGAAGGGACTGCCGATCGAGACCACCAAGAAGAACCCGTACTCGATCGACCAGAACGTCTGGGGACGCGCCGTTGAGACCGGCTACCTCGAGGACATCTGGAACGCTCCCACCAAGGACATCTACGACTACACGGCCACCCCGGAATTCCCCCCGGCACCGGACGAGGTCACCATCTCCTTCCAGGCCGGCGTGCCGGTAGCGATCGACGGCGTCAAGGTCACCCCGCTGCAGGCCATCCAGGAACTTAACCGCCGTGCTGGCGCCCAGGGCGTCGGCCGCATCGACGTCGTCGAGGACCGCCTTGTTGGCATCAAGTCCCGCGAAATTTACGAAGCCCCGGGTGCCATGGCGCTGATCACCGCGCACAAGCACCTCGAGGACATCACCATCGAGCGCGAGCAGGCCCGCTTCAAGGCCACCGTTGGCCAGCGCTGGTCCGAGCTGGTGTACGACGGACAGTGGTTCTCCCCGCTGAAGCGCTCCTTGGACGCTTTCATCGAGGACACGCAGCAGTACGTTTCCGGCGACATCCGCATGGTCCTCCACGGTGGCCAGGCAGTAGTCAACGGTCGTCGCTCCGAGACCTCGCTGTACGACTTCGACCTCGCCACCTACGACACCGGCGATACCTTCGACCAGTCAATGGCACGTGGCTTCATCGAGCTGTGGGGCATGTCCTCCAAGGTTGCCTCCGGCCGCGACCTGCGCGTCGCAGGCAAGTAATGGCCTCGGCAACAAACGAAGGTGCACTGTGGGGCGGCCGGTTCGCCGGTGGCCCCGCGGATGCGCTGGCCGCACTGAGCAAGTCCACCCACTTTGACTGGCGGCTTGCCCGCTATGACATCGCCGGCTCCAAGGCCCACGCCCGCGTGCTGGCCAAAGCAGGTTTGCTGGACGACGCCGAGCTCGAAGGCATGCTTTCCGCACTCACCCAGCTGGACGAGGACGTCGCGAGCGGCGCCTACCTGCCGGCCGAGAGCGACGAGGATGTTCACGGTTCCCTGGAACGTGGCCTGATTGAGCGCGCCGGGACCCAGCTGGGCGGCAAACTCCGCGCCGGCCGTTCACGCAACGACCAGGTGGCCACCCTGGGCCGTATGTTCCTTCGCGACCATGCACGCATCATCGCCGGCGGTGTCCTTGCCACCATCGACGCCCTGGTGGAGCAGGCCAAGGCCCACCAAGGCGTTGCCATGCCGGGCCGGACACACCTGCAGCACGCCCAGCCGGTGTTGCTGAGCCACCACCTCCTGGCCCATGCCTGGGCTTTGCTGCGCGACGTGCAGCGGCTCCAGGACTGGGACAAGCGCGCCGGTGTTTCGCCGTACGGTTCCGGTGCTTTGGCCGGTTCTTCGCTTGGTTTGGACCCCGAGGCTGTTGCTGCTGACCTCGGATTCTTCTCGGCCGTCCACAACTCGATCGATGGCACCGCTTCCCGCGATGTCTTCGCCGAGTTCGCCTGGGTGTGTTCCATGATTGGCGTGGACCTGTCCCGGATCTCCGAGGAAGTCATCTTCTGGGCCACCAAGGAGTTCTCCTTTGTCACGCTGCATGACTCGTACTCCACGGGGTCCTCGATCATGCCGCAAAAGAAGAACCCGGACGTCGCTGAGCTCGCCCGTGGCAAAGCAGGCAGGCTTATCGGCAACCTGACCGGTCTGCTGGCAACCCTGAAAGGACTGCCGCTCGCTTACAACCGCGATCTGCAGGAGGACAAGGAACCGGTCTTCGACGCCGCCGACACCCTGGAGCTTTTGCTTCCGGCCGTGTCCGGCATGATCGCCACGCTGAAGTTCAACACCGAGCGCATGGAATCCCTGGCCCCCCAGGGTTTCGCGCTGGCAACGGACATCGCAGAATGGCTGGTCCGCCAGGGCGTCCCCTTCCGCGAGGCCCACGAGCTCTCCGGCGCTGCCGTCAAGCAGGCCGAAGGCCGTGGCGTTGAGCTGTGGGACCTGACGGACGAGGAATACGCAGCGATCTCGGTGCACCTGACTCCTGAGGTCCGCAGTGTCCTCAGCACCGAAGGGTCGCTCAACAGCCGCAACTCCCAGGGCGGAACGGCGCCGGCCGCCGTCGAACGGCAACTGACGGCGCTCCAAGCAGAACTGGACGCAGCGCGTTCTTACGCCAGCTAGACCACGTGCGGGACGGCACGTCGCGGCCATGCCTTCGGGCAGGGCATCGCGAGGTGCCGTCCCGCCGTGCGTTAACATGGCGCTATGACTCAGATCACCCCCGAGACGTTGCCCGCCGAGCTTCACAAAGCCGCCGGCACCGTCACCCGCCTCCTCGCCAAACTGGATGACTCATCCGTCGCTGAACCGTCGGAGCTGCCAGGCTGGACCCGGGGTCACGTCCTCGCCCACCTTGCCGGGATCTCCAATGCCATGGCCCGGCAACTTGAGTACGCGCGCCGCGGCGAAACCGGGGAACTGTACGACGGCGGCATGGACGGCCGTAACAAGGCCATCGCACTCGCGGCGGGGCACAGCCTCACGGAGCACACGGAGGCCGTCACCACCGCCGTGGATGCGGCAATTGCCGCGTTCGATGCCTTGGGACCGGAGGACTGGCAGGCGCGTATTGCGTACCGGGACGGGACAGTGCTCGACGGCGGCCTGGCCCTATGGCGGGAGCTCACCATCCATGCGTCGGATTTGGGTGTGGGGTTCGGGCCGGAGACATGGAACAGGCCTTTCTGCGAACACCTGATTGGCTTCCTCGCTGCACGTGTCCCTGACACGTACAAATTCGTCCTGCAGCCCACCGGCCTGCCACAGAGGACCATTGGCAGCGGCGGCACCTCCATCGCGATTACCGGCATGCTGACCGACATCGCCGCGTGGCTTGCGGGCCGAGAGCCCAGCCTGGGCAGCCTTCGCGCAACAGCGGCCGCCGATGGAGTGGACCTGCCGGACCTGCTGCCCTGGCCGGCACCCCAGCCCGCCGCCCGCTGAGCCGCGCGCACGCTCTCTCACGTCCCTCGTGTTTGGGCGGGTCGCTCTCTCAGGTCCCTCGTGTTTGGGCGGGTCGCTCTCTCAGGTCCCGGGAGCTAATTGCTTCGGGTTTTTTCCGCTGCAGCCCGCCAGAGGTGCATGGTGGCATACGAACGCCACGGGCTGACCTCCCTGAAATCGGCGCTGAGCCCAGTGCCGGCGGGCAGGACCTTCATGCCGTTCCGGACCGCGGCATCATTGGCCAGGAGAACATCCGGAGCACCGAGGACACGCATTGCCACGTAGCCAACAGTCCATGGCCCCACTCCGGACAAGGGGAGCAACTTGCTTTCGAGGCTGGTGGGATCGTCGCCGTAGCCGAAATCAAGTGCTCCGCTGGCCATGGCTTCGGACGCGGCCATGATGGAGTCAATCCGCCGCTGGGGTCCACGAAGGAACGCTCGCCCGTGTTCGGCGATCTCGGCCGCCGTCGGAAACAAACGCTCCAAGCCGGGGGTGGCGCTATCCACGCTGGTTCCGGCAGCAGATAACTGAGTGAGGGCCGTTCGCGCGGCTGCTACGGTGATTTGCTGCCCGATCATGGCCCGGAAGAGTAGTTCGTGGGGATCCACAGCCCCCGGCACGCGTATTCCTGGGATCGCGGTCACACTGGCAGTCAGCCTCGCATCTGTTGCCAGAGCGTCGTCGATTGCCTGGGGATCAGCGTCCACGTCGAACAGCCTCCGGACCCGGCTCAAGAGTGCCGGGAGATCGTGGAGGTCCAGCACCGCAGCTGTAAGTTGCAAGGGTTTGCCGGGAGCTGAGGGTTTATACGAGACAGAGAAGGAGGCACTGCCCCGCGGCAGGCGCAGGGTGCGGGCGTAAGTCTTGCTTCCATCGGTGCCTGTTCCGTCCTCCGAGGTGCGCACCGTCTCGATGCCCGGCACCGCTCGTACTGCCAGGAAATCGAAAATGCCCGGATCGAAGGGCTCCCTGTAAGGAAGGTTCAGCGTCAAGGCCGCGGGGGCGTGCACCGCAGCAACGGTACCCCGGTGTTGCCTGGACTTGGCCCCGGTAGCGCGCACCGCCGTCGGGGTCATGGCGAACACTTCGCCAATGGTGTCGTTGAATTGCCGCACGCTGTTGAAACCCGAAGCAAACGCAACGTCGGCAAGGAGCATATCGGTGGAGACCAACAGGGTCCTGGCGGTTTGTGCCCTGCTGGCCCGTGCCAGCGATAGTGGACCGGCGCCAAGTTCATTGCTGAGGATGCGATTGAGTTGCCGTGCGGAGTAGCCCAACCGGTGGGCGAGGCCGTCGACGCCCTCGCGGGTGATCACGCCGTCGTTGATCAGCCGCATGGCCCGGCCGGCTATGTCCGAGCGGATGTTCCAGGCCGGAGTTCCCGGGACAGCTTCGGGCAGGCACCGCTTGCAGGCGCGGTAGCCGGCTTCATGGGCAGCGGCCGAGGTTTCGTAGAACGTGACGTTCTCGGCTTTGGGGGTTCTGGCGGGGCACGATGGCCGGCAATAGATGCCTGTAGAACTGACGGCCGTGAAGAACTGCCCGTCGAACCGTGTGTCCCGGGCGTCGATTGCCCGGTAGCGCTGCCAGAAGTCCATGGCTTCATCCTGCCAGCCGGCCGCGACCACGGCTAGCGGAAATCGGACATGGGCGTTGGCAGTTTGCTAGGGTCTGGGGATGGGATCGTTCACGGAAAACGGAATCGGTCATCCCGACGACGTGCGCAGTTTTCTCCAGGGCGATGCCCGCGACATTGCCCCGTTGATCCTGGGAGCCGTCCTCACCCACCAGTCCGATGCCGGCCCTGTCTCCGTAAGGCTCACCGAAGTGGAGGCCTATATGGGGCCGCGCGGTTCGGAACACCCTGACCCTGGATCACACACTTTCGGTGGCCCGACGGCCCGTAATGCGCCCATGTTCGGGGCACCCGGATTCCTCTACGTCTACTTCACGTACGGGATGCACTATTGCGCGAACATTGTCTGTGGACCCGACGGATTCGCATCCGCGCTGCTCCTGCGGGCAGGAGAAGTTGTAGAGGGGGAGGAGCTCGCCGCCGTCCGCAGGCCAGCCTCCAAAGCGCACAAGGACCTCGCCAGCGGACCGGCCCGGCTCGCCTCCGCGTTGGGACTCACGACGGCGGACACCGGCCGTGACGCGCTCGCTTCACCGTTCAGCTTGTGGTTGCCGGCGACACCCGCAGCCGCCGTCGCCAGCGGACCGCGGGTGGGTGTATCGGGTCCTGGCGGCACCACGGAATATCCTTGGCGCTTTTGGATCGAAGACGATCCAACGGTGTCGCGGTACAAGGCAGCACGGCCCCGAAATAGGGTCGTTCCGCAATAACCGTCCCACCACATGACTTGTACCCCACGCGTTTACCAAAATCGCTGTAGAATGGACGGTCTGTCTTTTGCGATAGGGGTTACGGTTCGATGCACGACGCTGATTTGGTCCACGAGCAGGAATATGTGGCCGGGCTGTACGCCCGGCTCGATGAGCTGCGCGCCGAAAAGCGCGCCCAGCTGGCGCAGGTGCGGAAGGCCGGCGCGGTGGGAACCATGCAGAACGTTTCCGAGCGTGACGCGTTCGCGGCCCTGTACGAAGACCGCCTTGCCCAGCTCGACGCCGTCGACGACCGCTTGGTCTTCGGCCGCCTTGACCTTGACTCCGGTGAAGCACAATACATCGGGCGCATCGGTCTCTCTACTGCCGATCTCCAGCGACTGATGGTCGATTGGCGTGCGCCCGAAGCCGGGCATTTTTACCAAGCCACGGCGTTCGATCGTCAAGGCGTGCGTCGCCGTCGCCACCTGATCCTTCAGGGGCGCGACGTGAAAGCGATTGAAGACGATGTCCTGGACGCGGGGATGCTCGCAGACAACGACTCTCTCCAAGGTGAAGGCGCACTGCTGGCAGCACTGAACTCCAAGCGCACGGGCCGCATGTCGGACATCGTGGGCACCATCCAGTCTGAGCAGGACCGGATCATCCGATCCTCCATCTCCGGCGCGTTGGTGGTCCAAGGCGGTCCCGGAACGGGAAAGACCGCCGTTGCCCTGCACCGCGCTGCTTATCTGCTATACACGCACCGCGAACGGCTCAAGAGCGCCGGCGTGTTGCTCGTTGGACCGTCGTCGTCCTTCATGCATTACATCGAACGCGTACTGCCATCCCTCGGCGAGACCGGAGTGGTCATGGCAAGCCTTGGCCGCCTGATGCCCGGCATCCATGCCATCCCCGAGGAAGACGCCGACGTTGCCGCACTCAAGGGCAAACTGGACATGGCCATGGTGGTGGCCAACGCCGTCGCGAACCGCCAACGGACGCCTGCTGAAGACCGCATCCTGGAAGTCGATTCACGGAAGCTCACTCTGACTGTCCGTCAGGTCCGCCGTGCCCGGGAAAAGGCCCGCGCCACGGGGAAACCCCACAACGAAGCGCGGCTCACGTTCGTGAAGATCCTCCTTCGCGAGCTCACGGAACAGCTGACGGACCTCGTCGAGGAAGGCAACATCGGCAACAACGCAGATCGCGCCTACCTGGCGGAAGACGTCCGGTCGGCGAAGGACGTGCGCATTGCGCTGAACCTCTGCTGGATGCCGATGACACCGGAGAAGCTCATCTCCGAGCTCTTCAGCAAGCCGGCCATCCTTGAAGCCTGCACACCGCACCTGACGCCTGAACAGCGTTCGCTGCTGCAGCGGCCCGTGGACGCGCCCTGGACGGAAGCTGACGTTCCGCTGTTGGATGAAGCTGCTGAACTGTTGGGCGAACTGGACCCGGCAGCCGGCAGGGGATTGGCCCAGCAGGAGGCCGACCGCGCACGCGACATCGCCAACGCCAAGCAGACTCTTGCCAACATGGAAGCCATGGGTGTCGACGTCCTGGTCTCGGCTGAAGAACTTGCCGACCAGAACCAGGAACGCGAAGGCCGCCTGACCGCGGCGGAACGTGCCACCAGCGACCGTTCATGGGCTTTCGGCCACATTGTGGTTGACGAAGCCCAGGAACTCTCACCCATGCAGTGGCGGCTCCTGGTACGCCGCTGCCCGCTGAAGTCGTTCACGATCGTCGGTGATATTGCCCAGACGAGTGCTGCGGCAGGTGCCAATTCGTGGCAGAGTGCCTTGGCGCCGTCGTTCGGTGACCGCTGGACCCTCGAAGAACTCACCGTCAACTACCGCACGCCCTCGCAGATCGCCGAAGCCGCAGTCCGCATGGCCAACCGCGCGGGACTGGTGGTCTCGGCTCCCAAGGCCGTGCGCGAAGGTAAATGGTCGCCCATTGTGGACCGCGTCGATGCCGACAGCATCGTGTCGCACCTGGTGGACGTCCTGCCCGAGGAAGTTGAAGCGATCGACGGCGGCCTGCTGGCTGTCATTGCCGACGGGCCTCTTCTTCCGCAGGCCACCGCTGCGCTGCGGGAGGTCTACGGCCGCCGTATTGGCGCCGGGGCGGGCAGCTACGAACAGGACATCGTGGTCATCAGCCCCAAGGAGGCCAAGGGCCTGGAGTTCGATGGGGTGGTGGTCCTGGAACCGGCCGCCATGCTGAACCATGAGCACGGCAAGGTGGGCGACCTCTACGTCGCCATGACGCGAGCCACGCAGCGCTTGCGTCTCATTGCCGCCGCCCCGGTACCTGCGGGTATCGAGCGCTAGGAAAACGGGCCTCCGCAATCCTGCTAACTTAGATCTCGTGTCACACGTAAACAACCTCGAGTCCCAGCACAACGATCCCGCTTTTGCCAATGTCTGGCAGGAGCTCAAATGGCGCGGCCTGATCCACGTTTCCACCGATGAAACGGAACTGGAAAAGCTGCTCGCCGGGGACCCGATCACGTATTACTGTGGCTTCGATCCCACCGCGCCCTCCCTGCACCTGGGCAACCTTGTGCAGTTGCTGGTGATGCGACGCCTGCAGTTGGCAGGCCACAAGCCGCTCGGCCTGGTGGGTGGGTCCACTGGCCTGATCGGTGACCCACGTCCGACGGCGGAACGCACCTTGAACACCAAGGACACCGTTGCTGAGTGGGTTGGTTACCTGCAGGGCCAGGTGCGCCGCTTCCTCAGTTTCGAGGGCGAAAACCCGGCCCGCATGGTGAACAACCTGGACTGGACGGCGCCGCTGACTGCTATCGACTTCCTGCGTGAAATCGGCAAGCACTTCCGTGTGGGCACCATGCTCCGCAAGGATGCTGTGGCGTCCCGCCTGAACTCCGACGAAGGCATCAGCTACACCGAATTCAGCTACCAGATCCTGCAGGGCATGGACTACCTCCAACTCTTCCGGGATTACGGCTGCGCGCTGCAGACCGGCGGCTCTGACCAGTGGGGCAATCTCACCAGCGGAACCGAACTGATCCGCAAGGTGGAAGGCAAGAGCGTCCACGCATTGGGGACGCCGCTGATCACCAACTCCGATGGCACCAAGTTCGGCAAGAGCGAGGGGAACGCCATCTGGCTGGACCCGGACATGTGCAGCCCGTACGCGTTCTACCAGTTCTGGCTGAACACGGCGGACGCGGATGTTGTGGACCGTCTCAAGGTATTCACCTTCCTTTCGCGTGCAGAGATTGAGGCACTTGGAGAAGCTGTGGCGGAGCGTCCATTTGCCCGCGAGGGCCAGAAAAAGCTCGCTTTCGAAGTGACCTCGCTCGTTCATGGCGTCGAGGCAACGGAGAAGGTCATTGCAGCTTCGGCTGCACTCTTCGGCAACGGCGATCTCACAGTTCTGGATGAGCGAACCCTTGAAGCCGCCACCGCCGAACTTCCTTTGGCGACGATCGGCACCGACGGTTTGGGGATCATCGACCTCCTGGTTGCCTCGGGTCTGTCCGACAGCAAGTCGGCTGCCCGTCGGACCGTAGGGGAGGGCGGCGCGTACGTGAACAACACCAAGGTCTCCGATCCCGACGCCGTCATTGCCCAGGATCAACTGCTGCACGGACGGTACTTGCTCCTCCGGCGTGGCAAGAAAAACCTTGCGACCATTAAGGTTTCTGCTTAGTTCTCTCTTTCCACCGAGTTCCGAAAGGGCCGGCAACCGTTAGGGTTGCCGGCCCTTTCTGCGATTCCGTGCATGTCATCCTCGTCGCTCTCACGTTCCTCGGGTTTGGGGCGGATGCTCTCTCACATCCCTCGGGTTTGGGGCGGAGGCTCTCTCGCCTTCCTTGGGTTTGGTTGGGGTTCGACGGCGTTGGTGGGGTGGTGTGGTGTCGGTGGTTGTTGTGGGGCGGGGTTGTGTGATGGGCTTCACTTGGGTTGGTTTGGGGTGTGGTGGGGTGGTTTTGGGGGTGTTTTCCTTGTGTTGG
>NZ_JBBEGB010000021.1:0-35717 GCF_037402035.1 Paenarthrobacter sp. CCNWLY172
CGCCATGCCCCGGCCCCGCGCCACCCCTGTGTGTCGTCAAGGCTGAAAAGAAACCGGCCCCGCTCCCACGGTGCGACGGCAACGCCCGTCTTGGACCATGGGAAACCCACCCGCAGGGAAGCTATGTTGATGGGAGAGAAGGAAGGATTCAGTTGTGGGACTACGGAATTTCATGAGCAGGCGCCGGACACCGGCCGCAACCACACATACCGTCACGGCTCCGCCGTCCGCTGCCGCCGAGCCTAAGCCGCTCGTCAATCCGGCAGACCTGGAGGCGGCGTGGGCAGAACTGCGGCAAACTGCCGGCGAAGCCAACGTGACATCATTCCGCGCCTGTAGCCGCCCGGGGCGCTATTGGGGTGATGACCCCGATGCGGTACGGGCCATAGCCGCCACCATCAGGCGGATCACGAACTCCACGGCTCAGGGCCCGAAAAGCAACCCGTCGCAGTAGGGCGGGCGCAACTAGAACGAGGACGTTCCGTGGCCGAGTCCATCCCAGCAGCTCTGCAACCACCGGTTGCTGTTGCCTTGGCCAAACTGATCAAAGCTTTCCCCGGCCCGCGTGCGTTGCCGGGCGGGATTTGGATGGAACCCAAGTGGGACGGTTTCAGGGCGATAGCCCTTGTTGAGACTGATCAGGTGAGGCTGTACTCCCGTCAAGGCAAAGAGCTGACGAAGGTGCTGCCTGATCTGGCTGAGGCTCTGCTGATGCAGGTGCCTCCCGGCGTGGTCCTTGACGGCGAAGCCGTGATTTGGAACGGGGATCGTCTGGACTTTGAGGCGCTGCAGCGGCGCATGGTCACATCCCGGGCTGCTTTGCCTGCGCTGGCCCGTGAGCTACCGGCCGCGTTCGCGGCCTTTGACGTGCTGGCCGTGGCCGGGCAGGACATTCGCGGAGTGCCGTTCACCGGCCGCCGCCAGCTACTCGAGGAACTGGCAAGGGAATGGACTGCGCCGTTGAACCTCTCCCCCGCCACCACGGACAAGGAATTGGCGAAGACCTGGCTACGGGACTTGCCCGCCACAGGAGTGGAAGGCTTGGTTTTCAAGGGCGGATCACAGTCCTATGACTCGTCTCGTGCGTGGCTTAAGTTGAAGCACAAAGACACCCTGGATGTTGTATGCGCGGCCGTCATTGGCCCGCTGAGTCAGCCGCAGGCGATGATCGCCGGCTTGCCGGTTGATGGGCGGCTGCGGATCGTCGGCCGCTCCACGGTGCTTTCGACGCGGGTAGGGCGTGAGCTGGGCCGCCAACTCCGCCCGGCACAGCCCGGGCACCCGTGGCCCGAAGAGATCAGCGAGACCTCGCTGAACAGATTCAGCAAAGACAAAGGCCCTGTGCGCCTGACGCTGGTGGAGCCGATGGTGGTTGAGATATCGGCCGACGTCGCGTGGACCGGCAAATCTTTCAGACACGGTGTTGGCTACGTTCGGGCCAGACCTGAATTGGACCCCGCTGAAGTTGGGCTTCCACCGCATCTCCAAACCTAGTAGGTCTAATCACAGGTCGCGTTCGGTGTGACCTGTGGTTCGTGAAGCGTCCACCATTTTTCGCCGTCCCATCGCCAGCCAAGTCCGGAGCGTTCGTGCATTATCCATAAGTGGGTAATGGCGGAGTTCAGCGGCGGCATGCCCGCCGGTGTGCCCCATTCCTTGTCCGCTCCGGACTGCGCCCCGTGGCTGAGCGGGTGGCTGATGCTGCCAGCTGTGTCGTCGTCCAGCCAGACGAACAAGTGGCGCTCCTTAGCGCCGGAAGCCCGCAGCTTTCTTAGGTTGTCTTTCCTGTTCGGTTTTTGGAGTTCCTTGATGAGTTCTACGAGTGAGCCGTTGCTGTCGTGCACCGGCCCGCCACCCCAGGTGCTAAGTAGGACGCGGTGTGCGTGCTCTGGGCAGTCCGGACGTTCCTCCAAGGGACGAGCGTCGCCGACGCCAGCTTTCAGCAGCGGCCCGTAGATGTGTGAAAATTCTTCATTGTCTAGGACGTGCTCGCGCGCTTTCTGCTCGTCGAAGGACGTCAGGCCGGCTGATTCCAGTTCCGCAATCAGTGGTTGGACTGTCTGCTCAAAGTTCTTTGCTGGCCAGTGGGTTTCGTGGACGGTCACTGTCCAGCAAGTGTGCAGGCTAGCTTTAGAGCCTTCGGCCGCTGATTTCTCAAAGGTGCGACGGGCATCTTTCTTCGCTTCGTCGGTGACTCTCGTGACTTCCAGGGCGACGTCGTGATCGTTGGAGAGGTAGTCGACCCCGCCGTTGACGTCGGCGTGTTCGAGCGGGATCCCCAGCACCTTTTCAACGATCTTCCTTGCTGCGTCCTCGTCGTTCCGTTCACGGTTCATTAGCCTGTTCCTCTCGTAATTCGAACGAACTGCCTGTCCCGATAATGCTGCCCACTCCGGGACGACAGCTATCTTGTCGCACCTCTCCCCCATACTGGTGCCAGCGGCCAAGCGGCCGTTTTTTCTTTCCGTGTCGATTCGAACATATATTCTAGTGGTGTGGTAGTGAATCCGGAGCAAGCCAAGGCGCTACACGCGAGGTATTCCAAGCGTGCGCAGCCGTTCGGGCTCACGTTGGAAGAGCTTGATTTCAAGAACTTCCCTATGCGCAACGGGTATCCGGGGATCCCGGTGCGTGCGTGGCTGCGGTTCCCGAACTGCGCAGAGCTGGTGGAAGGCGAAGTGTTCGCTTGGACGGAACGGGCGGCGGAAGTGACGTGGAAGGACGGGCCTTTGACGTACCGGACGTGGGTGTGGGCCTCGGCGGTTACCCGTCGTGGAGAAGCAATGGGCAGGAATCTAGGAGAGCGCGTAAACCGTGACAGCAACAGCGAATGAAAGCACCCTCAACGTTGATGTTGACGTCCGGTTCAGTCCGACAGGGCGGCCGTTGGCCGTGAGGCATGAGGGCCGGCTCTGGGTCATTACGGAAGAACCGGTGCATTGGTTCGAACGTGACTCGTGGTGGGAGCGGCGGCGGACTGCGCCGGTTGGCGTAGGGAACATCGTGGACATCGAGTTTTGGAGGGTTCAGGTGAAGCTCTCATCGACTTCGGCCCTGCGGACGTTTCTGCTGCGGCTTGACCCGGCTTCCACCAAGTGGCTGCTGGAATCCATCAGCTAATGCCACGCGATCTTTACCAATCGCCCATTCCGGAGCAGCTGTGGGACCGTATTCGGAATGAATTCGGGCTTCCTGCGTTGGAACAAGTCCGCGAAAGAATTTCCGTCATGCGCGAGGATCCCGAATCCGTGATGCGACAGATCGTCAGAGTCTTCATGCAGGACGGGCCGACATATTGCCCCGGTTTCCAGTTTCGGCCTGATCTGACTTTGGAGCCGGTGGTGGTGGCACTGTTCGAACGGGCTATGGAGCTGAGGGTTCCCCATAACTATTTCGCGCTGTGGATGATGGTCCCCTCCCCTGCCCTGCAGGGATCACGGCCCGTGGACCTGCGTCGCAACGGCGATGCCTCATTGCTGCTCTCGGGGCTGGAAGGGATCTTCACGGATAAGGCGGCCTAGGATATGGGAGTGAAAGTGACCCTAACCGTAGAGGCCGGCAACGGTGAACTCAGCCACGTCGACGCCGAGGGCGAGACCTACGAGAAAGCCAAAGCTGCCGCTGAGGCTTTGGTTCCTGAAGGATCTAAAGCAATCGCAATCCGTACAGCGTAGAACCAACACATCGGAGAGTCTCCAAGTTGAGCGAAACCACCTCGGGGTTCACCCGCCAGCTATCTCAGTCCGAATCCCAGCGTGCCTGGCAGTCCCTACGGATGGACTTCGAGGAGATATCTGGATGGCAGGAAGAAGGCCTCAATACAGTTCCTACTGCGCCGGGTTCCCTTCTTGCCGCAATAGATGCCATGACCGAGCCGTATCAGGTGTCACACCATCTCGGGTACCTCCTTCATACTTCCGTCGACCACCTTCATGCGCTGACAATGCTGATGGAACAGGCGGGTGCACAACACACATTCGCCCCCTACACGCTGATCCGCGCCGCCATAGAAAATGCCGCCACAGCCCTGTGGATCCTGCAACCGGACAGCCCAAGCGAAACAGCCGAGCGGTCCCTCAGACTTGAATACGCCGACCTCAACGATCTGAAGCGGGCCAACACAACGGCAGATCCGGCTGCTGGGCATGATGAGGTGCGACTTGAGGTCTTCGAGAACTGCTTATCTCGGCACGGCTGGAAGGCATCCGAGATTAAAAGACGACCACCGGGGCCTCTGGTCATCATCCAGGAAACGTCCAAATACTATGAGGTCTTCGGCGCAGCCATCATGTGGCAGATGTGTTCAGCTGCAACCCACGGACGTCGATGGGCCCGGCAGTACCTGACCGTGTTTGAAGCCGAAGATGACGGGCGATCAAAGATCCTCAGCGGAAAACTGACATCAAGCGAATCTGCCATAGCGATGGCTCTGCACATCGCATGTAACCTCGTCCGAAAAGCCAAGACAATCCGCGGTGTTCGTTCCAAAGACCCCTCCCACTCCGGCGCCAGTTTTGTCCGTCCAGGCTTGCACACCGTTCACACAGGCCTATACCTACCCAACAGACTGGCCGAGGAGCACTGACTCTGACCTTTGCTAGCCGGTTCGATCAGCTCGGGTCCGTTGTTCCGGACGCTGTTGACGCGGGTGCTGACAACCCGGGGCGTCAAAGTTAGTTCCGGCAGGGCGGCGAGCAGGTGTTGGACGTCGGATTTGTCGGTCAGGTCCGGGTCAAGCCACTCAGCAATTCGGTCTTGCAGGTTCACATACCCAGCCGCTGGGCATTGCCGCAAGTGCTCCGGTGTCGTCCTTAGAGTCCAAATAGACTCAAGTCATGAGTACAAAGATGGCACAGGCTGAAAATGAAGTAGAGGAGTCACCCTCCTCCTTCTCAGAGGAGCCTGCTGCCTCCGTGTGGCGGAAAATCGGACGTATAGCCTTGTGGGCGTACGTCTTTGTGTTCCTACTTGCGATTACCGTTCAAGCTGTCGTTCTGTTTTTGCTGTGGAAGTGGCCGTCTTATGACTGGGGTCGGCTTGCCGATCGGTTCGTTACGAGTCCTGCGATGGCAGGACTATTTGCTGTCCTGGCCGCCGTCATCGGGGCCTGGTCTCTGAACCGTCAATTGAAACAGACCAAAGAAAAATCCGGAGATGAGGCTTGGTGGGAACAGTTCGAGTGGGTGACTGATCGGATCGTCCCTTCCGCTGAAGATGAAAACGAGACGGCCACGACCAAGAAGCTCACGGACCGGCTGCCACATTCGCTCGCCTACGACCTCATTACGGCTCTCACCAAATCTGCCAGGGTTGATTTTCAGAAGGCTGCTGTGGCCGGGATCTTCAAGCACTATCTAACGGAATCATCGGTTCCTCCCGAGCAAAACGGAACCCCGAGTCCGGATGAGCAAGAAATGGACTCAGCAGAAGCGGAATCCCTCAGGCGAGCTCTACTGGCTGTATTGCCGAAGGACGACTCCGTTTCAAGATCGAGACCTGTACGAATGCTCGAGGCATACGAGTACGAGCGAACCGTTCAGAAAGCTCTCGCGCACAGATTCGGGCCACAGCATTTGGAGGCCCCGACTCAGTTCGGTGCAGACGCCACTGTCGAACTTGGTTCCTACAAACTACTTGTAGAGGTGAAGTCCTCCCTCAAAGCTCGCCCCGTGTTCGAAAGGACTGCCGAACGACTTCTTTCCCTCATGGCACGGGAAGATGCAGCCGGTGCTGTAATCGTCACCGCTCCCCCTTCGCTGAAATCTATTGGCTCGCCTTTGGCCTTGGAGCGACTCCGCGACCTAGGCAACCAGGGAATTCATCTCATAGAGTGGGCGCCGTCGGAAGGTTCTGGAGCTTTGCGAGACAAGATTCGGAATACCCTCCCAGCTACATATCGGTAGAAAATCTCCTAGATAGGTAGTCGACGGTAGCCGCATCCGACTGATTATCCGTGACATACAAAGCCCTGCACAGCTGTTGCTGTGCAGGGCTTTCTTTGCGTTCTAGCGACGGTATTCGGTTTGTCGTTGTGTGCGTAGGTCCGGTGTGCGCTGGTCAGTCTCCGTGGCGGTGGCCGGGGACGCTACCGGGCGGGTCGGGAAGGACGTTCGCTGGAGCTGCTGCAGTTTCTGTAGCTCCGGATCGAGCCCGGACGCTGGTTGCGGTTCGGGCTGTGCTGGTTCCTCCGGTTTTGCTGCGGCGGCCATGAGGTGGTCGATACGTGCCGAATTCGCCTGCGCGGCTTTGAGCGCATCAGCGTGTTTGAAGGGTTCAGCCATTGCTTTCTCGGCCTGCTCGACGCGAGCGAGTGCTTCCTGCCGTCGTGTCTCGACGTCGGCGGCCAGCCGTGGCAAGGATGAGACCCTGTTTTCGAGTTGCCTGATCGTCCCAACGTCAGCTGCGAGCAAGCCCTTGCGGGATATCTGCGTTGTCGCCCTGGGTACGCCTTCGACGCGGACTTCAACGGTGGCGTGATCCAGTTCCCGTCCGGGCACGAGCTTGGCCCGGAGTTCGTGACCACCGAGAGTGGCGATGGTGCCGAGTTCGTCGTACCCATAGAGGTTCATGAGCCGGTGTCCTTGCCGTCCGGCCCATGCCCGGAGGGCTTCGGCGGCATCATTCCTGCTGTCCAGGATTCTGCCGTCGATGCGGGCTTTGAAGGCATCCGCGGTGGTGTCCACGGTCCGGGCTACAGCGGCCTGAATCAGTGGCAGGTCCTGTACGGCTGCGTCAGCTGCAGCTTGTTCGCCGCGTTTGGTGTGGTTCACCGCGACCAGGTTGCGGTTGTACGCCCGGTCCAGGCGGGACAGGCGGGCCAGTTCCTGGTCCGCGACCGCCTTCTCCAGGACCAGCGGGTTGCCGCTGGTGATGGCTTTGGCTTGGGCGAAGTTCAGGGTGTTGTCCCCGATGTCTTCAATTTCCCGGACGTCCAGGCGGCCGCGCATGATCTGGTTGATGAACCGGGATTTCCGTTCCAGTCCCTGCCACATGAAGGAATCGAAGGATTCCTTGGTGACGACCTGGGAGATGCGGACCTCGGGATTCTGGTTGCCTTGGCGCAGGATTCGGCCGTGGCGTTGTTCGACGTCGGCCGGCCGCCACGGGGCGTCCATGTCCACCAGGTGCACGGCACGTTTTTGAATGTTCGTGCCGACACCCATTTTCGATGTTGACCCAACGAGCACCGCGATCTGTCCGGAACGGGCAGCTGCGAACAGCCGGCCTTTCTCGTTATCGTTTTTGGCTTCGTGGATGAACCGGACCATGTGTTCGGGCACGCCCCTGCGGCGGAGCTGGTCTTTGAGTTCGCCGTAAACGTTCCACTTCTCCGAGGGTGTACCAAAGTCACAGAAGACCAGCTGCAAGGCGCCGGGCACGGGGTCCGGTTCCCCTGTGGAGGGGTCGGTGTAGATGCGGTCTTTGTGTTCCTCGTACACGCTGGCCAGCAGGTCGGCCGTGGCGCTGATCTTGGTGGGTCCGTGCTGGAACAGCGCCGGATCCACAAGCCTCATATCCAAGGCGGCTTTACGGCCGTCCGAGGATACTTTGAGCATGTTGTCTTCCTCAGAGGCGACAAGGCGGCCCTGGATGGCATCGACACGGTTACCGACGTCCTGAATGTACTCCCGCAGCTCAGGGCTGGGTTCAACGGCGACCATGTTCGGTTGACGGAGCCCGTCACCATCCCGTGCGGCCAGGGTCGGGACCGGCAGTTTGAGGTCTTCGGCGGTTTTGACGTCGGCGAAGGTGTGGAACATCTTCAGCAGCTCGGGGACGTTTTGGAACTTCGCGAACCGGCTCTTGAGTTTGAACCGGTCACCGCCGGCGACGGAGAGTTCCATTTCTTCGACAACCTGACCAAAGGTCGCGGCCCAGGTGTTGAAGTCCTTGATCCCGGCTGCTTGGAGCAGGTCCGGGCGCAGGTAGCGCTGCATCACGTACATTTCCGTGACGGAGTTCGCGATCGGTGTTGCCGTGGCACCGGTGATCACGCGCCGTCCCTCACGCTCACGCAGGAACTCGGTCTTCATGTGGAGATCGGATGCGCGGTTGGAGCCTGTAATGGCCGCACCGGGGATGTTGGACGGTGTTTCCAAGTTCTTGTAGTCGTGCAGCTCGTCCACGACGAGGTAGTCAATGCCGGTCTCTTCGAAGCTGATCCCAGGGTCGGCGGGAGTGTCGAGTTTGGCTTTCAGTCGCTCCTCCCGACTCATGACGGCCTTTTCCAGCCGCTTGATAAGGCTTGAATTGTTCTGCCCGTTGTCGCGGCTGGTGTCTTTCACTGCTTCCAGTTCGGCACGTGCTTGGGCTACTTCGGTGCTCAGGTAGGCGGCTTCGGCTTCCGGGCTGAGGCTCACACGCTGAAACGCGGTGCGGGTCATGATCACGGCGTCCCACTGGTTCGCGGCCGCCCGGGCAACGAACTGACGGCGTTTGTCACCGGCAAGGTCAGCCGATGAGGCGGCGAGGATGCGCGCCTGCGGGTAGACCTGGAGCCATTCCCGGGCGAACTGCTCCAGCATGTGGTTCGGCACGATCACGGCAGGCTTGTTGACCATACCCAGTCGGCGCAGCTCCATCACGCCCATGACCATCTCAGCGGTCTTTCCGGCACCGACCTGGTGGAACAGGCCAACAGCTGGTTCAGAGAGCATCCGTGCCACGGCCGCACGCTGGTGCGGGCGCGGGGAGAAGTCCTTGGCCATGCCCGGCAGGGTCAACCGCTCCCCCTCGGTGCTGTAGTCCCGGAGCACGATGGAGTTGAAGCGGCGGTTGTACTCCCCGATGAGCCGGTTTGCCCGTTCTGGTTCCTCCCACACCCATTCACTGAACCGCTCCTGCAGCAGCTGCGCCTTCTCCTGAGCGGCGGCAGTTTCGACGGGATTCAGGACCCGGCGTTTGTCGTCGCCTTCGTCAGTGACACGCACGGGCCGTTGTTCGAGAACCTGCTTGAGGATGTCGGATGCGGGCATCCGCTGGGTGCCCCAGTTGCTCGTGGCCGCGAGGGTGTGACGGTTGGCCTTAACGTCCCACATCGACCCGGCCGCGTTCGAGACGCTGGCATAGGGATCATTAAGGATTTCGCGGACGAACTCCTGATGGGTTCCTGCGTCGATCCACACAGCCCCAAGGCGGGCTTCCACTTCGTCCATCCGCAACGGTTCCGGCACGGCCTCGGTGAGAGCGTGAACGTTGGCCTTGAACCTCTCGTCAGTAAGCGCCGCGGCTTGGGCGATTTCCAGCTTCTCGCGCACGTTCCCGGAAAGATATTCGGCCCGGGTCTGGAAGGTCTCGTCCGGTCCGGGAACTTCGTAGATGCTCTCCCCCATGGCCGCGCGAGCTTCCTCCCGGCTGACGCCCAACAAAGACGCGGCGTAGTCCAGATCAACCTCACCTACGGTGTCGAGGGTGACGGTGAGGGCTTCTTCGGCAGTGTCCACGCCAAGGACGGGACGGCGGGGCTGAACTTGACGGCTGGACAGCAGGGCAGCCGGGGTAGCCGTCTGGGTGGCTTCGTCGAAGTTCTCCAGTGCCTTGACCAAAGGCCCGAACGGGTCACGGCCAAGGATGGACACGGCCCTGGGCGTGCTGCGGGCCTGGATGGGCTCCTGCGTTTCTTCATCGACGCGTCCGGTGGCCCGGAGGGTGAAGCGGTTGATCGGCCCGTAGGTGCCCACGTACTGGCTGTACGCGGCCTTTAGCTCCTCGCGCAGTGAGTCAATGTCGGCGGTGTCGTCTCGGCTGTCGGCTTCTGCGGTGAGGAGCTTTCGTCCGGCATCCCTGAGACCCAGCAGGGCTCGTAGTTCGGCGGCTTGGGTTTTCGGGACAGCGAGTTCGGTGTGTGAGCCGTTTTCGACAACGGTGAAGCCGTTGTCGGTGGCGCTGATGTGGCCTTCCCATTCCTTGGCTGCTGCCGGGACATAGGCGGCACGCTGGCGTTCCTGTTCTTCGGTGCGTGCCGTGATGACCAGCCCTGCGGTCTTTGCTTCGGCCACGACGTCGGCCAGCACTGCTTCCAGGCGGTCCGGGACGGCGGCGAGGTCATCGGTGGTCAGTTGCAGGGTTTCGGCCCCGTACATGCCGTGGGCCACGTGCAGCTCGCCCAGCAGACGCTCGGGGTGCTCATCGAAGTAGGAGTTCAAGCGGGTGATGGTCCCGTCTATCCTGCGGGCGCTCACGGTCTCCCAGAGGGTCGAGGCCGGTTCCTGACCGGGTTCCCTGCGGCGGAAGATCAGCAGGTCGGTCATGGCGTCGGTTCCGGCTGCTTTGCGGTGCGATCCGGTGGGCAGGCGCACTGCACCTACGAGGTCGGCCAGCTGGTTCATTTCCCTGCGTGCTGCCGGGTTCGTGCCGTCCAGAGTGAAGCTGGACGTCAGTACGGCCACCATGCCGCCCGGGCGGGTCAGTTCCAGGGACTTGAGGATGAAGTGGTTGTGGATCGAGTGACCGCCGGCGTTGTGGCGAGGATCGTGCAAGGTCACGTTGGCGAAGGGCACGTTGCCGATGGCCAAGTCAAAGTGACCGGTGGGGAGTTTGGTGTCCGCGAATGACTCCGCCCGGACCACGGCGTCTGGGTAGAGGGCTTGGGAGATGGCAGCGGTGGTCGGGTCCAACTCGACGCCGGTCATCTCAGCGGACTCGGGTGCGAAACCGATGAACGTTCCGACACCGGATCCCGGTTCAAGCACGGTGCCGCCGTCGAACCCAAGTTCCTGCACCGCGGCCCACATAGCCTTCACGTAGGCAGCGTCAGTGTAGTGGGCGTTAATGGTGGTGCGGCGCGCTGCGTCGTACTGGGCCTCGGTCAGGAGGCTCCGCAGGTGTTC
The DNA here is from genome assembly GCF_037402035.1 of Paenarthrobacter sp. CCNWLY172. Lineage (NCBI taxonomy): Bacteria > Bacillati > Actinomycetota > Actinomycetes > Micrococcales > Micrococcaceae > Paenarthrobacter > Paenarthrobacter sp. CCNWLY172. The sequence continues at coordinate 10,830 of NZ_JBBEGB010000021.1, forward strand.
GCGGTCCCCGGCGTATTCTTCCCGGGCCTCATCGAAGATTTGGAAGACGCCTTGCGCTCCCCAACTCCCCCACCGTGCAAGCGAAGCCTTTTCAGCGTCCGTGGCGGGACGGTTATCGGCCTGCAGCGTCTGAAGTACCTCGAGGGCTTCAAGGTTCGCCCTGATGCGACTCCGCGCACCGGACGGCGCCAAGTCCTCCTGAGAAGAAGGACGAAACCTGTCGGAGCCGTCTAGAGCTGTTCCCGAAGGTGTTGCACTTCGGCCATAAACTCCAGGTGCTCTTTGATGCTCGGGTTCTCGTACTCCTCCTCCTCGTCCTCCGTCTCCGGGGGCGAAAGCAGTTCGTACCGGACGATCTCCTCGGCCTGATTCCGTGCGGCGTTCAACCGGCCTACCTTCTCCAGATACCCCTCCCCTTTCGGGTCCGGGCCGGCCAGCTTGATCTGCAGCTCGTCCACTTGTTCCTGGGCCTGCTCCCCCAGATTCGTGAAGAACTCGTCCGGGTTCTGAATCTGGCTGTACTGGGTTGGGCTGGCTGTCTTCCAGGCTTCCTGAGCCTGCCTGCCGTACTTGTTCATTGCGGTCCTCCTCTGGTGCCGCCCACAGAGCTTCAAAGCTCAGCTGGCCATCGATTTGTTTCTTACGTCCCGCCATGGACTCTCCCCCTGGTGCCTCTTCTGGTTCGAAGGTCACGCTATCGGGGATTCATCCGCTTTTCCTGTCACACAGGGGGCACTCCCCCGGTGGGCAGGTTGTGTCCCTAATCGGTCTTCAAAGCAAGCGTCCAGTGAGGAATGGGATTGCGTCTCAAGAACGGGGCCCTGCGGAAGTTCATCTCGTTCAGGACCGCGAGGATTTCGGCCGGTGCCGCTGCTGCAACGATTTGATGATCGTCCGTGAGTGGCTTGCGAGTCTCTTCGAGCACAACCCTGGTCATGTTGTGGAAGGCCATCAGATCAGTGTCTGCCTCCGGTGGTAGGCGTCCGGTCACTGTGATGACATGGAGCCGAAAGACGTCAGGTGCGCTGAAGATGATGACCAGCTCGCTGCCTTGCCGGACGGATTTCTTTGCCAGCTTCGCGACCCACGGCCCGGCCTCCGGAAACGAATTAAAGGCTTCACGAAGCTCTGTGCTTTGTCTCATTCCCATGCTTCCCCCCTAAGTTCTCTGCTATCACGTTGCGCCTGCTTTGATACTGCGGTGAAACCACCCTGATACCACTCTGGCTACTAGAGCCCGAGCAGCCGCTCGGCCAACGTGAGAACGGACAGTTACCCCTGATTGCCGCAATCCCTCATGTGGGACTTTCGACTACCCTGCTATCAGCACCGTACTGTTTTGATACTGCTGTGATACTGACCGGTCACTGGGTGCGGGCTGCGCGTCGACGTTCCAGTTCAGGCCAGATGATGGATTCGAGGAGCTTTTGCTGGCTGCGCCTGTCGGCTTCGGCTTCTTCTTTGAGCAGCTGCTTCTGGTAGTCGTTGAACCGGAAGAGGATTCCCTGCGGGCCGACGGGCGCGTTGGGGTCCAGCGAAGTTTCTTTCACTTCCGGCGTATAGCCACCTTTGCCGAATTCTTCGGCCTTTTTAGCTATGACGTCTTCGTCCACAGTGGGCGTCGAGGGGGACGTCGCCTGTGCGTCGCGCTTCTTTATAGGCATCCTTGGATCTCCTTTACCAGTACCTGTACTTCTGCTTTTGCTTTGGCGTTTGCCAGCTCGATAACGCCTCGGCCTGCCGGGATGCTGTCGCGATAGGCCTTCCTCGTCTTCAGAGCTGCGTCGATGAGGGGTAGTTGAGGGTAGTCCCGCAGGTAGTCCTTGGCCTCGTCTTGTTCCGTGGCGTTCGAATCCGTGGGGACCTGCGTAAGGAGGACGAATGCTCTGAGTTTGGGATTCATGTCCTGAGCGGTTTCGATCAGTCCGGCCAAACCGGGAAGGGTGTCCAGATCGAATTGGGACGGACGGGTAGGAACGACCATGAGGTCTGCCACCGTCATGGCTGTACGCATTTCCTGACTGTCGTGGCCGGGGGCATCGACAATTACATAGTCGTATCGGGTAGCGAGGTCCTTCAGGGCCTCGCGAACATTACCGGTCTTCTGAATGGCGTGGACGCGGGGGAGTGAGTCGTCCTGGGCGCGGTCCTGCGCCCATGTGGAGGATGACTCGGTGCTTTTATCGCAGTCAACGATCAGGACATCATGGCCCAATCGGGAAAGTTCGGCGGCGACGTTGACTGTTGTCGTCGTTTTGCCCGTCCCGCCCTTCTGGCAAGCGACAAGGATTACTGGCATGTCTTCCTCTCCAAGAGATTGAATGCTACTGCCCTGATATCAGAGCGATCTGGTTTTAGTCGCGCGGTGATACTGCATCAGTATAATTTCGGAACTGTTTTGATACTAGCATCAAAACAGTATCGTCGTGATACTAGGGAATGGCCGGCGTTGCGGTGTCGGCTATTCCTCCATTTAGTTCTTGGCCTTGAGTTGGGAGACTCGCTGCGTGGAGATGCCCAGCATGCGGGCTACTTCTGTGATGGTGAATTGCTGGCTGAGTTCCGCGACGACAGCGCGCGATTCGGACGCAGCTTTCGTAGAGAGTTCCTGTGCCTTCTCGGCATCTTCGCGGGCCTGTGTCCAGCGGGTCATGACCTCTCCGGGTGGCCGTAGGATGACGTTTACCTTGACCTCATCGGGGTCGAGGTTGAGGACAATGGCCGCGAGGTCGGTGGCCATGTCCTGGATATCCTTCGACCGGCTGGCTTGGGTCACCCGATCAAGCTCGTGGATGTGAATTTCCCACCACTTGCCCTCTTTGTGGGCGACGGCTTCCAGCTCTCGCTTTATGGTCATTTCTTCCTCTCACTGCTCCGTGGGTCAACGGGGGACCCGGCCCCTAGACTAGCCCCCCTTCGCGATTCTCTCGAAGGGGGGCTAGGAAGATTCGTGCTATTGGATTGCGGCTTTGGCTGCTGTTGCGGAAGAAACTTCCTGCGCCAGCGACAGAATCGCGTAGGTCTGTGCCATGTTGACCTTGATTGCTGCGGCCTCAGCGGCGTCCTGGGGGAGGTCCCGGGAGGCTTCGGTAAGCACTGCAATGGCCTCGGCAAGGTAGGGGTTGTGCATGATTTCTCCTGTGAGCGGATGGGGGAGTGGGCTTCTTGACACTTGTATCCTACCCCCCCTAGGAGCCTTTTTGCAAGCCCCCCTAGGAATAGATCGAACTTGGTTGAGTTTGTGCTGGTGATAATCGCCGTTGCCAGCAGTGGCAATCCCCGCCAGTAGCTCGCTGGCAGCCCCCTGAGCGCCTTAGAACCCGGCCACACGCTCATGGTTCCTATACCAGCGGGCCCGGCCCCGCACGGTAGATGTGTGTTGTCCCGGCTGAAAAAAGGCAGCCCCGGACGGCAAGGGAGACGGCATCACCACGGCTTGGACCATGGGGAACTTGCCCGGTTGTAGGAGTCCTATACAGCCGGGTTTACGGGAAGATTGACGGATTCCGCGTGTTCTAGGGGTTTTCAGCTGCCACGGCAACCTGGTGCTGGCGGATCCTCGACTGTAGGTATTCAACAGTTCGCATGGTCACTGCTGTCCCAAGAGTTGTGTCTTTAGGCTGCGAGCCACAAGGCGGGTTCGTCGTCCGGTGGCAGCCAGTAGTCGTCGCGTTCGGCGTCGTACAGGTCCGTTTCGTTCATTTGCTGATCCTGGAACCGGTCGAGGTAAGCGTGCCAAGCGGCGCGTTCGCGCCGGTTTCGGCTGATGTGGGCTTGGTAGTCGTCCAGGACGCCGAGTCGTGCGGCCAAGTTGGTCAGGTTTGCTGTAGTGATCTTCCAGTGGCGGCCGTGGCGTTTGATCATGCCCAGGGCTTCCATGTCAGCAAGTGCTTTAGTGACCGCGTTGCGGCTGATCCCTGTCGTCCGCACGAGGTCGGCGGTAGTGGGGGAGTGCCGGCCTCGTTCGATTGCTTCGTAGATGAGCGCGGCTGCGTCGCCAAGGGCCCTGAATACTGGCCGGACGGCATGGACTTGTCCTCTGCGCCAAGTCAGTTCCCGGGCCAGCTGCTGGTACTGCTCAGGTAGTTGGATGACATAGACGTCTGCTGCCTTGTGCCGTGCGTCAGCGACTTTGGTAAGGATTCCATCGGAGACTCTTGCCAGGATCGGCAAGAGTCGGGCAATGGTGACGTGGTGTTTTCCCATGGCAACTGCGAGGGTGCGGCAACCGACGTCCAGGACGTCTGTTTGCTTGGTGCGCATGTATCCGAGCAGTCCACGCATCAAGAGTCTTAGGCCGAGGCTTTCGCGGCCGCGCGTTTGGAGACGATGGTCAAGGACAGCGTAGGCGATGTTTTCCAGATCGTTCACGAGCTGGTGGATTGCTGCGGAGCTGGGTTCGGGTGCCCCCCCTGTGGGTTTTGTAGGGCTTGTGTTGTTAATAAGTGCAATCTTTTCCCCTACTTTCAGGGGACTGCCTTTTGGCACTGCCCGATTGGCTGTAAAGGCCTGGGCTTTCGCCCACTCGGCGGGGAGGAGGCGTTCCTGCTTGCTGGCTGTCCCATAGAGGGCGGCGAGGCCGGGGAACTGGCCGATCAGTTCGTTCTGGACCTGTTCACGGGTCCATCCGCAGACGGCGAAGTGGTTCAGGACGGCCATGCGGGCTTCTGAGGGGCTTGCGTAGCGCGCAGTGTCGTAGAGTCCTGTGCGGGCTACCCTGCGTAGCGGTGCCTCGCTGCTTGCAGCTGCGGTGAGAGGCAGTGCAGCTGCAGAGCGCTGTGCGGTGGCCATCTTGGACTCACGAGCTTTGCGCGCACGGTTCCGTGCGAGTTCAGGCGCCAGGGCGGCTTTGAGGGAATGGATTGCAGCCGTGGAGTTTCTGCGGTGCAGGACGTCGTAGGCCTGGGGCAGGGGAGTGATGAGAGTTTGGTGGCCACCAAACTTGTGCACGGATCCTGGGACACGGATGCAGCCGTCAGTGATGTTCTGGTGAGGGCTCGGGTCAAGGCTCGTGGCCATCAGGGAGAGGGCTTCGACGAGTTCGCGGGCTTCTGCCGCGTCCATGCGATCCCTCAGTGGAATGTAGAGATGCCGGCCGCCGCTGGGGGAGAAGTCCTCTACGAATGCCACGTCGGCTTTCCTGAGCAGGTTCGCCAGCTGTGCTGCGTCTGCGTCAACGACGTGTTTGAGGGCCTTCGAGGTATCGAGGTCCAGGCAGATAGTGGCTACTCGGCCGTCCGGTCCGTGAAGCGTTACGGCTGCTGGGCGGTCCGGCAGCGTCCGCGTGATCTTGGGAGCACTCATCGGACGCGGGTATTGGAACTTCTGTCCGATCCAGCGGCCCAGCCTGTAGGAAGGCTCACCCGCGATCAGTGAGGCAAGAGTCCACGCTTGTTGCGGCGTCGCGTGTGTTCCGACACTCGCGAAGGCATGCGTTGACGCGGTAACCGGTTCCGGTACCATAGACAGCAATAACCTTTCGTTCTCGAAGGTACGAAAAAGGGAGCTACCTCGTAAGAGGAAGCTTTGAATAAGTTCAGATCGTTGTCCGCCAAGATTCGGATCTGAACGCCATACTTGTTGAAGGCCCGCATATGCGGGCCTTCAGTTTTTAAGCTGCGGTGATCGGCAGAACTCCCTTTTCACGTGGCCACCATGAAGGCAGCCCTTCGGTGGTTACTTCCGCGTCTACGTGGTCGATCATTGCCTCCAGGAACACCGCGCTGGACACGCCAGCCCGCTGCGCCAAGGCATCGAGGCGTTTTTTGCGCGCCCCTTCAATTGCCCATCCAAGACGGACTGGTTCTTTCCGGGTACCCCAAGGAAGTCGATCAGCCATGGTCCCAACCTAGTGATGTACGTAGACGGAATTGGTGAGCGACACGCCAAAAGCATCATCTTGTGCCGTTAAATGCGACATGGCTGGGTCAGCGTCCCCGCAGAAACTCCAAGTACGTCTGGATGGCTTCTTCTCGCGCGTCGATGTTGAGTTTGTAGACGCGCCAGCGGTCTGATTGCCCTTTTCCTTCTGCCTGTTCTGAGGTCACGCCGCCCTGCGTCTCTATTTCCTTGAGGTATCTCCAGACGGTCCGGTAGTCGACGTCAAGATCGCGTCCAATCACGCCGGAAGTGGCTCCCTCTGGGTGTTGAGCGAGGTATCTGAGGATCGATGTTCGGAGTGCATTGACTCCGAGCATGTTCAAGGACTCCTCCGTGGGGCCTGGAATCGCGAGTGGGACATATTTCGGCACCTCTCTATTGTCTACTAACTGTGCACTCACGATGATATGCCATATAATGTGATATGACGATGTAAGGGCAAAAGCTCTTACTGAAACGGGAGTGATCTACTCCACAGGGGGTTCGTGTGACAAGCACTTTCGCGGGATTCCGTGGACAATACGTGCTAGTCCAACGTCTGGATTATCTAGACGGGTGTTCTATTTTTGTCACCCGGGTCTGGTAACTGTGGAAATGATGCCCAGTGGGGAGGGACAGGTTTTGAAGACTTTGCTGCCGTTCGGCACTGAGTGGTTGATGCACGGAGCGCTGAGGGAACGCGCTGACCAGGAACGTGAAGTGTTCCGTTCCTGGATCGCTGATCTGGACGTCTCGGCCAGCCAGAGACGCGTCCTGTCCGAGCTGCTGGACATGATGGACGAACGGGAGTTCGTGGAAGGTCGGGCCGCTTGTGTCACCTACGTGGACGAGTTGGCCCGGCGTACCGGACTGGGGGAGTCCCTTGTCGGCACTGTTGATGAGCTGGTGAGCGCTGGCCTGCTGACATGCCACCCGGCCGCGGGGGTCTTCGCGAACGGCCGCCCGGGTGAGGTTTTCCGCATCCGGCATCCTGAGGTGGTCCTGACCGTAGAAGCGGCTGGCTCGTTGTGGATGTCCGACTCGTGGGTCCGCAAGACCAAAGTGGTGACCGCGTGAACAAGAGCTCAGTCGGCGTCATCGCCGCAATCACGGTATTCGTCCTGCCGATCTTCGTACTTCTGGGGATCCCCGTGTTCCTCGGTGGTTCTCCTGCCAGCGCTTCGGACTGTAAGGCACCTGCCGCGTCCGTGGGTGGGGCCAAGGTGCCTGGGTCCGTGGGTGCTTTCTCGGGAGTGCAGTTGGAGAACGCAGCGGCGATCATGAAAGCAGCGAAGGCTCTTGGTCTTCCGTCTGCGGCTCAGCTCTTGGGCGTGCAGGCAGCCATCGGAGAGTCAACGCTGAAGGTCATCGATTACGGCGACGGTGCAGGCCCCGATTCGCGCGGCCTGTTCCAGCAGCGGGACAACGGAGCATGGGGCTCTTACACCGACCGCATGGACCCCACGATCTCGGCCACGAACTTCTTCAAGGCCCTTCAGAAAGTGGAGGGCTGGGAAACCCTCGAACCGAGCATCGCCATTCACCGGGTGCAGCGCAATGACAACCCGAACCACTACACGCAGTTCCGGGGTGCCGCTGCTGAGATTGTGAAGGCCCTGGGTGGGGACGCCGCCGCTGGCATTGACGCCTCCGGGGCGTGCCCAGCACCTGGTGGGTCTGTCATCGGCCCGCTGGCCGGCAAATGGGTCGCGCCGATGGAAGGCGCAACGATGTCCAGCGGCTACGGCCCCCGCCCGGCACCTCCCGGAACTGCCGGGGGAGTGCTGGCGAACTTCCATTACGGGATCGACTTCGTTCACCCGGGCGGACCGGGAACGATCGTTGCTGTCACTGACATGAAGATCGTCAAGGTCCGCAACCTCGACGGCCTGTTCGGGACCGGCGTTACCGGTCAGACGATGGACGGGAAACTGACCATCGGCATGTACCACATGGAAGCCGGCTCGGTGAAGGTCAAGGAAGGCGACGTCGTCTCCGCTGGGACCCCGCTGGGCACCGAAGGCGCAACGGGCAACGTCACCGGCCGCCACCTGCACATGGAGTTCTTCGCCGGTGCCCTGCCAAACCCCATGGTCCCCATCAATGCCACCACCGACCCCGGTCCGATTCTCAAGGAAAAGGGAGTGCTGTAAATGAACCATTGGAAAGAACTCAGCCTCGTGCTGGCCGTGTGCGCTCTGGCGGTCTCCGGTTGTTCCCCGGCCTCGAACACGGAACCTGTTCCGAGCGCCTCGGCAGACGAACACGGGGCCGATGAGCATTACCACAACGTCCCGGAGGTCACTTGGGACGCTAAATCGGAAGAAGACGTCAAAGCTGTGGCCACGAAGGTCATGGGATTGTTCGCCCGCCCGGATGTACCGGAGCGCCAGTGGTACACCGACATCTTCCCGCACCTGTCCAAGGAGTATGCCGTTGATGCCCAGTACATCGACCCGGCAAGGATCCGCGTCAAAACGATCCAGTCCGGGCCCGTACTGACACGGGAGCAAGGCAACCCGATGACGGTCACGGCGGAGTTCGCCACGAACAGCGGCCCATGGGTCCTGCTCCTCCACCGGATGGACCAGCACGAGCCGTGGCTGGTCACCTCAATCGCACCCAAGGACGCCTGATCCATCAGGCACTCCACCGTAGGGCCGCAGACGCGGCAACTAGGAACTGACAAGAAAGAGAGATGACATGGCAACCGACAAGGAATCCATCCGGGAGTTCCCTCCCATTAGTGCCCGCATCAACGGGGACAACACCGGCGTGCTGATCATCGGCACCAACGAACAGCTCGTGGGCGGGGAATCGACCAACGACGTCCGGCGCGCACTGATCACCATGGTTGTGAAAGAAGCAGAACTCGCCGGCCAGACGCTTCGGGTTACCACCAGCGACGACGAAGGCATCGAGGTGCTGCTCGTTCACCCTGACGGGACACTCAAGCTCGATGACAAGCGACCAACGGACGCCGTTGAGGCCGTTGAGCCGGAAGTTCAGGTCGAGCCTGAATCCGTGCGAGTGGAAGCACCCGCCGCAACTGTGGCCGTGAAAGAGCACGCACCAGCTGTAACGCGGGAACGGGCGAGCCGTCCGGCGCCGGTCATCGTGCAGGAACCCTTCTCGGTGGAACCGGACGGGACCGTGGAGAACCCGGCTGCTGCCTCAAGCCGGTGGAACGCCGAGTTCGTGAACGCGTCAGCAGTGACAGCGCCCGCCGAACGCGAGAAGGACGATTCGCTGTTCTACGTCCTTGGCCACGGTTACGACCTGGACAACTTCGTTCAGGACGGGCCTGCAGAGCAAGGCTTCAACGGATGGCTGAACAAGCTCACCGGAGGGTCATCGAAGCTGGCCCCCGGCGTGAGTGAAGCAGCTGCCCGCCGCGAGCAGGCCGAGCTCCTGTGCTGCGAACGAATCATCCGCCAGGCCACTTGGCAGCGCGGTTCGGTTGCGTTCACGGTTGCCAACAAGAAGGGCAACTCGGCCAAGACCCCGGCGACTGTTTCTGTCTCCGGGATCCTCGCCTCCATCCGTGGCGGTTCGGTCGCGATGATGGAAGTCTCGGATGACCCCGGCCAGCTGGCGGGCCGTTCAGAGGGTGAACAGCGCAGCGGCATCGGGGAGCTGGTGCTCAACGCCGCCAACGTGACCACTAAGGCACAGCTGGAGGGCTACGCCATTCCGCAGACCTCGTTTGCGCATACCTTCGGTTCAAGCCCGACCCGGCGCGCTCCGCTGGACCGCCAGTCCATCGAGACCGTCTCCGCGCTCATCGACCAGTTCTACACAATCCGGGCCATGGACTCGGGCAACGTGTACACGAGTTCGGCCTTTGCCGGTGCACTGGCAACGTCCGATGCTCTCCTGGTCCCGATGATGAACGCCTCGGACTCGATGGGTGAGGCAGTGGAGCTGTTCCACTTCCTTGAGTCCCACGACGATCCTCACTTCCGGGAGCTTGCCAACCGGGCAATCGTCGTCCGGGTCTCCGATGGTCGTCCGGAGTACAAGGTCGAACGTCTGGTGAAGGACTTCATGCACCAGACCGGTGTGGCTGAGGATCGCATGTTCACGGTTCCTTACGACGCGCACCTCGCTGAACGTGGCGCGATCACCCTCGACAAGCTGGCACCGGCAACCCGTGCGGCATTCGTGCGCATAGCCGCTGCGCTGGTTGTGCAGCTGCAGGACGCCGTTGCCAATCCCACTCCACAGATCACCAGCGGCCGCCGTGGCCAGACAACACAAGCTCACTAGGAAAGACCCATGATGACCACAGGGCAGGAATCGAAATGGATTCAGGCGGTGAACGGAGAACCGGAGGCAACGAACATTGCCCCCGTGACGGTGGCCCGTAAGCCGCTCGGTCCGGCCCGCCCGCAGAAAGGTATCGGCCGGCTGGCTGGTACAGGGCACTTGGACCGGCAGAACATCGACGGGAGCCCGGCAGGGCTGTGGGTTCTGGGCACGCACGGCGGCGCGGGGGAATCCACCATCGCCTCTCTATTGGAGGGTTCCAGGAGGGCTTCCCATGCATGGCCTGTCCGGGAGGACTCGCCACTGGCTGAGGGCAAGGACAGTGTTCTGCTGGTTTGCCGGTCGAACGCCAAGGGCCTGCGGTCGGCCCAGTCTGCGGCTATTGAGTGGGTTTCGGGAGCACTCGAACCTTTGACCTTGGCAGGTTTGGTGATCGTTTCCGATTCGCCCTCCAAACTGCCAAAAGACCTGCAAGACCTCATCATCACAGTCTCGGGCGCTGTTCCCCACACATGGCGGATGCCGTGGGTGGAGGACTGGCGGCGGGGAGTCCACCCCGCGTTAGCGGATTTGCCCCGTCAAGTCCGCAACATCGTGGCCGATATCCAGCTGCACACCGCAGCTCACACCCCATCACAGTAAGGAAGAGAAAACATGTCTGTATTCACCAACACCGTCCTCGTCACAGGGTCTGTCTTCGCGGACATCCCGCAGCCGATTGCTGGCACTCCTCCCGGAGCTAACGGTCTGCTGACCATCTTGGGCTGGGTCTCATGGATCGTCTTTGCCATCGCCGTGGCGGGCGTTCTCGTCGTGGCCGGCAAGATGATGTTCGACCACCGCCAGGGTAACGGTGGGGGACAGGCCGCCACCGGGCTGATCTGGGTACTGGCTGGTTGCATCGTGGCCGCTGTAGCTTCTGGCCTCGTGGGGGCCGTCGTCACTGCCTCGGGTGGCACCGCATGAGCGAAAGCACAGACTCAACACCCAAGGCGGAGAACCCGTTCACTAAGCCGTGGTTTCTCGCAGCCGGTGGCGTCATCGTCGTAATCATCGTGCTGGCCGTCGTGTACGCGCTGCTCCCGCCCGTGGGAGCAGCGCCCAACGCGCAGCCAACACCTACTGCCGATAAGAGTTCCTCAGCGCCGTCTGCTGCCCCGGGAGACAGCGTTTGCGGGCTTCCCAAGGGCGACCCAATCATCCCCGGCCCAGGCCTCACCTCAAAATGGGAACTGGTAGGCAAGATCGCCACTCCTACTGCCCCGGAGAAGTTCGGTCCCGGGAAGGTTAGTGCTGACGGAGTACGCACATGCTTTGCTCACAACCCAACCGGCGCACTCTATGCTGCCACTAACGTCTTGGCCATGAGTGCGAGCGGGCGTCAGGCTGAGACGTACAAGCATCTCGCGGCTTCTGGTCCCGAGAGAGATGCCGCCCTCGCGACTAGTTCGTCAGCAGAACCTGTTGACGTGCAGGTCGCCGGCTACCAATACGTCTCGTATTCAGCCGACAGTGCCGTCGTTACCCTCGGCGTTAAGTTCTCTAATGACACCTACTTCACCTTTGCAACAGCCATGAAGTGGGAAAACGGAGACTGGAAGACGGTGCTGCCGCCTGCTTCGGGACAGCAGGTAAAGGACCTGTCCACCCTTATTCCTTGGTCAGGTGTCTAGGATGGCCGACGAAAAGCCTTGCGACATCCTCCACGCGTCAAACTGCTTCGGTAATGCCGTGAAAGATCTGACCGGCAGCGCGCTGGAGCAGGTTGCCCAAGGTGTAACTGAGGCATTCGGCAAGGCGGTCGCATGGTTGGGGACGTTCTGGGTGAACGTGGACACTCCTCCATTGATCGCTAGTGGAACGAAATCCTCGGCTGAGGTCGAGTTCCTACAGGGGCACCTCTGGTACTACACGCTGGCTTTGGCGGTGCTGGCAATCCTTGTTGGTGCTGGCCGGATGATCTGGGAGCAGCGCGGCGAGCCGCTGCGGCAAGTCGCCGTAGGGTTGGTGCGCTTCATCCTTGTTTCAGCTGGCGGCGTTGCCGCGATCCAGTTGCTGGTCACAGCTATGGATGCTCTGGCGAAATGGCTGATCGATGAGGCCACGGCAGGAACCGGCTTCGGCACGAACTTGGCCTCGATGATCAACCTGTCGGGCAACATCGGCGTCATTCTCGTTATTGTCCTGGGATTGCTAGCCGTGCTCATCTCGCTGATTCAGCTGGTGCTGATGGTGTTCCGCTCGGGCCTTCTCGTGGTTCTAGCCGGTATCTTCCCGACCACTGCTGCCTTCACAAACACTGAAATGGGACGTCAGTGGTTCCAGCGCTGCGTGGGCTGGACCATCGCTTTCATCTTGTACAAGCCAGCTGCAGCGTTGATCTATGCGACGGCGTTCAAGCTCACAGGGGCGAACTTCTTTGGCAAGGACGACGACGGAACGGGCGGCGTGAAGATCCTTGCCGGTCTCGGCTTGATGTTCGTCGCTCTGATTGCCTTGCCTGCTTTGATGCGCTTTGTCACCCCGATGGTCGGTGCAGTGGCCGGTGGCGGTGGCGGTGGTGCAGCGTTTGGCGCTATGGCCGGTTCCTTGGCCACTGGCGCGATCAACAAGGGCAGCTTCTCCGGTGGTAGCCGTTCTGGCGGGCACCAGTCCTCCTCCAGCTCTCCCGGTGAGACAGGGGCGAAGGGACCCAAGGGTTCCACCGAGACGGGCTCCAAGTCCAACCCGAGCGGCGGCGGAAGCACACCCGCCAAGGGAGCCTCCACTGCTGGAACATCGACGGCCGCAGCTCCTACGGCTGCTGCAGGCGCAGCCACGGCTGGTGCAGGTGCTACCGGTGGAGGGGCCGGCGCTGGTGCCGGCGGCGGAGCCGCTGCAGCTGCAGGGCCAGTGGGTGCCGGGATCGCGGTCGCGACTCAGGTAGCCAAGAAGGGCACGGAAGCCGCGAAGAGCGCGGCTGAATCATCTACGGGCGACGGTCCGTCCGGAAGCAAAGGATAAGCATGAGCGAACCGACGATTTACACCGAACCAACCTACGGAAACTGGCGCAAGCCCCGCACTGGCGGTATCGGCAAGCTGGGATCACTGGAAACCGGCCTGCTGATCGGCGGCCTGTTGGTCGTCATTATCGTGTTCCGCTTCAGCGGAGCCCTGGGCGGCGCTGCTGCCCTGGTCATTCTTGGTCTGACCTTTGCGGCTCTGACTGTGCGCGATAAGCACGGCCTCTCCATGAGCCAGCGGCTCATTGGCCGCCGACTGTTCAACCGCTCCTCCAAGTCCCGTCGGAATCTCTACCGGTCCGGCCCTGTAGGACACGTCCCAACAGGCAAGTGCCGGCTGCCTGGCCTGCTTGCTACCTCGGAGCTGCACGAATTCCAAGACAGCTTTATGCGACCTTTCGCACTCCTGCACATGCCCGCAACCAATCACGTCAGCGTTGTCATCGAAGTCGAACCTACCGGGCTTGCTTTGGATGACCGGGAGAACATCGACGCCTACGTCGCTAACTGGGGAGCGTGGCTCTCAGGCCTGTCCAAGACCTCCGATATCGTTGCGGCCTCGGTCACCGTCGAGACAGCTCCGGATTACGGAGTGCGCCTCCGCCATGAGATCGACTCAAATATGGCCGACTCTGCTTCCCCTGCTTCCCGAGAAATGATGGAGGAAGTGAAGACCACGTTCCCGCAGCAGTCAGCTGTGACACGGGCCTACATTGCCTTGACGTTCACGACGTGGCGACCGGGAGCGGAGCGGAACCGCAAGATCGAGGACATCGGGCTAGATCTTGGCTCACGTCTGGGCAAGTTCACAGAGCATTTGGAGGTGTGCGGTGCCGGGGATGCGCATCCTGTGACCGCGCAAACGCTTTGCGAGGTTGTCATGAGCGCCTATGACCCGATGCTTGCAGAGCACTTCGACGCGGCCCACAGCCAAGGCGTTACCCCTCCGGTGAGTTGGGACAACGCCGGGCCTGTGGCCCACGATGCTGGCTGGGAGTGGTACCGCCATGCGTCGGGTTTCTCCAAGTCATGGGTCATGTCCGTAGCCCCGCGCGGTGTCATCTTCTCGAACGTCTTCGAGGACCTGCTGACTCCCAGCCCGGACGTTAACCGCAAACGTGTGACATTCCTGTACCGTCCGGTTTCCGCTGGTACGGCCATGGACGTAGCCGAGGCGGACGTGAACGCCGCCAAGGTCCGTGCCTCAGCCACCAAGCGTCCCAGCTACCGTGCCGCTGCAGAGCTGGCCTCTGCCGAACAGACAGCGAAGGAGGTCGCCAAGGACGCGTCCTTGATCAACTTCGGCATGGTGATTACCGCAACCGTGATGCGCTCCTCTGACGCCCGTGCAGCATCCTATGAAATCGAGGATCTTGCCGGCACGGCGCAGCTGATCATCCGCCCGGCCTATGGCTCTCAGGACGTCGCTTTTGCCGCGTCCCTGCCCCTTGGCCTGGTGCTTCCTGATTACGTCGCAGTTCCTGCCCGCGTTCGAGAGGCTATCTAATGAATTTCCGTTCCCTCTTCACCAAAAATGACGATGCTTTGGAAGTGGCCCCTCAACTCCCGGACGTCGAGCGGATCCGCAAGGCAGGACGGCGGGCATACATCGCCCCCTCCAAACGCGGTTACGCGGTGCCCGGTGGTGGGCATGCCTCCTACATCGACCTTCCCGCCGAATACCGTGGATCGTCCCGGCAGGTCTGCGGCCTTTACCCGTTCTCGTCAGGGGCGGGTTCACCGCTGGCCGGTGTGCCCCTCGGCTCGAACCTCCTGACCGGCAACATCGTCGGGCTGGACCACTTCACCGCCTACCAGCGGGGATTGATTCCCAACCCCAGCGCGTACTTCATGTCCAACCCGGCCTTGGGCAAGTCCACCTTGGTGGGAAAGATCATGATGGGCCTGGATGCCTTCGGGGTGCTGTCCATGACCTTGGGAGATGTGAAGGGTGAGCACGTTCTCCGCACCCGGATGATGGGTGGCAAGGTGATCAGGCTCGGTAACGACCGCGGCTACCTGAACGTGCTCGATTCCCACATCGCCATGCGCGCCGCCGAACGTCTCACCGGTGGTGCACGTCAGGAAGTCCTGACAGAAGCGCACTACCACCGCAAGTCCTTGCTCATGGCACTGCTGACCATTGCCCGTGGTTCTTCCATCACTGAGGAAGAAACCATTGTCTTGGACAAGGCACTGCGCATCCTCTTTGACCGTTTCGACGGCGTGCCGCTGATCAAGGACCTCGCCCAGGTGATCGCTGACAGGCCAGAAGCCATCCGCAACGCGGTGCTCGACCGTGGAGAAGACGAACGATATGCCAACTCCACCGATGCTCTGCAGAAGTCTCTGAACGGCATCGCGGACGGCAGCACCATCGGCGGAATGTTCTCCCGCCACACCCGCAAAGAAGACCAGATGGACATCACCCGGTCCTGCGTCTTCGACCTCTCCGCCATTGATGACACCCTTCCCGAACAGCAGGCAGCGGCGATGCTCGCGTCCTGGTCAACGGGCTTCGCTGCCGTGAAGGTCTCCCAAGTCCTCGCGGACGCCGGACTGGAACCGCGCCGGAACTACAACATCGTCCTCGACGAACTCTGGCGTGCCCTCCGGATCGGTCGCGGCATCGTGGACCGGGCCGACTCCCTGACCCGTCTGAACCGGCACCAAGGCATCGGACAGATGATGATTTCCCACACCCTCAAAGACTTCGACGCCGTAGCCGACGAAGCTGACCGCAAGAAGGCGCAGGGCTTCGCTGAACGTTGCTCCATGATCGTCATGGGCGGCCTTGGCCGGTCTGAGATGGACGCCGTGCAGAACCTGCGAAACATGACCCGCGCCGAACGGCAGCGGATCGTTTCATGGTCGGACTCGAAGAAGATCACCTCCCGTGGCGGCAAGCAGGCGCCGTACGGTCGCGGGAAGTTCCTGATCAAGCTCGGGCAGGGACCGGGGATCCCGGTCGAGACCCGCCTGACTTCTGTTGAAGACCGCGTGGCTGACACCAACCAGCGCTGGGAGGCGCTGCGTAAGGAAGGCCTGACACCGGAAGAGATCGAACGCCAGCTGGGCATTACCGACGCCGACGTTGAGGAGACCGACCATGATGCAGCAGCGTAAAGGGAACACGATCACGTCCGGCCAAAAGGCCGGCTTCGCTCTCCTTGGACTGTGCGTAATCATCATCGGCGTCCTGGACGCCGGAATCTACGGCGGGTCCATGCTCAGCGGCGACGGCCAGAAGCTCCCCGCCAACCCCTTCGGGACACCGTTCCTGCTGGTCGGCGGCAAGGTCGGCTGGTCCACGATGTCCACCGTCGTGGCCGCCGTAACAGTGGTTCTGATCCTGCTGGTGGCCGTGTTGGTCCTCCGGCTGGTGATGCGCTCCCGAAAGGGCCGTAGCCGTGTGGACCACAAGGCAGCCTTGATGGGACGCGGGAAGGACATCTCCCAGATCACCCAGAAGTCCGTGGCCGCCGCAGCGGCCCGGTTCGGTGTGCAGGGCTCCATCGGTGCTTTCATCGGCGTCACCGTGGCCGGGATGCAAAAGGTCTACGCAGACTTCGAATCCGTGGTCCTGCAAATCTGGGGTCCCCGTCAGGGTAAGTCCTCCACTCAGGTCATTCCCCGCGTCCTGGACGCACCTGGTGCCGTCCTGACCACTTCCAACAAGCCGGACGTCATTGACGCTACGCGCCTCGCCCGGTCGGTCATCGGCCGAATCTGGGCTTTCGACCCGCAGAAGATCAGCGGCGATCCCGCCACTTGGTGGTGGAACCCGCTGTCCTACGTCCGCAATGACGAACGTGCCATGAAGTTGGCCGAGATCTTCATGGTCGCCGGCCGTGGGCCGAACGTCACCGGGGACGCGTACTTCGACAACGAAGGCAAGGACATGCTCACGTCCTTGTTCCTCGCGGCCGCGATCGGTAACAAACCGATCAGCATCGTCTACGACTGGATCAACCAGGGCAAGCCCACCGAACCCAGCAGGTTGCTCCGCGAGCAGGAGAACGGCATCTACGCCGCCTACGCCTCGTCCCTTGAGGCTCAGCTGCAGTATGAACCTGCGCAGCGGGACGGCGTTGTCGGTACCGCCAAAGCCATGGTGCAGACCCTCAAATTCGTCAGCACCCTCCAGTGGGTCAACCCACTCTCGGAAGCGGACTCCCGTCCGCAGTTCAGCCCTGAGGAATTCGTCCGCTCCGCCAAGGACACCCTGTACGTGCTGTCCAAGGAAGGCGGCGGCTCCGCTGCAGCGCTCACCACGGCGCTCACAGTCGCCGTCGCGGACGCTGCTGAGGAATATGCCATGACCCAGCCCGGTCGCAGGCTCGCCGTGCCGTTGATGCTCCCGCTGGATGAAATCGCGAACGTCTGCCCGTGGAAGGACTTGCCGGACAAGTACAGCCACTACGGTTCCAAGGGCATCATCCCCGAGGCCTACCTGCAGTCGTACTCCCAAGGCGAAGAGCTGTGGGGGGAGAAGGGCATGCGGAAGATTTACTCAGCCAGCTCCGTGAAGGTCATCGGTTCCGGCATCGATGAGGAAGGTTTCCTGCGTCAGTTCTCGTCCCTGGTCGGTGAGTACACCTACGACACCGTGTCCACGAGTTCATCCCGCACCGGGCAGTCACGGTCAGTGAACCCCGACGGCGGCAAGGAAAGCATCCTCACGGTCGCTGACCTCTCCGCACTTCCCATCGGCCGTGCCGTGGTCAAGCGGTCCGGCGCTCCCGCGACGCTGATCAAAACCCAGCAGTGGAAGGACGGTCCCCACGCTGACTCGGTATGGCTCTCGCTGAACCTCTACGATCCCTCGGAGAAGAGCAAGGAAATGACCGCAGCCATCCTCGAAAGCAAAGACGCCGACACCAACCCCGTCGTCGTTGCCTACAAAGCCCAAGCCCCTGCACCGGCACCGGTTGTTGAGGCTTCACGCTGGATCACGGCGGCCGGCAATGACTGAGAGCCACGATCCCATGGACGCCTGGTCGGACCTGCCCCCGGCAGAAACCACAGAACCTGATGCGCCTAGCGAACCCGATACGGCCGCATCTTCCTCTCAGGAGGAGGTTCAGCCGGGCAACGAGGCTGAGGAAGCTCCTGCCAGCACAGATAAGAAGGACGATGAGGAAGTCGAGGACTTCCAGCTCACGGCCGCCGAAGTCGTAGCCCTCATTGGCGACCGCGCCCAGAAGATGTCCGTCAGCACGTTCCGGACACTCGTCACCCACGGCGAGGCACCCAAACCCCTCAGCTGGGGCCGAACGCCTCTGTGGTCGTTCCGTGCCATCGAGGACTGGATCTCGGAGATGTTCGCCTCCGGCGTGTTCACCGCAGCGGCTCCCGAACCCGCAGCTGACCCCTCAACGGGGCCAGCTGCAGCTGACGCCGCACCGGAAAGTGAGCAGGAACCAGAACCCGAAGCGGAGCTGGTGTTCGGCTCAACCGCCCAATGGGTCGAGGAATACCTGGTGCCCATGTACCGGCGCGAAATCACCGTCAACGGAAACCACACCACGTGGTGCCCGGAATGGTGGCGTCACGCCGAAGCGATCATCCGCTTCGAAGCTCTTTGGCGGGCATGGGAACACCTCCGCCTCGACGGCAAGACCGGCATGAGCGTCTTCATGAAAGACCACCTGGACCACCACCTGCCCATCCTGCTGGACGGCAAAGGGCCGTTCGACGGGTGCAGCCTTACCGGTGGCCACGCCAAAGCCCCCGACGGCATCAAAGCATTCCGCACCGTTCCGCCACCAGCTGAGCTATTCCCCGATGTACGCCCATCAGTAAATGAGACAGAGGAGTAAAGCCATGAACGAATCAGACGGCATCAACGAAATCTTCGATGACCTCCTGCGACAGACACTGATGTTCGCAGCCAGGATCGGTGAACAAGCCGCCCGGGCCCGCCAGCAACACATCGAGCAAGCACGCTCCCGCAGCGAGCAAGAAGGCCGGGAGGCGACCGCCCGGTTCGAGGCCGAGCGCAACGCCGCCCGTGTGGCCCTCGCTCCGGTCGCAGAAGACCGCTGGTGGGACACGGCAACCCCTGAACAGATTGGAGCTGCCTACCAGTCCTCCACGGCCTGGGGCAGGGAAGACGCAGACATCGCAAAGCTCGGCACAGTGATGGACGAACAGCTGGCCAAGCGCGGGGTCATCGTAACCGGCACCGAACCGGGACAGCTCACTGCCTTACTGCAGGCCAAGCAATGGGCAGCGGAGAAGGACCCGCTCATGGACAGCCTGCACACCCGACAAATGATCAACGCCACCAACAGCCGGGACCGTGAACGGTTAAATAACCAGCTCGTCGCCTCATGGCTGTCCAGCCCGGAAGCACCCGCGACAGTACAGGTTCAGAGCAACGGCCCAACCGAACTGGAACAGGCCATTGAATGGGCCACCGAGGAAGACCCCAGGCTCTACGCCGAATGGAGCCAGCGTCAAGGTTTCGCGGACACCGTGGAAGCCACACGGTCCGGCGAAAGCGAGCTGATCCGGCAATGGCAAGCAGCAACCGCCAAGGCCACCCAACCCGCCCCTGGAGCGCAACCGACCCAAGCGCAGAACGAACACGCAACCCAGCTGCAGCAGGCCAGAGAATGGGCCGCAGAGCACCAGCCTGTGTACTTCGCTGACTGGGAACAGCGACGCAACTTTGCTGACAGTGTGGCAGATGAGCGTGCGGACGATGAAAGGCTGATCCGGCATTGGCGCACCGCAACGGGTACACCCGTACCTGCGGCCAAGCCGGACTTCTCCCGCGCCGATGATCTGCGCTCTGCGGCCTACTTCAAGGAAGCGGCCGCCACCGGTTCGCGCCTGGACGGTGACGCTGCAGCTGTACGCGCTGAGGACCTTCGCGACATGATTCCCTTGGAAATGGAAAGCGGACCCACCACGGACGATGCCGCGTGGTACGCGCAGGAGGCAGCCAAAGCCGACGCCCTGGCCGTGGAGAACTGGGACACGTCAGACCGTCGCGAGGACTTCGCCCGCACGCTCCACGGCAAGGCCGACGAAGCCACCGTTGACGCCAGAATCCTGGCTGACGTCAGCCAAGGCACACACCCAACCGCTGCCGTGAAAGGGCCGGCTCCCAGCGCCACCAAGGCCCGGAAGAACAACAACATCCCCCGCGCTCACCAGATCAGCAAAGGCGGACGCTAGCCCGCGCTGAGTAAGCCTTACACGTAGAAAGAGGCCCGCACCTTCATAGGTGCGGGCCTCTCCTCGTTAATGGCGGTGCTATTCGATCACGTAAGTGTAGGTCGTGACTTCGCTTTCAAGGACGAGTCCAGGAGCGATGGTGTAGGCGCCCTCCGGTTCTCCTGTTCCATGGTTCCTGCCCGCGCATCCGCAAACGCAGTCAGCGACAGTTTCAGGCTTAGCCTTCTCCCAGCACTCGCTGACACAGGTTGAATAGGCGTTGCCTTCCAACGTGACCTCTACCCGGTCAAACCGTTCCGCAAGCCCATCGATGACGGCTGTGGTGTGATTGCGGGCCACTGTGAAAATTGGTTTCTCGTACTTCGGTCGCGTTGCCTCGCCGCAGACCTCCTTGAGCAGGGCGTAGTTTCCGCCTCCGGGTTGGTAAGGCAGGCGGATCTGTGTCCTGCCTTTCAGGGGTCGGTAGACCTTCGCGGTGCTCATGTAGTTAGCCCTCCTGTGGGCATGATCAAGTAGCAGGACGATAAAGAACAAAACCTACTACGCGTCTGTTTCACTCTCCAACGGAGCGTTCATGCAGTGCTGCCTGCCCGTGTTTGACCTCGGACGCAACAACCGACAATCTGAAGGTTCATCGGAGAACGGGAAGGCGCAACTGTGAGTATGACGTGGGAAGAGCAGCAGGAATGCTACGAGCGGGCTCTAGCTGCAGAGCCAGCGCTTCGGGCTGTTGTTCGGGTCGTTGATGCGCTGCTGCTGATCGACGCGGAGAAGAGCGAAGGCCTCGATCACTGGATGATCATTAAGCCCCTTATCCAGCCGTGGATTGGGTATGGACGTGGTCACGTGCCGTCGGAAGCCTCCGACGTCGTTGGGCCTCCCAAGCCACGCGCGTATGGCTTCAAAGAATTCCTTGAAGAGGCTAAGAAGCAGCAAAGGGTGCCAGCTACCACGGCGGCTGAAAAGTGGATGCGCACAGAAGAAGCCTGGGACGCGTTCACCAACGTCCTTCTGACCCGGTTGGGATACGGAGGGTACGCCGGTCTACCCACCCGTTAGTGCACCAAACGGCGCCGGATTGAACCACATCCATCAGAAAGGCCCTGGACGCTTCTTGCAAACGTCCAGGGCCTTTCGCGCGAGGATCGTGATCGGCTTGAATCTAACGTCCCCGACCCTTGTCCCGTGACTTGTCTGTGGGCTTGGCAGGCTCTACTGGACTCGGCACTGCTGGGCGCTGAGGCGGCGTGTTGGATGGCCGGCTGACGGTAGCGAGGAACTTGACCTGCTCCAGGTCTTCCGGCAGGCCGCCCGCTGGTTTGCTCTCCGCAGCCGTGATCCATTTCGACGCTGACGGTGCCTCACTCCCGGCCGCAACTGGCTGTGTCGGAGTGGGCATCGCACCATCGATACGTGCCTTAACTTCGCGCAACCGGTCCACCGCTGCGACTCGTACACGCTCGGCATCCGAGAGCCTGCCCGTCGCCTTGTGCATGTCGTGGATGGCTCTCATGGTGTTCCGCAGCTGAGCCAGCAACAAAGCTTCCCCTGCCGTTGTCGAGGGGCCAACAGCCGACTGCATCAACAGCATCCCTGCACCCTTGGCGCTGGGCAAAGGAGCGTGCTCCGTCTTGGTGGGGAAACGACGCAGCTGGGCCGTCCGGGACAACGCCTTGGCAGTATCGGCCAACGGTCCAGGAACAGCCTCTGTCCGAAGACTCCACGCTGCGAAAGCGCCCGACGTTTCCCGAGCTACCTGCGCCCACATTGCGGGATCATCAACCGGTACGGACTTGATCCGCTCGTACAGTGAACCGACCTCTGCCGTGTACTTTTCCCACTGTTCCGCCGTCGGCTGCAAAGCCTCCCTGCCGGGAGCAGCAATGCGCTTGCCGTCAGCTACGGCCTGCCACTCGACAGCAGCAGCGTCGGCAGCTTCCTGTGAACCATCCCAGCCGGAACGAAGCATCGGCAGGGTCAGGTCACGCGCCAGCTTTCCGCCACCAAACCACACCGGCTTCTCAGCCCGGCTTGCTGGCTTCAAAGCAACAGAGTATCCCTCAACAACAGTCGTGCTGCCCTTGGCAAAACGAGGACGGATGAGAACACCCGTTCCGCGCAAACGGCGTACAAACTCAGCCTCATCAACGCTCGCTGTACTGGCTGCCCGGACGCTGCGCTGCAGCGTTTCCCGTGGCAGTTCTGCAAGTCCCTGGGCAAGTGCGGCGGCTTGCTCTTTGGGGTGGTATCCGCGCTCTGCGTGCTCGCCCCGTCCCACACGCAACCCGTATTTCTTTTCCAGTCCGGCGCAGACCTTTTGGGAACGCGGCTGGTCATTGTGCTGGCTCCACTTTGTGCCATCCTCGCGGATCATAGATACGGCCATGTGGATGTGGTCGTTACCGGCTTTGCTTGCACCGTGGTGAATGGCGACCCAGCGGCACGGCGGCTTGCCGTCACTGCCGGTGAATCCCATCTCTTCCGCAAAGTCCTGTGCGATACCGGCCCACTGCTCATCGGTGAGCGAACCCTCGTCGGCCTTCAAACTCAGCGATACGTGGAAGACATGCTTGCTCGCAGAGTCAGCTGCAAAGACGGCCTTCGGAATGTCCATCTCGTGTGCCAGCGTCTTTGCATTGTCCGCGTTCAATGCGGCACCGTGTTCGACACTGACGATGGCATCCGATGCCGTGATCAACCGCATATCGGTGTGTTCGTTCGAGCGCCCGGGGCCAGCTAGGTACATGATCAAGCCGACCATGCGCGTGCCCTTGGTGATGTTCGGCATCATGGCCGCATCACCGCCACAACCGCTTCATCAATACGTACCATCAGCCTACGCGCGGCATCAACCGCAGCGGCTGCATCATCCGGAAATTCACTCGTGGAGTTCGCGTGCCTGGCGATCTGGTTGATGTTGTTCGAGACGGCACCAAGCAGAGTCCTGATGCCCAACAATTCGACGGCAACGTTGCGGCGGTCCGTTGCAGTTTCACCAGCATCGGAGAACGCGGAATCAAACAACAGCCGGGGAACAGAGACGTTCTGCTGAATGGCACGGGCAGCCAGTGCCGCCTTCTCTTCAACGGTGACGTACACCTCGACCTTGCGGGTACGTCCACCAGGAACATTGTCACGGCGTGACTTACCGAGGCGGCTTGCCTTCGGTGCGTCACCCATTCCCAAACATCCCTTCACATGCCCAGCGCAGCGACCCCGAAACCTCGGGGACTCACACTCCAGTGTGACAGAGACGCGACCCAAGGTCGAGCCGACAAGCCATTTACCCATGGGTAAATGTATAGCTTGCTCCTCCTGGAAGGCTGTGCACGGTTTTCTAACCTTCGGTTCCAGCCTCCAAAAACCCTGCCGCTGCCAGCTGCCATTACTGCCCTGGTGGATGCCCATCACTTCGCTAGGATGGGGTCATGAACATTCAAGAGATCGAAGAAGCCGCCGCCCGCAAACTTGATGCCGACCGCGAAGCCCGGATCGCGTTCATCCGTGAGATTGCCAAAGCGTCCGAGACGTTCCGTGCCGCTCGCGAGACCCTTGCAGAGTCAGAACGGAACCTCAGTCAGCTTCACCGTCAGGCAGCCACACACGGCTGGACGGATACGGACCTGAAAGGGTTCGGTATTGAACCGAACCCCAAGAACGTTGGCGGCCGTCCGCGCCGCACCAAGAACCAACGCGACGACTCCGGCCAAACTTCCTAGCCCCTCGATCACATGGGCACGGCAAAAGCTAAATCCTTCGGGCTTTTCCCGCACACATGTGGACGACGGGACCCAACTGACCGCCTGCACACAACCGCCACGTCACCACCGCGACAAACCTCACCAGCGCGAGCGGTGGCCGTGCACAGCCTCCACCCAACCGCATCAGCACAAACCCATCAGCGAAAGAGATGACAATGCCGAGCCAAGTAACTATCGACGCTCCACTGACAACCTGGTACTGCGACGAGTGTGGCGGTGCAATCGTGCGCTACTCTCCCGGTACCGCCGTCGAACAAACCGGGGTCGTTGCATGGCAGCAACCGGTCACGCACCATTCAGGAAACCCCGACAAGCCTTCTCAGAAGTCTCCGGCCACGGAATACAAGGTGCTTCACAAAATCAAGTGCGACACCGACCGCAGTGACGCAACATGGGAGGTCGAAACGCTACTCGGCATTGCGGGTCTCCAACGCTGGTCAGAGCTGCTGTGGAACGGCCCCGCTCAGGACTCCCTCCAGCTCAGTGCCAATGCAAGTCTGCATCCAACACTCGACCTTCTGTACCGCTTCCAGGTTCCGTACTACGAACAAGCCCGCCAATACCTCCGCACGCAGTCTGCACAGGAAATCATCGGCGGCCGTGCCGTTCTAGAAGAGAAAGAATGGCAGCAAATAATCACTGAAGGAAGCAGGGAAATCGAAGAGGGGCTGTAGCCTCAATTCCACACCACAACCCGGCCCCGTTTCCCATGGTCCAAGACGGGCCTTGCCGTCGAACCTTGGAGCGGGGCCGGTTTCTTTTCAGCCTTGACGACACACCGGGGGGGCGCGGGGCCGGGGACGTGCT
>NZ_JBBEGB010000022.1:0-22068 GCF_037402035.1 Paenarthrobacter sp. CCNWLY172
GGAGAGTAGGACACCGCCGGACAACCATTAAGGCAAGAGCCCCGACCACAGGTCGGGGCTCTTCCCCTTTAACCACCTTTACCACCCCCTTCAAATTCCTGCGCCGGCGGTAGAGTTGGTGGTCATGGAAAACCTCTTCAGCCACCCCGCCTCTGAACCCGAACCGTCCCAGCAGGCAGGCGACGCACTTCAGCCGCTCATCTTCACTGTTGTGGTGCCCACCAACGTTTCGCATGCTTTCCAGGGATTCACTGATCATCCGCACCTGTGGTGGCCGCTGGAGCAGGAAAGCGTGTTTGGTGCGGGGTCCCATGTTGAGTTTGAAGAGAACCTGATTCTTGAAACGGCCGAGGACGGCCGGACGTCGGTGTGGGGCACTATTGATGACTGGCAGCCCCCGCTGTCCTTCCACGCCAGTTGGTACCCGGCTGGAACGCCGTTGTGGTCCACGGAGATCCGGGTTGTTTTTGGTGCCGTGGATGAGGGCACGGAGGTACGCCTGATCCACGACGGGTGGGAAGGTGCCGAGGATCCCGTAGCGTCCAGGGCATCTTACGCCGAGGGCTGGCCCCGCGTGCTGGCATGCTACGTACGGTTCATGGGTGGAGCCAGTGCCTAGGGTCCGCCGGCTCCAACCCAGTGATTGGCGTTTGCTGCGTGAGGTGCGGCTGGAGATGCTCAAAGACACACCCATGGCTTACGTGGAGAGCCTGGAGTCAGCGCGGCGGCAGACCGATACGCAGTGGCAGGAACGTGCGGCTGCAATGTCCGGGAACTGCAGCCTTACATTGGTTGCCGATGCAGGCCAGGACGGCAGCACCTTCTGCGGATTGATGCGTGTGGTGGTCAAGGACCGCCAAAGCACGGAGAAGCCGCTGCAGGCCATGCTGCTCAGCGTCTACGTGGCACCCGGGCACCGGGGGCTGGGATTGGCCGACGAACTCCTCAACGAGGCGTGCAAAGCCGCCTCGGAAGAACTCGCTGCCGGGAGCATCCAGCTCGGGGTGCATGAGGACAATTCAAGGGCGCTGGCCTTCTACCGGCGTCACGGTTTCGAGACCACGGGTGCCAGCAGGCCTTATCCGCAGGACACTTCCAAGCTTGAGCTCACCATGGAGCGCCAGCTGTCGTAGCAGTCGGCTCGAGGAGCACAGCAAGGAGCTGCTAGAAGGTACCTGCTTTGGGCACCGCGGTACTGGAGCGCACCACCAGCTTAGTGGGGTGTTCGGTATCGGCCGGTTCCAGGACGAGGCCCTTGGTGATGGCACCCAACAAGGTGCGGACGGCCAGCGCTCCTTGGCCTTTGGCGTCCTGGTCGATGGTGGTCAAGCCCAGGACGTTGCCGAGATCATGTCCGTCGATCCCCATGACCGAGAGGTCATCCGGGATGCGGAGCCCGAAGTCCCGCGCCGCGAGGATGGTGCCGATGGCCATTTCGTCGGAGGCGGCGAAGACGGCGGTTGGCCTGTCCGGCGCACTGGCCAGCAGCTGCCGTGCCGCAGCGTAAGCGCCTTCAATGGTGAAGTCAGCGGAAACGATCCATTCGGGCCTGACGGGACAGCCGGCGTCGTTCATGGCTTCTTCGAATCCGCTCCGACGCGTTCCTGGAAGATGGAAGTCCTGGTCGTAGGCTTCGTTGCCGGTGATGTGCGCGATCTTGGTGTGCCCCAGACCGAGCAGGTGGTTGGTGGCCTTTCGCGCGATCGAGGAGTCGTCGATCCTGATGGTTGATGCTCCGGGTAAGGGCCCGCCAATTCCGACGATCGGCCGGTGCATGGCGTGGAGCTGCTGGAGCTCGTCCTCGCTCAGTTCCAGCGATACCGCGATGACCGCGTCCACCCGCTTGCGCAACAGGAAGTCGTTGAAGACGCTGTGCCGGTGCTCGGGGTTTTCCCCGATGTTGTACAGGGTGAGGTCGTACCCCGCTTCAAGCAGCGCGGCCGATGCGCCCTCGATCACCGCTGAGAAGAACCAGCGGTGGACCGAGGGCACCACCAAGCCAACGTTGTGCGTGCGCCCGGAGGCCAGGCTGGAGGCGTGGTAGGACAGCACGAAGCCCAGCTCTGATGCGGCGGCGCGGGCACGCTCCCGGCTGGTCGGCGATACATTGCCCTTGCCGCTGAGCGCCCGTGACACGGTGGCAACGGACAGCCCTGCTCGCTCGGCCACGTCCTTGATGCCCGTCATGCCGCTCCTAGGTGAAAAATCAGCTGACTGTCAGCCAGATTGTCTCCCCTGAGCCTAGTTGATCGGCGCCTGATGCAGGGGCGCTGCGCAGGATGGTGCTACCAGCCGGAAGCGGCAGGGGATCGGGGCCTACGTTCATGATCACCAGGGTGTTGCCATTGAGGTACGCCAGCGAGGACCAAGTGCAGTAGTCCTCAACCCAGGCCAGGGAACCTTGCCCGAGCCGGAGCGTGGCGCGTTCGGTGAGCATGGCGCGGTACAGGTTAAGGTGCGACGCCGGATCGGACTCCTGCAGGTCCCTCGCCAGCGTGGGCCAGGACTCGGGCTGCGGCAACCAAGGGTCCATGCCGCTGCCAAACCCGGAGTGGGGTTCGGCCGAACGCCAAGGGAGCGGCACGCGGCAACCGTCGCGGCCGATACGGGCTCCGCCGGTGCGGGCGAAAGTGGGATCCTGGCGCATGCTGCCGGGAATGCTGGAAGAATCGGGCAGGCCCAGTTCTTCGCCCTGGTAGAGGTACGCGCCACCTGGGAGGCCGAGCATGAACATGGTAGCCGCGGCAGCCCGGCGTCGTCCGAGTTCTTCGTTGGGCTGCGCGTCGTCGGGGCCGATGCCGTCTCCGTCGCGGGGACCAGGTCCGTCGTACCCGAAGCGTGAGACGTGCCGGACAACATCATGGTTGGACAGTACCCACGTGCTGGGGGCGCCGACGGCGTCGAGGGACACCAACGAGTCGGTGATGGTGTGGCGCAGGCGATGTACGTCCAGGCCGGCGTGCAGGTAAGGGAAGTTGAAGGCCTGGTGCATTTCATCAGGGCGGACCCACTGCGCCAGTCGGGGGAGCGGATCCACATTGGCTTCCGCACAGAGGATTCGGTCCGGGCCGTACTCTTCCAGGATGGAACGCCACCGGCGGTAAATGTCGTGGAGGGCAGGCTGGCCGAACATCGGAGCGTCCTGGCCCGGGAAACCATCGGAGCTGTTGCCGTCGGCGCGGCCGCCCCAGTTGGGCAGGCCGGCTGCCTTGACCAGCGCGTGGGCTACGTCCACCCGGAAGCCGGAGATGCCGCGGTCCAGCCAGAACCGGAGCACGCGTTCGAATTCAGCGTGGACGGCTGGGTTGTCCCAGTTGAAGTCCGGCTGCGAGGAGTCGAAGAGGTGCAGGAACCATTGACCGGGCTGACCGTTCGGCTCGGTGATACGCGTCCATGCCGGACCGCCGAAGTGCGACTGCCAGTTGTTGGGCGGCTCGCTGCCGTCGTGCCCCTGGCCGTCGCGGAAGATGAACATCTCCCGCTCCACGCTGCCTGCACCCGCGGCAAGTGCTGCTTGGAAGGCGACGTGCTGGTCGGAGCAGTGATTGGGGACGAGGTCCGCGATGACGCGCAGGTTGAGCCTGTTGGCTTCGGCGATAAGGGCGTCGAAGTCGGCCAAGGTGCCAAACAGGGGATCGACGTCGCAGTAGTCGCTGACGTCATAACCCGCGTCCCGCTGGGGTGAGCGGTAGAACGGCGACAACCACACGGCGTCGACGCCCAACGCCGCCAATTGCGGGAGTTCTGCGGTGATGCCCGCCAAGTCTCCGACGCCGTCGCCGTTGAGGTCCCGGAACGAGCGCGGATAGATCTGGTAGATCACAGCGGAACGCCACCAACCGTGGGCCGCGGAGGCATCGTGGATCGGGGTCAGCTGCGTAAAAGCTGCAGTGGGCTCGTGGGTCGCAACCGAGAGCAATGAATCAACGGACATGAACACATCGTAGAAGAGAATTCCCCAAAGTGTAAACGTTTCCAGTCCTAAGGCTACTGTCTTTGCAATGCGGCCGACGGCTGGGCTTTTCAAATTTGCATGCCGCCCTGTACTTGGTGGAAGCGCTTGCAGTTGATTCGGTGGTGGCCCGCTGGCTGAGCCGCCGTTCAACCTCGATAGCTGGAGGATCGACGTCGGCAATATGACAGGACGCCTGGGATCTGTAGATCTCAACCATGAGGTTGCCCGGCTTATCGCGGACCGGGTTCGTGAGATCAACCCGAACGCGGCCCTGCTGGCGGCGGAATCCACGGCCGACGCCGCCCCCGATTTCACTGGCGAGCACTGGCCAGGCGCCATGACCTACTCCAACCTCACCCGCCCGCTGTGGTCGTGGCTCGCCAAGGACGCCCCCAACATCAACTTCTGTGGCTCGCCCCCAAACAGGGCCGCACAGGATCGACGCCGAGGACTTCCTCGCGACGCACCAGGACCTCGCCGCGGGATTTAGCTGGAGTGTGCGACAAAACAACATGAACGCACTGAACACGCACGACACGGCGCGGGCGGGAACGGTCATGATCGACGGCGGCCCGGACGTGGGCGCCGCGCTCACCTTCTGCCTGCCGGGGGTGCCCGTGGTGTTCGCCGCCGACATTGTCCTGGACAACTCGGTTCTCAGCGACGCGCAGCTCGAAGCGTTCCTTGCCTCGCCGCTGCACCGCTCCGGAACAGTGACGTCGGCACCTGCCCAGCCAGCCGGCGTCGAGGGTGTCTATCTACGCGCCGACGGCATCTCTGCCGGGATCTGGGAGCTGCCCGGAACGGTGATCCCCGCCGGGTAGCAGGTGGGTGTGGCCGTGCTCTGCCGTTCTGTGCTGGCTAGACTGTGAGCACCAAAACACTGCGAAGACTGCCGGTTTGGCGTGTCCGCGGTGCGTACGTGGAGGGACCACTGTGTCGGACGAAACGGCTATGGCCGGAACATCAGCGGAAAGCATCACTGGCAGGACGACGGGCCATCGGGAAGCCTCCCAGCCCACAACTGGGCGGCAGTTGTTCCTGAAGGAGCTCGCATCCGGACTACGTGCCGGGCAGGTGGCAGAGGATGAAGAAACCCTCACCGTGTACTCCGTCGATCAAGGACCACTGCTGGAGCGTCACCTGCCGCTCGCCGTCGTCTGGGCGGAATCGGTGGAGGACGTTCAGCACATCGTTCGCAGCTGCGCCGCGCACCGGATTCCTATCGTGGCCAGGGGAGCAGGCACCGGTGTGTCCGGCGGAGCCCATGCCACGGAAGGCTGCATCGTCCTGAGCCTTGAACGGATGACCCGCATCCTGGACCTCAACCCGGACGACGAGACCGCCGTCGTCGAGCCCGGCGTCATCAACGCCGATCTGAACGCTGCCGCCGCAGAGCACGGCCTCATGTATGCGCCTGACCCCGCAAGCTACAAAATGTCCACCATCGGTGGCAACGTGGCCACCAATGCCGGGGGACTGCGATGCGCTAAATATGGCGTCACAAGGGACTCCGTGCTGGCACTCGACGTCGTCATGGCTGATGGCTCGTTGATGCACACCGGACACCAGACCTTTAAGGGAGTTGCCGGCTACGACCTCACCGCGCTGCTGGTGGGCTCCGAAGGGACGCTGGGGATTGTGGTGGGCGTGACCGTCCGCCTGAAGTACCTGCCGCGAGAGGTCCACACCATTGCGGCGTTCTACCAGGACTTCCGCAGCGCGGCCGCCGGAGTGCTCGCCGTGGGCAAGGCCCGGGTCCAGCCGGCCATCATGGAACTGCTAGATAACGGAACCCTGGTGCAGTTGGATGAAATGCATGGAGGTGACCTCCAGACCCGTGGCAAGTCGCTGCTCCTGATCCAGACCGATGGCTTCGGCGCGGCTGCGGAAGCGGACGTGGTGCGGCAAGTGCTGGCCGCAGGCGGCGCAACGGTGACCACCGAGGCCAGCGAGGAAGCCGAGATGCTGGTGGAACTGCGACGCAACAGCCGGGGCGCGGAAGTGGATGACGAATTCAGGGTTGGCGAGGACATCGCCGTGCCACGATCGCGGTTGGTGGACTTCGTGGCCGAGCTCGAGGCCATGGCGGCCCGCTTCAGCGTGATGCTTAAGGTGGTGGCGCACGCCGGAGACGGCAATCTGCACCCGACGTTCTGGATGGAACGTGTGGACCCTGTTACCGATGCGGCTGCTTTGGAGCGGCTCAACGCGGCGTTGGATGAATCCATCCGGATAGGCCTCGAAATGGGTGGCACCATCACCGGAGAGCACGGCGTGGGGCAATACAAACTGCGCTGGCTGGGCCTAGAACAACCGGAGCCCGTGCGGGAGTTGCAGCGGCGGATCAAGGAGCTGTTCGATCCGCAGGGAATCCTGAATCCGGGAAAGGCAATTTAGGTCTTCTGGTATTCCAAAAGGTCCATGCGGCCTGCCTGTCACATCTGATCAGCTAAATTACCTGCATTTACTTCCCACCATTCTCCCCCTAGGCTTACTTGGTATACCAAAGTTGCTATGAGGAGAAGATGTGCGCGAGAAGCGGCAGGCCCGGGTTGGAGCAAGTCCGAGGTTGATGACGGGCTTGGTGCTGCTTGCGCTGGTCATGGTGTCCATCAATCTCCGGCCCGCCATCACCACCATCGCCGGTGTGATGGACCAGATTCCGGACGTCTTCGACCTTGACCCCGCACTGCTGCCGCTCCTGGGAACCTTGCCGGTCCTGGCGTTCGGAATCTCCGGGCCGATGGGACCCTGGCTGGCTCGGCGATTCGGAACCGGTCCAGCGGTGGCCATTGCGCTCACCGCCTTGGCCGCCGCGCTGGTCCTCCGGGCCACAGTCCCGGCGCTCTTGCTGCCGGGCACCTTCGTTGCAGGCATGGCGATCATGACAGCCAGCGTGCTGGTTCCGCAGATCGTCAAAGCCAACCGGGGCACAGGCTGGTGGACAGGGCTCTGCACCATGGGCTTTGGACTGGGGGCCGCGCTGGGGGCCGGCCTGGTTCAACCTCTCCAGCAGTCCTTTGGGGGGAGCCTGGCAGGGGCGCTGGCTGTGTGGGCGGTGCCGGCACTCTTCGGAGCTGTCCTCATCCAGCGCACCGGAAGACGCCCGACGGCGGCACTGGCTGCCGCGGGCAAAGCCACCTCAGCGGCGGGGGACGCTTCGACGCCGCGGTGGGATGCGGCGTCGTCCGCTGTTGTCCCCACCGCACCCGCTATGCCCCTGCGGAAGCAGCGCACAGCCTGGGCGGTGACGGCATTCTTCGGGCTCCAGGCGATGCTTTACTTTGCCATCACATCCTGGCTGGCCGTGTACCTGGTGTCCCGGGGGCTCGCGTCCGCGGACGCTGCAGCGCTCTTGGCCTGGTTCAGTCTCGCGGGGCTCCCGGCCAGTCTGCTGGCCCCGGTCCTTGCCAGCCGACCGGCCATTCTGCGCTGGATGGCTCCGGGACTTGGCGTGCTGGTGGCCGTGGCACTGCTCGGTGTTCTGGTGGCACCAGCGGAGCTTCAGTTCCTTGCTGTCGGGGTGCTGGGAATCGTCCAGAGCGCCGGATTCGGGCTGGCCATGGCCCTGGTGGTGATTCGCTCGGCCGGACCGCAGTCCGCGGGACGATTGTCCGCCATGAGCCAGGGATTTGGGTTCGCGGCGGCGTCGCTCGGTCCACTCGGAGCGGGGCTTCTGCACTCGATGACCGGCGGGTGGGAAGCGACGTTCTGGGCGCTCGCGGCCGAGGCTGTGGTGCTGGCAGGCGCTGGCTTCTTTGCCATCCGGGGGCCGTTGGTGCGGGTGGATGAGGTTGGGCTGGTTGAGGAGCGTGACATGTCCACAATAGGCGTGGCAGCAACGAACCCCGCCGCGAGATAGGTTGCCAGAGCGCCCTTGCTGACGCCTTCTGCGGCCACCACCACAATGGAGGAACCCATCTCCCGCAGTACAGCGGCTCCCGGCGGGGGTGATCTCCACCCCGTAGCCGCGCTCGCGATCGTCTAAGGCGCTTAGAAACCTCCGGCTAGATATCCCGATTGCGCTATCCGCAGGCCCAATCGAACGTATCGGATTCCAGATCGAATTGAGCGTTGCCGCCACCGCCGAAGTTGAGCCCCGAGATCTCTTCCAGTTCGAGGTACCAAGGGGTAAGCCCGTCAGGCATCGCTTGGATAGGGAAGGCCGTTCCGCCCAAGTGGCTTCTGGCGAATAAGGGTTCTGCCCAGTCCGCGAGACTGCCCGCATCTGTTGAGGGATGGACATACCCATCGGGGCCGACCTGATCTCCCCAGAGTTCGACGGGTGTCTGCCAGCATTCGGATCGACTCGCGGTATCAACCAAATGTCGGTGGTTGGTTCGACGTTGTCCCAAGCATTAGTACCTTGCGACTCGTCGACATGCTCACCCTTGGCACGAAGGTCGGGACGAGGTGCCGTAGGGCCGGCAGCCAACTCATCATGCATGAGCCAAAGGATCGCAAATTCTCCATCGATCAGGTCTCTGCGCCTAAGCAGGCCGGGATGGTTCTCGGCTGCTGCAAGGTCGCGCAGGAATGGATCGGTTGATTCAGCGCTCGGCATGGGAAATTCGTCTTCCACTGCGAATTGGCCCTCACCAGCAAAAATTGCAATCCCTGGAAACTGGGCACCGCGCCTTTGGAAGTCTGCGGGTAGCCAGAGAGTCAGCACATGCATCATGGGCAAACCAGTGTTGAGGCTTCGTGGCCAGTGTTCCCAACGAACACCCGGCCCATGACTTCCTGTCCACCCTGAGGGCGGCTGGCTTGGCAGGGCAGCTTCGACAGTTCGTCCTGGTGCTTTGCCAAGGCCAGTGCCACAACCAAAGGCCAGGTTCCAAGCGATCATCTCGGTCATGGCACCACCATATGGGGCTACCGGCC
The DNA here is from genome assembly GCF_037402035.1 of Paenarthrobacter sp. CCNWLY172. NCBI lineage: Bacteria > Bacillati > Actinomycetota > Actinomycetes > Micrococcales > Micrococcaceae > Paenarthrobacter > Paenarthrobacter sp. CCNWLY172. The sequence goes on from NZ_JBBEGB010000022.1 coordinate 8,843, forward strand.
ACAAGTTGGTGAGCTAGGAGAAGGCGTCCGGTTGAGGATCCTTTATCGGACATCCCTGCTCTTGGCCGCCACCTGACGCGCCGGGACTTATTGCGGGGTTAGTGTGGCTGCTGTATGCCGAGGTGATGGAGGATGAGCTGTGGATGCGCATGATCGGGTTCAGTTCGACCTCGATGAGGATGAACGTGAGGTCCTGCGTCGAGGCCTCATGGAATGGGCTGGACCGGCGGACCCCACGGAGGCCATGGCCTTGGCTATGGGCTTTCGTGACGTTGCTGATTTGTTTGCTGAAGGCGAGCGGATTGCCGGGTTCATCCGGGACGGTCAATCCCTGACAAAAGCTGACTGGCGCCGGGCCCTGCTGGCCACCGAGATTGTTTTCGTTAGCAGCACCGTTGGTGTTGGGCTGGACTGGTCCGTGGTCACCGGCTATCAAGACGACGAAACGATAAGGATCCTCAGGGCCATCCAGCGCAAGTTGGGTGGCAGTAGAACGTGGCCCGAGAAGGGGACTTCGACAGCCGAGTCTCCGGAACGCGATGCGGAGTGGACAAGACCGCTCTGCCCTCCGCCGGCCAGTTGGAAGGTGCCGGTATACCCGCAGGTGGAGCCGACTGTGGCTCTGCCTGTACAGGCGGGGCGGGAGGTTGGGCATGTCGCGGGTGTGGGATCCGTGGCAAAACGTCAACAGACAAGGCGGATAGCTGAAGGCTTGGCGCTAGGTGTCCTGGCCTACGGCGTAGAACGACTGCCCAGCGAGAGGCTCGCATTAGAGACGGCGTTGAACAGTGCCTGGGAGTCTTGGCCCAGAGCAGGACACTTCGGGAACGTATACGGGCCAGAGGCCGGGAGGGACATCTGGGCTGGTATGGAAAAGTCGGGAAGCCGCCGCGGCGTTATCGCGGCGTGGGAGGACCACTCCGTTCCTCACCTATTGCCCGCCTTTGAGGAAATGCCGATCGCCGATTGCCTGAATCGCGTTGCCGACGACAAAGCATCAGCAGATGATTGGATTTACCTTGGGTACCTATTCCTGAAAGCCCTGCACCAAACAACCGTGACCGGGCCTCAAGGGTAGTCGTTTCGGGTAGGCCTTCCCGAGGGGGAGCCCAAGAAGCGACACCTCCGGCGCCACCTCAGCGCCCATAGGGCAACATCGACCTGAGTTCTTCTGCACGAATAGCGCTGGCCTGACGCTGGCCTCGGGTGAATCTTCTGGCCTGCAAATCCAGGACCGCCCGGCTCCCCACCGGTCCCACGCCCAGCAGTTGACCCACGCGACGAATTGCTTCGTCCACGGCCGCCAAGCAGTCCGCAGCACCACGGGCTTAAGGACAAGCAGCCGTTTCTGTGGATCGTGAGAGCATCATGGAGTGACCGACAGTACTTTGCTTGAATTGCCGCCCCTCTACGAGTCCCTGACCTGGCTCACCCCGCTCTCCGAGGAACGCGCCGCGCACCTTTTGGCGTTTTTGTCCGAGCCGGCGCCGGCTGAGGTTCTGGACATGGGGTGCGGATGGGGTGAACTACTACTTCGGGTTTTGACGGCGGCCCCGCAGGCACGGGGACGCGGAGTGGACAGTGCTGGCTCGTTCATCGACCGAGCCAGGCAACAAGCTGTGACTCGTGGGCTGCTCGGCAGGGCGAGGTTTGATTCGATGCCCGGGCTCGAGGTCCAGGATCGCCCCGCAGACGCTGTCATCTGCATCGGCGCGAGCCAGATCTGGGGGCCGCCGGTAGAGGACGCGCAGCCGCTCGACTATGCCACAGCCCTGCGCGCCCTTCGAGCACTGGTGCTTCCCGGCGGCCGGCTCGTCTACGGCGAGGCAATCTGGTCAGCCACACCTCATCCGGCTGCCACCGCCCCTCTGGCCGGACGCGATGACGAGTACCTCACCCAAGATGCGCTACGCGAGCAGATCCGCGCCGCTGGTTTCGAGGTGGTGGACGAGGACCAGGCAAGCGTTCAGGAGTGGGATGTCTTCGAAGCCGGGTATCGCGGCAGGTTCACCCGTTGGCTGGAATCACATGATGCCGATCATCCCGCCGCAGGGCAGGTCCGCCGGCGATATGAGGAACAGCGCGCCGCATATGAAGAGGGCTACCGGGGTGTACTCGGGATGGCGTATTTCTGCCTAAGGGGCTAGGAGTCGGCTGCGCCCCTGGCCGAACCGGCGCTTCTTCCGATACGTGAGCACCGGCCGGAGTTCTCAGTCGAGTACTACGACGGAGCCGGCGAGCACTTGCCAGCGCCCGTCAATGATCCGCCATTCCCGGTGCCAGAGCAGCTGGATCTCGATCTGTGATCCGTTGATGTGGAGCACAGCGCGGGCAGTGGTATCTGTTGTGCCGCTGCCGTCGGATTCGAGGGTGCGCCGGTTGGTTTCCTCGATTCGGGCAAAGTTGGTGGCCCCAGTGCGGTGTGCTTCCAGATCTGCCTTCTTGGTGAGGACGGTGCCCTCAGGGTCGATGAACTTCAGGTCATCGGAAATGAGCCGGTCCAACGCTTCAAGGTCACTCGCTCGCATGGCATCCAGGAGTTCGTCTTCGGCGGCATCCATTGTGCGGCCAGCATTGTCGTGGGTGGTCGCATCGAAACACTAGCAGCGCCTTGGGCTGGTGCCGCTGAAGAATGTCTGTCGAGATTGGCCTTCGCGCCCGCGTCATGACCGAGGAGCCGGCACTACCCCCGCCCTCGTCCGGTAAGCCGTGGCCTGTTGAATATCAGGGGCCCGGCGTATCCTCTGCGGTATGACGACTTCACCAGCCGGGACCAATCAACCAGGCACGCCCGCCACGGAAATTCTTGAGACCAACCAGTGCTGGGAGCTCCTCCGCGGAGTCTCAGTGGGACGGCTTGCCGTCTGGGTGGACGACCACCCGGACATCTTCCCGGTGAACTACAAAGTGGACCACGGAACCTTGGTGTTCCGGACGGGTGAAGGTACCAAGCTCCATGCCGCCCTCAGCGACGCCCCGGTGGCCATAGAGGCTGACGGCGTCAACGTCGAAACGGGCGTGGCGTGGAGTGTGGTGGTCAAGGGCCAGGCGGCCGCGGTGAAGCTTACCGAGGACGTCTTGGACACCGTCGGGCTTCTCCTGTTTCCGTGGGAGGCGGGGCAAAAGGACCAGTTCATCCGTATCACCCCCACCACCGTGACGGGCCGCCGTTTCACGGTGACACCCCCGGTCACCTGGTGGACCCCTTTGGATGATGCGCCCACAGGGCGGAGCGAGTAGCGCTAGGGTCGTCGCTGGACCAGTTCCAACTGGTCTGCCACCACCTGGCCGGCATGGATCACCGTGCGGTCCTTGCCCCGGTCCATCACAGTGGAGGCCACCGTTTCGCCGTCCACCAGCAGCAGTTCCGCTGGGTCGCCAACCTCGACGCCGGGACGGTGGGCAGTGTTCTTGAGCCGGGTCGCGTTGGGGTCAAGGATGCTGGCGCCGCCGATGGTGGCGATGGCCAGGCAATGTTCGATCAGCTCGTCCTTGCGGAAACCGTGAGTGAAGGCGAGTTGCCAGGTGCGGTCCAGCATGTCGGTGTTGCCGTAGGGGGACCAGTAATCACGCTGGCCGTCCTCGCCCAAGCCCAATCGGACCCCGGCCTCGGTGAGGAGCGGGATGGGCAGTTGGCCGGCAGCGGACGGAGCAACCGATGCGAGGGAAACATCCAATTCCGCGAACGCATCAATCAGCCTGCGGGTGGTGGCCTCGCTGACGCTGCCCAGCTGGTAGGCGTGGGACATGGTCACCTTGCCCTGCATACCCAGCGCGCGCGTGCGCTCAAGCACCAGCTCCGTGCTGAACACACCCAGCTCGCCCGGTTCGTGGAGGTGGATATCGATGGGAACCTGGTACTTCTCCGCCAGGCCGAAGACGATGTCGAGGTGCTTCGCCGGGTCCCGGTCCAGCGTGCAGGGATCGATGCCACCCATCACGTTGGCCCCGGCTTTCAAGGCCTCTTCCATAAGGTCAACAGTGCCCGCTTCAAGCAACAGTCCAGCCTGCGGGAAAGCGATGATGTCCACCGAAGCCTGACCGGCAAACTTCTCCTTGGCAGCAGCAACGGCGTCGAAACGCTCCAGCCTGCAGTCCACATCCACCTGCGCATAGGAACGCACGCGGGTGGTGCCCCTCGCGATCATCCGCCCCAGAGTGTCATTCACCCGATCCTGCAGCGGGACCTCGGCGTTGCGCCAGTTCTGACGGTCGTTCATCATCATGGTCCACACGCCCGGACCGCCGGTGTGCTCTCGGAAAGGCAAGCCGATCCGGGTGGAATCGAGGTGGACGTGGACGTCGGAGAACGACGGGAGCAGAATCCGGCCGCGGCCTTCAACCACGGTTGTGTCGCCCGGGACAACGGTGGCAGGGTCATGCGGCTTCACGGAGGTGATCTTGCCGCCTCCTTCGGCGGCAACGAGGGTTACGTCGCTCAGTGCTTGCCCCCAAGGGCGGACGGCGCGGATCAAGGTGTTCAATGGTTGCTCCCTTGGTGGCCGCCCCTGTTCAACATCGACTCGACGAAGACAGTGAAAGCGGATGCTGTGAAATTCTTGTATACCAAAGTACCGTAGGGCTAGCGTCACTCAAAGGACTGGCGTCGGCATGAAAGGAAGTTCGACAGTGGCTGAGGCGATGCCGGGTACCGGAAACGGCCGTGATGATGAGGCCCGCGCGGAAAACGTCTACCAACTGGTGTTGGAAGGCATTGTCACGGGTACCTACGCGCAGGGCATGCGCTTACGCGAACGCGAACTTTCCGAACTCTACAACGTGTCCCGCATACCGGTCCGGGAAGCCATCCAGCGCTTGGAGCAGGACGGTTTTGTCGCAACGTTCCCGCGCCGTGGTGCCGTGGTGCGCCAACTGACACTCACGGATGTCAATGAGCTCTTCGATATCAGGCTGTGCCTTGAAACCTTCGCCGCGCGCATGGCTGCCACCCGTGTTGCCGAAGGCAGCGATGGCGGACGACTCGAAGAACTCATGGAAGCGTCCAAGACTGCCATCGACGAGGAGCGGACAGACGACGTTGCCGTCATCAGCGCCGAGTTGCACGCCGAAATCGTCCGCCTGTCCGGCAACCGGCTCCTGATCGAATCCGTGAAGCCCCTCTTTGGCCGGATGCGTTGGATCTTCGGGCTGGCCCACAACCGCAGCAACGAACTCCAACGCGACGAGCACACGGAACTGTGCAATGCGATTCTGAAAGGCCGGCCGGACCTGGCCTACTCGCTGGCATACTCGCACATCGAGCTGGGGCGGGAACCAGTCCTGGCCGGCCTCGCCGAAACCCTGGAACCGTAGTAGTTATAGAGCTCGACGTCGGCACTCACCTGAGTGCCGACGTCGAGTTCGTCTCACCGTGCGTCAGTCGTCGGCGTCCGGGTATTCGTCCTCGTCTTCATCGTCGTACCGGCCGGATTCCTCCACCTCGACCTCAAGGATCTTCAGCAGCTCTGTATCCGGGTTCAGCATGATGGCAGCCTCGTCGCGACGGTGTTGCAGCACAGTGTCCAGGTAGGACTGAACCGTCTCTGCCAAGGGGACGTACCTGTCCTGTTTCTGGCTCATGTACCAGCGATGCTCCAGGACCTCGTGTACCACTTCCGCGGGCTCCAGCTTTCCGGCCAGGTGCCGTGGAATGGAACGGACTATGGGCTCAAAGATCTGGCTGACCCAAATGTGGGCGCTGATTTCCTCGTCCAGGTCCGGGTTGTTGTCCGCCCGGAATTGGTCCATGTCGTTCAAGAGCCGGCGGGCCTGGTTCTCTTGGGCGTCCAACCCGGTCAGGCGCAGCAAGCGACGCTGGTGGTGGCCGGCGTCGACCACTTTGGGCTGGAGCTGGATGGTGGAGCCGTCCGCCGTGGTCTTGATGGCGTATTCCTCCACGTCGAAGCCGAGCTCGTTGAGGCGCCGGATACGGGCAGCCACGCGCCACCTTTCTCCCAGTTCGAAGGACTCCTTCTCGGTCAGCTCTGTCCAGAGCCGGCGGTAGCTGTCCATGATCAGCTCGCTGGTGGCGACTGGGTCCACTTTCTCTTCGATGAGCCCGCCGTCCAGCAGGTCCATCAGTTCACCAGCGATGTTCACGCGGGCGATTTCGAGGTCGTATTCACGTTGGCCCATGGAGAGGTCCGGATAGAGCTCGCCCGTTTCGGCGTCCACCAAATAAGCGGCAAAGGCCCCGGCATCACGGCGGAACAACGTGTTGGACAGCGAAACGTCGCCCCAGTAGAAGCCCACAAGATGCAAGCGGACCAGCAGCAGTGCCTGCGCGTCAATGAGCCGGGTCAGGGTGTCCTTGCGGAGCATCTGCGAGAACAACGCGCGGTACGGCATGGAGAACTTGAGGTGCCGGGTCACCAGCACAGGGTTCAGCGGCCGGCCATCCGCGGTGGTGCGTCCTGTGATCACAGCAACCGGCTCCACGCACGGAACATCCAGCCGGGCCAGCTTCCGCAGCATGTGGTATTCGTGGCGGGCCACGTGCTCGGAGGTTTCCTTGATGGCGATGACCGAACCACCCAAGTGCGCGAAACGCACAATGTGCCGCGAAATACCGCGGGGGAGCGCCGCAAGGTTCTCCGCCGGCCAATCCTCCAAAGCGATGTGCCACGGAAGATCCAGCAGTTCAGGATCGGCCGAAGCCGCCGTGATGTTCAGGGAACCGATGACGCTCGCGGGCGGTGCCGTGTCCTGCGCACTCGCCGCTTCAGTGCGGGGGAGCTTGCCGATCTGCCCGTAGTCGGTAGGTTCGTCGTGCCACTGGGCTCCGTTTTGCTCGCTCATGCCTCAATTGTTCCGTACTCGGGGGTGGAAGACGTTCCGGCTTCCGGGAACGGCCACTTCGAGGTGGCTGACCACTCGACGTCGGGTGCGGCCTGGAAGGCGACGCCTTGGTGGGCGAGCCGCTCGCCCAAGGCGCCCAAACGACGTCGGAAGTCACCAGCGTTGCGGACTTCCTGGCCTGACCACGCGACTTCCGCCAAGGAAACAGCCCGGGGGTAGAGGAGCCACTGCGCTTGCTCGTTGTTCCGTACGGTTTCTGTCCACAGGGGTCCTTCGACGCCGAGGACCTGGTGGTCCTTGAGGCCGCCCTGTGCGGGATCCCAGTTGTAGTACTCGGACCAGGTGAAGGGCCCGCCTTCCACCCATTCGAGCCCGATGGGGCTGTCAGAGGCATATTTTTGGTCCAGGTATGTAGTGGCGGCGGGAGACATGATCACCTTTGCGCCGCTTTCTTCAGCCTGCCGGACCACCGGGGCGAAATCACCGTGCCAATACTGGATGACGGCACCTTCCGGGAGTTCGACGGCGGCGAATTCGTTCCAGCCCACCACCGTCTTGCCGGTTTCGGCACCGATCCGGACGAACTGCTGCACCATGGCCACGTAGTCGTCATGGTGGGTGACCTTCGCTTCGTCGCCGCCGATATGGAGGTACGGGCCTGCCGTGATGGCGGCGAGTTGGCCAAGGACCTCGCGGACAAACTCGTACGTAGCGGGCAGATCTGCCGATAAAGTGGACCAGCCCACCTCGGCTGTGGTGCTCATGGGCTTGGCTTGGCCGTCAGGGTTGAGCTGTGGAATGGCGGCGAGGGCGGCGTTGACGTGGCCGGGGAGGTCGATTTCCGGCACTACCAGCACGTTTTTGGTGGCCGCGTAAGCCTGGATATCCCTGAAGTCCTGCTGGGTGTAGAAGCCGGAGTTGCCGCGGGGAGGCGTGGCGGTGGAGACCTCAACCGCGCCTTCGCCGCCCACCTCGGTCAGCTTGCGGTAGGGCAACCCCAAAGGATTACCGGCAGCCCCGGGATCGTGGATTTCGATGCGCCACGCTTGATCGTCCGTGAGATGCAGGTGGAGGGCGTTCAGCTTGAACTGGGCCATGACGTCGATCTGTGCCTTGACCTCCTCCACCGTGAAGAAGCTGCGGGCAACGTCCAGCATCAGACCGCGGTACTGGAACCGCGGCGCGTCGGCGATGTCGACGGCGGGAATCACCCATTCGACGTCGCTTGCGTCCGCCTTCTCAAGGGACGAAGGAAACAGCTGACGGAGCGTCTGCACCCCGTTGAAGAGTCCAACACTGGTGACGGCCGTGAGCCTGACGCCAGCCTCGGTGACATTGAGCGCGTACGCTTCCGGGCCGCCGTCGAACGCTTCCGAGAACTCAAGGGAGATGTCACCGGGGCGGGTGGCCTCAACGATGGGCAGTTCGAAACCGGTGCCGGCGCGCAGCAGCGAGGCCAACTGTTCTGCGAGCTGCGTGGCTGGGGCTGTGGCGCTGATCCGTGCTGTGGGGGCAAGTGTGAAGGCAGGGCTGTCCAGGAGTGCGACGTGGGAGGGGCGGGGGATCAAGGTGTCCGTCGTGTTCATGCCATTCTTTCGCAGGAGTTAGGTTAACGCGAGAGCGGCCCGACCTGGAGGGGTCGGGCCGCTTTCATGCGGAGTTATATGACTGCCGGTGGGACTAGTCGCCCAGGCGGAGGCCGGTCTTGGTGTCGAACAGGTGCACGTGGCCGGACTGCGGACGAACGAAGATGGACTCGCCCTTCATCGGGGGGCGACGACCGTCGACGCGTGCAACGATGTCGTGGCTCTTGCCATCGAGGATGGTGTGGCCGTAGACGTAAGCGTCGGCGCCGAGTTCTTCGACAACGTCAACCTCAACCTGGAGGCCTTCGCCGTTGCCGACGGTCTCAAGGTCTTCCGGACGCGAACCAACGGTGACGGTCTGGCCGTGAGCCTCTTCGAGGATGTTGCGCGGCACGGGGTAAACCGTTCCACCGAACTGGACACCGCCGTCGACTACCGGCAGTTCCAGCAGGTTCATGGCAGGGGAGCCGATGAAGCCTGCAACGAAGACGTTCTGCGGGCGGTCGTACAGGTTGCGCGGGGTGTCAACCTGCTGGAGCAGGCCGTCCTTCAGCACTGCGACGCGGTCGCCCATGGTCATGGCCTCAACCTGGTCGTGCGTCACGTAAACGGTGGTGACACCGAGGCGGCGGGTCAGGGATGCGATCTGCGTACGGGTCTGGACGCGAAGCTTGGCGTCAAGGTTGGACAGCGGCTCATCCATGAGGAAGACCTGCGGGTTACGGACGATTGCACGACCCATGGCAACACGCTGGCGCTGACCACCGGAGAGAGCCTTCGGCTTGCGGTCCAGGTACTGCTCAAGGTCGAGAAGCTTGGCGGCTTCGCGAACACGCTCGGCGCGCTCTTCCTTGGAGACGCCGGCGATCTTCAGGGCGAAGCCCATGTTGTCGGCAACGGTCATGTGCGGGTACAGGGCGTAGTTCTGGAAGACCATTGCAATGTCGCGGTCCTTCGGCGGAACGTCGGTGACGTCGCGGTCGCCAATCAGGATGCGGCCGGCGTTGACGTCCTCAAGGCCTGCGAGCATGCGCAGCGAGGTGGACTTACCGCAACCGGAGGGTCCAACGAGGACCAGGAATTCGCCATCGGCGATGTCGATGTTGAGCTTATCGACGGCGGGCTTATCTGTGCCCGGGTACAGACGCGTAGCGTTATCAAAAGTAACTGTAGCCACAGTTATCAATCCCTTCACCGGCAGGTACGTGCCGGACGATCCGTTGTGAATGGTTCATTTTCTTCAGTTGAACTCCCCGGCCAATGGCCGGGGAGGATCATGTGACGTCGCACGGTACTGTGCGTCACATCACATCCAAGAGTATGTCAGACTTTTGGACTTACTACCTAACTGTTACAAACATCACATGTAGCCATGGTCACACGCTAAGCCTCGGCGGTGACCTTCCGGCGCTCCCTTAGAAGGGCTTCCAGCAACTCCGCCACGTGTACCGGCGCCTCCACCCTGTACTGGGCCTGAGTGAAGTCCAAGCCAACCTTGATGCCCACATCATCGCCCAGGAGCCGGCCCAACGCGTCCTCATCGGTGACGTCGTCACCTGCGAACAGGATGGCAGTGGCGCCGGTTGCCTGACGCAGGAACTCAACGGCCTCGCCCTTGGAGGCGTGAACCACGGACGTCTCCAGCACACGTTTGCCCGTTTTGAGGTAGACGCCCGGATGCTCCCGGAGCACCCGCATGGCGGCCTCGACGGCGTCTTCCGCGACGTCGTCGTCGGCCATCCTCGTGTGGAGGACGACGCCGGCGGGCTTGTCTTCGAGCAACGTCCCCGGAGCGATGTTCACGATTTCCGCGAGGACCTCACGCACCGAGGCCAATCTGCTGCGCTGCTCATCGTCCAGTTCCAGGCCAAGGGATCCTTCGCCTAGCCACACTTCAGCCCCATGGCTGCCGATCAGCAGCGTGTCTGCCGGAGGTGAAGCGACCAGCCGCAGGCTGTCCAGGGCCCTGCCTGAGATGAGTGCCGTCGTCGTGCGCGGAAGTTCGGCGAGGCTCGCCAATGCGGCAGCCGAGCGGGGCAGGGGGCGGGCATCCTCCGCCCGGTCCACGATGGGGGAGAGGGTGCCATCGAAATCGAGGGCTACCAACAGATGCTCCGTGCCGGAAATGCGCCGGACTGCTTCAAGCAACTCCGGTGACAGGGAAAGACTCTCAGCTGTCATCGCGCACCACCTTCTCTTCCAGGGCGGCCAGGAACTCCGCCGACCAGTGATCGACGTCGTGATCCAGAATTTGCTTGCGCATCAGCTTCATGCGGCGGCGCGCTTCCTTGGCGGGCATGTTGATGGCCCGCAGAACGGTGGACTTGAGTCCGTCGATGTCGTGCGGGTTGATCAGGAGCGCCTGTTTGAGTTGGTCGGCAGCGCCGGCGAATTCACTCAGGACCAACGCGCCGTCATCCTCGGAACGGGCCGTGACGTACTCCTTGGCCACCAGGTTCATGCCGTCGCGCAGCGCGGTGACCAGCATGACGTCCGCAGCGAGGTACAGCGCCACCATTTCTTCCACCGGGTAGCTGTGGTGCAGGTAGCGGACCGCAGTGTTCTGGATGGTGTCGTAGGTGCCGTTGATGTGGCCCACGGTGCCTTCGATCTCCTCGCGGAGCAGCCTGTACTGTTCAACCCGTTCCCGGCTGGGGCTGGCCACCTGAATCAGGGTGGCGTCCTCCACCTTGATGTGGCCGTCCGCCAGGAGTTCCTCGAAAGCCTTGAGCCGGTGCCGGATGCCCTTGGTGTAGTCCAGGCGGTCCACGCCCAGGAGGATGGTCTTCGGATTGCCGAGGTCCTTGCGGATCTGCTGTGCGCGCTGGATGATCTCAGGCTTGGACGCGAGCTCGCGGATCTGGGCAACGTCGATGGAGATCGGGAAGGCCTGCGCCCTGGCAATGTGCGTGACCTCGCCGTCGGGACCCTTGACGTGCACCTGCTGCTGCTTGACGCTGGCGCCCAGGAAGCGGCGGGCTGAACGCATGAAGTTGCCGGCGTCGCTGGGCCGCTGGAAGCCCAGGAGGTCCGCCCCGAGCAGGCCGTCAATGATTTCACGGCGCCACGGCAGTTGCGCGAAGATCTCCGGCGGCGGGAAGGGGATGTGGTTGAAGAAACCAATTTTGAGGTCCGGCCGGGTTTCGCGCAGCAGGCGGGGAACCAACTGGAGTTGGTAGTCCTGCACCCACACTGTGGCACCGTCGGCGGCATGGCGGGTCACGGCGTCGGCAAACTTCCGGTTGACCTTGCGGTAGGAATCCCACCACGTACGGTGGAACTCCGGCGGCGCAATGACGTCGTGATAAAGCGGCCAAATGGTCGCGTTGGAGAAGCCTTCGTAGAACAGCTCGACATCGTCGCTGCTCAACTGGACCGGTATGAGGTCCATACCTTCATGGCTGAACGGGCGCACCGTCTCGTCCGGGGCGCCATGCCAACCCACCCACGCGCCGTCGGACTTCGTCATCATTGGCGCGAGCGCCGTTACGAGACCGCCGGGCGAACGCCGCCAACCGTCGCTGCCATGTCCGTTGTCGTCGCTGATGCGGTCAACGGGCAGCCTGTTGGAGACCACCATGAAGTCGAACTTGGTTGCCGTGGGCTTCTTGACGGGAGAAGCCCGAACGCCTTCTTCGGTCTTGAGTTTCTCGCTTGCCAAATCCTGCATTAATGCTCCCTGGGGTTGCTGTGACTCAACTCCCAGCCTACTAGCGGAATCTTCCATGGCACTTGATCGTTCAACAACCGGGCAAGGGGTCTGCGCCAGATCTTCAAGTTTGCTCCCGTAAACTGACCCCGTTGCCCTAGCTATGCCCTTTGACGTCGAATACCCCGAGGAACTGATGAGCCCCGCAAACGAACAACGCCTGTCCAAGGCTGAACGCACCGCCCAGGCACGGGAAAAGGCGCGCGCAATCCGTGAAGAGCAGCTGAAGAAGGACAAGCGCAACAAGCTTTTGGTCGGCTGGGGCATTGTGGTTGCCGTTGTGGTCATCATCGCCTTGGTGGCGTTCGTGGTCATCGGCCAAGCGCAGAACAACGCACCTATCGCCGATCAGGGCCCGACGCCGGCCAACGGCAACGTCCACGGCGGCGTGACGCTGCTCGCCAACAGTGAAGTTGTTAAGTCGGAGCCGGCCACCGTCAACGTTGCCGACGTCCCCAGCCCTGCAGCTACCCCGCCTGCCACCGTGACGGTGCCTGGCGGCGAAGCCGAAGCCGGCAAGCCCGTCAAGGTCATTGCCTACATCGACTTCATCTGCCCCGTCTGCAAGCGGTTCGAGACCACTTACGGAGAGTCGCTGACCAATCTCCGCAATGAGGGCAAGATCTCCCTTGAGTACCGGCCCCTCGGGTTCCTGGACCGCCAGTCCACCACCAACTACTCCTCCCGCGCGGCCAACGCTGCTGCGTGCGTAGTGAACTCATCCCCGGAAAAGTACGCGGACTTCTTCAACTTGCTCTTCGAGCGCCAGCCGGCTGAAGGCGGAGCGGGCATCTCCGACAACGACCTGAAGAAAATGGCCACCGAGGTTGGTGCGGCCAACATCGACACCTGCGTTGACAGCAAGCAGTTCCGTCCGTGGGTGAAGGTTGCCACGCAGGAAGCTGCGGCAGTAGGCATCACCGGCACTCCCACCGTGTTCATTGACGGCAAGCAGTGGGACGGCAGCACCGATCTGAACGCTGAAATCCAGACGGCAGTTGACGCCAAGGGCTAGTAGCCCCCGCTGAATGCACGACGGCGGCCGGTCACCCTTGTTGGCCGGTTCTAGCGGTCGTTGCAACACCCAGAATTTTTGGGAGTTGCAACGACCGTGTCGTCTTTAAAGAAGGTAC
>NZ_JBBEGB010000023.1:0-21613 GCF_037402035.1 Paenarthrobacter sp. CCNWLY172
GCTGACAAGAACTACTGTGCCGGGGCTGGATCAAGAACTAATCCTGCAAACCCGCAACAGTTCCTCAGGAAAACCTCAAGACTCACCACAGCCCCACCAACCCCATATGAAACACTCATGGGGCACGTGAAAGGCCAAGGAAAGGGCATAAGAATGCCGATGTGGTTGCAAGCCCTGATGTGGGGAACACTGGCAGGCGGAGCCTTGGTTCTCGGCGCGGGCATTGCCTGGCTGTGGAAAGTCCCGCCCAAGGTTGTTTCCACGGTGATGGCTTTCGGCGCTGGCGTCCTGATCTCAGCACTTGCCTTCGAACTGGTGGACGAAGCCGTCCAGGGCGGCGGATTGATCCCCACCATCTTGGGTTTCCTCCTTGGTGCACTGATTTTTGTGGGCTCGAACGTTCTGTTGGCTCGCGCCGGCGCCAAACATCGGAAACGCTCCTCCGGACCCCAGCCGTCCGAAAAGGACAGCCCCGGCAGTGGAACGGCCATCGCCGTGGGCGCGCTGATTGACGGCATTCCCGAATCGGTGGTGCTCGGCGTCGGCCTCCTTGCCGGCGGGGCGGTGAGCCCCGCCATGCTGGCAGCCGTCTTTATCTCCAATGTTCCCGAGGGCTTGTCCAGCACAGCCGGCATGAAAAAGGCCGGGCGAAGCCCTGCCTACGTCTTTGGCACGTGGACCGGCATTGCTGTGTTCAGCGGACTCGCGGCGCTCATCGGCTACACCGCGTTGGAGAACGCCCCCGGGACTGTCATTGCGTTCATCACCGCGATCGCCGCCGGCGGAATCCTGGCCATGCTGGCGGACACCATGATTCCCGAGGCTTTCGAAGAGCACCATAACCTCACGGGGCTGACGGCCGCTGTCGGGTTCTTGAGTGCCTTCACGATCCATCACGTCGGCGGCTGACGGTGAAGGCCAAAAGAGGCTAGTGCGGCAGCAGCCCCAGCAACGGCAGGGCGACCGCCGTCGACACTGCCATGGCCGCCGTGTTGCCGATCACCGGGTGAAATCCGGCGGGCAGGCGAGCGGAAACCACGCGGGCAAGGGGTGGCGCCAGGACTGCTCCCAGCACGGCGCCTCCCACCACCGCGGACCACGAGCCTCCGTAGGCCAGGACGGCGGCAGGAGCCACGGACACCACGGACGCGTAGGTGGCCGCCCACCCACCGTCGCGGTACCAGCGCTGCCAGAGGACGACGCCGATTGCCGAAGTCAGCGCCTGGGCGAACAGTATGTGGGGCAACAGGTGGGTTCCGTACGACGGAAACGCCGGGTTGAGCACAAAAGCCGCCGAGACGGCCAGAATCACGCCGATAGCTGCGAGCTCGTTGGCGAAGAAGTGCGTTTCAGTAAAGTCCTTGAGGACGCGGCGGGCAGCCCACGCGGCGTCGTTGCGGAAGGTGCCGTGAACGCCCGACGGCGGCCGGCACGGTTCCGGCGGTCGCCCCGGCTTTTGCAGTGCCAGCCACGGCAACCGTCTGGCGGCCATGAACGCCAGCACAGAACCAACGGACATCGCGAGGACGTTTGCCACCACCACGGGCAGGCCGAGCGGCGTCGAAAGGGCCGGAATGAACAGCAAAGCCAGGGGCGTCGTGGTGGCTGCTCCCAGAACGGCGCCGGTGACACAGATCTTCCAGCCGGCCCCGTAGAGAAGGACCATGGCGGGAGCGACGCAAACAAAAGGCACGAACGTGGGCTGCCACCCGTCGTCGAGCATCCACCCGAAAGCCAGGTTGGATAGGAGCAAGCTCAGCGACGCCGACGCCAGCACCCACGGCCAGAGGCCGGTTCCGTAGGTGAGCGATCCCACCCAACTCTTCCCCCGCCGTCCGGCCCACCATGCCAGCGCGGCCCCTAACAGCAGGCCAAGTGCGGCGAGGTCCGAAGCCCAGAACAGGGGCTCGGTCATGTCGCTGAGGAACCAGCGAAGGGCAGTCATCGGTGAGTCGGCGGCGGCTTCCGACCAGCCCGTGTACACCGGGCCAATCCGCGGAGACTGTCGAGCGAGTGTGTGCACGAGCAGCGCGTAGACCCCGACGACAGCCGCCATGCTGAAGGCCCCCAGTGCGACCGCTGCCGAATGGTGATGGGGCGCTTGCTCCGACCCTCGCGTGACCTTGGGTTTGGTTGGGAGGTCAACTGCCGGAGGAGTTGGTAAAGAGTGCGTCATTGGAACCCTAAAACGTGCGGTGGTGCGTGGCTTTGAGCAGCGTAACCGACCGTTTGACGCCAACTGCAACGGCCAGGTTATGGGGAATTTGTGACCGGAGCGGGCGCCCAGCCCAGCCGCCCGTCGTCGGGCCTCACAATCTCCGCTCACCCTTAGTGGGTGATCTTTCTGCCCAATCGCTGCCGATCCAGCGCAGACTGCCGCTGGCGGGTCCGGGCGAATCGAGAATGGTGTTGTGGTCCCGCCGGGGAACGGGTCCCTTGCCGGATGACGACGGCCCTGCCCCGGGCCGAACGAACGATGGGAAAGACACCATGAACTTTTTGGAATCGTTGTGGAGCATCATTGTCGCTTTCTTCTTCATTGCCTATTTGATCCTCCTCTTTCAGATCATTTCGGATCTTCTCCGCGATAAAGCCCTGGGCGGCGGCGTAAAAGCCCTGTGGATCCTGTGCCTGTTCGTGGCACCGTTTATCTCGGCCCTGATCTACGTCATCATGCGCGGGAAAGGTATGGCGCTTCGCAGCGAAATACGCGTCCGTGAGTCAGTGGAGGAAGCAGAAAATTACATCCGGGAGGTTGCTGGAGCGCCGACGCCCACCCAACAAATCGAATCAGCCAAAGCACTGCTTGCCGCTGGCGACATTACCGAGGCGGAATACGCCCGCCTGAAGGAGCTCGCGTTGGCGTGATTCGCGCGACGGCCCACCATCCATATACCGCCGAAAGGGACCGCATGACGCGATTGAAGGCATTTCCGCTGTTGGAAGCCGGGCCGTTCCGATTCGGCCTGATCACGGCATTGGGTGTCCTGGTTGCCTTGGCTTTGGGTTCGGCCGTCATCACGTTGCGGTACTCGCTGACGTTGATCTTCGCGGCCTTGTTCATCTCCTTGGGCCTGTATCCCTTGGTCCGTTGGCTGGAAAGGTGGAAGCTCTCACGCGGCGGCGCAGTGCTGGTGGTAGCGGTTGGCTTCCTGGTGCTCGTGGTTGTGCTGATCCGTTTCGTGGTCCCCATCCTGGTGGAGGAGGGCGCGGCGCTGGTCAGGGTGCTGCCGTCCAGTTTCGAGGCCGTGAGTGAACAAGAGTGGTTCCGGGACGTCAACGGTTCATTGGGCGGAGCACTGACTCCGTTGCTGGAATGGCTGGAAACCTCGGCGGCGGATCCCAATGTCTGGCTGGCCATTGGCGGCGGAGCGGTCCAGGTTGGCTACAACGTAGTTAACGGGACCTTCGCCGTGGTCTTCGTGGTGGTCTTGACCCTCTATTTCGTAGCCGGACACGAGGTCATGAAATCCAGCCTCTATGCACTGGTGCCGGCATCACGCAGGGAATCATTCGCCGATATCTCCGAAACAATCATTGCCTCCGTGGGTAAATACCTGAGCGGCATGTCGATCCTGGCACTGCTGAATGCCGTCTTCACGTTCATCCTCCTTTCCGTGGCCGGGGTCAGGTATGCCGCTGTACTCGCCGTCCTGGCATTCCCCATTACCCTCATACCGCTGGTGGGCAGCGCGATCAGCACCGCCATTATCACCGTGGTTTCACTTTTCACCTCGCCCTCAACGGCGCTGGTTGTTTTCCTCGTCATGCTGGCCTACATGCAGATCGAGGCCTACATCCTGACGCCCCGCGTGGTGGGCAAAGCGATCAGCATCCCGGGTTCCCTGGTGCTCATCGGCGCGATGGTGGGTGGAACGCTGCTGGGCCTGCTGGGGGCGCTGATCGCCTGCCCCACCACGGCTTCCATCCTGCTGATCATCAAAAAAGTGGTCATCCCGCAGCAGAACGCCAAGTAGCGCGGCATGCAAGGACTACTGCCCGACGCCGATGCCGCCGCCTTGATCTTGTTGGCGCTCCACATCGTGCTCGGATCAATTGCCGCGGTGATGGTTTCGGCCAACCGGAAACCGTCGTCGGCCATTGCCTGGGTGCTGGCGATCATTTTCATCCCGTACTTAGGCACGGTGGCGTTCCTGCTGGTGGGCCGCGGCAAACTCCCCAAGGCCCGGCGCGACAAACAACGCGCCGTCAACGAGCTGATGCTTGGACGCACGCCTGGCCTCTCAGCAGTCAGCCACAGTGAGGACTGGCCCGCCTGGCTGCGTTCCGCCGTCGAACTTAACCTCAGGCTGGGCGCGCTGCCCATGGTGGGCGGCAACCGCGCCGAATTGCTGGAGGACTACAAGGGTTGCTTCGACCGCATGATCGCGGATATGGACACCGCTGAAGAGTACGTCCATGTGGAGTTCTACATTTTGTCCCTGGACCCCACGACTTCTCCATTCTTCGATGCCCTGGCCAGGGCCCGCCAACGCGGTGTTGCGGTCAGGGTGCTCTTCGACCACCTGGCAGCACTGGGCGACCCCAAATACAAGGACATGCTGCAGGCTTTTGACGGTATGGGCGCCGAGTGGCACGCGATGCTTCCCTTGCGCCCCTTCAAGGGTCAATGGCAACGCCCGGACCTGCGGAACCACCGGAAACTGGTGGTGGTGGATGGAAGGGTGGGCTACACCGGCTCCCAAAACCTGATCGATGCCTCCTACAACAAGAAGCGGAACATCAGACGCGGCCTCCAATGGCATGAGCTGATGGTGCGTTTGGAGGGGCCTGCGGTGCGGGAGCTCAACGCGGTGTTCGTCACCGACTGGTACAGCGAATCCCAGACCCTGCTTCCGTTGGACACTTCACCGGTGATCCTGGGGTCGGAGCCGGAGCTGATCGACGCCCAGGTCCTGCCCAGCGGTCCCAGCTTTGACAACGACAACAACCTCAAGCTCTACACCACGCTCATTTACAAGGCCGAGCACCGCGTCAGCATCACCAGCCCCTACTTTGTGCCCGACGAAGCCATCCAACTGGCCATCGTCACCGCAGCGTCCCGGGGTTTGAGCGTTGAACTTTTCGTCTCGGAAGTGGGCGACCAGGCCATGGTCTACCACGCCCAGCGTTCCTACTACGAAGTCCTGCTGCGGGCCGGCGTCCGCATCTACCTTTACCGGGCCCCGCAGGTCCTGCACGCCAAGCACTTCACCATAGACCACGACGTCGCCGTTATCGGCTCAAGCAATATGGATGTCCGCTCGTTCAGCCTCAACATGGAAGTCTCAGTGCTGGTCCATGGTCGATCCATCGTGGACCGGATGCGTGAGGTCGAAGACGGCTACCGCGCAGCAAGCACGGAGCTGCTGTTGGAGGACTGGCTGCGGCGACCGGTGGGCCAGGTGGCTCTGGACAATCTGGCCAGGCTGACGTCGTCGTTGCAGTAGCGCGGGTCTCATCAGCAGCACGGGCGGGATAAGTCAGTCGTCCAACTGCAAATACCACGTCACCGCGGCGCTGATTCCCCGGCCCAGCAGCAGCGAGAAGGCAATGGCGATGACAACGGCGAACTCTGTGGAAAGCCCCGGCAAAAGCCCTGAAA
This sequence comes from Paenarthrobacter sp. CCNWLY172, assembly GCF_037402035.1. Taxonomy (NCBI): domain Bacteria; kingdom Bacillati; phylum Actinomycetota; class Actinomycetes; order Micrococcales; family Micrococcaceae; genus Paenarthrobacter; species Paenarthrobacter sp. CCNWLY172. Next base: position 5,606 of record NZ_JBBEGB010000023.1, read on the forward strand.
GGACGCCAATCCCCACAGAGTAGGCGGACCACAGGATGCCCGCTGCGACGGAATAGAGGACAAACCTGCCACGCGGCACCGGGGTGATGGCACTGGCTACGTTCATGGTCAACCGTCCCAGCGGGACAAACCGGGACGTCAGGACCCACGATGCGGCGTGCTTTGATAGACGCTCCCTGGAGGCATGCAGGGCCTTCTGCGTCCGGGGGCCCTGGAGGATCTTCCAGGTGGCCATGTCCCGGCGCCGGACCAATTCATACGCACCGAGGTCACCGGCAACCGCTCCGGCCAGCATCGCGGCCACCAACAGGTATCCGTTGGGAAGGTTGTCGGTGGCGGACAGGGCACCCAAAGCCACAAACAAGGACGTCGTGGGAATGGGTGGAAAGACTGCGGACAACGCCACGAACACGGCCCCGAGCGGGTAGACCCAGCCGGAATCCGCAGCGCTCATGATGTCCCTGAAAGCCTGCACGGTGAAACCCCCTTCCGGGCTTCGCCCAAGCGTCTCACGGCGGACAACACAATCCTTACGCTCAGGGGCCGCCTCGCGGATCGCCTGTACTGGGTGAATCCTCGCAGTCCCACCCCTACACTGAAGGAGTGGACGACCTCGGTGGGACCCGCCCGGACCTCTTGAGCCCCCAACTGATGGCGGTCTCCAAACCGCCGTTGGACCTGCTGGCTCGGCCCCGGCTTGTGGCAAGGCTGGATGCCACACCTGACACCGTCCTCCTCTGCGCCCCCGCCGGGTTCGGCAAATCGGTGGTCCTCGGCCAATGGCTTGACGGCCGGATGTACAACGTGGCGTGGGTGAGCCCGGACCACCAGGACGAGCCGGCCCTGTGGCCCTCAGTGCTTCAGGCGCTCCGGCAGTGCCCGGCCATACCGGACGGTGCCTTGTGTCGATTATCGGGATCCGAGACGAACGCCCACGATGTCCTGAATCACTTGGCGGAGCAGTTGACCGTCGTCGACGGCACCATCCGTCTGGTCATCGACGGCGTTGAGGGCTTCCCGACAGAAGACCGCGATCGCTGGATTCCGGCGCTGCTGAACCACGTGAATCTGCCCCTGCAACTTGTCCTGGCCACCAGGGGAAGCACGGCCGTTGACCCTGGACGCGCCCGGCTCAGCGGGCGGATCCTGGAACTGCAATCACGTGATCTTGCTTTTTCCCTGGACGAGATCAACTCACTCGCGGCCAAGACCATCACGCTGCTGGGGACGCATCAACTGGGCCAGCTGTTCCGACAAACCGGGGGCTGGCCCGCATGTGTGGTGCTTGCTTTACGTTCGCTGCGCGAAGCCGCGGACATCGAAACGTCCGTGGGCGACATTGCAGCCAACAACCGCCAACTCGCAGAGTATCTGGACCACGAAATTCTCAGTACCCTCACCCTGGACGAGCGGCATGTGCTCTCCAGTACCAGCGTGTGCCGTGTCCTGGTGGCCGCCCAAGCCAACGCGCTCACGGGCCACCGGAACGCCGGGAACGACCTCGCCAAGCTGGCGGACCACCGCGATCTGGTGGAATCTGCAGGGAGTGGCCGGAAGGTCTTCCTGGTCCGGCCCCCGGTCAGGGCCTGCCTCCGGGCGGAACTTGCCCGGAAGGAGCCGGACGAATTGCTCCGTCTCCACCGGATCGCCGCACACTGGCATGAGCAGGCAGGCGAACCCGAGGCCGCCCTCCGGCACGCCATGGACTCAGCTGACAGTCAGTTGATCGGCGCAATCCTTGAACGGCACGGCGCAACCCTTCTGGGATCGGGCGGAGTCACACGGGTTCGGAGGGCCATCGCGGAGCTGCCGGATTCCGCCCTGGCGGTGAGTCCCAAGCTCTGCCTGGTTGCGGCACTGGCCCATGTGGAGAGCCGTCAGCCCACCACCGCTGCCCGCTACCTGGCTGCCGCGAGTCGTTTGTGGACAGAAAACCCGCCCTCCGATTTCTCAGAACTCCGCGCCCTGGCAGAAGCCCGCCTTTCCTGGTTCAGCGGAGACTGGGGGAACCAGGACCCCAGAACTACCTCCGACTTGGCAGGCCTTCCCTTGTCGCGGCAGAGCGACATCCGGATCGAGGCAAGGATGGTTTCGATCACGGCGGCCGCGGTCGAGCAGCACTACGGGGCAGCCGAGACCGAGGCACAGGAGGCACTGCTCGAGGCCATCGAAGCGGGTAACGGATACCTTGCCGGCAAGGTGTACCTCAAGCTTGCCGGTATCTCCTCAATGCAAGGCCACCTCCGCCGCGCCGGTGAATATCTTAGGCGGGCAGAGGAGAAGCTTCCGGCCTATGCGTGGACGGCGGGAGCCGGCCGATCGGTGGGTGCCCTGATGCATGCCGGTGCCGCCCTTCTTGGCGCCGAACCTGCAGCGGCCCTCAAATTCGCCGCGTCGGCAAGTGCGGAACTCGGACAACTGGGGTCCTCTTCCAAAGGAGTGGGAGCCGCGATGCGCGCCACGGTGGAACTGATCACTGCGTGCGCCCACCTGGATTGTGGGGACAGGCGGCACTCTCTGGATGGCATGCGGCAAGCCAGGCTGAGGATCGGCCAGGACCATCTCTTCGCCCAGCCCATGGCGGCCTTCGTCGCGGTGCTGGAACATACCGCGGCCCTGTCCTTGGGTCATACAGAGCGTGCCCGCGAAGTCCTGGAGTGGGCCGAGGAGATCATCCCGGGGACGGGCGAATTGTGCTTGCTGCGAGCGCAAGGCCCAGCGGGGATCAGTCGCTTCGACGCCGCAACCGAACGTCTCCGGCCACTGCATTCGGGCGCTGCTGCACCCCTGCTGGAATGGACGTGGCTGCACGTGAACGTCCTTGAGTGCTCCATTGCCATCCGCACCGGGCGGCGGACACTGGCCGGCAAACTCTTGGAAGATGCGCTGGGCAAGGCTGACGATTTAGGGGTTGTCAGGCCTTTGGCCATCGCTCCCCAGGAAGTCATGGACCTGTTGGTGGAACGGGCGGGTACACATGGGCCCCGCGGGGAACTCGCCAAGCGGTTGCTGGCCTTGAGACCTCCCGCTGATTCCCGGCTTGCACCTTCGTTGACGCCCCGCGAGCGGGAGGTCCTCACCCTGCTCCCCTCACACCTGTCGCAGGAACAGATGGCGTCAGAGCTGCACTTGTCCGTGAATACGGTGAAAACCCACCTGCGGATCATCTATTCCAAGCTCGGCGCCGGGACACGTCATGATGCCGTGTCCGCGGCCTACAAGTTCGGGTACCTGCCGTAGGCCGTGACCTCTACAGACGCCCATCACTCACCCGATTGGGGTGACCCTGCGGTTGTAACGCGGATCTAGTCTGAAAGAATGCTGGCCACAGACCCCACGGGTTACCCAAGGCATCAATGACAGACGTCATCGTCACGCTGCTGGTGCTCGTCGTAGTGATTGCTGCGTTCGTGTGGAACCGCCTGCCGGTTGAGGTAGTGGCTCTCGGAGCAGCGTTGGCCTTGTACGGTACCGGCGTTGTGGGGTTGGACGATACGTTCGCTGGTTTCGGGAGCGGGACCGTGGTGTTGATCGCTGCACTGTTCGTGGTGGCGGAGGCGATCGATGCCGCGGGCGTCACGACGTGGCTGGGAAGTTTGCTGATCAGGTTCTCGGGAACGAGCCGCAGCCGGTTGATGGTGTTGATGATGGTGTTGACGGCTCTGCTGACGGCCCTCATCAGTGTCAACGGAGCTGTCGCCGCGTTGTTGCCCATGGTGGTTGTCCTCGCAGTCCGGCTGGGTCGCAGGCCTTCGGAACTCCTGATGCCCATGGCTTTCGCGGCCCACGCCGGATCCTTGCTGATTCTTACCGGTTCACCGGTCAACATCCTGATCCTCAACGCGGCGCTCGACACCACGGGAAAGGGAATCGGGTTCTTTGAGTTCGGGCTGGTGGGGCTTCCCTTGCTGTTGGGAACCATCGGATTGACCTTGTGGCTGGGGCCGCGGCTTCTGCCGACCCGAACGCCTGATGCCCTCCCCAAGGACCTGGGTTCGCACAGCGAGACCCTCATGAACCACTACCTCGACGGTGAGGGGCTGAGCCGGCTCAGCATCCCGGCGGGATCAGCATTGGTCGGCCAGCCGGTTGCGTGCCTTCAGGACGGGCGCGACGGCGGCCACCTCCACCTCATCAGCGTGCAGCGGCCGGACGGAAAACCGTCCAGCAGCACCCTTTTTGAAGGCGGCGATGAGATAGTGGTGCGCGGCGGGCAACAGACGATCGACGCCCTCGCTGCCCGGCACGGCCTCGAACAAGACGACAACGCCACGTGCGGCCTCATCAGCAGTACCTACGGAGTGGCCGAGGTAGTGGTGGCGCCGCGATCGAACCTCGTCGGCACGGAGGCCTACCCCGGGATGGTAACGGACAGCGGGGACCTGGTGGTGTTGGCCCATCACCATCCGGGTGAGCCGGAATCGTCGGGACGCATGCTGATCACTGCTGGAGACAGGCTGCTGCTTCAAGGATCCTGGTCGGCGCTCGATCAGCACACGGAGGACCACAATGTGTTGCTGGTGGACTCTCCGGACACCATCCGCCGCCAAACAGTCCCGTTGGGGCCGCGGGCCACACCGGCGCTGATCATCCTGGGTGCCATGGTGGTTCTGTTGGCCACCAACATCGTGCCTGCACCCGTCGCAGCCATGCTGGCAGCTTTGGCCATGGTGGTGCTGCGCGTTGTCACAGTTCAGCAAGCCCACCGTTCCATGGCCTGGACCACCCTCATCCTGGTGGCCGGCATGATTCCGCTGTCCACGGCCATCACTTCCACCGGCACCGCCGAGATCCTGGCCGAGGGAATGGTGGCAGTGGTAGGGAATAGTGGGCCTTTGCTGTTGCTCGTGGGACTCTTTGTGGTGACTGCCGTCCTGGGCCAGCTGATCAGCAATACGGCCACCGCCCTGATCATCATCCCCATCGCTCTTTCCGTGGCCCAAGAGTCATCCATCAACCCCTACGCCGTGCTGATGTGCGTTTCCGTGGCCTCCTCCGCCGCGTTGCTGACACCCGTGGCAACGTCAGCCAACATGATGATCATGCAGCCGGCGGGCTACAGGTTTGGCGACTACTGGAAGTTCGGCCTGGCCATCATGGCACTGTATGCAGCAGTGGCCATCCTCTTGGTGCCCGTGTTCTGGCCGCTGCAGACGTAGCCCACTCTTCAGGACCAAGACTCCAGAACCATAACCCAGTGATCGGAGGTCGACGCCAAGGCAAACCCGCACACCGTTCCGCCAACCCCGTAGTGAGGTATTCACAACGCCCCATCCCTGTGAAGGGGCAGAGCCCACCAGGAGCATGACATGGCCAGCGACAACACCACCAAGGAAACCCCACCACCCGTCAAGGCGGCTTCATGGCTGCCCTTGATCGTGGTGGTCCTCACCCAAATCCAGGCGTCATTCGCCGTGAATGCCCTGACGGTTTCCATGCAGGGCATCACCACTGACTTGGACACCGCAGCGACGTCAGTGGGTACCGCCATTACTGCCGGGACGTTTTCGATGGCCGCGTTCATCCTCTTGGGAGCGAAGCTGGGCGCCCGATTCGGTACACGCAAGGTGTTCCAGATTGCCGTCGCCATTCATGCCGCCGCCATGGCAGGGGTGGCATTGAGCCTCAGTCCGGCCATGCTCTTCATTGCCCAAGCGTCTTCCGGTGCTGTCATTGCCTTGATCGCACCCGCACTCACGGTCTTCATCGCCACCAATTACAAGGACCAGCAGCAAGCCAAGGCCATCGGGCTCCTCGCTGCCGCCATTCCGGCCGCTGGTGTCCTGGCCTTGCTCATCGCCGGCTGGTTCGCCACCACCATCGGTTGGCGCTACTCGTTCGGCCTCATGGTGGTCCTCGGCGCGATCAACCTGCTGCTGAGTTTCAAGCTCAAAACTGTTCCGGCACAACCCCAGCTGAAGATTGACTGGACCGGCTCCATCATCGCCGCGGTTGCCGTCATCCTGCTGAGCTTCGGTTTCAGCGGCCTGTCCGCCTGGGGCACCTGGTTCGCAACCAACCAGGCGCCTTTCGACATCCTGGGACTCTCCCCGGCGCCGCTCCTGATCCTCCTCGGAGCCATCGCGGGGCAGGTGTTTTTCCTGTGGATCAGAAAGCGCCAGGACGCCAAACTGCCACGCATTTTCGACCTCAGGGTGTTGGCATCCAGTTCCGAACTCGCAGTGACAGCGTGCATGGCCATCATGCTTTTTGTGGGGACGGCCGCCAACTTCCTGATTCCGCTCTACATGCAGATCGTGCAGGGCCGCTCCAGCATCGAGACGTCGTTCTCGATCATTCCCTACACGTTGTCCATTTTCCTTGCGAGCACTTTCGTGGCGTTCCTGTACGACAAGTTCCCGCCCCGGACCATCGCGCAAGGCGGCTTCGTAGTAGTGGCCGGTGCGCTGGTGCTTCTCGCCTTCACCATCCGCAACGACTGGGGACAGCTGTTCGTCGTGCTGGGCCTGATCCTCCTGGGACTGGGCCAAGGCGCAATCGTCGCGTTGGTGTTCAATACGCTGCTCAGCGCGGTTCCCCGCGAGCTGGCCGGCGACGTCGGAGCCTGGCGCGGACTGGTCCATAACCTCTCCGGCAGTGTGGGTATCGCGGTGGCGAGCGCGTTCGCCGTCGGAATGCTGTCCAGCCTGATCGCCAGCGGCGCCGCCGCGCACCCGGAAGTATCCCAGGACCTGATCTACAAGGTGAACGTCAACGAGGCCGACTTTATGACCAACGCGCAGGTGGAAGCGGTGATCGGCGACCGCGTGAGCACCCCCTCCGAGCTGGAAGCTGCGATTGAAGTTAATGAACAAGCGCGTCTCCGCGCCCTGCAGATCTCCCTTCTGGGGCTCTCGGGGCTTGCCCTGCTGGCCATCGTTCTGGCGGGCCGTATGCCCGGCCGGATGAAAGGCAACCTGCCTGAACAGCTCGAACCGGACGATCCCGACGCGATCCCTGAGCCGGGCCGCGAGGCGGACCAAGCCGAACCAACCACAAGAGAACGGGCGAAACGGTGAACCACGAACCCTACAAACTGATCCCGGAAGATTTCCCAGCTCTCCCTTCCTTGGGCGGCACCGAACCGGAGTTGCACTTCGTGGACGGCTTCGGCGCCCTCGACGCGGTCGGCGTACTGGTCTTTTCAGAAGGTGATATTCCCGAGTCCGTCGGCCTGCACAGGGAGACGCTGGCCAGCGCGGGGTTTGACGGCACACCCGGGACTACCCTGCAGCTGGCCAACGCTTCGGGAACCCTGGTGGTTGCCGTTGGCGGCGGAAAGCCCGGTTCCTTGGACGCGGACGGCTGGCGCAAGGCGGCCGCGGCCTTGGTCCGGGCCACGCAGAAGCACTCCCGGATCGGTTTTGAACTGACGGACACGGCAGGGATCGACGCCGGCCGGCTGGGCCAGGTTCTGGCCGAAGGAGTGCTGTTGGCCCGGTACCGCTACGACACCCTCAAGAGCAAGGGCAAAGGAACCTCCCTGGCCGAGGTGCAGTTCCTTGCTCCCGGGATCGACGCCGAGGCCGCTTCACGAGGTGTGGACACGGGCCGCGTAAAAGTGCGGACCACCACCATCGCCAGGGATCTATGCAACGCGCCGCCGAGCCACCTGACGGCCGTTGGACTGGGCACGGCGGCGAAAGACCTCGGGGAACGGTTCGGGTTTGGGGTCGAGGAGTTCGATAAACAGCAGCTCATCGACCTCCGCTGCGGCGGCCTCCTGGGCGTCAACGCAGGAAGTGCCCAGGAACCCCGGATGATCAAACTCAGTTACCGGCCCGAGGGAACGCCAACAGGCCATTTGGGCCTGATAGGCAAGGGCATCATGTACGACTCCGGCGGTGTCAGCCTCAAACCCAGCGACCCCATGCACCTGCTCATGAAAATGGACATGGGCGGTGCGGCGGCGGTCCTTGCCGTGTTCACCGCGCTCCGCGATCTCGGCTGCCAAGCCGCCGTCACCGGGTTCTTGATGTGCACAGACAACATGCCCTCCGGCTCGGCCTACAAATTGGGGGACGTGCTCACCACGCGTAGCGGACTCACCATCGAGGTGAAGAATACCGACGCCGAAGGGCGGCTGGTCATGTGCGATGCCCTGACGCTCGCGGTAGAGGATGGCGTGGACGGGATCGTTGACATCGCCACCCTGACAGGGGCAGCCCTGATGTCGTTGGGACAGCTCACCGCCCCGGTGTTCGGAAACGATCAACGTATGGTGGACCTCGTCCTGGAATCGGGCGGCCGCACGGATGAGCAAGTGTGGCAGCTTCCCCTCGAACGGGCCTACCGCCCCCAGCTGGACTCCGACGTCGCAGACATCTCCAACCTCGGTGGCCCCTACGCCGGCTCCACCACTGCCGCGTTGTTCCTGGCCGAGTTCGTGGGCGACACCCCATGGGCGCACATCGACATTGCAGGCACCATGCAGTCGGACAAGGACGATGCCTGGCGAAGCAAGGGTGCCACGGGGTTCGGTGCCCGTCTCCTCATCGAGTTGGCCCTCGACTATTCAGCCACCTGACCGTACCCCTGAACTTCACCGCTGGACGCCGCACCGCAGACAGCTACGAGGCCCCGACGCAGCAGCGTCGGGGCCTCGTAGCGTTCAGGCGGTGTGGCTATCAGGCGGTTAGGCCTTCTTGCGGGTAAGCAGTCCCCAGATGATGAGGACCAGCAGTGCGCCGCCGATGGCGAGCAGCCATGTGGACAGCGACCAGAACTCATTGATGCCGACGTTGAAGAGCGCGCTGCCGATCCAACCGCCCAGAACTGCGCCGACGATACCGAGCAGCAGCGTAGCGATCCAGCCGCCGCCCTGCTTGCCAGGCTTAATGGCCTTGGCGATGGCTCCAGCAATCAAACCCAAAACGATCCAACCAATGATTCCCATTTTTCATCTCTCTTTCATAAGTAGGACCCAGTTCGGCATAAGGACGCATGCCGCTATCGACCTGATTGTTGGCTACCAGCTGAGCCGTCGGAGCATGCCGACGGTTTGGCTGGCAGACGGCCTGCCGGCAGGATCGGGGTCTGTCATGGCATGAAGCACCATGGACCAGCGCCGCCGAACCGTGCCGGGAATTCGGGGTTCCCCCAGAGTCCTTGCAACCATTGACTCGAGGGGAGGGCCTGGGAACGCTTTGGTTCCGGTCAGGCATTCAAGTGCCACCAAGCCCAGCGATTAGATATCACTGGCCGACGTGGACGTGCCGCCGCACACCTCTTCGGGACTCAAGTAATGCGGTGTTCCCGACGACGATTTGGGCGCCGAATGGCGCCCGTCGATGGCTATCCCAAAGTCGGTCAACTTTGCGATCCCGGGACCGTCCGGGTCCGCGTGGAAATCCACCAGGATGTTGCCCGGCTTGATGTCGTTGTGGACGATCCCCCGGCGATGAAGATGCGTGAGTGCCCTGGCGATTCCGCTCATCCACGCCACCGTCTGCTCGGGCGAGGCCGGGTGCTCGTGGAGGATGGACCGGAGGTCGTTGCCGTCCATCAGATCCATCACCAGATAGTTGCGGCTTCGCTGGGAGTCCTCGTCCGCCGTCGTGCCCGAACCGAGCACCGCGACGATGTTCTGGTGGCGAAGCCTGCTATGGATGTCCACCTCGCGGCGGAAGGGCGAGTCCTTGGCGAGGTCCGTTGTGGAGGGATCCGTTGCCCGGAAGATCTTCACGGCCACGTGCTTTCCTGTGCGGAGGTCGAGGGCCTCATTGACGTAGGCTTCCGAGCCGCCGCCCAGCCGACCGCCGAGACGGTACCGTCCGCCGAGCACTGCTGCATTTGGCTGGGCTGCACTTGGTTGGACTGCACCTGGCTGCGCCATGCTTGAACACCCGGCCCCGCGATCAAGGCGGACGGCCGCAACGTCAAGCGTGGTCACGCCAGGAGTGTTTCGATCTCGGCGGCCGGAACGCCGGCCACCTCCGCAAGCGCCTGGGGGTTGACTCCGGCGTCAACGGCCTTCCTGAAGGCCAAGGCAAGAGTGTTCTGGGAGATAGCGAGCTCATGCTGGAGACTCTGGCGGCGAAGCGCAGCGATCCAGACCCCACTCACGGGATCAATGGCGTCGATGTCCATGCGGAAGCCGCACCCGCAGGCCCACTCCGGCCAGATGGGCTCTACCGAAACCCACTTCATGGCGTCATGGGATGGTCCGGCGGAGATGGCCATATGCGCCCCGCAATGCACTGGTCCCACGGGAATTACCTGGTCCGTAACAACGTGCACGTCATTCTCAGCCACTGGTGTGGAACTTGGTTCACGCAGCGCGACTGTCATCGTCTTCCCACACATTCACTAGTAAGTAGCTTGGCTATCTAGTTATATGTGTACTTATCAATTATGTCCAGCCGGACGTCAGGGGGTTGCGACGCTGTCAATGGCTGCGCGCATGCGCCGGAGGAACTCCACCACCACGGCGGTGTCTTCTGCGCTCAGGGTTTCCGCGGCCTCCATCATCCGGGCATGCATGTCCCCCAAAGTGCCGCGAACCTCCTGGTCGGAACCCGGGGTCGGCCGCAGAATGAGGGCCCGCCGATCGGTTGGATGCGGTTCCCGGCTCACGTAGCCGGACCTGACCAAGCGGTCCACCAGGGAGGTCATGGACGCCGACGTCACACCGAGACGGACGGCCAACTCCTTGGGTCCCACATCGCGCCCGGCCCGCTCGGCTTCAAGGAGGTAGCGCAAGGCTAGCAAATCGGTTTCGCCCATTCCCATGGAGGCGCGCGTTCGGCGGCGCATATCAGCCTCGGCGGAGCGATAGTCCCTGAGTGCATTCAGGACGTCCACTGCGCCCATCTGCTTACGGCTCTCCAGCCCGTACCAATAGCCCTGACGTTCACTTTTGTCGCTCATCACCAGTCCTTTGGTAGACATGTATCTCGCTTGTCTAACCAATCGATCCTAGGCGATAACTTGCCGCACCGCTGACGTCAACCCGCTCAGGCCCTGGACAATCCCCCGCGCACCCGCCGCCAAACCGCCGGGGCCACCACCACTGCGACGCCGACGGCGGCACCAATGACCGTCTCGATGATGCGGTCCCGGAGGAGCAAAGCAGGATCGACCGGCGCCGCCAACAACGTGGCAATCAACGCGAGCGGAGTCACGAAGACCTGTGCCACCAGGTACTGCCGGGCGATGAACATTTCCGCGCCGAACTGGCACGCCGCGATCACCAGGACCATGGCCCAGGGAGCCGGGTTGAGCCACAGGATGCCGGCCAGCAGCACCAGCCCGATTACCGTTCCGGCGATCCTTTGGATGCCGCGGCTCACCCGGTGGCGCGTCGAGTGGCCCACCAGCGGAACCACGGCCGCAACCATCGCCCAGTAGGTGTGCCCGAACCCGAGCCGCTCCCCCACCAGCGTCGCGATGGTCCCCGCAAGGCCCGCAGCAATCAGGTAACCGCCGCCTTCCAGCCAGATCGCCCGCCGCTCGGCCTCGGTGTGACGGATGGGAGGCGGACGTTTCCACGGTGTCCGGTGGCTCTTGACGACGCGGGACGACATGCCAATCAGGAGGCAAAAAACAGTGGTCAGAAGCGATACCAGCATCGCTTCCCACAGAGGCGGTTGGGCGGCGATGGACGCGATGGCAGCGAACGCAAAGATGTGAAAGAGCGAACCGCCCGGACGGAGCCGCCAGGCAGCCACCACCACGGAGCACACGCCGGCCACAATGGTGGTCGCAGCCGTCAGCAACCACGAATATGCGGCACCTTCCAGCCCCGGGCTCTGCGCAAAGCGGGCCATGAGAGTGGCAAGGAGAATGATGAAAAGCATGAAGCCGCCGGCGCGCAACTGGCTGCGGAAGCGGATGCTGTGGGGCTCGTTGCGGCCATAAATTCCGGTGAAGGCTCCGAACGAGGCAAACACTGCCAGGTCCAGGCGTCCTATCAGCGTCAGCGTGATCAGCGGAACAAACACACCTACGGCGCAGCGGAGGGCGGGATGGTGGTCCTTGTTTCCAGGACCCATCGTGAAAATTTCCGCTACAGCCTTCAAGGGGGCGGCTCGCCTTTCGTCGCAAGGATCAAAACGTACGACGACGGCGCTGGCGTCCGTCTCAAGGTTACGCCCCGGCCGCTGGGCTACTCCGGGATTGTGGACAGATAGTGCCCCTCATCACGCGTGATAAGGGGCATTATCTGTCCAAGGGCTCCGGAGTGCTGCGTTAGAACCGCGAGGGGGTTCCCGGCACGGTGGTGACCACCAACGGGTTGCTGGCTATGTCGGTCAGTCCGGAGGCCGGGGTGTAGGTCGGCGTCGGGAGTGGAAGTGTCGCAGGAACTGTCTTGGTACCCGCGGTTCCCTCACCCAGCGTGATGGTGAGTGTTCGCGCCCCCGCTGCCGGATTCCACTGGAGGATTGATCCGGCGGCGTTGTTTCCGGCGAACGTCAAGGCTGTGGAGGTGTAGTCGCCGCCAAGGGCCACGCTACCGATCCTCAGCGTCTGGCAACCTGCACCCGTCACCGTGAGAACGCTGCCGGAACTGATGTTCACCACCACCTGGCTGCTTCCGTTGCCGGATTGCGTCTGGGTGCCGGTGCTGCTGTTGTTCCAGGCACTGCAGATGGTGTTGGCGTTCAAAGGCTCCGAGAAGGTCAGCGTTACCTTGTCGCCCTTATCCACGACTCCTGCGAGGCCGCCGTTGGTCAACTGGACGCCGGTCACCGTCGGCGATGAGACATCCTTGGTGGACGAGGCCGTTCCCGCGGCGCCGGTGTTGCCTGCCGCATCCGTAGCCCGGGCCGAGTAGTTGATGGTTCCGTCAGTGAAGACCCTGACATCAACCGGAGTTGCTGTCCAACTGCCCGAACTGTTGGTGATGATCGTCTGGGTGATCGGAGCAGAGCCAGTGCCACTGACGGTCAGGACAACCGATGAATTGGCTTCGGCCGTGCCACTGACAGGCACATTGGCGGCGTTGCCCTGATGAATCGTCTGAAGTGCCGTGACGAGGGGTGCCAGAGGTGCAGTGGTGTCCGTGACGGGGGTCGTGGCCGTGCTTCGCACACTTTCAGTCCCCTGCCACAGCGAAAGCGTGGGAGTCACCGTGTAATACCAGGTTCCGGCGGGGACACTGGACTCAACGCAGCTCAGCCCTGCGACCGAAGTCCCGCAGGTTCCGGTGGCAGCGACCTTAGTGCCACCGGTCGCGGAACCATAGCGGGCGATACTGTAGCCGGTCACGGGCCGTCCTGCCGCCGTCGTGCTTGCAGTCCAGGTGACCGTCACGCTGGTTCCGGATACGGCTGTGGTGGGCTTGGCGCCTTGTGCTACGGCGTCGGCCTTGGCTGCCCCGAATCCGCTGCTGACCGAACCCCAGAAAGCGCTGGCAGCCGGCCCTCCCCAGGAAACCAGGAATATTCCGAGGACAATCACGACGATCCTGTTCCAGCGCCCGAGGGTGGCGGGCGAAGACGCCACCCTGCCTTTGGTCTGACGAAGCCGGCTCACTTCCGTACCTCCAGAATGACGGGAACATCGAATGCAGCGCCTTGGCAGGCGGACACCGACGCCGCACTCATGCTGGCCGCATTGCCAAGCGTGAGCTGGATGGAGGTGTTCGGCTGGATGGTTACTGCCGGCGCCAAGGGTGTCGGCGGAGGCGTGAAGGTCACCCCCGTCGTGGTGCAGCCGGGGTGGGCCGCATCAGCTGTCACAGGGCCGTTGGCCGCGAAACCGTAGATGGTCACGGGGTGGGCATTGGGGTTGGTGGCGCGGAGGATGACATCAGCAGTCCCACCGGGGACCAAACTGGTCTGCAGGGTATCGCCCGGGACGAGTGCGTCCACCGTGACGGCCTGCATGGTGCCATTCGTTGCTGAGCCGCTGCCGGTTCCGGTGGTAACCCAGTAGGCATAGGCGGAACCCGCACCACCGAGGATGCAGAGGGCCACGGTGGCAGCCGCAGTTCGCGCCAGGCGTCCCTTGCCGGGAAACCGGGGAATTCGGACTGTCGTCTTCATGTCAGTTCGCCTGTCCCGTGCCGGAGTATGCGAGCTGGAGGGTCGCGCCTTTGCAACCGTCCTGGAGCTTGGATGTGTCGAGCATGGCAATTTGTGGTCGCTTGGATTCCGGCACGCCCAGCTCCGACAGTGTGCGGGTGCCGGGTGCAACCGTCAGCGGATACGTTCCCGAATATTGGGTGATCTTGTAGTCCGCCGTGGTGCAGGCCAGATTGGCAGCGACTGCCGCGGGGGTTCGAACCACCCGGCTGATAGCCACGGTCAGGTTGGTCACCGCGATGCTCTTGTTGTTGGAGTTGGAGATCTGGAGATTCATCGGCCGGGTGGTTCCCGGCGCAAGCAATCCGTCCACCGAGCCCGAAACGTCAAACGTCCTCTTGACCTCCAGGATTTGGAGTTGCGCCGGCGCGGAAGCCTGCACTGAACCGCTGCTGCCCTTCACCGTGAAATCCGCCTTACCGGCGGGTGTCGAGGGGGCCGTCTGCACTGTCATGGTCACTTGCGCCGTGCTTCCGGAGGTGAGGACCACCGACGACGGTTGCCACGCCGCTACCGCTCCGGTGGGCAACCCGCTGGTGGCGAATGTGACGGTTCCCGTGAAGCCTCCCGTGGACGTGGCCGACACGGTATACGTGGTGGACTGCCCCTGGTCCAGTGTCCGGCTTGAGGGAGACAGCGTGACCACAATCCCTTTGGAAACCTTGGCTGGGGCACCTTGGGATGCGCCCTGCCCGCTGCTTGCCGCGAGGGCCGCCACAGGGACGAGGGCTACCACCAGCGCCAGTATCAGCGCACGGAGTGGCACTCGTGCTTTGCGGAACGGCGTCGTTCGCTGTGGCCGGTGGTCCATGGAAGCTCTTTTCGGACGTGTTCGGTACTGCGGGCAGAAAGACGGAGGCCGGGGACCACCACTCGCGAGGTGGTCCCCGGCGGTCAGGGGCTACAGGCTGGTGACGTTGACCGTGACGACTGCACCCTTGCAGGCATCTTGGTTGACCGTGGTGCTGTCGTTGAACTTCAGCACGCCGCTGCCCACGGACGTCCCTGTGC
This sequence comes from Paenarthrobacter sp. CCNWLY172, assembly GCF_037402035.1. NCBI lineage: Bacteria > Bacillati > Actinomycetota > Actinomycetes > Micrococcales > Micrococcaceae > Paenarthrobacter > Paenarthrobacter sp. CCNWLY172. The sequence goes on from NZ_JBBEGB010000023.1 coordinate 20,644, forward strand.
TGTTGGCTGCGACCGGGCTGTTGCTGGTGGCGGCAGTGACCTCAAACCAGGCTGGAAGACATCCGGCGACGTCGGTGGTGACGTTGGCGCTGAGGGCGCCGACGACGGTGCTCGACGACGTGGAGTTGTCGGCGGTGTACGCCACATCGACTTGGTTACCCGGTGCCAGTCCGCCGTTGAACGTAGCGTGCAGCGTGACGGTTCCGCCGCCGGCCGAGTTGGTCGCAGTGCCGTTGCCCGAACCGGTGGTGGTCCAGTAGGCGTACGCGGCTCCGCCACCTACTGCTACCAATGCCACGCCTGCGACGGCTGCGGTGACCCGGCTCTTCTTGGAAAGCTTGCGCATGATAAGACTCCTTGGTTGATCTACGTCCCGGGGAGCCGCCTCGCAACCCCCAGCATCCGGCCGTTGTTGTCGGATGAAGCGATGCCCCCAATGGTTCAACCAAGCGCGGGCCCGTGGCTACGTTTCCGGGTACGCCTCTTTTCCTTCGAACAGCGGGCGAAAAATACCCACCTTCGCGATGCCATTACTCACTTTTTGAACCCGCACTACTTGGTCCCCCGTCCGAGACCTCAGTCATGGCGGGGGTGTGGGTACTCGCCTTCCCCGGGCATGTCCAAGGAGTGGGCACGGCTGAATTTCGCCGCAATCGTACTGACCTTGGCTTCGGTGCGCGAACATTGTGCCCGTCTTGAGCAAAAACTGCGCTGGTGTTCGATACTCCCCGCTTCATTACTTAAGGCCCGACGGCGGCCGGCCGCCGTCGGGGAGGCCCCGACGGAGATTTCAACGCGGGTGGGCGGCGAGGATGGTGGAGGCTTCCTGGCGGGTGGTGCCCGAGTCCTGGATACCCTCGGCAATGTGGGCGAGGTGGGCGGGGATGTCCCGGCCCTTCTTCCGCATCGCGGTGGCCCAGAGGCGCCCGGCCCGGTACGAGGACCGCACCAACGGACCCGACATCACACC
>NZ_JBBEGB010000024.1:0-8132 GCF_037402035.1 Paenarthrobacter sp. CCNWLY172
GCGACAGGAAAACCCGCGCAGATATTGGTCATGGGCACCATGGAAGTACCTTGATTGCATAGTATCACAGTGATATCATTATAGTATCACGAGGATGCAAAAGCGGGTGGGCTCTGCGGACACAGAACCCACCCAGCCAAGCGACTCTCATCCCTACGCAATAAGGAGATCGGACCATGACAGCAGCAGATGTGCTGACCGGCCAGCTTGACCTTCTAACCCTACTGGAACTGGAAACCAAGCCAGCGGCCCCGCTTCACTTCACTGTGGGCCACTACCACCCCGACGAGCTGGACGAAGCGTACGCCTACCGGGCGAAAAGCGAAGGCATCCTCGGCGTATCCAACTGGAGCCGTCAGTGGAACGAGCGCCAGACGGGCCGGAACGTAGCAGCCGGCTCCAGTCACCGAACCTTCACGTATGGCGCAGACCTCCGATGCAACGAACATTGGCGCAACCCGCAATGCCAGTGCCTGGGCGACCTTCTCTACCGCGTCTACTGCCATGACTGCGACTGGTGGAGCGCGATCCATGACAGCGAGAACGGCGCCGTGGAAGACATGCTCAACCACTGCTGGCCCGGATGGCAGGAACTGCCGCTCGTTACGGCAACCATGAAGCCCAGTGGCGGATACAAGTACAAGATTCCCGAGGACTACCCGACTGACTGGCAATACCCCGGCGCACCTGTAAGGACGAGCAGGGAATCAATGAGCAGCCGACACGTCCCCGGACGCAGCCCGTGGGGCGGCTACGACATCGGAGTCATCGACACCACGAAATAGACGCAGAGAAGGCGGGGCCGAAAGGCCTCGCCTTTCCGTATCTTCCTCGAAAAAGCATCCCAAAAAACTAGCCGTAGTAGTATCATCGTGATATCATAATAGTATCAAGTCAAGCAGACGGACGAAACCAGAACCGACGCCACGATGGAGCTGAGACAGATGACGATCACCGTTTACACCAAGCCGGGTTGCGTGCAGTGCGATGCCACTGAGAGGGCCTTGGACAAGAAGGGCATCGGGCACCTGACGGTTGACGTCACCAAGGATCCCGAAGCGCTGGAACGCATCAAGGCACTCGGATGCATGCAAGCTCCCGTCGTCGTCACCGACCGCGACCACTGGTCCGGATTCCGGCCGGACAAGATCGAGGAACTGGCTCAGCTGGTCGCTTAGCCCGAACCACCAAACCTGCGAAAGCTGCGGACACAGCACCGGCAGGAACACCCTTCCTACGCAAGGAGAACACCATGAAGAACAAGACCACCCTGACAGCCGGCACCAGCGCCACCACGGCCACTGACACGCTGGACGTGACCATCACCGTCCGCGAATCCTTTGAACTCCGAGCCAACGTCACCATCAGCCGCGACGGCTTGGAATCATGGGTCCAGGCACACTACGACAGCCCTGAGATCACCACCGCAAGGCTGCACCAGTACATCGACGTCATGCACGGCTCAGGGATGCTCCCCTCAATCACCGCCAAGACCTACGGACGCGAACACGAAGTGACGGACGTTGAACCGCAGGTCTTCGACCGCCGAGCCATCGACTCGGGTATCTACGGCGACCAGCACGCAGAAACGTTGCTCAAAGCCAACCCCATCCTCGTGTGCGGCAAGCAACTCCCGGAACTGCATGACATTGACGACCACCACGTCGCAGCTGTCTACCGCGACCCCAGCAACGAAGACCTGACCACCCGGCTCATCATGGACGAAAAAGGCTCCCTGAGTGGACTGGAAATCTGGGAAGACCGCCAGCGCACCCCGGAAGTGCACGCACCGTTCCGCTCCGGTTCGGACTGGACCGACGTCGAAGGTTCAGGCATCTGGGAAGACCTCCTCACCGCAGGAATCCCCACCGCCGACTAATGAGCCACCCGGTACCCGGACGGCACAAGCCCCGGGTACCGGGCCACCAACTTGGAGGACATCATGACTATCTGGTTCGCCGTCTACGACTCCCACCAGGGCAAGACCAAGATCAAAGCAACGACCACCGAGGACGAGCTGCACACATGGCTCGAAAGCCACACCCACTCGTTCCGCGAAGTACGCCAAATCGGCACCACCGAAGTCTAAGAACCATGGCACGCAACAGCAGCTTCCCGTCCAAGATCACCGGATACCTCGAACCACCACAAGGGCGACCGGACCCCGACGAACCACTCCGGTGCAACTTCTCCGGATGGTCAGCCCATGGCAACTCCACCGTCTTTGAGATTCGCGAGTTCTACTCCCAGCCCGAATACGCTGAGGAAGGCAAGCCCATCAGCGGAGACCAGACACAGCGCTTCCTCGCCGTGGAACAAGGGGCCGGGTGGCCAACGTACGGCGATATTCCCGACATCAAACCACGAAACGCACTGTTCTAAACCGAGAGAAAGGCACCATCATGTCCGGCGAAACAACCATTACCGTCATAGGGAACCTGACCAACGATCCAGAGCTGAGATTTACGCCCAGTGGATCCGCGGTGGCTAATTTCACCATTGCTTCCACCCCCCGGACCTTTGACCGTCAGAGCAACGAATGGAAGGACGGCGAAACGTTGTTCCTCCGGGCCAGCGTCTGGCGCGAAGCCGCAGAGAACGTCGCTGAATCCCTGACCAAAGGTACCCGTGTCATCGTCAGCGGACGGCTGAAATCACGCTCGTACGAGACCAAAGAAGGCGAAAAACGCACCGTCATAGAACTGGAAGTAGACGAGATCGGCCCCAGCCTCCGGTACGCCAACGCCAAGGTCAACCGAACCCAACGCTCCAACGGAAATGGCCAAACAGGAGGCGGCTTCGGCAACAGTAACACCGCCGCTACATCTCCACAGGATGACCCGTGGGCCACCCCGCAAACCACAAGCGGCGGCAGCTGGGGCAACGGCCCGGACTCCGAGCCACCCTTCTAAACCCTTATGGTGTCGGGGCCAGTCACTAGGCTGACCCCGACACCACTTATACGTTCTCGGCCTTTTCTTCTAACCCAAAGGAATCAAACCATGGCACACACAGACGACCTCCGCCGATGGGCCAAGGGGATGTACGGACTTGAAGCCGCGACCGAGCTGCTGATTCGCGCGTTCAACGGCAAGTTTGCAGCTCCAGGAGCTCCATGGGTCTACCCAAGTGCGACCACACCGGAGGGCCATGCCCAAGTTGCCTACATCGACTTCGAATCCATCCCGGACCAAGCAGAGGGCCTCTCCGGAGGGGAACGGCGATTCCTCCTGTTGGCAGCCTCGCTGGCCGGCGAAGTGCATGTGGTCTTGGGCGACGTCGTTAGCGGACTCGACCGGCAAAACCTTGAACTGGTGCTGGCCGCTATCGCCCACGCAGGCGGCAGCCATGAACACTCAGGAATGACCCTCCACGAAGACGGCACACCCAAAGCCTTCACCCACCTGACCACGCTGTACCCCTGGCCGTAAACAACAGAGGCGGCAAAGAAGTCAGCCAAAACTATAGAGTCCGCACCTCGAAAGGAATGTAAATCATGGGAAAAGGAAGTCGCCTGCGCAAACAGGGCAACAGGGAAGATGCTGTCATCTACTGGCACGGTGGAGCGGCAGGGCGTAGGGCAGGCGATGAGCTGGTTCCCGGGGTGCAGGTTCCCGGCTATCGACATGTCGTGTCTGCGCTTTCCCCCGAGAGTTTTGCCGACTACCGACCGGATTATGCGTACATCACGAGCGACCGGAATCTGGCCTTTGATTTCGCCGCACAGTATTTCAAGCTGGGGCTGGGACCTGCAGCGGTGTACAAGGTAGTACCCGTGGGAAAGACAAGCCACGACCCTGACTATCCAGTGGGTGTTTCCTTCCGCTGCAGGGCAGCCAGAGTTCTAACTGTTGAGCCGGACGTCTTTAATGCCTCCACGCCCGAGACTGGCGCTGCACTGGGGTACACCACCTGGGATGACGATTCTCCGATGTACGATGCCTCCGGTTACCCGTTGCCTAACAAACTGCAGCAACACTTCGGCGTGGGTGCGCACCATCTCTGGTCTCTTGGAAAGGGTGCAGGGTTCCCGGAAATCCACCGTAGATGTAGCGAAGTTCTCAAGCAGCTGGGTGTTACGCAGTCAGACATAAACGAGTATCAGCGGTCTATCGGGGGAAGACCGCTGGTCAAGCCCTGATGACCATTGGAAGTGACTGTCCTGTAATTGCACGGAATCGGTCCTATTCGTGCACACGCCAAGCCGTCCAAGACCGGATGACCTGCACCCCGCCGTTGAGCGGAATCTGCTCAGCGTATTTCGCACGAAACACTGCACGAAACCGGAAAATGAACAAAGACGATCTGTGTTGAGTTTCGTGCGCTCTTGCTAACCTGAGCCCAACGGCAACCGACGCCGCACCAACAGGAGAGACCAATGCCTACCCTCAAGCCCAGGAACCAGGGCAACCACACAAACGAACCACGAGTCCTGATACAGGACGTGATTCCGTACGAGGTGGCTGAGAGCCTTGAAGCGATGCAGGGGCCGGGGGAGGGCGTTCTAACGCTGCCGCAGCATGTCTACTGGGGACCGCAGGCGGACTGCGATCTGGGGCAACGGGAAGGCGTGTACAAGGCATATCAGGCGATCCTTCGTGAAGGCACCCGAGCGGAGCAAGTGCAGCTGCTCAACGCCGACCTCCTGTTGAAGGTATGGAGCGAACTGATGCTGCCAGTCCGTGTCCGCGATTTGTGGGAGAAGAAGTTTCCCCAGCTGGCGCAGCGCTCCTAATGCCGGACCTTGAATACCAGCGTGATGTCACGCGCCTGGCACTGGACGCTTTGGCCAGCGGAGGTTTCGCCTTGGCCGGCTCCGGAGCAATCCGTGAGCACGGAATTATCGACCGCCCAACGATAGATATAGACCTGTTCACCTCTGTCACCAGCACCGAGGCTTTCGCCCTCTCAACACAGCGACTCGCGGCCGCCATGCGGGATAGCGGCCTCGAGGTAGCTGAGCGCCGCAGCGCACCACAGTTCGCAAACTTCTCTGTCACTTCACCGGCAGGCCAAACCGTCGAAGTTGACCTTGGCGTCGACTGGCGCGCAGCTGAGCCGGTCACCCTCTCTGTCGGGCCAGTCCTCAGTCTTGAAGACGCCGTGGGTAGCAAAGTCGTTGCCGTTTACAGCCGGGCTGAAGTCCGTGACTACCTTGACCTTGACGCCATCAGGGAATCCAGACGATTCACCGACGCGCAGCTGCTGGACCTCGCCGCTGACCGCGACCCCGGTTTCGACATCGAGATGTTCGCCGGGCAGCTCGAACAGATCAACCGCATCACCAGCACCGTCCGCGTGCAGGAGTACGGCGTCGAAGAACAGGAGCTGGCACAGCTCAAATCACGGCTCAGCGGATGGGCCGATGAACTCCGAACCAATCCGCCGGCACTTGGCCAACACCCGATCCAGAAGAACCAGGAACAATCACGCGCCGTGGATCCCGGAATGGAACAGGTCATGAAGTTGGTGCACGCCTCCTACCCTGTCTCGGCAAGGGACGCGCTGAAAGCACCCACCCAAACGACGGCAGCCGAGACAGGGCCCCTTGAGAAGCGCCGGGGACAGCAACCGGGCAGAAACCTATGACGGCGAACCTCGTTGGCTATGCCCGCGTAAGCACCGCTGAGCAAAACCCCCAGTTGCAGCAAGACGCCCTAGACCGGGTCGGGGTTATCCGCACTTTTACCGACTACGCATCCGGTTCAACACAGGACCGGCCTGAATGGAAGAAATGCTTGGAGTTCCTGCAACCAGGCAACGTCTTGGTGGTCTGGAAGCTGGACCGCGTGGGACGATCCACCGCCGACCTCGCCCGCATCGTGACAGAACTGGACCAACGAGGCATCCAGTTCAAATCCCTCACCGAGAGCTTCCTAGACACCACCACCGCAGACGGCCGGTTGATCTTCCACATCTTCTCCGCACTGGCAGAACACGAACGCAGCAGAATGCTCGAACGCACCCGGGCAGGACTCGAAGCAGCCCGTGCTCGCGGCCGCGTCGGTGGCCGGCCTCCAACCATGACCCCAGCTCAGGTAAACGCCGCACGCACCATGCACGCGGAAAAGACACCCATCACAGAAATCGCGCAGGTACTCGGCGTCGGACGGATGAGCGTGAGCCGCGCCCTACGGAAACAGCAGGCCGAACAATCAGCTTGAACTGATCCCCTCCAAGGCAGCGGCGAGAATTAACGAGACATTGTAAGAAGGGGACTCTCACCATGGACGTACTTGCAGCCGGAATCGCCATTCTCGGCGGCGTAACAGGCCTGTCCGGCTTCATCATCTCTGTCCGGGCGGACCGCCGTGCAACGCGGGCGGACAAGCGGGCGGCCGCAGCCGACCATCGGGCGATCAGAGCTGAAGAGGAAGGCGCGCGCGCAAGGCAACGAGAATTGTGGAGCGATGTCATCAGTGCCATGCAGGACGTTGTGGGCGCCAATGTTCTTGCCCAGGACATGCGGCCAGTTCTCGTGCGTGTCCGTTCGTCGATGACGGAGTTGGTCGACGGCGTAACCGGTGAGCATTACAAGCGTCTCGACAGATGGATGAGCGTCGAGCACAAGGTGATCAACGGATTGCTCGAACAGGCGATGCTGCAACTGAGCGGAAGCGGGCACACCATGAAGCAGATAGAGGACGCCCATCACGCGCCGAACGAGTGGGCCGCGTCGTTCATCAACAATCTTCGGGTGGCACGAAAACTGGAACCAAGCCCCGATGTCGAGGCTGGCATCGAGGAAATGATTGCAGCCGGCGAAAAGGCCCTAAGCCAACTACCAGAGCGTAAGCCACCACTGACAAACCAGAGCACATCTGCCGAGAGAATCGTCTAAAGCCCCTCGCCCACATGGGCACGGCAAAAGCTAAATCCTTCGGGCTTTTCCCGCACACATGTGGACGACGGGACCCAGCTGACCGCCTGCACACAACCACCACGGCACCACCGGGATGAGGGTCACAAGGGCGAGCGGTGGCCGTGCACAGCCTCGCAAGTGGGGTTCAGCTTCAACGCTTTCGTCGTTGGTTGGCTTTTGGCGGACGCGGAGTGGGTTTGAGCAGCGGTTGAAGGACAGCGCGCGGAGGCTTGGTCGAAGCTTCGAATAGTTCATCCGGCATCGGTGAGTAGTCGTATTCGTACTTTCGTTCGGTGTTTGGGAAAGCCACCACCTGAGACATTTGCCAGAGTGAACGGACGATGGTGATGCCAACCTGTGCGATTGCCAGGTTCGTGGCCGGGTCAGAGTTGTCCGTCCGGAGATTGAGTCCCGGAACCGTCCCCTTGTCGCCCCGCTCTTGAACCACGTAGCTCACTGATTCCGCATTCACTACGGCGGCGGCGGATTTCCATTCCTCTTCGCTTAAGCTCTCCGGAGGTTCTTCGGCGGTGTGGAGAACAATGCCTAGATCGTCGCGGGGTGAAGCGGTTGCACCGTGTTTGAGCTGGTTGTTTCCCTGTGCTCCGTTGAACTCATCCTCGGAATAAAAGCGAGCAAAAAATGAGAGCCACGCTGTGAGGAAGGCCAGATGTTGCTTCATCTCTTGTTTTGCTTCGGTCGATTCATCCTGACGAAGTTCAGGCGGAAACATCACCGTCTGAACCGTGTGTCTTGCTGCCGCTCCTAGGAGAGGTTTCAGGGCAACTCGGAACGCTGCTGCATCCCGCATGTTGACTAGCTGCATCATGAGGCTGCTGCCTGTAACCCGTTCTTCACTGGCCACGAAAAGGCGCAGCGCGGTCTCGATTACGTGTTGCATCAATGTGTAGGACTCGATGGAAGCCATCGTTCGGCTACTCAAGGTCTCGCCCGGTGGAACATCGAGGGCGAATCGCTTGTTTTTCAGGACTCCCCTGAACTGGGCAAAGAGCGATTCGCCATCTTCGCTGTCCCAGTTCACGGCGCCGGCCTTCATGTCGGCCAAGGCGACTATGCCCCAAAGCCTCCGTTCAAAATACTCGGCGGGGTCCACGCGATAGTAGTGCTCCTTGAGCAGTTCCTCCATCGCCTCGGTGTTGCCAGGGAGCGCCTCAGGGCCAATCCTCTGGATACTCAAAGGGCCATTATTTGTCATCAGGCCAAGCTATCCCAGGAACTTCCCACGTGGTTCTAAATGCGGGTTCTGTCG
>NZ_JBBEGB010000025.1:0-5728 GCF_037402035.1 Paenarthrobacter sp. CCNWLY172
GGTGGTTAAAGGGGAAGAGCCCCGACCTGTGGTCGGGGCTCTTGCCTTAATGGTTGTCCGGCGGTGTCCTACTCTCCCACACCCTCCCGGGTGCAGTACCATCGGCGCTGTGGGTCTTAGCTTCCGGGTTCGGAATGGGACCGGGCGTTTCCCCCACGCTATGACCGCCGTAACTCTGTTACCCGTCCCGGCCCCCTTTTTGGTGGGGGTGGGTGGGAAGACTTGTGGTTACAACTGTGGTGTTGTTATTTAGTTGTTGGTTCCTGGAACGGTGTTGTTGTTCGGGAACCACATAGTGGACGCGTGCAGTGTGTTGTGTGGTGTAAGTTGTTGGCCTATTAGTACCGGTCAGCTTCACGAGTCTTTAGTCCTCGCTTCCACATCCGGCCTATCAACCCAGTGGTCTGGCTGGGGGCCTCTCACACATAAATGTGTATGGAAATCTCATCTTGAAGCGAGCTTCCCGCTTAGATGCTTTCAGCGGTTATCCCATCCGAACGTAGCTAATCAGCGATGCACTTGGCAGTACAACTGACACACCAGAGGTTCGTCCGTCCCGGTCCTCTCGTACTAAGGACAGCCCTTCTCAAATTTCCTGCGCGCGCAGCGGATAGGGACCGAACTGTCTCACGACGTTCTAAACCCAGCTCGCGTACCGCTTTAATGGGCGAACAGCCCAACCCTTGGGACCTACTCCAGCCCCAGGATGCGACGAGCCGACATCGAGGTGCCAAACCATGCCGTCGATATGGACTCTTGGGCAAGATCAGCCTGTTATCCCCGAGGTACCTTTTATCCGTTGAGCGACGGCCATTCCACAATGTACCGCCGGATCACTAGTCCCGACTTTCGTCCCTGCTTGAGATGTCTCTCTCACAGTCAAGCTCCCTTGTGCACTTACACTCGACACCTGATTGCCAACCAGGCTGAGGGAACCTTTGGGCGCCTCCGTTACTTTTTAGGAGGCAACCGCCCCAGTTAAACTACCCATCAGGCACTGTCCCTGACCCGGATCACGGGCCGAAGTTAGATGTCCAAAGTGACCAGAGTGGTATTTCAACGATGACTCCACCCGAACTGGCGTCCGGGTTTCAACGTCTCCCACCTATCCTACACAAGCCACTCCGAACACCAATACCAAACTATAGTAAAGGTCTCGGGGTCTTTCCGTCCTGCTGCGCGTAACGAGCATCTTTACTCGTACTGCAATTTCGCCGAGTTTATGGTTGAGACAGCGGGGAAGTCGTTACTCCATTCGTGCAGGTCGGAACTTACCCGACAAGGAATTTCGCTACCTTAGGATGGTTATAGTTACCACCGCCGTTTACTGGGGCTTAAATTCTCAGCTTCGCCACACAAGGTGGCTAACCGGTCCTCTTAACCTTCCAGCACCGGGCAGGAGTCAGTCCGTATACATCGTCTTGCGACTTCGCACGGACCTGTGTTTTTAGTAAACAGTCGCTTCCCCCTGGTCTCTGCGGCCCACACCCGCTCACGGAGAGCAAGTCTCCATCACGGGGCAGGCCCCCCTTCTCCCGAAGTTACGGGGGCATTTTGCCGAGTTCCTTAACCATAATTCTCTCGATCGCCTTGGTATTCTCTACCTGATCACCTGTGTCGGTTTGGGGTACGGGCGGCTAAAACCTCGCGTCGATGCTTTTCTAGGCAGCATAGGATCACCGGATCCCCCCATACGGGAGTCCCATCAGATCTCAGGAACGTGCTCGAAGCACACAGGAACGGATTTGCCTATCCCTGACCCTACATCCTTAGACCGGGGCAACCATCGCCCGGCCCGGCTACCTTCCTGCGTCACACCTGTTAATACGCTTACCTCCCGGGATCAGGTCCCGCGCTCGGCCAAAACCCACAACACCACAAGGGTGAGCGGGCAGGCTCCGGGCGGTTAGTATCCCCCGCTTGGCATGGGCGGTTTTTCGCCGGTACGGGAATATCAACCCGTTGTCCATCGACTACGCCTGTCGGCCTCGCCTTAGGTCCCGACTTACCCAGGGCAGATTAGCTTGACCCTGGAACCCTTGATCATTCGGCGGACGGGTTTCTCACCCGTCTTTCGCTACTCATGCCTGCATTCTCACTCGTGTAGGCTCCACCGCTGGTTTCCACCGCGACTTCACTGCCCACACGACGCTCCCCTACCACTCCACACCCCTGAACCACGAAGGCTAGGGCAATGTGTGAAATCCACAACTTCGGCGGTGTACTTGAGCCCCGCTACATTGTCGGCGCGGAATCACTTGACCAGTGAGCTATTACGCACTCTTTCAAGGATGGCTGCTTCTAAGCCAACCTCCTGGTTGTCTTCGCAACTCCACATCCTTTCCCACTTAGCACACGCTTAGGGGCCTTAGTTGGTGGTCTGGGCTGTTTCCCTCTCGACTATGAAGCTTATCCCCCACAGTCTCACTGCTGCGCTCTCACTTACCGGCATTCGGAGTTTGGCTGACGTCAGTAACCTTGTAGGGCCCATCGGCCATCCAGTAGCTCTACCTCCGGCAAGAAACACGCAACGCTGCACCTAAATGCATTTCGGGGAGAACCAGCTATCACGGAGTTTGATTGGCCTTTCACCCCTACCCACAGCTCATCCCCTCCATTTTCAACTGAAGTGGGTTCGGTCCTCCACGACGTCTTACCGTCGCTTCAACCTGGCCATGGGTAGATCACTCCGCTTCGGGTCTAGATCACGCCACTACACTCGCCCTGTTCAGACTCGCTTTCGCTACGGCTACCCCACACGGGTTAACCTCGCGACGTAACACTAACTCGCAGGCTCATTCTTCAAAAGGCACGCCGTCACAACTACTATGCGATCACTCGCGGTTGCTCCGACGGATTGTAAGCACACGGTTTCAGGTACTGTTTCACTCCCCTCCCGGGGTACTTTTCACCTTTCCCTCACGGTACTGGTCCGCTATCGGTCATTAGGAAGTATTTAGGCTTATCAGGTGGTCCTGACAGATTCGCACGGGATTTCTCGGGCCCCGTGCTACTTGGGATACTCTCCAGGCTGCACACAACATTACGGTTACGGGGCTCCCACCCTCTCTGGCCGGCCTTTCAAGACCGTTCACCTATGCCTGCACATCACCCCAACGGTCCGGCAGAACCATCACGGAAAGTCCCACAACCCCGCCCATGCAACGCCCGCCGGCTATCACACATGGAACGGTTTAGCCTGATCCGCGTTCGCTCGCCACTACTAACGGAATCACTATTGTTTTCTCTTCCTGCGGGTACTGAGATGTTTCACTTCCCCGCGTTCCCCCCACGCACCCTATGTGTTCAGATGCGGGTCACACAATCACCTTGCAGCGTTGTGCGGGGTTTCCCCATTCGGACATCCTGGGATCAACGCTCGGTTATCAACTCCCCCAGGCTTATCGCAGATTCCTACGTCCTTCTTCGGCTCCTAATGCCAAGGCATCCACCGTGTGCCCTTAAAAACTTGACCACACAAAGATCAAAAACTTACTCGAGAGAACCACGACCACAAGGGCCAGGTTCATTCATAAGAAATTGCTGTAGAAACACACACACCAACCCCGAAAGGCCAGCCATGCATGTCTCAGATGCTCGCGTCCACTATGTAGTTCTCAAACAACAACCCCATCAACCAGACCACCACCACCCCACACAGGGACACGCGGCAGAACCGGAAGCAGGAACAAAAGAAACACCAGAACGATGCCCTCTGCATTGCTGCAAAAAGGTCCTGTTGCCTCAGGACCCAACAGTGCGCCAAACACAACCCCCACAAACCATGCACCCCGGCAGCGTTCCCAACAACACCCACCCCCACAAAAAGCAGAGACACATGCTGCCGTACTGGCACCAGGACACAACCGGTAAAGGCCATGCCAAACAAGTTTGATTCGTTGATATTCCACCCATGAGCACCCACCGCAGAACAGACGCCTGCGCAATGGGCAACACTGACAACCACCACGAACTGCATACACAGAACACGGAACAGCTGCTAGCAGCTCCTTAGAAAGGAGGTGATCCAGCCGCACCTTCCGGTACGGCTACCTTGTTACGACTTAGTCCCAATCGCCGGTCCCACCTTCGACGGCTCCCCCCACAAGGGTTAGGCCACCGGCTTCGGGTGTTACCAACTTTCGTGACTTGACGGGCGGTGTGTACAAGGCCCGGGAACGTATTCACCGCAGCGTTGCTGATCTGCGATTACTAGCGACTCCGACTTCATGGGGTCGAGTTGCAGACCCCAATCCGAACTGAGACCGGCTTTTTGGGATTAGCTCCACCTCACAGTATCGCAACCCTTTGTACCGGCCATTGTAGCATGCGTGAAGCCCAAGACATAAGGGGCATGATGATTTGACGTCGTCCCCACCTTCCTCCGAGTTGACCCCGGCAGTCTCCTATGAGTCCCCGCCATAACGCGCTGGCAACATAGAACGAGGGTTGCGCTCGTTGCGGGACTTAACCCAACATCTCACGACACGAGCTGACGACAACCATGCACCACCTGTAAACCGACCGCAAGCGGGGCACCTGTTTCCAGGTATTACCGGTTCATGTCAAGCCTTGGTAAGGTTCTTCGCGTTGCATCGAATTAATCCGCATGCTCCGCCGCTTGTGCGGGCCCCCGTCAATTCCTTTGAGTTTTAGCCTTGCGGCCGTACTCCCCAGGCGGGGCACTTAATGCGTTAGCTACGGCGCGGAAAACGTGGAATGTCCCCCACACCTAGTGCCCAACGTTTACGGCATGGACTACCAGGGTATCTAATCCTGTTCGCTCCCCATGCTTTCGCTCCTCAGCGTCAGTTACAGCCCAGAGACCTGCCTTCGCCATCGGTGTTCCTCCTGATATCTGCGCATTTCACCGCTACACCAGGAATTCCAGTCTCCCCTACTGCACTCTAGTCTGCCCGTACCCACTGCAGAACCGGAGTTGAGCCCCGGTCTTTCACAGCAGACGCGACAAACCGCCTACGAGCTCTTTACGCCCAATAATTCCGGATAACGCTTGCGCCCTACGTATTACCGCGGCTGCTGGCACGTAGTTAGCCGGCGCTTCTTCTGCAGGTACCGTCACTTTCGCTTCTTCCCTACTGAAAGAGGTTTACAACCCGAAGGCCGTCATCCCTCACGCGGCGTCGCTGCATCAGGCTTGCGCCCATTGTGCAATATTCCCCACTGCTGCCTCCCGTAGGAGTCTGGGCCGTGTCTCAGTCCCAGTGTGGCCGGTCACCCTCTCAGGCCGGCTACCCGTCGTCGCCTTGGTAGGCCATTACCCCACCAACAAGCTGATAGGCCGCGAGTCCATCCAAAACCACAAAAGCTTTCCACCACCTGACATGCGTCAGACGGTCATATCCGGTATTAGACCCAGTTTCCCAGGCTTATCCCAGAGTCAAGGGCAGGTTACTCACGTGTTACTCACCCGTTCGCCACTAATCCCCCAGCAAGCTGGGATCATCGTTCGACTTGCATGTGTTAAGCACGCCGCCAGCGTTCATCCTGAGCCAGGATCAAACTCTCCGTTGAAGTAAAACAAATCAAACAGACACAACCACACCCACCGGAAATAACGGCCGGCACGGCTGCACAAAATTCGAAACCAGCTGAAAACCAGACCACCACACACGGGGGTGCGCAATGATCCAGCCATAATTTCAACCAATCAATAAAACAATCGGTATCAACAAACTTGGCACACTATTGAGTTCTCAAACAACAG
>NZ_JBBEGB010000026.1:0-5696 GCF_037402035.1 Paenarthrobacter sp. CCNWLY172
AAATCTTCGCCACCGACGAACAATACGAAATCCTCACCACCGCCATGAACGTCGCCACCAACCCCCGCCTCACCACCCCCGGCACCGAAGCCGATACCGAAGTCATTACCGATGCCGTTGCCGATGCCGATCAGACGGGCCCTGCCGGTCCGGACCTGGACCGGCGCAGCCGCCCACAGAAACTCCTCAACGGCCTCACCAGCGCCTGCAGCCTCGCCATGCGCACCGAAAAACTACCCGCCAACGGCGGCCTCCCACCCCAACTCACCGTCACCATCGGATACCAAGAACTCCTCGAACAAGTCCACAACCACCTCCACAACCCCGGCACCGGCACCGGCACAGTGGCTGGGCTAGGGACAGGCACCGGCACAGTGGCTGGGCTAGGGACCGGCACCGGCACAGTGGCTGGGCTAGGGACCGGAGCCGGCACAGTGGCTGGGCTAGGGACCGGAGCCGGGACAGCGCCAGTAACTGGGATAGGGACAGGGACTCGGATAGCGACTGGGGCTGGGATAGGGACTGGCACCGCGACCTTCACCGGCCCTATGCACCCGAACACCATCCGCAAAATCGCCTGCGACGCCGACATCCTCCCCGTCGTGCTCGGCAGCGACTCCCGCGTCCTGGACATCGGCCGCACCACCCGGATCTTCCCACCCCACATCCGCAAAGCCATCACCGCCCGCGACCAAGGATGCGCCTTCCCCGACTGCACCATGCCCGCACCCTGGTGCGAAGCCCACCACACCACCTACTGGTCCAACGGCGGCACCACCTCAACAGACAACGGCACCCTGCTCTGCAGCCACCACCACCACCTCATCCACAAAGAACAATGGCGCATCGACATCAAAACCGGCATCCCCTGGTTCATCCCCCCACCCCACATCGACCCACACCAAACACCCCGACGCAACCACCACCACACACCCCACAGAACATAGGAGGCCCGGGTTCAACTGGGGGGGAAGAGGCCAAGGGCCCGATCTTGCTCCGGGGGCGGCGACCCATCGCCATCAGGAGATGAGCCACCGTCGAGCGCTTGCTGAACGGTTTGCCCGGCAAATCCGCGGGCTTAGTGCGAGGCGGGCCAGCCTGTGTAAGACTCTGCGAGGTATGCCTTAGCGTGCTCAGAAGTCACCACCGAGTGCAGTTCACCGAGTTGTCGGGCGCGGTCGAAGTCGTCGGCACCCGGCACCGTGTGAAGCATGGACGTCATCCAGTATGAGAAGTGCTGGGCCTGCCATACGCGGTCCAAAGCACGGTCGCTGTACGAATCCAACAGCGCCGTGGATCCCTTGGAGTAGTAGGAGTCGAAGCCCTCAAAGAGCATTTTGACGTCATGGATAGCCAGGTTGAGGCCCTTGGCTCCCGTGGGTGGAACAGTGTGCGCCGCATCGCCGGCCAGGAAGAGGTTGCCGTAGCGCATGGGGGTGTGGACGAAGCTACGGAATGGCAGGACCATTTTCTCCAGCACGGGCCCTTCCTTGAGCTCAAACCCGTTGCCGTTGACGCGCTTGCGGAATTCGTTCCAGATGCGTTCGTCATCCCAGTCGGCCACGTTTTCCTTGGGATCGCACTGGAAGTACATACGCTGCACAGTTTCGGTGCGCTGGCTGATCAGGGCGAATCCGTTCTCGGAGTTGGCGTAGATCAGTTCGTCGGCGCTGCGCGGAGCTTCGGCGAGGATCCCGAACCATGCGAAAGGGTACTCGTGGAAGTACCACTTTCGGTCGGCCTCGGGGATCTGGAAGCGGCAGTGGCTGCGGGATCCGTCAGCTCCCACCAGGAAGTCGGCCTGGATTTCGAATTCATGGCCGTCGGCGTCCGTGAACCACACCTTTGGCTTGCCTTCGAGGTCGTGAACCGTGGTGTCCGTGACGCTGTACCGGACATCGCCGCCGTCGGCCTCCCGCTTCGCTGCGAGGTCCATGAAAACGTCAGTTTGCGGGTACAGCCAGACCGATTCGCCGACGAGTTCCTTAAAGTTGATCCGGTGGCTCTCGCCATTGAACCGCAACTCGATGCCGTCGTGCCGGTCGCCTTCGCGAAGCACTCGGTCGGAGACGCCGGAATCCACCAACAAGTTCACAGTCCCGTGCTCAAGAATTCCGGCGCGAACCGTCTCCTGGATGTCCTTGCGGCTGCGGATCTCCACCACTACGGACTCGATGCCCTGTTTGGCCAGCAAATGGGAGAGCATGAGGCCTGCGGGGCCTGCGCCCATAATGGCCACTTGGGTGCTGATGGGTGTGCGTACCATGGTTGTTCCTCGCTTCGCTGCGGATCCCGGCTTGCTCTGAAGCGGGATGAATCTGGAATCAGTGTGGCCCGCGACGGGTGATCGACGTTACAGCAATTCCGTTGAACGGAAGCTCCATTAATCACCCAGTTGGCGTCCGATGCCGCGGGCTGCCGTTTGGAGCGCCGGTACCAGCGCCTGCAGCCTCATCTCAGCCAGCGGGACCACGACACCCAGTGCCGCCACGGTCCGACGCTTGCCATTCATCACAGGAACGGCAATGCCCCACGTGTCAGGATCCACAACACCCGCGAGCTGCGCGTATCCCTGCTGGGCCGTTTCGGCCAGGAAATGACGCACGACGTCGGCAGTCACCTTCCCGGATGGATCCTCGAATTGTTCGAGGTACTCCGCCTGCAGTTCCCGTGATTGGTGGGACATCAGGGCCAGCCCTGCCGAGGAGATGTGGACAGGCATCCTTCCGGCGATCCTGGCCCGGTTGGCCACTGATCCCCTCCGCGAAAGCCGCTCCACGAAGAGCGCCTCCCACCCTTCCAGCACGGCAAGGTTCACGTTCTGGTTCAGGACCTGCTGGATATCCTCCATGAAGGGCATGGCAGCTTGCCGGAGGGCCAAGGTCGGCGAATTGCGGTTGACGAGTTCCCACAGACGCAGGCCCAGGCGCACCGTCCCGCCGGCACCAAGATCCAGCAACCCATGCTCCGAGAGTTGGCGGACCAATCGATGCGCCGAGGATAGCGGGAGCCCGGCCCGGTCAGCCAACTCGGTCAATTGCAGCGAGGTTACCCCCTCAGGAAAGGCTTCTATCACCCGCACTACGCGGTCAACCACGGAATCTCCGGATGCTGAGTTGGCCACGATGCGCTCCTTTGCTTGCTGGTCGGTTGCTTGCTGGTCGGTTGTTTGCTGGTCGGTTGCTTGCAGGTCAGGGGGCCTGCTTTGTGGAGAGTGGGTGACATCCATGCCTGCAGACGCCTTCCATTCAATGGTAGAACGTGTGCCACACAACATCAGACGGTGATACAACTCTCATGACCGACCGAACGTTCTTTGGCTCTGGAATCGATCAGCCAAGACCAACAACAACGAAGTACCGAGGACGCTATGCCAACGATGTCATCTGCCCGCCGCTCCCAATGGCCCGTTTGGCTGTGCTGGCTGGCCATGGTTCTGGACGGCTTCGACCTCGTGGTTCTCGGAACTGTCATCCCCACACTCATCAAGACCGGTGAGCTGGGCTTCGACGCGGTCGGAGCCACCTTCGCGGCCACCATTTCCTTGGTTGGCGTTGGTCTCGGGGCGCTGTTCATCGCGCCGCTATCGGACAAGTTTGGCCGTAGGAAACTCCTGATCGCCTGCGTGGCAGGCTTCTCGCTGTTCACCATCGGCGTTGCCTTCGCCCCGAACGTTGCGGTCTTCTCACTGCTCCGCCTGC
The DNA here is from genome assembly GCF_037402035.1 of Paenarthrobacter sp. CCNWLY172. Taxonomy (NCBI): domain Bacteria; kingdom Bacillati; phylum Actinomycetota; class Actinomycetes; order Micrococcales; family Micrococcaceae; genus Paenarthrobacter; species Paenarthrobacter sp. CCNWLY172. The sequence goes on from NZ_JBBEGB010000026.1 coordinate 3,702, forward strand.
TGGCCGGTCTAGGGTTGGGCGCCTGCCTTCCGGCGGCATTGGCATACATGAACGACTACGCACCAGCAGGATCAGCCGGAAAGTCCACCACCCGGACCATGACCGGGTACCACGTGGGCGCCGTATCCACAGCCTTGTTGGCCATTTTCATTGTTCCCGACTGGCGGCTCATGTTCATCATCGGTGGCGTGGCTGGGCTGGTACTGCTGCCATTCCTGTGGGCCAAGTTGCCCGAATCCCTCCCGGAAGCAACTCCGGCCAACGAGGGCGAGTCCAAGGCGGGCGGATCCGCACAGGCGGCGGCCGCCGTCGAACATTCTGCCGGTACCAAACCAAAGACCGGCTTCCGCGACCTCCTGCAGAAGCCCTATCCTCTGGTGGCGGTTGGTATTGGCATTGCATCCTTCATGGGGCTGCTGCTGGTCTACGGGCTGAATACGTGGCTGCCGCAACTGATGGCTGCCGCCGGATATCCCGTGAGCACCGGGCTGACGCTGTTGCTGGTCCTGAATGTAGGCGCCGTGGCGGGGCTGTTCGTCGCCGGAATCCTTGCCGATAAGCATGGGACCAAGAAGATCGTGCTGCTGTGGTTCGGGTTGTCGGCGGTGCTGCTTGCCATCCTCAGCGTCAAGATCCAGAACGAATTCCTGCTCAACGCGGCCGTCTTCGTGACGGGAGTCTTTGTCTTCAGCTCCCAGGTGCTGGTGTATGCCTGGGTCAGCCAGCTCTTCCCGGCCAGGCTCCGCGGAACTGCACTGGGCTTCGCTGCGGGGGTCGGCAGGTTGGGCGCGATCGTTGGTCCTGCGGTGACCGGAACCCTGGTGGCCGCGAATATCGCCTACCCTGCAGGCTTCTACGTCTTTGCAGGTGCCGGTGTCCTGGCCGTTGCCGCGTTGTTCCTGGTGCCGCATGAGGTCAAAGCCGCCGACACCTCCGTGCCGACCCACCACTAACTCATTTTCACCACCGGGAGCTCACCGCCGGGGATTCACCACCGGGCGCTCACCGCCCGGGATTCATTGCCCTTGGCCCTGCCGCAGTGACCCTTGCGCTTTCACGAGCAGCTGCGGACCCGCCGCGAAGCAGCGGTCCGTGGAGTTCTGCAGCGCGGGGAGTGCCAGGACCGCGGAATCGAAATGGTCGCCCCGGATCATGATTTCAATGGCCCGGCACTGGTTTTCCGTTTCCAAAGCCCCCACCATGGCGGAGGAAATCTTGAGGCTCAAGACCGCGTCCATACTGGCATCGGCATCGCGCAGGCAAAGGCCCGTGGAGATTCTGAGGATCCTGCCCGGCAGCATGGACAGGTATGTGGAGAGGAAGCTGATGGCCGGCGCAGAGTCGTCCAACTCATCAGCCAGTGCCTGTAGCGTGCACGCCTCCAGAACAGATTCCGATGGTGTCGGGTGTGGTTCAGCGTGACTCATCACTGCCCGCCAGTCACTCACCAGGTGCTGCTTCGGGCTCTGGGGCGCCAGTGGTGATGATCTGGGTTTTCACCCGCTGGTCTTCGCCCGGGATGTGGCAGGTAGTGACGTCGGCTGCCTTGATGCCTGTGATGGGGGCGCTGTTGAGGGTGCTCATTGTCCTGGCGTTCCTTCCGGGTGTTGATCGGCTTCCGGGGCGAGCCTGAATCGGAGCCTGCGTGGCCCGGCTCCGGCTTCCTTCGGAAAGTCCTCAAGGCTGGCTCAGGACCAGGGTGTGATCAGGGATCCGGCGTACTCATTAATACAGCTGGCCCGGAATATTGGCTGCCGGGAAAATACCGGCGGACCTGATCGGGCAGGGGGGCGCCCGACCAGGCCCGGCGGGGCTTGACGGTGTTTCTGTTGCGGCAATCGCAGCTGGCTGCCCGGTGTTACCGCGGGCTGCCTGTTGGGGGTCAGCGGGTGGGTGTTATTTGGTGGTTTCGGTGCGCTGGGTGCCGGTGAAGGAGAAGGCGATGGTGGAGGTGGCGCCTTGGAAGTCGTTGTTCGCGGTGGTGGGGAACGCGGT
>NZ_JBBEGB010000027.1:0-5571 GCF_037402035.1 Paenarthrobacter sp. CCNWLY172
ACCGCGTTCCCCACCACCGCGAACAACGACTTCCAAGGCGCCACCTCCACCATCGCCTTCTCCTTCACCGGCACCCAACGCACCGAAACCACCAAATAACACCCACCCCGCTGACACCCAACAGGCAGCCCGATAGACCCCAGGGGCCGGCCGGCATGCCCTTCCGGCCGGTTCCTGGCCATTTCCTGATCAAGTCTTGAGGCCCGCCCGCACACTCTCTTGAGCGGGGAAGGACAGACTGAAAGCACGTCGAACACCACGAAAGGAACGCCAGGCATGAGCGCACTGAGCACCATCACCACCCCCGCAGTTCGCGGCCGGCGTTCGGCCGCAGCAGGGAGCGGACCCCAGCCAGCCGCCGTCGTCGTTCCTTCCGTTCCTAAGACCGCCGCTGTGAAGCAGCCCGCAGCGGCCACCTCCTTTGCCGGCACAACCGGCTCCCTCCGCCGGATAGCCGGCAAAGTGGTGAGGGGTATGGGCGTGGGCATGCTGGTCCTCGCTGCGTTGGTGTTCCTGTTCCTCGCGATCGGCCCGCGCGTCCTGGGTTACCAGACCTCCACCATGCTCACAGGATCCATGGCCCCGCTGATCAACCCGGGCGACGTCGTCGTCACCGTCCCCACCCCCATCACCGACGTCAAGGTCGGCGACATCATCACCTACCACATCCCGGTCGAAGACCAGCGGGTGGAAACCCACCGGATCACGGAGATCAGCACCACCGCCGACGGCGGCGTGGCAGTCCAGACCAAAGGCGACGCCAACAACGGTATCGACCCCTGGATAGCCACCCTGCAGGGGCAAACCGTGGACAAGCAGGTCACCACCATCCCCTACGTAGGCAACGCCATCCGCGCCCTTCGCGAACCCATCGTCATGAACATTCTGATGTACGGCGCACCCGCCGTACTGGTCATCGGAATGCTCGCCTCCATCTGGACCAAAGAGCCCGCCAAGACCACACCCGGGGAAACGGCCGGAGGCCGCGATGAAGCCATCGGGTAATCCAGGCGGTGAACTGGACCTGGGCAGGCTCCAATCACTCGCCGAGGAACTGGGAAGCCCTGAACCGGCACTGCGTTTCCTCGCCAAATACCTCGCGATGCTTCCGCAGCGCGTCGAACGCATAGTCCACGCTGTGGACGAGCATGACGCAACGGAGACCACCACCGCTGTTCTTAGCCTCAAGATCAGCTCTTCCATGGTGGGAGCCAGGGAAACGGAGCACCAATGCCGGGCCATCGAATCAATGATCCGGGAAAACCACTTCGACGACGCCGCTCATGCGCTGCCGGCGCTGAGGCAGACGGCAGACCGCTGTCTCGCTTCACGGTCCGACCTCATCAGGGCCGCGCATACATCGCTGAGCCGGCACCGGGGTTTTTTTCGGTCTTGAGCGGACCTTGAGTGTTCACCGAGGTGTTTCCTGAGGCCCGTTCGGCACACTGGAAACACATCATCCGCACTACCGGGACGGCATCACGCACATGCATGGCAAAGGCATCATCCGGCAAGTACCGGCCACCATCCTGGCGGTCATGTTACTGCTGATGGGCGTCTACATTTCACCTGCGCACGCCCAGTTCAGCGACACCGCGCCAGGAGCGATGGCTGTCAGTGCGGCAAAGATCCCCGCGCCGGCAGCCAGCACGGTAAGTGTGTCGAAGTCCTGCGATTCATTCCTCTGGTTTGGCCAAGCCAAAATCAGCGTCAGCAGTTTCGCGGCCGTCGCCTACGCGAACTACCACGAGCTTAAGGTCATAGACCCCGACGGCGTCGTACGGTTCACGGGCGACCTCAGCAAGGCCTCAGGAAAGGCCTACAGCTCAGGGGTCCAAAGCACTAGCAACCTCTCAGGCACCTGGACCTACCAGATCCGCGGTTACTACAAGGTGCCCAACTCCACCAACGCGTGGGCGGGCGCACCCTTGACAGGAACACTGAACTGCCCGTGAGCCAGATGTAGGGCTTCTGCCTCTGGGGCTTAGTTGGCGGACATCGCCGGTTTGCGCAGGAACAGGCCCACAACCAGTGCGGTGAGCAGGCAAAGGCCGGCGTTGACCCAGATGGCGGTTGTGACACCGCTGAGGACGGCGGGGGCCTCGTTGTTACCGATGCTGAGGATTTGAGCCGTGAAGATGGCACTCATAATGGGGATGCCCATGGTGATGCCGATCTGCTGGCTCATGGTTGCCAGTCCCGTGGCCAGGCCTTGTTCTTCATCAGGCAGCCCGGATGTTGCAGTGACCATGAAGCCGACGATGACAACAAGGTTTGCTACACCACCGATGAAGGTGGCGACCAGGAGCAGACCGATGGATGCGGGGTCTGCGCTGAGCAGGACGAGGATGCCTGTGGCAATGGCCTGGACTATAAATCCGTAGACGATGGCTTTCTTGTTGCCGATCTTTCCGATCACCCTGGGTCCGAGGACGCCACCGAGTACCGTGCCGAGACCGAGGACCGCGAAGGCCAATCCTGCACCGAGCGGGGTGTAGCCGAGAACCTGCTGCAGGTACAGCGTCAGCAAGAACACCAGGGAGGTTTCAGTGACGAAGGCCAGGATGCCGGCGATGTTGCCCCAGGCGACAGTGGAGCGCTTCAAGATCTCCAGCGGTACCAGCGGCGAGCTTGCCCGGCGTTCGACCGCAACAAAGGCAACAAAGAACACGACGGCTGCCGCGAGGGAGCCCAAAGTCAATGGATTGGTCCAGGAGTGCTCGGCGGCGTTCGTCAAACCGAAGACAAGGGCCAGAAGGCCGAGGGTAACGGTGACAGCACCCGGAACGTCCAGCTTCAACTTCGTGGTGGGCTTGCTCTCGGCGAGGACGATGGGAGCGATAACCAGTACTGCGATGGCAACAGGCACGTTGATGAAGAACGCCCACCGCCAGCTCAGCAGGTCCGTCAGCAGTCCGCCGAGGATAGCGCCGGTCGTAAAGCCCGCGGCCATGAGTGATCCATTAAGGCCCAGTGCCTTATCGCGCAGCGGGCCTTCCGGGAAGGATGCCAGCAACAGGGACAGGGCAGCGGGAACGACAATGGCCGTCGCGACGCCTTGTCCCACGCGTGCAATGAGCAACAAGGCCGGGTCGGCAGCCAATCCGCCGGCCAGCGACGCCGCGCCAAGCAGGGCCATGCCGATGATGAACATTTTGCGGCGTCCGGCAATATCGGCGACACGTCCGAACAGCAATGTCAGGCCCGCAGCGCACAGGGCGAATGACGTCGCTATCCACTGAAGGTTCTCCAGGCTGAAGCCAACATCGGTGCCGATGGCCGGGAGGGCGACGCTAAGGATGGAGAAGTCAACAGCGAGGGTGAAACTCGCTGCGAGCAGGACAATAAGGGCCAGCCGCTGCCGGCCTGTCATCTGCCTTTTCGAGTCCGGTTGGGGTTCGTGGACGGTGGCAGATGGAAGGCTGGTGCCTTTGGTGACATCCGGTTGTGTCGTCATATCGGTGATCCTTTGCTGGAGCTGTAACCGCCCGTGGGCGGCTTCTTCACAGCTCCAATGGTCTACGCATGTGCCCGGATGAACCACACCCCCTCCTGCCTACCCCTGACAGGGACAGGACACTGCCGGTGGGGACCGGCAGAATGGTGGTCATGACTATGGTGAGTGAACTTGGGGAGTTCCTTCGAGTCCGAAGGGCGGCTCTGCAGCCGGAAGACGTTGGCCTGCTCAATTACGGCATCCGCCGCGTACCAGGCCTCCGGCGGGAGGAACTGGCCATGCTCGCGGGAGTCAGCAATACCTACTACACCCGTCTGGAGCAGGGCCTCAGTAACAATGCTTCTGATGCCATCATTGATGCGATCGCCCGGGCCCTGAATCTCAACACTGACGAGCGAGCCCACCTGTTCAATCTTGCCCGGGCCCGCACCACCAAACGCCGCACTGTGACGAAGCCGGACAAGGCCAGGACCGGGACGCTCCGCCTGATTCAGTCAATGTCGAGCACCCCCGCCATCGTGCTGGGACGCCGCAGCGAGGTGCTTGCCTGGAACCGGCTCGGTCATCGATTGGTTGCAGGGCACTTGGACTACGACGCACCGAAGTCGGCTGCAACAAGGCCAAACATGACGCGTTTGTTGTTCCTTGACCAGCACACCCGCGAACTTTACCCACGCTGGCTGGAGGAAGCCACGCGTGCGGTGTCATCACTACGGCTCGTCGCCGGCCGGGCCACAGATGACCCTGAACTCGCTTCCTTGGTTGGTGAGCTCACCTTGAAGAGTGAGGAGTTCGCGAAATTATGGGCTCGGCACCCCGTTGAGAACTGCATGTCCGGGTTGAAGCATATGCACCACCCCGAAGTAGGTGACCTGGAGCTGAATTTCGAGGTCCTCACACCGCCCGACGAGTCCGGGCACAGGATCCTCATGTACGCTGCGGACCCGGGGACGCCGGCCGCGGAAGCACTTCAACTGCTGGCCGCCGGCGATGCGGTAGGGCCGGAAGGCCCGGCCCGATTGCCCCTTGATCAACGATCGTCCACGCTGCCACAGCCCGATAGTCACTTCCGACTTCGCTAGGCTGGCCGTATGCCCTCGCCGTGGACTTTCCTGATCGCTCTGCACGCCATCGCAGCGGGCTACGCCCTGATCTTCGGCGCCGTCAACCTGCTCCGCCGCAACAAAGGCAGCGCAGCGCACAAAATCCTGGGGCGCATCTGGGCGGTGGCCATGTATGTCGTCGTCCTCACCTCGTTCGGGATCCGGACCATCGACGGCGGATTCAACTGGCTTCACGCCCTTTCCGTGCTGACGTTCTGCACCCTGACGATGGGCCTGGTGACCGTCCGCCGCGGCAACATCCGGGCGCATCAGCGGTTTATGACCGGAAGCTACTTCGGCCTCGTCGGCGCCTTCATTGGCGTGATCGCCGTGCCTGATCGACGGCTCCCCCAAATGGCCATCCACGACCTCACCGGCCTCACACTGTGGGTAGCGGCCCTGGCGCTTACTGCCGGGCTGACTGTCGCTGGCCTGATGCAGCTTCGTCAGAAGACTGCACCGGTGATCAGCGTCCGAAAGTAGCACCTTCCTGCCGCTTTCAGTGTTGCCGCGGACCTGGTGAGGCCAAATAATCCATCCATGTGAGACGCCTCTTGGAGTAGCGCTGTGCGCCGCCAGCGCCGAATTCGACGCCGTTCAGCGCCTGGGTCCGCCCGGACTCGTTGTTGCTGAAATCTGATTCCTGCAACAACAGTCGTGCGTCGCGCCCGAAACCAGACACGAAAAACCCCTCCATCCCGGCAAAATCGCCGGAATGGAGGGGTTCGTGGAGCCCCCTGTCGGATTCGAACCGACGACCCCCGCTTTACAAGAGCGGTGCTCTGGCCAACTGAGCTAAGGAGGCACGCTCCGGTTACCCGAAGCACAGCGCGAAAGAGCGCTAGATAAGGTTAGCCCAGACCATCCCCGTCAACGAAATTCGCCGGGACCAAGTCGGAACCAAGCGGTACAACAGCGGCCGGCCACCCAGGAACGGCGGTTTCTAGGAGTCGTTGCAACACCTGTTGGTTAGGTGGTTAGTAGTAAATCACGTAGGCGCTCGGCTGGGGT
>NZ_JBBEGB010000028.1:0-3291 GCF_037402035.1 Paenarthrobacter sp. CCNWLY172
AGCCATAATTTCAACCAATCAATAAAACAATCGGTATCAACAAACTTGGCACACTATTGAGTTCTCAAACAACAGACCCCCCAAAACATCACCCACAGCACACCACACAAAGCAGCGCACCCAAACAGGGCCATTGGAAAAGAAGAGTTATTTTTGGCCGCCTACCGAACCGTACACACCTTCCGGCTTTCCGTTTCGCACCCGGCGACTCAGAAAACAATACACGCCCCCAACCCCCAACGCAAATCCACCCCCACACCCCAACCCACCCACACCAAACCCACCCCCAAAACCCCACCAAACCGCCGTCGGGCGCTGGCTCCTAGCGCTTCATCAGCTCCCGCAACGCAGCGCTGACGGCGCCGGGATTTTCCTCGGCCATGAAGTGGCCGCCGTCAAAGGTCATGTGACGGAGGTCAGGCGCCCAGGCGCCCCAGAGAGCGGCAGCGTCATAGCCCAGCACAGCTCCCCAATCCTGCTGCATCACGGTGACGGGCATCTCCAGAGTGCGTCCGGACTCACGGTCGGCCCGATCATGCGTTACATCGATGCCGGCAGAAGCGCGGTAGTCCGCAACGATCGATGCCACCGCCCCACGTGATGCCCTCAGATACTCCTCCCGATAAGACTCCGGAATCGCGTCAGGGTCAGCGGTCCACCCATCCAGGAATGAGGCGAAAAACGCATCGGCCGTAGCTTCAATCATGGACTCCGGGATTCCGGCAGGCTGGGCCATGAGGTACAGGTGCCACGCCACCTTGGCATCGGCACCCCGGAGAATGTCCCACATGTCCAAGGTTGGCAGCACGTCCAGTGACAAAAGATGGGTCACTGCGTCAACGTGATCCAGCCCAGCGCGAATGGCAACCAGCGCGCCGCGATCGTGACCGGCGAGGGCAAAGCGCTGATGGCCCAGGGCCCGTGCTGCTGCAACGACGTCGGCCGCCATGGTGCGTTTGGAATAGGTCTCTTCTCCGTCCTCCAGGGGCTTATCACTCGCACCGTATCCTCGAAGGTCCGGGCAGATGACTGTGTAATCCGCCGCCAGGTCGGCGGCGACGTGACGCCACATCAGATGCGTCTGGGGGAAGCCATGCAAAAGTACGACGGCGGGTCCACTCCCCGCGACGGCAACGTTCAGTTCCACATGGGGTGCTGCAGGGACGCGATGGTAGGTAGCTTCAGGCAGCAATTTCAACGTCAAGGGGGTCTCCTTCTCCGGATGTGTTCCCCTACTATCCCGCCACCGAATCAGCGGCGAATCAGCCGACTCTGCCGGTTGCTTGTCGGGGCCCGTGACTACGATTGACCCGTGAGTACGCCGCAGATCCGAGTTCTCGGCCCTATCGAGGTGAGTGTTGACGGGGTCCAGTTGGAACTGTCCAAGCGCAGGCATCGGGAGATCATCGCGATCCTGGTCGCGCTGCGGGGCCGGGCCATTCCCACCGCGGACCTTGCCGAAGAACTATGGGATGGCATGCCACCGAACGGAGCAGTGGGAGCCATCCGAAGCTTCGTTGGCGAGCTGCGGCGAATCCTTGAACCACACCGGAAGCCCCGAACCTTGGCCTCCGTCCTGGTCACGGTTGCTGACGGCTACGCGTTGCGGCTCGACGCCGACGCGGTGGACGCCTGGCGCTTTGAAACGACCGTAGCCGGGGCAGTTGGGGCCGATCCCGCCGACGCTGATTCACGTTTGTCTGCTGCCCTCGCGGAGTGGAACGGAAGCCCATACCAGGAATTTTCCGAGCGTCCCTGGGCGGTACCTGAGGCGACGCGGCTGAGCGGGCTGCGGCAGACCGCCGTCGAACGCTGTGCCGAAGCCCGCCTCGCAGACGCCCGGCCAAACGAGGCTGCGGCCATCCTGGAAACGCATGTCGCGGCCAACCCGTGGCGCGAGGAAGGATGGCGATTGCTGGCTCTGGCTCTGTACCGGGGCCGCCGCCAAGGCGACGCTCTTGCCGTGCTTCGCAAGGCACGACGTCAGCTGTCCGACGAACTCGGGCTGGACCTCAGCCCCGCCCTCGCGGATCTGGAGACCCGGATTCTCCGCCGGGACCCACAATTGGATCGGCCAGAGTCAGCCAATTTGGCCCCGATCGCCAGCGCCTATTCCAGTGGCGGCGTGCGGGCCCAACTGGAGGCTTCGAATGCGGTGTTGGGCAGCCTTGCGGTCGCCGGCGATCTCCAGACGGCCCGTCAGCAACGTCTTGCTGCCATCGAGGCGGCCGCCGGCCTCAACGATCCCGAACTCGCCGCGAGAATCATCGGAGGTTACGACGTCCCCGGGATATGGACTCGAACAGACGATCCCGCGGCTGCTGCCACTGTGGTCGCCGCAGCTGAGGCTGCCTTGGCTCCACCCGCCCACCTCAGCGACCGCAGCCGGGCCCGCCTTCTCGCGACGATCGCCATGGAGTCCCGCGGAACGGCGAGCAGACAGGCCGAAGCGGCCGAGGCCGTTGCGTTGGCCCGAAAAGTAGGCGACAGCCACCTTCTTTGCTTTGCCCTGAGCGCCCACTTCATGCAGGCATTCGCCTACGCAGGCCTGGCAAAGCACCGCGATGACATCGGCCGGCAGCTGATAGCAACAGCGTTCGACGCCGATTCACCCACCTTTGAGATTAACGGGCGTCTGATTCGGATGCAGGCCCTGTGCGCTTTGTCCGACGTTGATTCCGCCCTTCGTGAAGCCAATGCAGTGGATCAACTGGCCGTGCGGCACGAGCGCCCCTTGGCAGCGGTCTTCACCCAATGGTTCCGCTGGACGTTCCTCGACGGCGGTGCGACGCCTCCTGTTCCTGAGGAAATGCCAGGCTTCAGCGAGGGAATCCTTGCGTTTGCGTCGTTCACCCGACAACTACGCAACGGGGAGGAACTGGTTGACGGGGACTTCGGCCCCTACGAACCATGGGTGCGTCCCCTTCTGTTGCTGCGCTCCGGTCACCAAACCATGGCAGCAACCGCACTTCGGCAGCTATCGGATCCGCCCCGGGACCTCTTGTTGGAGGCCACTTGGTGTGTGATGGCCCAGACTGCCTGCGAACTGCGTGAACCATCCATGATCGGCCGGGCCCTTACGGCACTAACGCCAGCCAGCGGAGAACGAGCAGCCGGGAGTGGTGTGGTTGATGCCGGCAGCGTTGACCACTATCTGGGAATGCTCCGGACTGCAGGGGCTGGCCCGGGGTAGGCGCTGGTGGGGTGTGTGGGTTGTGTGGGTGGTTAGGGGTTGGGTGGTTAAAGGGGAAGAGCCCCGACCTGTGGTCGGGGCTCTTGCCTTAATGGTTG
>NZ_JBBEGB010000029.1:0-2654 GCF_037402035.1 Paenarthrobacter sp. CCNWLY172
AGGGTTTTGGCGACGATGGAGTGGGTGTCGTTTTTGAAGTAGCGGCGTGCGGCTTGGCGGGTGTCGGAGAAGCCGAAGCCGTCTGCTCCGAGGGCGGCGAAGTCGTTGGGGATGAATTGGCGGATTTGGTCGGGGACGGCTTTCATGTAGTCGGTGACGGCGATGACGGGTCCGGTGTGGCCGGCGAGTTGTTCGGTGATGAACGGGGTGCGGGCGGGTTGGCCGGGGTTGAGGAAGGCGTGTTCTTCGGCGGCGAGTCCGTCGCGTCGGAGTTCGTTCCAGGAGGTCACGGACCAGACTTCGGCGGCGACGTTCCAGTCTTCGGCGAGGATCCGTTGGGCTTCGAGGGCCCAGGGCACGGACACGCCGGAGGCGAGGATGTTCGCGGTGGGGCGGTTCGCTGTGTTGGTGCCGTCCGCGGTGGGGGCGTCTGCGAGTTTGTAGATGCCTTTGAGGAGTCCGTTGATGTCCAGGTTTTCGGGTTCCGCGGGTTGGGTGATGGGCTCGTTGTAGACGGTGAGGTAGTACATCACGTTGTGGTCCTCGGAGGCCTCGCCGTACATTTCTTCGAGGCCGTGGCGGATGATGTGGCCGATTTCGTAGCCGTAGGCGGGGTCGTAGGTTTTCACGGCGGGGTTGGTGGAGGCCAGGAGGGGGGAGTGTCCGTCGGCGTGTTGGAGTCCTTCGCCGGTGAGGGTGGTCCGTCCTGCGGTGGCGCCGATGATGAAGCCGCGGGTCATTTGGTCGGCTGCGGCCCAGAAGGAGTCGCCGGTGCGTTGGAAGCCGAACATGGAGTAGAACACGTAGATCGGGACCAGGGGTTCGCCGTGGGTGGCGTAGGCGGTGCCGGCGGCGGTGAAGGCTGCGACGGCGCCGGCTTCGTTGATGCCGGGGTGGATCAGTTGTCCGGCGGGGGATTCTTTGTAGGCCAGGACGAGGTCGCGGTCCACGGAGAGGTAGTTCTGGCCTTTGGGGTTGTAGATTTTCGCGGTCGGGAAGAACGCGTCCATCCCGAAGGTCCGGGATTCGTCGGGGACGACGGGCACGAACCGGGCGCCGAAGTTCTTGTCCCGCATCAGGTCCTTGAGCAAACGGACGAAGGCCATGGTGGTGGCGGCTTGTTGTTTCCCGGATCCGCGTTTGGCTACGTCGTAGGACTTCGCGTCGGGCAAGGTGACCTCGGTGTGTTTGCGGCGGCGTTCGGGGACGAACCCGCCGAGCTCGGCCCGGCGTTCCATGAGGTACTTGATTTCGGGGGCGTCCATGCCGGGGTGGTAGTACGGGGGCCGGTAGAGGTCAGCGTCGAGTTGGTCATCGCTGATGGGGATGCGGAGGTGGTCACGGAAGGCTTTGAGGTCTTCCATGGTCAGTTTCTTCATCTGGTGGGTGGCGTTGCGGCCTTCGAAGTGCGGGCCCAGTCCGTAGCCCTTGACCGTTTTGGCCAGGATCACGGTGGGTTTGCCCTTGAACTCGGTCGCGGCCTTGTACGCGGCGTAGACCTTGCGGTAGTCGTGGCCGCCGCGTTTGAGGCCCCAGATCTGTTCGTCGTCCAAATCCGCGACCATGTCCTTGGTCTGCGGGGATTTGCCGAAGAAGTGTTCCCTCACGAACCCGCCGGACTCGGCTTTGTAGGTTTGGTAGTCACCATCGGGGGTTTCGTTCATGATTTTCACCAACGCCCCGTCCTGGTCTGCTTCCAGCAGGGGATCCCATTCCCGGCCCCAAACGACCTTGATCACGTTCCAGCCCGCACCGCGGAAGAACGCTTCGAGTTCCTGCATGATTTTGCCGTTGCCGCGGACCGGTCCGTCCAGGCGCTGGAGGTTGCAGTTGATCACGAAGTTCAGGTTGTCCAGGTTCTCGTTCGCGGCGAGCTGCAACAAACCACGGGACTCGGGCTCGTCCATTTCCCCGTCACCGAGGAACGCCCAGACCTGCTGGTCCGAGGTGTCTTTGATGCCACGGTTCTGCAGGTACCGGTTGGACTGGGCCTGGTAGATCGCGTTCATCGGGCCGATACCCATCGACACGGTCGGGAACTCCCAGAAATCCGGCATCAGGCGCGGGTGCGGGTACGAAGACAACGCATGGCCGGCCTTGGACTTCTCCTGACGGAACCCGTCCAAATCCTCCTCGGTCAGACGGCCTTCCATGAACGCCCGGGCGTACATGCCAGGGGAAGCATGGCCCTGGAAGAACACCTGGTCCCCGCCGGAGGGGTGGTCCTTGCCACGGAAGAAGTGGTTGAACCCCACCTCATACAACGTCGCAGCACCGGCATAGGTGGAAATATGCCCGCCCACACCAATATCGGAACGCTGCGCACGGTGGACCATGACCGCGGCATTCCACCGCATGTACGCACGATACCGGCGCTCGAACTCCTCGTTCCCCGGGAACGGCGCTTCCTGGTCCACCGGGATCGTGTTCACATAATCAGTGGTCGTCACCATCGGCACACCCACCGACCTCGCGCCGGCACGCTGAAGCAACGAACGCATAATGTACTGGGCACGCTCGGTACCCTGCTCCGCGATCAACGCATCAAGGGACTCAATCCACTCCGCGGTCTCTTCCGGATCACGATCAGGCAGCTGGGCAGTCAACCCGCTGAGGATGTGTGAGGTCTCTTCTCCTGCAGCCACGTCCAACCT
>NZ_JBBEGB010000030.1:0-1891 GCF_037402035.1 Paenarthrobacter sp. CCNWLY172
GGCTTTCCGTTTCGCACCCGGCGACTCAGAAAACAATACACGCCCCCAACCCCCAACGCAAATCCACCCCCACACCCAACCCCACCCACACCAAACCCACCCCCAAAACCCCACCAAACCGCCGTCGAACGCGCCGGACGTCAGGGCATCAGCTCCGCCGCACGGCAGGGAAGATATGCAGCGTGGCTGCAGCGCACTGCACAGTTATGGGTCGCAATCAGCGGGCCAATGACGTTGACGCCGCCTGGTGGGAGGATGGAACGCATGGAACTGCACATCACGGGAGATGCCGCCGCCGACAGACTGCTCAGTGACGACGCTTTTGCGTTGCTCACGGGCATGTTGCTCGATCAACAGGTCACCATGGAATCTGCCTTTGCCGGCCCTGAGAAGATTCGTGCCCGCCTCGGGTCCTTGGATCCAGCCACCATCGCTGAGCACGATCCCGTTGGTTTCGTCGAAGTATTCAAGGAGAAGCCGGCCGTCCATCGCTTCCCCGGTTCCATGGCCGGCAGGGTCCAGGCACTGGCGGAAACGGTCCACAGCGACTGGAATGGTGATGCTGCCTCGATCTGGACCCGCGGCAACCCCGACGGTCCCGAGGTACTGCGCCGACTTAAAGCGTTGCCAGGCTTCGGCGAGCAGAAGGCGAAGATCTTCCTGGCCCTGCTTGGCAAGCAATGCGGCCTTCAAGCCGATGGATGGCGGGAAGCCGCCGGCCACTACGGCGAGGAAGGATCGTACTTGTCCGTTGCCGACATCGTGGATCCACAGTCCTTGGTAAAGGTCCGTGCCAGCAAACAGGCAGCAAAGGCAGCGGCGAAGGCCGCGAAGTCGTCCAACGCCTAGTTCGCGCCGACTCTACCTTCTGACGTTTGTGCACGGCTCTCCTGGATTGCCATCATCGGCCACACCTCTGTTTGAACTCAGGCAGGGAACGTTCGACGGGGCTTGAGACAGAAGGTTCATCGCTGAAGCGAAAGCCCGCCGACGGCACTTATGGACAGAATGAACCACCGCCTTGGAAAACGATGTTGCCACCCTGGAGGCGCTGCTGGCTGAGGGGGCTTCCCCCGATGCCCATGACAAAGCTGGTTTCACGCCACTACATTTCGCTGCCCAAGAATATGCTGTCGCCGCAGCGGATGCGAGCGGTGAACTAAGGGATGTGCCGCCCGGAAGCTACCGTTTGCGGGTCAGTGCGAAGGCCCGCGTTGCAGGAGAAGACGGAGAGTTCTCCGAAGAGGTTATCGATTACTACCTGCTGGAGATGTGGCCAGCTTCGCAGCCGGACGCCATCTTGCGTTCCAGCAGCAAGGGCGCCGAGTACTGGCACAAGACGCATGGAAGCCGCCGCTGAACGCAGGAGTTGATTCTTCTTAGGCGCTGTTCACGCCCGGGCTTTGTGGGACCCACCGATGAGATGCCGGTGCCCTAAGGGTGCGGCTGACCTAACGCCCAGGCTCTCAAAGGAGAGCACCAGAGCGTTCGGTAGGGGATCGGCTTACGTGACATGTCGTGGACTGGTCTTGGCCTTGTCTAAGCGCATAGACGGCTACGGCCAGATACCCCTGATTGCGCTATCAGCAGGCCCAGTCGAACGTAGCGGATTCCGGATCGAATTGAGCGTTGCCGCCACCGCCGAAGTTGAGCCCCGAGTTCTCTTCCAGTTCGAGGTACCAAGGAGTAAGCCCGCCAGGCATTGCTTTAGACGGGAAAGGCAGTTCCGCCCGAGAGCCGCGACAACAAAGTTGCGAAGAAGGAGCTCCTCTTCGTGGAGATTGGCGGTGCTGGGGTGTGTGGGTTGTGTGGGTGGTGGTTAAAGGGGAAGAGCCCCGACCTGTGGTCGGGGCTCTTGCCTTAATGGTTGTCCGGCGGTGTCCTACTCTCC
>NZ_JBBEGB010000031.1:0-1663 GCF_037402035.1 Paenarthrobacter sp. CCNWLY172
GGCCGGTTCTAGCGGTCGTTGCAACACCCAGAATTTTTGGGAGTTGCAACGACCGTGTCGTCTTTAAAGAAGGTACCGGTAAACCGGCGGATGTACGCGCCTGAGCTAAGGACTCAGTTCTTTCAAGCCCTTGATCGTCTTGGCAGCGTCACTGCCGCAGCTTCGGAACTTGGACTGAATCGGGTGACTTGTTACCAGTGGTGCCGGAAGGCTGGCGTCCGGAACGAGAAGGTCGTCAGGACGCAGTACGCGCCAGAGCAGAAAGAAGAGTTCTTCACGGTCCTCCGGCGCGTGGAGAGCGTGACTCTGGCCGCTGCCGAACTTGGTTTGAACGTCAATACCTGCCACCGCTGGGCCTCGGAAGCGGGAATTGCCAGCAAAGCCCCAGGATCCGACCGGCGGGAGAAATTCCTTCGGCTGCGGAAGGTCGGAATGAGCCGAAGCGAAGCCATCACCGCCGTAGGTGTCAATCCTAAGACCGCCCGGGAGTGGGAACGCGGGATCAGGAAGTCTGGTGGGCGACGCATTTATCCGGATGGCCGGGTGGTCGATTACAAACGTGGTGTGACCACTAAGACCTCTTCCACCGGCACACCAGGAGTGGTGCCGGTGGAAGTATCAGCGTTAGAGAAACCTATTGACCCGCGATACCTCAATGTTCAGGAACGGGAATTGATCCGGGATCTGCAGGCAGCTGGCTCCTCGGTGAGGGCGATCGCCCGCACCATCGGCAGATCGCCTTCAACAGTCAGCCGGGAGCTGGCACGAAATACCGACCCCCTCCTGGGCTACTTGCCCCACGGAGCGCATCGCAAGGCAGCTACCCGGCGGAGGCGGCCCAAGTCCGCCAAACTGGCCATCGAGTCGGGCCTGCGCAACTACGTGAAAGACAAGTTGCTCCTACGCTGGTCTCCAGAGCAGATCAGCCACACCCTGGTCGAAGAATTCCCCGACAGACCGGAGATGCGCGTGAGCACCGAGACCATTTATCAGGCCCTCTACCTCCAGGCACGGGGCGGACTCAAACGCGAGGTCCAGGCAGCGCTACGCACCGGCCGGACCCGCCGTAAACCCCACCGCACGGACGAGCAGCGCACCCCCAGATTCGTCGACCCGATGATCATGATTTCCGAACGACCACCCGAGATCGAGGACCGCGCGGTGCCCGGCCATTGGGAGGGCGACCTCATCACCGGGGCCCTGAACCAGTCCGCGATCGCGACCTTAGTCGAGCGCACCACCCGATACGTGATGCTCGTCCACCTCCCGGGCGACCACACCGCCGAAACTGTCCGCGACGGCCTCATCAAAACAATGGCGACATTGCCGGCACACCTGCGAGGCTCCCTGACCTGGGACCAAGGCGCCGAAATGGCAGCCCACAAATCCTTCACCCTCGCCACCGACATGCAGGTCTATTTTTGCGACCCCGCCAGCCCCTGGCAACGCGGCTCAAACGAAAACACCAACGGCCTGCTACGCCAATACTTCCCCAAAGGCACCGACCTATCCGCCTACGGACCCGAAGACCTCGAACACGTCGCCCAGGAACTCAACGGCCGCCCACGCAAAACGCTCGGCTGGAAAACCCCAGCCGAGCGCCTACGTGATTTACTACTAACCACCTAACCAACAGGTGTTGCAACGACTCCTAGAAACCGCC
>NZ_JBBEGB010000032.1:0-1212 GCF_037402035.1 Paenarthrobacter sp. CCNWLY172
TGCCTACTTCTCGTTCATGGGGATGCGGACGCCGCGTTCGTTGGCGACGTCGATGGCGCGGTCGTAGCCGGCGTCGACGTGGCGGATGACGCCCATACCGGGATCGTTGGTCAGGAGCCGTTCCAGTTTCTGGGCTGCCAGTTCCGTGCCGTCAGCGACGGAAACCTGGCCAGTGTGGATGGACCGGCCAATACCAACCCCACCACCGTGGTGGATGGACACCCAGGTAGCGCCCGACGATGCAGCAGTCAGTGCGTTCAGCAACGGCCAGTCCGCGACCGCGTCCGAGCCATCCTTCATCGACTCGGTCTCCCGGTAAGGGGACGCCACGGAACCCGAATCCAGGTGGTCACGGCCGATCACGATCGGAGCCTTGACCTTGCCCTCGGCGACGAGCTGGTTGAAGAGCAGACCAGCCTTATGGCGTTCGCCATACCCAAGCCAGCAAATACGGGCCGGCAGGCCTTCGAATTCAACCCGGTCGGCCGCAGCGTCAATCCACTTGTGGAGGTGCTTGTTCTCCGGGAACAACTCCTTGATGGCCTTGTCCGTCACCGCAATGTCTTCCGGATCGCCCGAGAGCGCGACCCAGCGGAACGGGCCCAGACCCTCGCAGAACAACGGACGAATGTACGCCGGGACGAAGCCAGGGAATTCAAACGCACGGTCATACCCACCCTTGCGGGCCTCGTCACGGATCGAGTTGCCGTAATCAAAGACCTCAGCTCCGGCGTCCTGGAACTCCACCATCGCCTGGACCTGGCGGGCCATCGACGCCTGGGCCTTCTTGGTGAACCCCTCCGGATCAGCCTCAGCCTCGGTGTGCCACTCGGCCACCGTGATGCCCTCCGGCAGGTAGGACAACGGGTCATGAGCGGAGGTCTGGTCCGTGACCACGTCAAACGTGACTTCGCCGGCCTTGTGGCGGCGCAGCAATTCGGGGAAGACCTCAGCGGCGTTGCCCACGTAACCAACGGACCAGCCGCGGCGCTCGTCCTTTGCGGCCTGGACTTTGGCGATCGCAGCATCCAAATCGGTTTCGACCTCGTCCAGGTACCGCTTACCCACACGCCGACGCAGCCGGGACTCGTCCACATCAACAATCAAGCACGCACCATCATTGAGCGTCACCGCCAACGGCTGCGCCCCGCCCATGCCACCACAACCACCAGTCAACGTCAGGGTCCCTGCCAGCGGCCCCTCCGTGGAACC
>NZ_JBBEGB010000033.1:0-1083 GCF_037402035.1 Paenarthrobacter sp. CCNWLY172
TATGCGGTGGAGGATATGGTGTTGCATCCGTTGACGGTGTTGCCGCGGCATACGAACGGGATGAAGTTCGCCGTGGCCGACGCTGAGGGAAACACCTTGCGGGAGGCGACGTTCTTTTCGGTCGGTGGCGGGTTCATTGTCCGGGAGGGTGAGGAGAACGCTGCACAGCAGGAGTTGGAGGAGTCGAAGAAGGAGTTGCCGTTGCCGTTCCGGACGGCGGCGGAGTTGTTGGGCCGGTGTGCGTCCAAGGGTTTGGGGATCAGCGACATCATGTTCATCAATGAGCGGGCGTCCCGGTCGGAGGAGGAGATCCGGGAGGGTTTGCTGCATATCTGGCATGTGATGGAAGCCTGTGTTGAAACGAGTTTGAAGCGTGAGGGTGTGTTGCCCGGTGGGTTGAGGGTCCGGCGTCGTGCTCCTGACTGGTTGGAGCGGCTGCTGAAGGAGGACAAGGACCGGAACGATCCGAAGTATTGGCAGGAGTGGGTGAACCTGATCGCCCTGGCCGTCAATGAGGAGAACGCCTCGGGTGGCCGGGTGGTCACGGCGCCGACCAATGGTGCTGCGGGGATCATTCCGGCGGTGCTGTATTACGCGTTGAATTATGCCCCGGGCATGGATCAGGCCTCCCAGGAGGATCGGGATGATGTGGTGGTGAAGTTCCTGCTCACTGCCGGTGCTGTGGGTGTGTTGTACAAGGAACAGGCCTCCATTTCGGGGGCTGAGGTGGGCTGCCAGGGTGAGGTGGGGTCGGCGTCGTCGATGGCTGCTGCCGGGTTGGCTGAGGTGATGGGTGGTACGCCGGGGCAGGTGGAGAACGCGGCGGAGATCGCGATGGAACACAACCTGGGGCTGACGTGTGATCCGATCGGTGGGTTGGTGCAGATTCCGTGTATTGAGCGGAACGCGATCGCGGCGGCGAAGGCTATCAACGCGGCGAAGATGGCGTTGTGGGGTGATGGGACGCACCGGGTGTCCCTGGATGAGGTGATCGTGACCATGCGGGAAACGGGCAAGGACATGTCCCATAAGTACAAGGAAACCGCGATGGGCGGCCTCGCCGTCAACGTCGTCGAATGCTGA
>NZ_JBBEGB010000034.1:0-827 GCF_037402035.1 Paenarthrobacter sp. CCNWLY172
CCCTTCTTCCGCATCGCGGTGGCCCAGAGGCGCCCGGCCCGGTACGAGGACCGCACCAACGGACCCGACATCACACCAAGGAACCCGATCTCCTCGGCCTCGTGCTGGAGATCCACGAACTCCTGCGGCTTGACCCACCGGTCCACCGGCAAGTGCCGCTCGGACGGGCGCAGGTACTGGGTGATCGTGATCAAATCACACCCGGCCGCGTGCAGGTCCCGCAGGGCCTCGGAGATTTCCTCCCGGGTCTCGCCCATGCCCAGGATCAGGTTGGACTTGGTCACCATGCCCAGATCACGGCCCTGCGTGATGACATCCAGGGACCGCTCGTACCGGAACGCCGGACGGATCCGCTTGAAAATCCTCGGCACGGTCTCGACGTTGTGCGCGAACACCTCGGGCTTGGAATCACAGATCGCCGCGATGTGCTCCGGCTTGCCGGAGAAGTCCGGGATCAGCAGCTCCACCCCGGTGCCCGGGTTCAGTTCGTGGATCTTCCGGACCGTTTCGGCGTACAACCACACACCCTCATCGGCCAGGTCATCACGGGCCACACCGGTCACGGTCGCGTAGCGCAACTGCATCGCCTGCACCGATCGGGCCACTTTGGTGGGTTCGAACATGTCCACAGGGGACGGCTTGCCGGTATCGATCTGGCAGAAATCACACCTCCGGGTGCACTCGGACCCGCCGATCAGGAACGTCGCTTCCTTGTCTTCCCAGCACTCAAAAATGTTCGGGCAGCCGGCCTCTTCACACACAGTGTGCAGGCCTTCCTTCTTCACCAGGTTCTTGAGCTGGACGAACTCAGGACCCATCTGGACCTT
>NZ_JBBEGB010000035.1:0-727 GCF_037402035.1 Paenarthrobacter sp. CCNWLY172
TGGGTGCCGGTGAAGGAGAAGGCGATGGTGGAGGTGGCGCCTTGGAAGTCGTTGTTCGCGGTGGTGGGGAACGCGGTGGTGATTTTGAGGTTGTCGGTCTTGGCGGACGTCAGTGCGGTCAGGTTGGCCAGGGCCTTGTTGGCGGTGATGACCGGGGCGGAGGCCAGGACGGTGCTCTTGGTTCCGGTGCAGGTGTAGGGGGCTGCGGTGCCGGTCCAGGCCACGGAGCAGTTTTCGATGGTCAGTTGCAGACCGTTGGTCACGTCGGTGGTGAGCAGGGATCCGGTGGCCCCGGCGGAG
The DNA here is from genome assembly GCF_037402035.1 of Paenarthrobacter sp. CCNWLY172. Classification (NCBI taxonomy): domain Bacteria; kingdom Bacillati; phylum Actinomycetota; class Actinomycetes; order Micrococcales; family Micrococcaceae; genus Paenarthrobacter; species Paenarthrobacter sp. CCNWLY172. The sequence goes on from NZ_JBBEGB010000035.1 coordinate 301, forward strand.
GTGGTGAGGGTGACGTTGTTCAGGTCCGAGTTGCCGGTGTTGGCCAGGGTGACGAGCTTTTCGACCTTGTCTCCGGGCAGCAGTCCTGCGATGGGGACGTTGAGGGTGTTGGCCGGGCCGGGGGCGCCCAGGGCGATGGTAACCGTACCTGCGGTGACAGCCTGTGACGCGGAGGTCGATGAGGTGAACGCACCGTAGGTTCCCATGCCGGCGACGGCGGCTGCGGTGCCGACCAGTGCGACGGAGGCGAGGATTTTGCCGGAGGTGGTCTTGAGGCTGATGGCCATCTGAGTATGGTCCTTTCGGGAGGCCACCGCGGGTCCGGCCGGCCGTTTCTTCCAGCCTCTCTGGCTGACAAGAACTACTGTGCCGGGGCTGGATCAAGAACTAATCCTGCAAACCCGCAACAGTTCCTCAGGAAAACCTC
>NZ_JBBEGB010000036.1:0-523 GCF_037402035.1 Paenarthrobacter sp. CCNWLY172
GGTGGTGAGGCGGGGGTTGGTGGCGACGTTCATGGCGGTGGTGAGGATTTCGTATTGTTCGTCGGTGGCGAAGATTTCGAGGTGGTGGAGGCCGTGGCGGCGTCGGCGGCGGAGGAACACGCCTTGGAGTTGGCGGAGGATTTCTTCGGTGGGTTCGGGGCCGTCGTGGTCGATGGCGTCGATCCAGCGTTTGGCCATTGTGGTGACGAAGTCCGGGTCGGTCTCGACCGCGGTGGTGGTGAGGGCGTGTTCCATCCGGGTGAGGGTGTCCTCGTCGGTGAGGTTCCGGACTTTGTCCAGGGCGGTGCTGATGATCGAGGCCGAACGGGAAGGCACCAGTGCGGAACCAACCGCTTGGGAGAGGATTGCGTGGCGGGCCGGGATGTCCTGCCCGGTGATCCCGGTCTGGGGGAGGACGTCCGGGGCGAGGGCGAGCCGGCGCTTGGCTTCTCCGATGCCGATCCGCAACCGTGCGCGCAGGAACTGGGCCGCGTTCCGGTACCCGTCATCCAGAACACTGGCC